>CALMYB010000001.1:0-220000 GCA_937873515.1 uncultured Acidobacteriota bacterium
CACAATTCACCACTCACAATTCACCACTCACAATTCACCACTCACAATTCACCACTCACAATTCACCACTCACAATTCACCACTCACAATTTCCTCGATGTTTGTTCCGTTCCGCGCGTGGCGGAACAAGCGGAACAAAACGGAACAAAAATCGGCGTTCTGGCGACCTGCGGTTACAATTATTGTCACTATTGTCAAAGATCAGGGCGTAAAACATATGTTTACGCCATCTCTACGAGTATATCACGCGTGTCAAGAGGTGCTTTTGATTCCTTTTCGGAGCACCTTGTTCAAGCTTTGTTACTTTCGAATTCGAAACCGCGGAAGAAATACTTGTTCGATAATGGCTTCGCATAGCCACGTCGTTTACGGCGTGGTTTAGGACGGAAAATGAATCCTCGGAGGCGGCTCGGCCGCCGACTTCTCTCTGTCGCGTGCTTCGCACGCTCCGGCAGAATATTGAGGAGAAGCTAACCACGAGCTGAAGCTCGTGGCAATCCAGCAGCCTTACCCTGGGCTATATTCTTTGTCCCCTACGGGGACTAGGTCCTTTGCGGTCCGCACGAAATGCACAAAATGCACGTTTTGCACAAAAACGAGATACCGGCTAAACCAGATCGCGGAGCCGCAGGACCTCGTCTCTGAGAAGCGGATTCTGTTGGAAACTTGCAGTTTCGCCCTTCGCCTTGGTCGCACGCTGGATGTGCCAATAGCTCAAGCCGAGCTTTCCGACCGCGCGAAGATATTTGGTTCTCGCTCCGAATTTACCCTCGAAGATCCCCTGAACGACCCAGCCAAATCCGCGAAATGCAGAAGTCGCGATCCGTTCGAGTTCCGGAGAAATGAGGCCGCGTGCGACATCAATCGCAAGCATCTCTTTCAAGATCTTTCCCTGCCGCCGCATAATAAAAAGGCTAAAGCCGACGAAGATAAGGAAGAACGGAATTTCGGCGACGAAATAGCCGAGCAAAAAGCCTTCGGTGCCGCCAAGCACTGCCATGCCGTTCCAGATCGCATGCAGAAGCACTGCCCCGAAGTATCCCACGACCGGCATGATGATCCGCACGGCTTTATTGTGCGACTCGCGCGCGATACCGCATCCGATTCCGGTCATTGAAGTGAATGTCGCGTGAGCAAAAGGCGACATTATCCCGCGCAGAACAAAGAGCAGCATCAATCCGCCGAAACCGCCGCCAAGCAGCCCTCTGCCGTAATAAAGCACGTTCTCAACGGTCGCAAAACCGAGAGCGATCACGCTCGCAAAGACGATGCCGTCCAGAATGTCGTCAAAATACTTTCGGAAGAAGATCAAGAGGATAAGGACGCCCAGGCCCTTTGAGCCTTCTTCAAAGATCGGCGCGGACATTACCGCACCTGCCGCCTGCCCAACATCCGGCGAGATCGCCATCCCGACCGCAATTCCGAAGACCGTATTGACAACGAACGAAAAAATGACCGCGACCAAGGCTCCCCAAGCAAAGGCAAGGGCAAGCAGCCAGATCGGCTCCGGATCATATCGGTCGAGCCAGAGAACCGGCATCAGGTAGATCATCGCGGGGACAAAGGCGACTATCGCTGCGATCACCGCTGCTACGGGCCCGATACTCAAGAAAACGATCCCCATAACGATCAGGATCAGGAACACGAGGGCAAAGAGCGTGACGCCGATGCCGATGTACTTGCCTGTCGAGCTCGTCTCCGGCTTGACGGCGATCGCCGAATTTAGCCCGAAGTTGCCGAGCGAGCCTTGGATGCTCTGCGCTTTTTCAACCTTCCTGTTGAACTCATCGACCTGCAGCTCGCGAAACTCTTCGCGGGGTATTGTCGGCACGGAATCACCCGCAAGCGAGACGAACGCAGTAATGCCGTTGCGGCCGAACTGTATCTTGTCCCCATTTGACAGCAGCGTCGGCGCCGAGATGCGTTGGTCATTAACGAACGTTCCGTTCGTGCTCTGATTGTCGGTGATGTAGTATCCGTCGAACTTGCTCTCGATGAACGCGTGCTGCTTCGATGCGGCCGTCTCGACCATCGGATTGAACCTGATACTGCAAGAATCGGCTCGTCCTATCGAGAGAAAGCCGTTCTCGAGCTCAAATACCTGGCCTGCGAGAGATCCGTCGTTGATCGTTACTCTAAGCTTCATATCTTCCTCGGGTGTGCGAATACAAACCGCCTAAAGACAAGTGCCCGGGCAATTTGAGCCGCCTGCCTTATGCTGATCCGGTCGAAAGTCAATGATACTGCTTGAAAAATTGGCTAGATTTTAGCACACAACAGAAAAGGAACAAGCTTCTGAAAGCAGAAAGCTTGCTCCTAGTCTTCCCGGAAAATCGGTGCGATCGAAGATCTTTAGGTGCCCGTCTGGACGGCCTCGCGCATTATGAGATCAAAGGTGCCGGGATCGACCTTGCGGAATCGACGATTTCGGTTGAGCGAAACCGCGATCGAGATCGTCGGGTTGTTGCCTTTGAACTTCATCCCGCCCGAGATAAGCAGATTGTAAAGCTCATTTACATGAAGCGGACGCCCCGCTTCGCGTAAAAGAAGCGTACACGCCTGAGTGATCGTACGGTCCGAGAATCGGTTCGTAAGCGGTTCGATGTTCTGTGAGATCGACGGGACCGTTCGGTGATGGCTCAAATAAGAAACGGTCGAAGAACGCGCCTCTCGATTCGGTTCGCTCCGAAAGGTTTCGGCAGGCTGACTAGAGACTGAACCGTTCTCGTCGGAGATCTGAATGTTGCGGCCGAGCAGCCGTCCCCGCGATCCGCTGCGCATGGTAACGAGTAGGCTGTCGATCGCTTGCTCGGTCTGTGAAGCGCTATTTTCTAAAGCAGTTATTTCTTGCCTAAGCACTTCAACTTCACCTTCGGCCTCGCGCAAACGCCCCATCAAACGGTTTTGAGCGTTGCGGGTTTGACGCAAACTTTGTTCAAGTGTTGCTATAAGATTTTCGTCTAACATACTGATCTAGCGGTACTTAAGATGCATTGAGAGATTGCTTTAAGTTGTTGCGTGCCTGTCTAGCTTCGACGTTGGATAACAAATCGGGGAATCTCTTCCAATGTCTGACGATACAAGGTTTTGCTTAAAACATCAAGCACTTTTTTTGCGGATTCGGCATGTGCATAAGCGCGCTCCCTTATGCTGTCAACGATACCGTGGAGGTAGAGGCGGTCGATTATCATCGCCCTGGAGAAGTCATCGTAGGCTCCGGAAAGCATCATTCTTTCAAACTCGGGGCGTAGTTCGGGTTCGACCTCAAGCAGCTTGATGAGCGGAAGCGTGAGCTTGCCTTCGAGCAGATCGACGCCCGCGGCCTTGCCCAGGCTTTCGTCGTCAGCAGTCAGGTCAAGAAGGTCATCTGCGAGCTGAAAAGCGATTCCGAGGTCGAGGCCGTATGATCTCATTGCCGCGACCGTCGCTTGATCCGCACCGGCGGCCATCGCACCGATCTCGCAGCATGCAGAGAATAGATACGCGGTCTTGCGCTTCAGTATGTCAAAATACTCGGCCTCAGTGATATCAAGTCGGCCGATCATCGTCATTTGGATCAGTTCGCCCTCGGTCATCTTGCGAGTGAGTCGCGTGAGAACATCGAGGATCTCGAGTTTACGCTCGGCGAGCGACGTCTCGAAGGCCGACATATAGAGCCAATCGCCCATCAGCACCGAGGTCTGATTGCCGAATCTCGCGTTTATGCTTGGCCGGCCGCGACGCGTGTCGGCGTTGTCGATGATGTCGTCGTGGACGAGCGTCGCTGTATGGAGCATCTCCATAACGGTCGCGAGCCGAATTACATTCTCGGCATCACCTTGCCCGCCGCACGCGTAATTCGTAAGGATCAGAAGGGCCGGCCGAACTCGTTTGCCGCCCGACGCACGCAGGTAATCGCTAAGGAAATTAACGACACGAATATTCGAACGCGCCTGTGCTTCGAACTCGGCTTCGACAAGCTTCAGCTCATCTTTTACAACGTCGAAGACCTTGCGTGCCGAAGTTTTGGAGATGACTTCCCTTTTTACGTATGCGAAGGTCTGCATTCCTAACGGTAATTATCGAACTGCATATCGATGCCGAAGTCTTTTGCCTTGAGCCGTGCGATCACGTCTTGGAGCGTGTCGCGGTCCTTGCCCGAAACGCGAACAGTGTCGCCCTGGATCGAAGCCTGCACCTTCAACTTCGCGTCTTTGATGAACTTGACGATCTCTTTTGCCTTATCACCCGGAATACCAGCCTGTATCTTGACCGTCTGACGAACAGTTCCGCCGGCGGCCGGTTCGATCTTCTGATAATCGAGAGCCTTGAGCGAAACGCCGCGTTTTACAAGCTTGCCCTGAAGAATATCGTTCATATTGCGAAGCTTCGTTTCATCCTCGGCCGATAACACAAGATCCTTATCCTGAAGTTCCGCCGTCGCCTTGCTGCCTTTGAAATCGAACCGCTGAGATACTTCTTTCGCGGTCTGATTCAGAGCGTTCGTAACCTCTGCATAATCCGTCTTTGAGACGACATCAAATGAATTCTCTTTTGCCATAGTTTAATAGTTATTTTACCGCATCAACGCAAATGACGCAGATGAAAGCTTTCTATTTCGCTGCCGATCTGCGATATCCGCGTCAATCCGCGGCCAAACTCAATTTGAATAGATCCAGAAAATTTCGCGTCGTGTGTTCGGCGATCGCGGCGGGCGAAACTCCGTAAAGTTCCGCAAGAAACTCCGCCGTATGAACAACGAACGCAGGTTCGTTCCTTTTCCCGCGAAAAGGTACCGGCGTTAGGAATGGGCAGTCGGTTTCAACCAACAATCTGTCAAACGGAACGACGCGAGCAGCCTCACGCAGATTCTCAGCTTTCTTGAACGTAACGTTGCCAGCAAAGGAGATAAGAAAACCAAGATCAAGACAACTTTTTGCCATCTCGGGCGTTCCGCCAAAGCAATGCATTATCCCGGGCGGAACGCGGACGCCCTCGTCCGCATCCCCATACGTTTCCTTTAAGATCTCAACCGTTTCTTCGTCAGCCGCACGGCTGTGAATTATGATCGGCAAATTCAACCCTTTTGCAACTCTGATCTGCCTGCGAAAAACGTCACGCTGCACTTCATGAGGGCTGTGATCGTAATGATAATCCAGCCCGATCTCGCCCCACGCAATGACCCTATTGGAGCTTTTCACGAGCTCGATCAGATGAGCTTCGGCGGCATCGTCGTATAACTTCGCATCGTGCGGATGGACACCGACGCTCGCGAAAACATTCTCGTACTTTTCGGCGACGGCGACGGCTCTTCGAAGATCATCCGAATGCGGATCACCCGTCCCAACGTTCAGCATCGCCCGAACGCCCGCCGCCCTAGCACGCGCAACGACCTCGTCCCGATCGGCGTCGAAACCTTCCCCGTCAATATGGCAATGAGAATCGATCAGGATCATTGCGAAGGGAACCGAACCGAGCTAAGCACTCGCTCAAACGTTTCCGATCCCTTTTCTGCCCCCGGCGTCGACAACGGTACCAGAGTGACGTGTAAGACTCCTTTATTATTCGACACGATGGCAGTCCATAGGTATTTCCTTTCGTCAATATGGAGCAAGTACATCCGTCCGTGGAAACCATCCACCTGGACCTCCTGCTTTTCTTTTATGCTGTCTTTGAATGCTAGTTCCAAATCCCCTTCAGAGTATTCCAAAAACTTTTGAACGCTCTCCCCAGTATCCGGATTATGGTCACCAAAAGTAATCCTGTATCCGATTCCATTACTGTCGCAGGAATATTTGTAGCCGTAACGCTTTCCCGCTTTGTAGGGGTACTCTTCAACCTCACGTCCGGGAGCGCACGGAAGCTTAACACTAAAACCGGCATCCTTGGCAACGAATTCCGTCCACCCATCTGGCGGTTTTACAGCACAACCGAACACGAACAATGCACCAACTAGGATTGGCAGGCCCCTCATTTCAACCTCGCCCCGATCTCGACGTCTTCGAGGAAGGTTGCGAGGGCCGGATTCGGGCCGGAACCGTCTTCGAGAGATGCGGCGCAGATCATCCCTTGGGACTCCAGGCCGCGCATTTTGCGTGGCTTGAGATTCGCTACAACGACCACCTTGCGGCCGATAAGTTTTTCGGGTTCGTAATACTCGGCAAGACCTGCGAGTATCTGCCGCGGCTTTTCCTCGCCGAGATCGATCTCGAAACGCAGAAGCTTATCCGCATTCGGAATCCGTTCTGCGACCTTGATCTCGCCGACGCGCAATTCCACCTTTAGAAAATCGTCAATGGTAATAAAGTCGTTTCCCGTCTCAGCGAGAGAACCACCCCGGCCTTCGGCCATCGCTCCTTCGTTAGGAGGGGAACCTGAAGTGGAGTCTTTGGGCGCCGTCCCCTTAAGTGCATCTGCCGCGTCGTCTTTCTTTTCGTTTATCTCAGTCATAACTTTTACCTTATCGATCCTTGGGAAAACTGCCTCGCTCTCGCCTATCGTCGTACCGGCCGCGAGCCCGCCCCATTCGAGTTTTGCCGGGTCGGCTATCCCCAACTCATCATTCAACCCGAACTGTCTATAGATCTTTTCACACGAACGGGGCATTACGGGGTAAAGCATCACACACAGCCAGCGAAGCGTTTCGGCGGCTTGGTAAAGAACGTCGTTCAGTTCCTGCGCATTGGCCGGATCTTTTGCGAGCAGCCAGGGCTTTGCGTCCGAGATCATCTTGTCCGCCGCAGAGATCGCGGCCCAGGCAGATTCGAGTGCCTGACTCAGTTCGAGATTGTCGAAATGCTTGATGAACTCATCACGGTTTGACCGAACACATTGAGCGAATTCACCGACGCCGCCTCCCGGAATTTTGCCGTCACGGTATTTCGCGATCATCGAGAGCGTACGGCTCGCGAGGTTGCCGAGACCGCTTGCAAGATCGGCATTCGCGCGGTCGATGAGATTCTCATACCCGAACTTCCCGTCTTGGCCAAAGACCATTTCACGAAGGACAAAATAGCGGACGGCATCGACCTGAAAATGCTCAAGCAACACATCAACTTCTATGACGTTACCTATTGTCTTTCCCATCTTTCGCCCGTCCGCATCGAGCCACATTCCGTGAGCGAACACCGTCGTCGGAAGTTTCAGGCCAGCGGCCACAAGAAATGAGAACCAATAGACAGTATGAAACCGAAGGATGTCCTTTCCGACCAGATGCGTTACATTCTGCCAGTACTTCTCAAAGGCTGACGGATCGGCGCTTCCATAGCCTAAGGCCGTGATGTAATTCGACAATGCATCGAGCCAGACGTACATCACGTGGTCATCGTCGCCGGGAACGGGAATTCCCCAGGAGACCGCCGACCGCTGCCGGCTGATAGAAAGGTCCTGCAATCCGGCGCGTATGAACGAAAGCACCTCGTTCTTTCGCGCTTCAGGGCGAACAAGTCCATCTGTGTTCTCGATCAGATCGATGAGAAATTCGTCATAATCCGATAAGCGGAAAAAATAGCTTTCCTCCGCGATCTTATCGAGTGGACGCTCGTGTATAGGACAATGCGGCTGGTCTGAGCCCTCCGGAATGAAGTATTGCTCCTCGGTCTTGAACTCGGCGCACGGGGCACAGAACCAGCCTTCGTAAAAGCCTTTATAGATCGTCGAATTCCCCTTCGGCGTCTTGTTCTTCGCGATATCGAGCCAAAACTTCTGCGCACCGGCATAATGGAACGACTCGGTCGTACGCATAAAGATGTCATACCCGCCATTCGCCGTATCGAGGCCAAAGGACGCGAACATTCGCTTCAACTCACCTGAGATCAGATCGACCTGCTCTTTCGGCGTGCGGCCGGCTTTTTCAGCTGCACGCTGGATGTTGATACCGTGCTCGTCAGTTCCCGTCAGAAAATAGGTATCGAACCCACGCTGTCGCTTATAACGGCGTATCGTGTCCGCAACGATCGTCGTGTACAAATGCCCTAGATGCGGCAAGCTGTTCGCATAATAGATCGGAGTTGTAATATAGAAAGTTTCTGGCATTTACGATCAAAAGTATTGTAAAACCGGCAACCTGAACATATCAGTCCTTGAGGCTAGTCAACTCATCTTCATCCTCGTCCGGAAAGATCTTTGGGTCTGCCATTAGTTCGAGAATATCCTCCGGCAATTCATCAAAATCGTCGGCGATCCAAGCCCTGCCGGCATCCATACCGAACCAGTCCGATTTCTTCGGGTTTGAAGCAGAGTCAGCCGAGTCCGCCGTATTCTCGCTCGCCGGTTCGTCTTGTCGATTGACGAGCGAACCCACTTTTCGTCTTTTAACCATGTGGTTCCGATAACCTCAAGTCTCCAGTTAAGGCATTCTCTTCCTGTCTGCCGTCGAGAATTCGTCGCTTGCCTTGTACCGCGGCACCTTCGGAGCATTGGCTATCTTGATGCCGAACGAGAGCGCGAACTCCGCCTCCTGCACCATCGCGGACATATCCCACCAATCGTGATATTCATCGCCGACCTGGTGATAGTACTTTTCGGTGTAATCGGACAAGAACCTAGAGGCGTCCTTATTCGACTTGTCGAGGAAATGGTCGCCGTGAGAGAAATTGACCGCCGGAACTCCGACCTTCGCAAAGGGAAAGTGATCCGAGCGGAAAAAGAAGCCTTGTCCGGGATCCGGATCGTCCTTTATCGTGAACTTGCGCTCTTTCGCGGCCTCTTCAATGAGATCGATCATCGACGAACGATTTGCCCCGAGTGCAACAAAATCATCGACCTTGCCGACAAAATTCACGCCGTCAAGATTGATGTTTGCGGCCGTTTTGGCGAGCGGCACAAGCGGATGCCGCGAATAGTATTCCGCACCGAGAAGGCCTTGCTCTTCTGCCGTCGGGAAGAGAAAAAAGATCGAGCGCTTCGGCCGCTGTTTGATCGGCATTTTCGCCAAGACCTCCGCGATTCCGAGGACGGCACTCACGCCTGACGCATTATCGTACGCACCGTTATATATCTTGTCGCCGTCCTTATTCGGTTCACCGATGCCGAGATGATCGTAATGCGCCGTATATACCACGTATTGCGAGCTCAATTTTGGATCGCTCCCTGCAACTTTTCCGACAACATTCGGCGAAGAGATATGCTTTGTCTCGCTCTCGAGATTGAGGCTGACGGTAAGGCCGGTCTTTACCGGTTTGAAATCACGGCTCTTCGCAGCTTTCGATAGGTCTTTGAGGTTCAATCCGGCTTGCTCGAGGATATTTTCAGCAGCATCTTCGGTCGCCCACGCCCGGACATCGAGGTAAGGCGTCTTGTCGTTCTTCGTACGCAGGATCTCATACCGCCAACTGCCGTTCGAACTGCGGATGACATTCCATCCATAGCCTGCAGACTTGTCCGTGTGAACTAGAATTACGCCCGCAGCGCCGCGGCGTGCCGCCTCTTCGTATTTGTATGTCCAGCGGCCAAAGTAAGTAAGTGCATCACCCCCGAACAGATCGGGCTCGCTCTTTGTCGCGGGCGGATCGTTGACAAGGATCATCAGATACTTGCCGCGAAAGTCGTTGGCGCTGCCCTTGTAATCGTTCCATTTATAAAGCGGGGCATCGATGCCATAGCCCATAAAGACTAGCTCCGCTTTCGTATTGATCGAAGGCCGCTGAGCACCGGTCGAGGCAACGAAGTCATCTAGGAATCGATAGTCCTTCCCGCCGTTCTTGCCCGAAACTTGCAGTTTCGTATTCGGATCGGCCTTAAGAGCGACGAAATCTATCTGCTGATAATAGCTCTTGCCATTACCGGGTCGGACACCTGCCGCACGCATCTGTTCGGCGATATATTTGGCGGCCTTCTGACCGCCGGGAGTTCCTGGCCCGCGGCCTTCGAACGCGTCAGACGAAAGAGTTTTCACGCGATCGCGCATCTTAGCTTCGCTGAACCTTGCTGTGAGATCCTGTGCGGGAACACCGATCGCGAGCAAAGACGCAAGCGACAAAATAACGAATATCCTTTTCATCATTATCCTTTTATATGGGCCATCGCCTCGGCACGTGTTCGCGGGTCGCTTCGGAAGCCGCCGAGAACCGCGGATGTGACCGTGACAGAACCGGGTTTTCTAACGCCGCGAAGCGTCATACACGTATGCTCGGCCTCGATCACGACCATCACGCCGAGCGGTTTTAGATTCTCGAACAACGTATTCGCGATCTCCTGCGTAAGGCGTTCCTGAACCTGCAGGCGTCGCGAGAAAACCTCGGCAAGGCGTGCGAGTTTTGACAGGCCGACGATGCGGCCGTCCTTGGGAATGTACGCTATATGGCATTTTCCGGTGAACGGTGCGAGGTGATGTTCGCAGATCGACGAGATAGAAATGTCCTTCACCAGGACCATCTCGTCGTGCGAATCACCCGGCAAAGGGACGATGAACTCGCTCGGGTCGATCCACATTCCTTCGGTCAACTCCGCGTAAAAATCCGCTACGCGCTCCGGCGTTTTGACGAGGCCGTCACGATTCGGGTCTTCGCCGATGCCTTCGAGAATAAGCCGGACGCCGGCCGCGATCTTCTTTAGATCGACCGAGTTCTTCTTGGTTCTTTTCTTCGTTTTCCCTGCCATCAGCCTTTCGCAGCTGCCTTCGTCAAGGCCTCGTCCTGCTCGTCTAGTATTCTCTCGATCTTTGCGGCAATGCTCCTCAATGGCTCACCGGTTTCGCCGGCAATACGCTTCAGGTCGTCGAATTCGGCCTTTCGTGTCAATACTTTACCATCTAACCGCGAAACCTTTACTCGAACTTCTCCGAACTCGGTCGAAAGCGTTTCTGAGGTCCTTTCCAGGCTCACTCGCTCAACCTCACGCTGACGAATACCGAGCGTCGTCGTCTCGCGGAACAGGAGTTGTTGGATACGTTCGACGTCAGACGGTTCGCACAATATAGACAATAGCGTTGCCGGGCGATCTTTTTTCATCTGGATCGGCGTGAACCAGCAGTCCAAGGCATTTGCCTCAAATGCCCTTTCCATCGCGAAACCAAGCGTCTGAGGCGAAGCATCGTCGATATTCGATTCAAGTACGACAAGCTTCTCGACCGCGCGGCTCGGCGAGATCGTCGTACCAATTGTTTCGCCCAAGATCAGGCGAATGACGTTTGGCGACCCCTTACGATCGCGGGTGCCGGCGCCATAACCAATTTGTTCGATCTTTATCTCAGGTAATGTGCCGTAACCTTCACATAACGTTGAGATTATCGCTGCACCGGTCGGCGTCACCAACTCGCCCGTATCTTCGCTCGAGTGGACCGGAATTCCGCGAACCAACTCTGCGACCGCGGGCGGCGGAACGGGAAACTTCCCGTGTGCGATCTCGATCGTCCCGCTACCGAGGTTGAGCGAAGAGGCGACGAAATTCTCTATTCCCAGCATTTCAAAGCCAATGCACGCTCCGACGATATCAACGATCGCGTCCAACGCCCCGACTTCGTGAAAATGCACGCGTTCGACCGAGATTCCATGCACTTTCGCTTCAGCCTCGGCCAAACGTGTAAAGATCGCCACCGATCGCTCTTTTATCGTATCGTTGAGCGAACTTTCGCTGATAATCTTCACGATATCCTTCAAATGGCGATGGACGTGCTCGTGCGGATATTTGACCTCGACATGGGTCGAATTGATACCTGAGCGGTCAACCTTTTCGATAACGAGATCGATCCCTTCGAGGTTGAGCTTCGCAAGTTCGCTTCGTAAAACGTCCGCGTCCACGCCGAGCTCGATCAGCCCGGCGAGGATCATATTCCCGCTTGCGCCCGAAAAACAGTCAAAATAGAGTGTCCTCATCGGTCTTGATTTTAGCTATTTCGCTGCAAAATAAAAAGTTCGGGCAATTCGCAGTGGGCTGCGTCGCTGTTATTTTTGCTTTCGTAACGATATAATTTGGCGTTTATCTTGACTGTCATGACGCTATTAGAACTACGGGCTTTGCTCGACGAAAAGGTCAAAGCCGCCGCCGAAACCCACTTTTCCATAAGACTTGAGAATATTGCTGCCGAAGTTCCGCCAAAAACAGAGCTTGGCGATCTGGCGTTCCCTGTTGCATTCGAACTCGCAAAGCTGATAAAACAGCAGACCGGCGAAAAGGCGAATCCGCGCGCGATCGGCGAAACCTTGAAGACGGCGATCGAAGGCACGCCCGGCGTTGAACGCGTTGACGTCGCCGGTGCAGGCTATTTGAACATCTTCTTCGACCGTGCGGATTTTCTTGCACAGAACACCCAACTCGAACCCTTAAGCAAAGTAGCCGCAAAAGAGCGTGCAAAGGTGTGTATCGAACACACTTCGGTCAATCCGAACAAGGCCGCACACATTGGCCACGTGCGAAATTCCGTTCTCGGCGACACATTCGCCCGCATTTTGACGAGCACAGGCAAAGATGTCGAGATCCAGAACTATATCGACAACACGGGTGTTCAAGTTGCCGATGTCGTGGTCGGGTTTCTTTATCTCGAAGGACGCGATCTTGATTCGGTCAAGGCTTTGGACAAAGAGCTAACGGCTCAAGGCAAGCGTTTTGATCATTATTGCTGGGACCTTTACGCAAAGGTCGGTCAGACGTTTCAGACCGACGAGTCGTTGAAGGAACGTCGGGCCGAAGTGCTCCACGCTCTTGAAGAAGGCGGCAACGCCACCGCCGAATTTGCTGACTTCGTCGCAACCCGAAATGTCGAGTGCATTCTCGAAACGATGGAGCGCCTTTCGATCTACTACGATCTGCTTCCGCGTGAATCCGAGATCCTGCATCTTCATTTTTGGGACAAGGCTTTCGGCACGATGAAAGAACTTGGTGTCGTGCGTTTTGAGAGCGAGGGCAAGCACGCGGGCTGCTGGGTGATGCCTTTCGAGGAACATTCGGGCACCGACGAGCACGAGGCCGACAAGATCCTTGTCCGCTCGAACGGTACGGTAACTTACACGGGCAAGGACATCGCGTATCAGATGTGGAAGCTCGGCATTCTCGGCCTCGATTTCAATTATCGACCTTTCCGTACCGATGCCGGCGGCGAGGTTTGGATCACTACGGCCGGCGAAGGTTCTGCCGCGCATCCGACGTTCGGCGGCGGCGAAAAGATCTATAACGTCATCGATACGCGACAGTCCTATCCGCAGGAGATCGTAAAAAAAGGCGTGGCCGCGATCTCGCCCGAACGCGGGCTTTCGGCGAGCGTCCACCTTGCGTACGAGATGGTCGCTCTTTCTCCGTCTGCGGCAGAGGAACTCGGCTTCAAACTCTCGGACGACGACCGCAAGCGGACTTTCATTGAAATGAGCGGCCGCAAAGGCCTTGGCGTAAAGGCCGACGACCTGATCGACCGTCTCGAGGCGAACGCGTACGCCGAGGTTGGATCGCGTCATCCTGAAGAGAGCGAAGAAGAAAAGCGGCACATCGCCCATCAACTTGCGATAGGTGCCCTTCGATATTTTCTTCTCAAGTTTACCCGCAATACTGTGATCGTCTTTGATTTCAAGGAAGCTCTTTCGTTCGAAGGCGAGACGGGCTGCTTCTGTCAATATTCTGCGGTGCGGGCGAATTCGATCTTCAGGAAACTCGCCGAGAAAGGCGAAAGCGTGGATTCCCTCTTGCCGAACCTTGCTGACAAGGGGAACGTCAACGAAGTTTTTGCGGGCGAAGGCGGCGATGAGATCTGGGCATTGGTCGCACTTGCTTCACGCCTTGAAGAGACGATCCTGCAAGCGGCAAATGCCAACGAACCGGCGATCCTCGCGAAATACACATTCAACCTCGCGAAGGCTTTCAACCTCTTCTACCACAATCACAAGATCATCGCAGAAGCTGATGCGACGCGGCGTGCCGTATTGGTCTCAGCGGCATTTTTTGCCTCAAGGAGCCTAAAAGCTGCACTCGCGGACCTTGGCATTGAAGTGCCGGCAAAGATGTAGCCATTTGCGACGCTGAAAGTTTTTTCAAGAAAGCGGTTGACACGCCCGTCGGCGTTTGTGCTATCGTAACTCTCGATGAAGTTCTTCGGAGCGATCTATTACGCGTTTGACCTGTACACCTTTTTTTGGTGGCAGTTTACCGGCGCGTCTTTAAGATCGCATCTGACAGTTAAGAACTAGATAAAACTCAGATCTATCAAAGGACGCCGCTTGAAACATACCGTTCAAGCGGCGTTTTTGTGTTTGAATTTTTACTTTTGACTTCTGATTTTCTGCAATGAATTCGAGTCCGCAACAAACTATTTTACTCAAGCCTGTGGTCGATCTGATCCCCGCCGACCTGCTGACTCCGCTTGCCGTTTACCTAAAACTCTCCGCAAGTTCGACACATTCGTTCTTGCTCGAAAGCGTCGAAGGCGGCGAAAACCTTGCAAGATACTCGTTCATCGGTGCCGATCCGATACGGACGATCGAAGGCGGAACTGAAGCATTCGGCGAGCTTAGACGGATCTTTGCCGAAAGCAAAGCGATCGACGAGAACGGTCTCCCGGCGTTCATTGGTGGTGCTATCGGATGCATCGGTTTTGACGCTTGCGAAGCCTTCGAACCCTTGCTCAGGCAAAATGAAGCACCGACCTCGTCGCTGATGATCTATCGCTCGGTGATCGCTTTCGATCACGCACAGCAGACGATCAAGATAGTAACGCTCGCACCGAAGCACGAACTCGACCAGGCAAAGCTGCGAAATGCAGAGATCCGCTCGCTTCTCGAGAGTGACAAGAACGTCTCCCTTGCACGCATCGAAAAGAGCGGATCTCAACCGGCGGAGTCAAATCAAACTCGTGCTCAATTTGAGGCGGCGGTCGATAGGATCAAGGAATACATCAAAGCGGGCGACTGCTATCAGGCGGTCTATTCACAGCGTTTTACGCGCGCAACGAAGGCATCGCCCGTTGCGATCTATCGTGCGTTGCGGTCGCTGAATCCGTCTCCGTATATGTTCCTCATGCAGATCGGCGAACGCAGTATTATCGGTGCATCGCCTGAGATGCTCGTCCGCTGCACGGATCGGAGACTCGAATATCGCCCCATCGCCGGAACTCGTCCTCGCGGTGCGGACGCGACGGAAGACGCTCAACTCGCCCTTGAAATGAAGGCTGACGCAAAGGAAGTTTCCGAGCATATGATGCTCGTGGATCTCGGCCGCAACGACCTCGGCCGTGTTTCAGAATTCGGTTCCGTAAAGGTCGATTCTCTAATGGCCGTCGAGAAATATTCCCACGTTCAGCATCTCGTAAGTTCGCTTTCCGCTACGCTTGCCGACGGCAAGGATATGTTTGACGCATTTGCTGCCTGTTTCCCGGCCGGAACGGTCTCTGGAGCGCCGAAAGTGCGAGCGATCGAGATCATACGCGGGCTCGAGCCGACATCGAGAGGAATTTACGCCGGTGCGATCGGCTATTTCGACTATCGCGGAAATATGGACACCTGCATTTCTATCCGAACGCTCGTTCTTGAGAACGGAGTCGCGACGATCCAGGCAGGAGCAGGAATTGTCGCTGATTCAGTTGCGGCATCAGAGTTTGAGGAAACGATAAATAAAGCAAAAGGCCTGATGCGCGCGATCGATCTGGCAGAAACCGGAGAACTGGGATGATTGACCTAATACATACGACGCTACTTGGAATGAAACGAGGTGCAGACGTTTCGGCAGAAAATACCGAAGCGGTGATTGACGCAATTCTCGCCTGCGAGGATCGGAGGCTGCTTGTCGAGCTTCTCTCCGCGTGGAACGAGAAAGGCATTACAGAAGACGAGATCTATGGCTTTGCAGGCGTGCTTCGCAACCGATGCCGACGAATTCGCGGCCACGAGGACAGCGTGGACATCGTCGGCACAGGCGGCGGTTCGCAAAAGCCGTTCAACGTCTCGACCGCTGCTGCCATCGTTACGGCGGCGGCCGGGCAAAAGGTCGCAAAACACGGAAATCGTGCCGCGACAAGCCGTTCGGGTGCCATTGACGTTCTGTCTGCCCTTGGGCTCGAACCGTCACTCGGCCCCGCTTCAGCAGAAATGAACCTGCGACGCCACGGACTCGCCTTTCTGTTCGCACCGGCATTCCATCGGCTGTCGTCCAAGCTTGCCGATGCTCGCCGCAGCCTCCCGTTTCCGACGATCTTCAACTGCATAGGGCCGCTCGCAAACCCCGCGTTTGCGGAATATCAGGTGATCGGCACCTGGTCCGAGGACCTTGTTCCGAAGGTGGCAAGTGCGCTTCACCGCCTTGGCACAAAGCGTTCGCTCGTCGTGAACGGAAGCAATGGACTTGACGAGATCTCGATCAATGGAACGACCATTGCCGCCGAGGTGACCGCTGAAGGCATTCGCCGCTACGAACTTGCCGCCGACAGTTTCGGACTTGAAGCGAGCAAGGAGTCGCTTCCGAAGGCGGAATGCGTTGCCGAGAGCGCCGCAAGGATCCGCTCTGTCTTTGAAGGTGAGCTCGGTCCTGCCCGTGACATGGTGATCGCAAATTCGGCAGCCGCGATCTTCATCGCTGGCGGTGCGGACTCACTGGTCGATGCGGCCGACATAGCGGCCGATGCGATCGACAGCGGCAAGACGCTCGAGAAGCTCGATATTCTCTCGGCGGAGGTAGCCATCGCGGCATGACGACCTTCCTCGAAAAGATCGTTGCCGAAACCCGCGAGCGTTTTGCGGACCGCTCCGGCAAGCCTGGCCTCGCGGAACTCCGGGGTGAGGCGGAAGCTTGTCGCTTCGCCCACGACAGCTTCCGATTGTCGGACGCTCTTTCTCGCAGGGATCGTGTCAACATTATCGCCGAGATCAAGCGTGCGTCGCCTTCGAAGGATGTGATCGACGCGGCCGCGGATGCCTGCGAGCGGGCCGTCACATACGAGACGAGCGGTGCGGCAGCCATTTCGATACTCACTGAGCCGAAGTACTTTCGAGGTTCTCTCGACGATCTTCGAGATGCTCGCAGAAGCGTCGCGGTCCCGCTTCTTCGCAAGGACTTCATTGTCGATCCGATACAGATCTATGAAGCCGCGATCGCAGGTGCCGATGCGGTCCTGCTGATCGTTGCGGCATTGAGCGAGAATGATCTTCGCTCTTTACTCTCGACAACCAACTCTCTCGGGCTCGATGCCTTGGTGGAAGTACATTGTCTGGACGAGCTCAATACCGCGGTGAAGGCCGGTGCGAATGTCCTCGGTGTAAATAACCGCGACCTGCACTCACTAAGGGTCGATCTTTCGACGTCATTCGACCTCGCAAGACACAAACCGAAAGGCTGTTTGCTCGTTTCGGAAAGCGGGATCAGCTGCGCGGAAGAGATCGAGCAGCTTAGCGAGGCGGGCTTTGACGGATTTCTGATCGGCGAGGCACTGATGACATCGGGTGATCCGTCAAAGAAGCTTGCAGCCCTCGCCGCGGCAGGAGGTTCACGTGGTTAGAGTAAAGATCTGCGGGATCACAAGCCTTGACGATGCTCGGCACGCTGCGGCCTGCGGAGCGAACGAACTCGGCCTGAATTTTTATTCGAAGAGCCCGAGATTCATCTCCAAGACGATCGCAGCCGAGATCGCAGGAGACCTCGGCGCCTCCGTGCAATTGGTGGGCGTCTTTGTGAATGCGACCGAGGAGGAGATCGCGACCACCGCAAGGCTCTGCGGGCTCGACTCCGTGCAACTTCACGGTGATGAATCCCTCAACTTTGCCCGAAGGGTCGGCACCTCGAATGGCCTAAAAGTGATACGGGCCGTCGAGGCGAGGGCTGCGATGCGGATCCTCGATGAGGTCCGCGAAAGCGGTATCGACCTGCTTATCGACGCGCCGGCAATGGGGGCATACGGCGGGACGGGCAGCGTTTCGGATTGGAATCTTGCGGCAAAGGCCGCGGCGGAATTCGATCGTGTCTATCTCGCCGGCGGCCTCGGGCCGGAGAACGTGGCCAACGCCATCCGAAAGGTACGTCCATTCTGTGTTGATGCATGCAGCAAACTCGAATCGATAAAAGGAAAAAAGGATCCGGCAAAGGTTGCCGCATTTATCGAAGCGGCAAAGGGTGTTCTATGAATTTTGAGCCTGACAATGAGGGCTATTGGGGAGAATTCGGCGGACGTTTCGTCCCCGAAACGCTAGTTGCTCCGCTGGACGAATTGAACGATGCGTTCCTTGCCGCACGCGACGATCCGGAGTTCCACGCCGAACTCGCTGGCCTTCTACGTCATTATTCCGGCCGGCCAACGGCTCTTTATTTCGCTAAAAGGCTTACCAAGGAACTTGGAGGTGCAAAGATCTTCCTGAAACGCGAGGACCTTAATCACACTGGCGCCCACAAGATAAATAACTGTCTCGGCCAGATCCTGCTCGCCCGCCGCATGGGAAGATCGCGCGTCGTTGCCGAAACCGGTGCCGGCCAGCACGGCGTCGCGACCGCGACCGTTTGCGCTCTCTTCGGCCTAAAATGCGTCGTTTATATGGGCAGCGAAGATATCCGCCGTCAGGAATTGAATGTCTTTCGAATGCAGCTTTTGGGGGCCGAAGTACGGGCCGTCGATACGGGTTCGAGGACGCTCAAAGACGCGATCAACGAGGCTTTGCGCGATTGGGTGTCAAACATAAAGGATACTTACTACCTTCTCGGCTCCGCTCTAGGGCCGCATCCGTATCCGCTGATGGTCCGGGAATTCCAGAGCGTGATCGGCCGCGAGGCTCGCAAACAGATCGTCGAACACACTGGAAAACTCCCTGACCAACTTGTCGCATGCGTGGGCGGCGGTTCGAACGCGATCGGCCTCTTCCACCCATTCCTGAACGACGAAAGCGTCAGGATGACCGGCGTCGAGGCCGGTGGCCGCGGTGCCGCACTCGGAGAACACGCAGCTCGATTCGCAAAAGGTGCGGCGGTCGGAGTTCTGCAGGGCACGCGCAGCTATGTGCTGCAGGACGGTGACGGGAATATTGCGGCCACGCACTCAGTTTCGGCGGGGCTGGATTATGCGTCCGTTGGGCCTGAACACTCTTTTCTTCGGGATATGGGACGGATCAAATACGACTCCGTCACCGATGCCGAAGCCCTTGGAGCCTTCCAAATGCTCTCGCGGACCGAGGGCATAATTCCCGCATTGGAATCGGCACACGCTGTCGCTTACGCGGCGAAACTAGCACCGAGAATGCCGCAAGATCAGATAATGATCGTCAATATTTCCGGCAGAGGCGACAAGGATGTCGACTCCGTTCGGCAGCTACTAAGCGGAGGCGGAAAATGAGCCAACGAATTACGCAAAGCCTAAAGAAAGGCCGTGGCTTCATTCCATTCGTTACCGCGGGCGACCCTGACGATCGGACATCGCTTGAAATACTGAAGCTGCTTGCCCGACGAGGTGCGAGTGTCATCGAACTCGGCGTCCCGTTCTCCGACCCGATGGCCGACGGCCCGGTAATCCAAAGGTCGTCCCAGCGGGCACTCGACAAAGGCGTGAATCTCGCCCGCGTTCTCGCTCTCGCCGCAAAGCTGCGTGCCTCGAGCGACGTCCCGGTGGTGCTGTTCAGCTACCTTAATCCGATCCTCCGTTTCGGCGTGTACGAATTGTGCGACGCCGCGAAAAAGAGCGGAATTGACGGCGTATTGATCGTCGATGCGGTCGATGAAGAAGCTCGTGAGCTTGCCGACAAATTCGCCCGGCACGACATCTCGCTCATCTCGCTCGTCGCACCGACGACCAGCGGTGAAAGGCTCGAGAGGATCTGCCGAAACGCGTCCGGATTCATTTACGCCGTCTCAAAGGCCGGCGTGACGGGAGCGAACGGTTCAATGTCGGCCGAGGCTGAGAAACTTGTCGCGAAAATAAGAATGCACTCCGACCTGCCGGTCGCCGTCGGCTTCGGGATCTCTACACGGGAACAGGTCGAGAGCGTCTGGAATTTCGCCGATGCGGCGGTCGTCGGCTCGGCCATAGTGGCCGAGATCGAGGCCTCGTCGGAGACGCAGGATGCTGTCCGCCGCGTCGAAGCCCTAATAGATCAATTATTGCCGTTGCAAAAGGCGGCACATACTCATAAAGTTGAAGGTTCACAGTTGTGAAGAATATGTTAATCGTAATGAAGCCCGGTGCTACCACCGGAGAGATAGAAAAGGTCCTCGAGGTGATCGAATCACTCGGCTTTCGAGGCCATTCAATGCCCGGCGAGACCCGGACCGCGATCGGCGTAACCGGCAATCGAGGCTCCGTTGATCCGACGAATTTCGAAAATTTGCCCGGCGTCGCGGAAACGATCCGCGTTACACAGCCATATAAGCTCATCCTTCGCGATGCAAGGCCCGAGCGTTCGGTCGTCAAGGTCGGCAACGCGACGATCGGCGGCTCCGAACTAGCAATTATTGCCGGCCCGTGCGCTATCGAGACTCGAACTCAACTGACGACCGTAGCCCGTGAGGTAGCGGCAAGCGGCGCAAAGTTCCTCCGAGGCGGAGCTTACAAGCCGCGGACTTCACCCTATGCTTTCCAGGGCTTGGGCGAAGAGGGCCTCAAAATGCTCGCAGATGTGCGTGAAGAGACCGGACTGAACATCGTCACCGAAGCGATGGACGAGCACGGGGTCGATGCCGTCGAAAAATACGGCGACTGCATACAGATAGGTGCCCGGAATATGCAGAACTACTCGCTTCTGCGATACGTCGGGAAGACCAGAAAGCCTGTGCTCCTGAAGCGCGGCCTTTCAGCGACTCTCGAAGAATTCCTGCTCGCCGCCGAGTACGTGATGAGCGAAGGCAACTACGACGTGATCCTCTGCGAACGCGGCATCCGAACGTTCGCCAACCACGCACGCAATACAATGGACCTTTCGGTCGTCCCGGCCGTCCATCGAATGACGCATTTGCCGATCATCGTCGATCCTTCGCATGCCACGGGCCATAATTATATGGTCGCTCCGCTTGCAAGGGCCGGTGTCGCAGTCGGCGCCGATGGGCTCATAATCGAGGTGCATCCAAGGCCCGCAGAAGCACTTTGCGACGGCGCACAGGCATTGACGCTTGCTCAATACCGCGATCTTGTCGAGCAGCTCAATGCGATCCGTGAAGTTACCGTCGAAGCGACCCGAGGCACGACGCTTTACGCAGAATCGTTCGCCCGCTAGGCGTTTTTTGGTCAAGAAAAGGATCCGCGTTCCCTGCCGTCCCGAAAAACCGGCGGAAGAAGCGCGGATCTCTTTTTTTCGAAGCTGTTTGCGGCCTTGGCGCCTTTTGCCTATTTCACCAACCGCAGCTTCAAAAGTCCGTAAATATGGATATAGGAGCTGACAACAGCAGAGAGTATCAGGAACGTCATCGGCAAATGGCCTATCGACGCGGGAGCTGAACGAAAGATCACGCCCACGCCGATCCCAACGCCTGCGAAAACAAGCCTCGGCCGCAGCCATTTCCCGAACACGGGCACACCGTCGATCTCAATCAAAAGATACGGCAGAACGAGCACCACAAGGGCGGTGATAGTCAATAACAGAGTGTCGAGCCCAAAGAATGTCGCAGAACGAGAGAGTTCGGCCGTCAAAAAGAATAACAAAACACTTGTGTCCAGCGATCGGTAACGGTTGTGTGCCATATATTTGACCTAAGCTTCCTGAGACTTCACTTTAACTGAATCACTTGCCCTTGTTGCCGCCGCTGAACTGCGAGTATGCGACCCGGAAAAGCTCCGAAAGGGCATCCGCTGTTTCAGCTGACAGGTTCTTGTCCGCACGCAAATGCGCCGAAACGATCTCGGGTGTCGATTCGTGCGGATAATAAACAACCGGCTCAACATCGGCTCCCGCCTGCTTTTTCATCACGCGATCGACCGGCATATCCAGCCATTGCGTAATCCGGGCAATATTCTCGGCATCCGGCCTTCCCTTTCCGCTCTCAATACGCGAAAGCGTCGAAGCAGAGACCTGAGTAACGTCGCCCACATCCCGAAGGCTGAGCTTCAATTCCTGCCTGCGCCGGCGGATAGCTTTGCCCAATTCATTTGTATCTATAAGACTGTCGTTCTTGAAGACCATAGGTTCTCCTCATCCTCCATGAGTGTTCGTGCAAAGATGCACAATTCGTTTCACGTATAAAACATAACACACGAAAATTTTAATTGCAACACCTTGTTTCGCACTTGCAACAAATAAGTTTGTCTGATACGATGTTTCGTAGATGCAACAACTGTAAAGACGTTGTATCTATGATGAGATTTGAAAAGCTGAGCGAGAATCCCAATGCCTGTAGGCTCTCGCGAACAGGATCGGAGGTTTAAGACGGTGGAGTTCCATTTCGGGCAGCAGGCGGCCCGATAGCATGGAAGCCGAGACGAACGTCGAGATCCGAAGGTCGAACAACACACTAGGAGAAATTTTCACAATGAAGAACAACGCTATCCAAAAGAATAGAAGTGAGCAGGAACCCGATCCGTCGAATGTCGTCGATTTCTCGACGACGCTGAAGGGATTGAGCGAGACGGTCGATCCGCATCTGATCCGCAGACGTGCGGGAATGCGCGACCGCAATGGCCATACGCAAATGGTCGATTATGTCGAATGGCACACGGTCGCAGACATTCTCGACGACAAGGCTCCGAACTGGCAGCACGAGATCCGAGACCTTCGCTCGATCGGCGACATTATGACGGTCACCGTCGCGATTACGATCGACGGCGTAACGCGCGAAGGCATCGGGACCGGCCGTGCTACAAGCGAGACCGGTATCAAAAAGGCCGAACACGACGCCCTGAAACGTGCGGCTGTGAAATTCGGCATCGCTCGTGAGCTGTACAAGAAGGAATTCGACGAGATCGCCCAAGCCGAAAGTGAGCCCCAAACGCCTGAGATCACCGATCCGATCGCCCGCAGCCTCGGCGATATGGTCACGGCTAAGCAGCTGGGAATGATCCGTTCGATCGGCAGGAATTCAGGCGTCGATGTTGACGGTGAGTGCAGAGAGATGATGCACTGCTCGGTCGAGGAGCTTTCAAAACGTGCGGCCTCTGATCTTATCGATCATCTTCAGACGATCTCGCATCGCGGCGGCACCGTTCAGCCTATGCGTCGGGCCAGCTAAAGTTTCAGCCACAATGTTTTGGGTTGCGGCAAAAAAGCGCGTCAAGCCGCTCTCCTCCATGGGGCGGCAAAACAAACTCCCACACGCCGCAACTCAAAACTCCCCTCTTTTACTGCGATTCGATCAGGTTGCCGTCCGTATCGAAAACCTCGACCGTCGGGGCAAATTCCTTTATCTGAGGGACGACGGAAGCGGCATCGCCAACAACAACGATCGCCATCTCCGCAGGACGAATGTATTTTTGTGCAGCGTCCATCACCTCGTCTGCCGTTACCGACTTGACCCGTTCGCGATATGTCTCCAAATAATCTCCCGGCAAGCCGTATAGTTCGCGATTGATCAAAAGCGATGTTAGCCCTTCCTGCGTTTCGGCCCGGATCGGAAATACGCCGGTCAGAAAGCTCTGGGCATCCGAAAGTTCATCCGCTTTGACCTTTTCGGCGCGAATGAGTTCGAACTCTTTGAAGAATTCCTTGATGCTTTCGCCGGTAACGTCGTTGCGAACCTCGGCGGTCGCTTCGATGTCACCCGCCAATGAGCGTGCGTCCATCCGTGTGTACGCACCGTACGTGTAGCCCTTTTCCTCCCGAAGATTCATAAAGACCCGCGATGATGCGCCGGCACCGAGCACCTGATTCATCACGAGCGAAGCAAAGTAATCAGGAGACGATCGGTCGAATCCCGAGTTTGCGATCACGATGTTCGATTGGCTCGAACCCGGACGATCGACGACCGTGATAGAACGCTTCTCTCGCTTCGGCACCTCCGGGAAATGTCGAACCGGTGCCGTTCCCGGCTGCCAACCGTCAAGGTGCTGTTCGAGTTCCTGTATTACCTCGTCGCGGCGAACGTCGCCAACGATGAGCATCACTGCGTTGTTCGGGATCAAGACCCGGCCGTGCGTCCGGCGGAGGCTTTCGCGGTCGATGCGTTCCACATCAGCAGGCTTGAGCGAGACGTGCGAATACGGATGCCTTCCGTAAATAAGCCTTGCGGCCTGTTCAGAAGCTAGGAACGGCGGCTGCGATCGCTGAAATTTCAGATTCTCAAGGAGATTTCGCCTATAAAGATCGATCTCGCTTTCCGGAAACGTCGGCTTCAGGATGATCTCAGAAAGCATCTCAAAGATCGCCGAAGTGTAAAACGACAATGACGATGCCGCGATGGTCGTAAAGTCAGAGGATGAATGGGCCGATATGCCCGCTCCAAGACGTTCGATCTTTTCGGCAAGCTGTTGGCTCGAATAATTTTCCGTGCCTTCGGCCAGCAGCAGCGCCATCGCGGACATAAGCCCGCGGCCGTTCTCCGGTTCGTCGATATCACCGGCAAAGAAAGCGAGGCGATAGCTTACCAACGGCAGCCTTTCATTCTCAAAGATCACGACCCGCAGGCCGTTCGACAGCGTCGTTTCAAAGGGCCTTGGTATCTCGAACGGAATCGAGGCGAGTGAATCAGGCGGATGTTTTCTAAATTCCGGGTTCATTAAAATTATGCTCTAGCGGTCTATGCTGCGCTGCCCGCCGGAACGACATCCAACAAGGCACGATTATCTGTATTTAGGAACTTTGCGGCGGCCAGCTTTATCTGTTCGGCAGATATCTTCAACAGGCTGTCGAGTTCTGAGTTAAAAAGGTTGGGGTCGTTATCGTAGAGAGCGAATTCCGCGATCTGCTGCGTCCTTGCAAGCGATGACTGTCGCGTGCGGACGGCATCGTTGAGAAGCTGGTTCTCGATCTTCTCCATTTCCGATGGCGTTGGGCCGTGGACCGAAAGATCGCGTATCTCGTTCATTATCGTCTCGCGGATCGCGCTCAGATCTTCGTCGGGTTTCGGTATCGCACCGACAAAAATGCTCGAAGGGCCGCGCCGTTCATCCGTAAAACCAAAAAGCTGGATCACGGATTCCTCACCCTTTACGAGTTTCTGATAAAGCCGCGAACTGTCGCCGTCGTAAAGCACCTTGCCGGCGAGGTATAGCGCCTTGAATTCCTCGGTGCCGCGTCGCGGTATCTTCCAGCCGATCAGGAACGCAGGAAAAGGAGCGAGCGGATCCGGCCATTCGCTGTAGTTCGATGCGACCTCGCCGGGTTCTTCGACATCGATCGCGGGCGGCGGCGACTGGCTCGGGATGTCTCCGAAAAACCTCTCGATCAGCTCTTTGGCCGTCTTCGGATCAAATGCCCCCGAAAGGACCAGCACCGCGTTATTCGGTGCGTAATAGATGCGGAAGAACTCCTGCACGTCTTCGACCGACGCCGCGTCAAGATGCTCCATCGAACCGATCGTCGAATGTGAGTTGGCAAAATTCTTGTAGATCATCGAGCTTATCAGGTCGAAGATCTGTCCGTAGGGCTGATTGTCGTAGCGAAGACGCTTCTCTTCCTTGACAGCTTCGCGTTGGTTGTCGAGGTTCTCCTGAGTTACGGCGAGCGACCGCATCCGGTCGGACTCGAGCCAAAGCCCCAGCGGAAGCTGATCCGCAGGCAGCGTTTCATAGTAATTGGTCCGCTCGCTCGAAGTCGTTCCGTTCATCGTACCGCCGGCCTTCATAATGAATTGAAAATGTCCTGCCTTCGGGACGTTCTCCGATCCCTGGAACATCATATGCTCGAAGAGATGTGCGAAACCCGTTCGGTCGTCGCGCTCATTGCGCGACCCGACGTCGTAGTAAACGGCCATCGAAACGACCGGGATCGAATCATCGCGATCCAGCACGACACGCAAGCCGTTATCGAGCGAAAATTGTTCGAGGTTCAACGGCGGCAATTTGAATGAATGAGGCATAAAGATGTACAGATACCTGCAAAGTTGCTGTCATCTCAATAAAAGCATTTAGCCCCCGAAAAATCAATGAAACGGCACGCGAAAAAGCCCTCACAAATGTGCGATTCAAGATCGCCGACGCCGTGGACGGATATTATCTCCGGCATTCGAACTTCTATGTCGTCCGGATTACCCTCTTTACGCAAAGTGGTGCTAAACTTCAGAATAGGGCGAAGTATATTCACCCATAATAAGAGTATTCAAGGGATATGGGAGGACCCACACAATGCAATCAAATTCAGCAACAACGAAGCGACGCGGTGGGGGAAGCCGCGTCTCATTATTTCTTTTACTCGGGGCAGCCATCGGCGCCGCTGCCGCACTTTTCGTCACACCTTTAAGTGGTGCCGACCTTCGACGTCTAATAACCAAGCGACCAAAGCGAGAGGGCCGCGTCGTCCCCGCTTCGGAAAGGCCGCCGGAAGTGAATTCTGCGATCCCGAGCACGGTTTCAGATAAGGGCTCGGCAAAGATCAGCCTTATCAGAAATACGGTGATAGCGGAGCGCGATCTTCAAAGGCGGGAGATGCGGGCCGCTTCACGCCCCGACATGCGGATATCCGAACAGCGTTATCGTATCGCTCACAGCGGACGGCGTCCGTCAAATATTCTCTGACAGGAGTAAGAGTTCATGACAAAAGACAATAGGTTCGACGGCATAGAGACCGATCCCGCGATCAAGGAGATCTTTGCGGACGCGGACAAGGTGAATCAAGGGGCGCAGGAGCAGCTTATCGAGAAGCTCGAGCAATACACAAACACGTCGCCGGCACTTTCCGGCGGCGATATCGACGCTGCTTGGGAAGATGCCGACGATGTCGGCGACGAAGCGGCCGGCGGCAGCAGCCCGACTCCGGACCAGGACGTGGTCGAGGAGATCGGCGAAGCCTACGGCGTCACGTTCCAGGACAACGAACCTTTGGACGTTCTCGGCAAGCTCGAACATCGCGACGAAGATCGCTGGGAACTCGACCCGGCGTCCGCCGAAGAATAGGCCTTACGTACCATTATCCATTCTCTGTGCTATTGCTTCGGGCGATGGCATAAAGGGCGGATTTTGCCTGGAATGGAGTCAATTCCGGGTGCATTTCGACAAGGCGTGCGAGAAGGCCGGTTATGTGCGGGCAGGCAAAGCTGTTGCCTGTAAGAGTTCGATAGCCGCCTCCGACCCACGGCGTTCGGACGCTGACGCCGGGCGCGGTCAATTCGATGACCTCGCCGTAATGGAACCTGAACTTTAGCGGATCCGGCTCTTCGCTTTTTACGACCGAGATAAGCGACGACGAAAAGATCGAAGGGAAACTCGGCTGCGGCAGATTGTTTGCCGCCGCGATCACGATGCAGCCGGCCTGATAGGCCCGATCCAGAAGGTCGTGGAGCGGCGCAAAGAATTGCGGCTTTGTTGTGCCGAGCGACAGGTTGATGATCTTATACCGCTGCTTTACGGCGTATTCAAGACCGGCGAGAAAGACCTGAGCATCACCCGAACCGCTCGCTCCGAGCACTCGTATGCTCGCAACCTTAGCCTCGGGAGCAAGCTGCGTGATTATTCCCGCACACGCCGTACCGTGCCCCGCGAGATCGCCGTCATCAACAGGCGAAAACGTAACTTTCTTGCCTTCGATCCGCGCACCGACTTCCTCAGCGATACGGCCGCTAAGGTCCGGATGTGAGGCGTCAACGCCGCTGTCGATCATCGCGACCGTTACGCCGCGGCCGGTCGCGGAAAGCCATTCGGGATCAGGCAAAAAGTTTGACGCACCGTCTTGGGAAATTGGATCGATCGGATGTGTCATATCAGGCGAGGTCCAACCGTCCCGTTGTCGATGAAGAATAGCCGATGAGGCTTTCGAGCAAAGTGCGGCAAAGTTCTACTTCAGCATCGCCCTTTTCAGAGAGTTCGCTTACGAGAGCCGCAAGTTCTATGGCACGTGCGTGGGTCGAATTCTCGCGCATTGAGCGAAGCCACGCTCTGACATCCGACTCTTCGGAGCTGTCGCGTATGATGCGGCGGCTGAGTTCGCACATCAGGTCGGCTCCGATGTGTGCGTTCACAAGGGCAGCGACGGCCTCGGCATACACAGCGGCAATATCCATCTCCGCCGGCGTGAACGGCTCGGAGAACGGCTCGCTGCTCCGATTCACGTATTCGAGCACGCCGATCACATCGTCACGAAAACGCAGCGGCACCGCAAGCAGCAGCTTCGTCGAAAAGCCGGTCGTCTTGTCGACCTCCGCATAGAATCCGCTTTCGTCGTCCGGCTCCGATACGACAAGCGGCTGGCCGGACATCAGCACAAAACCCGCGATTCCCTTTCCGGCCGGGATCTCAAGCCCGACGATGCGGTCGGCGACCTCGCCTGTTGCCGCGAGGAATTTGAGGTCTCCCGAATCGGCCGTCCGCACGAGCACCGACGCAGCTTCGGCACGAAGGCGAACGGCTGAGGCCGCGAGCAGTTCGGTGATCGCCTCTTTGACGGGATCGGCAAGCAGCTTCTCGGCATCAGCGACCCGAAACAGGCCTTGAATGCGTTCGAGGAACTCGTCTGTGCGGTTTTCGGCCATAGACGCGATTTTCCGCGAAATCACTCGACATTTCAACTGCAGCAATTCTTTGCTGGAACTTTTCGGCAATTAGTGCTTTAATGCCTTCAAACAAAATTCAAACGGGGCGGCAAAAGGCAGTGCCGAGCTACGACGCCCCGCTTTTTCGAGAAACGGAACAAGTAGAATGCCCATTCTTGCGTGTCCGCTTGTGCTCGATGAGTGTCGTTGGCAGCCTATGAGAACTCTACTCGCAGTTGTTTTTGTGCTTGGCCTCTTGACCGCAGCATCCGGACAGATCTCGATCCTGCCGGAAAAGCCGGAGCCTTTTAAGCTGAGCGAGGGTTCGTCATTTTCCGCCTCCGGCAACTCGGCATCACGCAAAACGCGCAGCATTTCCGCAGACATCTCTGAGGCCGAAGCCTTGATCAGGGAGAATCTCGCCGGCTCCATCCCGACCGATCCGCAGTTGACGAAAGGCGCCGCGGTCGGTGCACTGCGAAGCCTCGACCCGCACTCAAATTTCTTCGACCGGCGCGAATGGCAGGACCTTCTCGACCAGGAAGACAGTGCCTACACAGGCATCGGCGCAACCATCCAGAGCTACAGCAAGGACGGAGTGCTCTCGACCTACATTCTCGACGCGATCCCGGGTTCGGGTGCCGCGGCTTCAGGCCTGAAATATGGTGATCGGATAATCTCGATAAATGGACGTTCCGCCGTCGGGCTCAGCACGGATGAGGTTGGCGATATGCTTCGCGGCCCCGATAGATCGACCGTCACGATCAAGCTCGAACGAGCCGCGACCGGCCGCACTGAGACCTTTGTCTTGAAGCGGGCAAGCATTCGACAGCCTTCGATCCCGGACTTCTACATCTTAAAACCGGGCATCGGTTATATCGATCTTTCGGAAGGCTTTAATTTCACGACGTCGGACGAAATGGACCTCGCGCTACGCGGGCTGAAACGCCAAGGGATGACATCGCTCATTATCGACCTACGGGGAAATCCCGGCGGCATCGTCCAGCAAGCGGTCAAGGTAGCGGAAAAGTTTCTGCCTGCAGGAACACTTATCCTGAAGCAGCGAGGGCGGTTCACAAGCGATTCGCGAGATTGGTATTCGAAGAACGCTAATCCCGAGACGATGCCGCTCGTCATTCTTGTCGATCAGGATACGGCCTCGGCATCTGAGATCGTCGCCGGAGCATTCCAGGACAATGACCGGGCAATGATCGTCGGCACACGCACTTTCGGCAAAGGCCTCGTGCAGAGCGTGATCGACCTTCCATTCGGCACGGGAGCAACGATCACTGCCGCAAGATACCTGACGCCGTCGGGCCGCTCGATCCAGCGGGACTACACTCGCATCGGCCTTTACGAGTACTACAAGCACCTTTCTCCGGCCGAAGGGATACAGAACACCTTTTTCGAGGCAAGAACCGCCACCGGGCGTCGTGTGTTGGGCGGAAACGGGATCGAACCCGACACGGTTGTGCCTGCGTCAGAAATAACGCCGTCGCAGGCCGAACTCCTCACACCGCTGTTCTTTTACGTGCGGGCGAGATCGATGACCTCGGGGCAGCTCGAAAAGATCTCATTAAAAGAAAAGCGGGCGGACTCGGCCTTCCTCGAAAGACGTCTCAAATATGAGATCGCCGTCGCCGAAAACGGCACCGTCAAGGCCAAACGTGTCCTGAACGTGACGGACCCGCAGATCGGTGCAGGAATAAATGCCTTGTCCGTAGCGCAGAAGCTTTATTTAGCGGCGCAGGATCTGGTTCAAGACTCCGTCGCGAAAGCTAACGCGAATAAGTGATCACCTGTCCGCGTTCACCGACGGCGCAGCCGTACTTCTTCGCCATGAACAGCCCGTAAAAATCGCCCTTTACACCGCTGTTCTCGAGGGCCCAATTCTTTCCTTTGTCGTAGGTCCGAATGAGCAGGCCTCGAAATCCGACAGCAAAACCGTTCTTGTCGTCAGCGAAATAGACGCGCTTCAAGGTTTCGGGAGTCGGCGAATCCACCTTTTCCCACACTGCGCCGCCGTTGGTGGTCCTTATGATCGAACCGCCGCCGCCGACTGCAAAACCGTCCGTATCATCGCGAAAATCGACCGCGAACAACGCCCTTTCGATGCCGGTCTTCTGAATGGACCACGAGCGGCCGCCGTCCTGCGTAACCATTACAAGGCCATTGTCTCCGACGATCCAACCGCGTTGCCTCCCGTCAAAATCGAGGTGGAATATCTCGGCCTTGGACGGCAGCGGCACGCGATTCCATGATTCGCCGCCATCTTCGGTCAACAAGAGCAGCGAATCGACGATCTCGTCGCGCGCGTTGACGATCGAACCGATGATCAGCCCGCGATCTTTGCCCGCGAATCGTATGCTTGTGAATTCAGGAGTGCCTTTTGTAAAGTCGCCTGCGCGGTAGATGCGTGTCTGCTTCCACGTTTCACCCGCATCGTCCGTCCTGAACATCAGCTTGCCTGCGACCAGATATCCGTTCTTGTCGTTTCGAAAATAGATCTCGCTGATCGATTCGGTCGTGTTGAGCGGATACTTCTGCCAGCTCGCCCCGCCGTCCCTCGTCGAAGCTAGGAATCCGTTGTCGCCCGCAATAAAGCCGCGTGACGCAGAAGTGAAATAGACCGCGACAAGATCCTCGGTCGTCCCGCTCGTGCGGACCGTCCAAGTTCCCTGTGCGGCCGCGATGCAAACCGCTGCCAAGATCAAAATAAAAGTAAAAAAGATCCTCAAAGTGCTCATTAACCTCCGACGCATTTTACGAATGTTCTTTGCGGTAGGATACCGTTTGAACCGGGAAAAAGCATCTCTTGAGCACTTTGAGAGTCCTGTCATAGCTACTTGACGATCCTGTAAACCTTGCCTTTCCAGACAATTACGACCTGCTCGCCGAGCGAAAGATACTTCGCAAGTTCAGGCTTTTGGGTCACAAGATCGAAGTACTCATCCGTGCCGAACGTGATCTTCTGCTCGGCAAGCCCTGCCTTCGGATCGAACTCGCCGTCCGTCCAAACTTCCCCGAGAAGATAGAACGTTTTGAGATCGACCTTTCGCACCGCACGACCCGTTTGAGCCTCGTCATCGGCAAGCGATTTCATATCCTTCTTCTCTTGTGCCCTAAGACTGTCGGTAACTGCCTGCTCTCCACTGACCGGTCTCGCCGCAGGCGATAAATTCGTACTCTTTTGTCGCGCAACACCCGCCATTGATGCCTGGCCGTCAATGACCCAAGTATTCGTGCTCCCCGAAGCTCCATCAACCTGAAAACCGCTGCCGTCCGTCGCAAGATACGACGTGTACGGTGTTACGATGCCGTAGCGTGTACCGAGATCGACGATCTCGTCGCGGAGTTCCTTGTTCTCGCCGTTATTGCGTATCTGCTCGACGAGCCATCCGACGCGTCTGTTCGCCCATAGACGTGCAAGGAACGTATTCGCTTCAGCACGCTCAGGAAAATCGAGGTTATCGTACGTGAAGGTCTGCCGTTTCCCTGCGAATGTGCCCGTCAGCTTGACGACCGCATTGTTCAGCGAATTGTCATTCTTGTAACGCCCGATGATCGTGATCTGATCGCCTCGGAAGAGATCCGTGATATTCCGCGGATAGACGAGATCCGCCTGAACGCCGCCCATGTCGAGCTCGATGCCGGTCATCACCGGCGAATTCACTTTCGCGAAGAATTTCGAGACCTTGACCTCGATATCCTCTTTCGGCTGAATGTAATCGGCGACGCCGGAATTCTCCGCAGCGAGCTTGTCGAGCAGACGCGTGTTCACGTCGTAGCCGACACCGAAGTTGAACAGGTGCAGCCCCGGAACCTTGATCGCGGCCGCGTTCTTCAGTATTTCGTCAACATTTTGCACGCCGACCGTCGGCAGCCCGTCGGTCATAAAGACCATCATCTTCGGACCGTTCGATGAATCGAACTGCCGCAGTCCCGCACGAAGCGCGTCATTGATATTGGTGCCGCCTGACGGCCGCAGGGCCCCGACGAACGCAAGTCCCCGTTTTTTGCCTGCATCATCCGCCTTGATAAGCCCTTTCTCCATTAGATGCTCTTCGCCCGCGAAATTGATCACGTTAAAGCGATCACCGGCCCGCAGACCTTTGATCCCAAAAAGAAGCCCTGCACGGGCCTTGTCCATCTTCCCTTCATCGGCCATCGAACCTGACGTGTCGATCACAAAGACGATGTCCTTGCTCGCGATCTCGCTTTCACGAATGTCGGCTTTCGGCGAAAGCTGGAGCATAAAATAGCCGTCCTTGCCCGTCTCGCGATACGTGATCAGCGAGAGGCCGAAATCATCGTCCGAAACGGTGTAGAAAAGCTCAAGATCCTTGTTGCTGCCGCTCGTCTCGAACGAGACCTTTGCGGAACGCTCCGTGACGTTCTTGATATCGATCGTATGCGAGGGCGAGTAGATGTTTCGGATCGAATTCCTCGCCTCTATCTCGATCGTGCCGGAGATCGTGCCGAACTGCTGATCCGGCATTTTTCGACGAACACCCGACGGCGGCACCGGCAGGTCGTCGATCGCGATCGGTGGACGCCGCCAGAGGTTGTGTCCCGTTCCGAGCGGATATCGATACGCGACCGTGCCGGAATCCGCTTTGAGAACCTGCGTGTACGTAAGTTCGAGCTTCTTATCTGAATTCGGCGGGATCGGAAAGATCGACGCCTGAAGCAGGTTCTGCCCTGCGTATTCGAGCAGTCCCGGATCACGCTGACGCCGGACGATCGCATCGTAGATCTGCCTTGCCTGCTCACGCGAACGAACCTCGCCGACGAGCTTCTTGCCGTTCTCCCAAATTGCGAATTCTGAGATCGACGCACCTTCGGGAATCGGGAAAAAATACGTGCCTTCGAGCGTGTACGGCGTGTCGTTTCGGAACACCTGCTCGACGTGGGTCGTCGCGACCTGATTCGCGATCTTCGTGTCGAGTTTGATCGATTTGACGGGCAAGGCGTTGAGCAGCGGCTGAGGCCGCGGAATCGGCCTGCACGGCCTTGTATCACAAATAATGGGCACGATCACGCCCTGAGCCCTCGTCGCGACGCCTCCGAAGAGAAAGATCATCGTTAAGGGAAATGCTATTGCTAAGAACTTCATAAAATTTTCTACCGTCCTGCGGTCTCCTACTTTGTGTTTTCTCGACGATAGAACGTTGCCTCGACGCCCGACTTGCAGGAAATAGTGATTTGCGGCTGCTTTCGCCTCTCACCATTTCTATCGTAACGAACAACTTTTGCCGTTTGAAGCACATTCCGCACAGAATGTATCAAAATGCACGATTTGCACGATTTGCACAAAATGCACGAAATGCACGGTCGGCTTATGACGTTTTAACTTCTTACTTTTCCCTTATTTCGGATTGGAAATTATTGAGTTTAGGCAGGTTTGTCCATGTCGAGAGAGTCGTCGATGTCTTTTTCGATCTTGGCACGAAGTCTTTCAACAAGCTGTTCGCTGCGTTCGAGGCCGGCCTCAACGCGCGCCTTGGCGGACTGGATCTCGGCAAGTAGATTCTGCTGGCGGGTCTGCTCGGCCGCAAGAGTCCGAGATCTTTCTTCGCGGACCTCCTCGGGCTTCATCGAACCGCCCATTTGCGTCGTCACGCGATTGATCATTTCCGGGCGCATCTCGTACGCCAGCTGATCGAGCTTTGTCTGCACCGCAGCTTCCTTCTCCATCAGCTCAAAAACCTGTTTCCGCAGGTTCTCACTTCTCTGCTCGGCACGCGTGAGGATGTCGAGGTTCATCAGCAGCCGTTTCTGCTGCTCATCGTATTTGTCCGAACGGGAGCTCTCAAGGGCCTTGATCCTGGCAAGAAGGGCTTCGGTCGAGGGCGAGTTCGTTTGTTGGCTTTGCTCAGGGAAATTTGCAGGGGGCGTTTGTTCTACATCTTGCGGATCAACGAGCGGCCGGCCGGGTTCCTGGCCGAGTATTTGATCAGTAGTGACCTGCACGGGCGTTGGCGTCGGACGCGGGGTCTGCCGCGTACTGTGTGCCGGCCGCTGAGCGACGATAATCCCTGCACATGCGGTCAAGACCAAAACTAACGTCAACAAGCTGATCCTACCCTTCATTTTTCTTCTCTTTATGTTCCTTGTCCGGGATCAGATCTCCCCGAAACAGTTCGATGCCGTTCTTTGCCAACCCGACGATCGGTATAGCGTCGATACCCGAATTGATCAGCCCCTTTACGACGCCCTTTCGTCGAATATCGGATCCAACAAGCACAATGACGATCGCAGTGCCGCCGAAAGGAAGCATCTTTGCCGCGCGCTTTACGACCTGCCAACCGCCGACGTGCAGAAGTTTTCGTTTTATCGACCGCTTCACTCTCAAGGTCATCTTATCCCGAGCGCATAAACTTGCAAAGCTCAGATGACAAAAGCATACTCGTCTTTGCACGAAATCTCCTTCAAAAAGGTTGCAAAAGTATGTCGTTGAAGACCGACCACCTTTCTAAGCGTTTTGGACACAACACATGGGCATTGCGAGATATCGATCTCGATATCGAGGACGGCGAGACCTTCGGAATACTCGGTGAAAGCCTCAGCGGAAAATCTACGCTCCTCAAATTGATCGCCGGAACGGAAAGACCGACGACCGGTGAGGTCCGTACGGGGGTGGCAAACGTGCGTCTCGTCAGCGGAACTTCCAATGCGCGCAAGGGCTTTTTCGGTCGTGCGGCGGCGGCACCGAGCAAGGCTCTAGTGCAGGACGCCCTTGCTGACGGCAGCGGAGCTGTCGCATTTGATGATTGCTTCCAACATCTTGACGGTTTCGAGAAAAGAAAGGCTTTTGCGGCAATTCGGAAAGCAGCGGGCCGGACGATCTTGATCGCGTCGAGGAATTTTCAGGATCTTGCCGAAAGCTGCGACAGGATCGCGGTTCTCGTCGGCGGCTACCTCGCACAGGTCGGAACACCTCAGGAAATTTATCAGACCCCCGCAAACTCCGGAGCTGCGTTTGCGACCGGCGAACTCAATCGGTTCGATGCGAGACGCCTGACATCGACGGATGCGGGCGTTCCTGAATTTTACACGGTCGTTGGCGGGCATCGGCTGTTCGCTCAGCCGACCGCGAAGGCCGCTCTCGGCCCTCTCAATCAGACGATAAATCTCGCGATCCGGCCGGAGCACATTTCGATCACAACTGGAGCCTCATTCCCTGAGGACAATCTTCTAAAGGCGATAGTTCGCGATATTCGATTTTTAGGGCCGTCAACACGAGTGCTGCTCGATGCGGATGGCCTTGAGCTTAGTGCTTCGGTGCCGCGGGTCGTCGGGCTCAGCGTCGGCGAAGAGTGCATGATCGCTCTCCCGCCGCCGCGTGTCCACGTTCTTCAGTCTTAGCTGTTAAGGCTCAGAATGATAAGGACGCGGCGATTTTTCGCTCGATTCTTGACCGTCGTATTCGGAGCGATGGGAAGCGATGCACCCAAACCCTTAGCCGACACTCTCGAATCGGCAACGCCTGCCGAAGAGAATCTCGATGAGATCGCCCTCGCACGCCCGTCAGTAACGGCCTGGATCGTCTCAGGCTTGCCAGAATTATCCGTATGCGATTCGATCGCGATGCCATAGGCCGCGTTGTCCGCAAGCAATGCGGCTAGAGCTTCGACCTTTTGGGTTCCCTTCAAGGAAAAGTCGGTTGAACGCGAATTCGCCCAGTAGTTTTCGGGCAGCACAACTTCAATACCACGCTGCGTTTGCGAGACGGTTCCGAACGAACGCAGAACCTGGATCAAGGCTGGTTCTGCGGCCTTTATCTGTGCCATTCGCTGGTCGTCGGCTCGCTGTTCTTCGAGCCTGGACTTCTCGGATTGAATGGCTGCAAGCTGCCTTTTTGCAGTCTCGGCTTCGATCTTTGTTCGGGTAAGTTCTTCGCGAAGCTTCGCATTCTCGTCGCGTAGGTCACGCACGACGTTCGACGAGTTCTGCACATCGCGCTCGGAAAGCTCGCGATTCCGCGTTTCGCGTTCGAGTTCGGCCTTCAGATCCGCGATCTCTGCCTGAGCGTCCGAATACTTTCGCTCGGCCTGACGTATCTCGGCGTCCGAGCGTGACTTCTCGTTTCGCTGATCGCGGGCCTGCTTTCTTACTGCGGCCGTCTCTTCGGCCTTGACCGCGGCGGAGATCGCCTTTCGCGCCGTTATATCGACGTCTTCTTCACGGCGTCCTGCACGCCAACCGGCTTCCGCATTCGCGAGCAGAGTCGTTGCCTCGGCGAGCTCCTGCGTTGCATCGCGCTCGGCGCCGGCAAACTTAGCAAGTGCCACTGCCTGCCTTCCCTGCAATATCGTCGAAGGCATCTTCGAATAATCGAGTTCGGCGATCTCAGGTGTGCGCGAGTCCTGAAAATAGTCACTCGAATTTCCGAAATACTGCGCCGTCGAGACCGTGCCGATCGTCTTTCCGCTCACGGAATACGGATTAAGATTCTCAAGCATCACCTGCTGGCTCGGACGCCGGACGAGAAAATGCGGTTCGGCGGTAATGATCAGAGCGAAGGTCTGCAGAGGCGTCGTCACCGAGATCTTGGAATCGAATTCGAAGAAGCCTCGGCGCTTGATCTCGCCAAGATTATCAGCCCGGCCGTCGGGCGAGATCGCCCAAAGCACATACGTCGCGTAACCTGCACCAAGCTCAAAGGGCCGCGGCATTTTCGAAACGCTCAGCTCGATCTCAGTGCCGTTTCGTTTCGTGCGTTTGATCTTTGCTTCACCTTTCATCCGCGGAAAGCGCGTTGTCCCGCGAAAGTTGACCATCACGACCTCATCAAGCGGATACGTGATCGCAGTCGTGCGTCTGGCGACATCAAGTTGAGCGAACGCCGAAGTCGCAACGGTTGAAATAACGAAAAGAGCGACCGTAAGGTTGAATAGCTTCTTCATAATGATTTTGTCTTTTTTTGACGGAAGATCGGACTTCCACAAGCGCGTTATTTGAAAAGATGACACATTGCGCGTTCGAGTTGCAAACAAAGGGCTTGGACACCTATGCGGAATCTAAAGTATATTCAAGAGTTCGTTGATGCCGAATGTTCGACGGCCGTCTTGCTTGAGCAATGGAAGAATTTAAGCGTTTGATTTCCTACGTAAGGCCTTACTGGCTGACCTTTGCCGTCGCGCTCTTCTCGATGGTGATGGTGGCCCTGTTCGAGACCGCCACGCTTGGATTGCTTGTCCCGATCGTCGATCAATTCGTCAAAGTACCGGGAAATGCGTCGACGACGATCTTCGATCTCCACAAACTGATTCCGCAGGATGACTGGTTCAAAGCATGGCTCGCCATCTCGGGGCTCTTGTTCGTCTTTACGATCGGTAAGGGGATCGCCGAGTATTTTTCGTCGTATCTGATGGCGAAGATCGGGCAGTCCGCGATCTTGAATCTTCGCGAACAGCTCTATGATCATCTGCTCAGGCAATCATCTGCGTTCTTCGAAAAGCATCGGACAAATTTCCTGGTCTCGCGTCTTGTCCAAAGCTGTTCTCTGATCGAATACGCCGTAACGGGCAACCTGCGCGACGTCCTGCGTGAGAGTTTCATCCTCGTCGGCTGTTTTGCGACAGCTTTTTATTACAACTGGCGGCTGACGCTCGGTGCCATCATCGTTGCACCGATAATCGGGTTCTTGACCACAAAATTCAGCAAACGTCTTCGCCGTTATGCCGAGGATTCGGTCGAGGGTAACAAACTCCTGACCGATACCGCGCAGGAGACGCTTTCGAATCAGATGATCGTCAAGGCGTACGGCGCCGAGACACGCGAGCGTTCGCGGTTTTCGCGCGTCGCACACTTCATCGCCAACGCGAACCTTAAATCCAGCCGCACGGCCGCTCTATCACCGCCGACTATCGACATCATCGGCGTTTTGATGATCATCCTATTGATCTTCTTCGGCCTTCGCGAGATCAATGCCGCGAGAATGGACGCGTCGCAGTTCTTCGCGTTCCTTTTCGCGTTGTTCAGGAGCTATGACCCGATGCGTAAGATCTCGCGTCAGCATAACGAGATCTCGCGGGCCTTTGCCGCAGCCCGCGACGTTTGGGACGTTCTCGACGAGGATGAGCAAATGCCCGAGAAGGCCGAAACGGTCAAGCTTTCGCCGCTTCGCGAAAGGATCGAGATCCGCGATGTTTCCTTCAACTACAAGGGCCACTCGAAGCAGATCTTGAAACACATAGACCTTACGATCCCGCGGAATTCGATCGTTGCTCTTGTCGGAGAAAGCGGCGGCGGAAAATCAAGTCTGATAAAGCTTCTGCAGAGAATGTATGACGTCACCGACGGCGAGATCCTTTGGGACGGCATCGACCTGCGAGATGCCGACCTCGCATCTTTGCGGAAGCAGATCGCGCTTGTTACGCAGGAGACCGTACTTTTCAATGATACGGTAAAGTACAATATCTCTTACGGAAGGCCGGACGCGACCGATGAGCAGATCGCAGAGGCCGCACGTATCGCATTTGCGGACGGGTTTATCGAGCAGCTGCCTGAAAAGTACGAGACAAGGGTCGGCGAACGCGGCTCGCTTCTTTCCGGCGGCCAACGCCAGCGTATCGCCATTGCACGAGCCGTACTTGTCGATGCACAGCTGCTCATTTTCGATGAGGCAACGTCTGCCCTCGACACCGAAAGCGAAATGCTCGTGCAAAAGGCTATCGGCAATATCACGAAGGACCGTACGACCGTTGTGATCGCACATCGGCTTTCAACGATCAGGCGCGCCGACAAGATCGTCGTAATGGAGAAGGGCGAGATCATTGAGGTCGGCACGCACGCCGAACTTATCGCGGCCGACGGCAAATACAAAAGGCTTTACGAATATCAGTTCGCCGAAGAGGCGGAACATTCAGCAAATTTATGAGATCAATGACCGGCTTCGGCCGCGGCTCGGCCTCTAACGAGAAGGCGAACGCGACCATCGAGCTCAAAACTGTAAACAACCGCTTTCTCGATGTGAACCTAAAGCTCCCATCGGACCTCCAGCACCTTGAAGCGGCCATAAAACGTGCGATCACGGCAAGACTCGGCCGCGGCCGCGTCGATGTCAATCTTCAGATCGAGCGGACAGAAGACGTAGTTTACGAGGTGAATCGCGGCCTTATCTCGGGATTCCTGAACGCGATGAGCAAGCTGAAGTCTGAATTCAACCTTGCGGGCGAGCCCGACGTAAATGTCATTGCGCGCATCCCGAATATCGTCTCCGCAAAGCGTGCCGATGTGACGGATGAGATAGAATCTGCCGTCCATGACGCACTGGAACTCGCTCTAGACGATCTTGAGAAAATGCGCTCGACAGAAGGCGGTTTGCTTGGCCATGAACTCGAAGATCGCCTCGCCGGCATAGAAGGCCGCTTGGTTCCGATCGAAACATCTGCCTCAGATGTAGCAGATGAATTCGCAGAACGGTTGAAAAAGCGGATCGACGTGATACTTGAAAAGCTCGGCACCGCAGCAGAACCTGATCCGGCGCGTTTAGCTCAGGAGATCGCATATCTTGCAGACCGCGTCGACATTTCTGAAGAGATCGCCCGCCTCCGAGCTCATATAGATCATTTCCGTCAGATAATGTCGGAAGAGAGGGACGTTGGAAAGCGTTTGGATTTCTTGACCCAGGAATTGAACCGAGAAGCGAATACGATAACGTCAAAAACGAACAATATGACGGTCAAAGAGAACGCTCTCGCGATAAAGAGTGAGATCGAGAAAATTCGCGAGCAAGTACAAAATGTTGAATAGAACCAATGGAAATCAGCTAAGTAGGACCCAATGATCGGCAATCTTCTTATCATCAGCTCTCCGTCGGGAGGAGGTAAAGGCACTCTAATTCGCGAGGTGCTTCAAACCACGCCGGACATCACATTCTCGGTCTCGTACACGACCCGTGAGATGCGAAAAGGTGAGATGGACGGCCGCGAATATTTCTTTGTCAGCGTCGAGAAATTCCAGGAACTTGTGGCAAAGGATGAATTTCTTGAACACGCAGAGGTGCACGGCAATTTTTACGGTACGTCGCGTTCGCAGGTCAATGAACTCACGCGATCCGGCAAAGACGTACTCCTGGAAGTCGATGTGCAGGGTGCGAAGGACCTACTTGCCAAAGTCCCGGACGCGGTAAGCATCTTCATCCTTCCTCCGTCATTTGCGACTCTTGAGACCCGACTGCGTATGCGCGCGACCGAGTCGAGCGGCGACCTTCGGGTCAGACTTAGCAACTCTTTTCACGAAGTACGCGAGTATGACAAGTTCCGGTTCGTCGTCGTAAACGACGATCTTGAGACCGCCGCCGAACAGATCCGGACCATCATTAACGCCGAAAGACACCGGACGAATAGACAAGACGCCGCAATTCAGGGTATTCTAGATGGTTTCGACGCTGCAATGCACCGATTCGAGAAGGAGCCGAACTAAAGATATGGTTGACGAGACCCAGGACGAGAACATTGAGACCGAAGTAGAAGCTTTCGATCCGCCCGAGATCGATTCAAAATACAGGATGATCATCCTGGCGGCTCAGCGAAGCAAACAGCTTCAACGCGGCGCAGACGCGCGTGTCGATGTTGATCGCCGAAAAGTAAAACCAACACGCATCGCCATGCGTGAGATCGGCGACCGCAAGGTGAATTTCAAATTTACGGATCAGGAAGAAGAGAGCACGGCCGCCGAATAGGCTGCCGTTCACCTTCGAAAGCTAGAAGGCCTCTGCCCGATATCCATCGAGCAGAGGCTTCGCATTTTGCGGCCAAGGAAGTTTCTACATCCCCTTGTAGGTCGGGCCGCCACCACCTTCCGGCGTAACCCAATTGATTATCTGATAGGGATCGGCTATGTCGCAGGTCTTGCAGTGCACACAGTTCGAGAAGTTCACCTTTAGTTCGCGACGTCCGCTCTGCGGATCGTCTTCCATCTCGTAAACGGCCGCAGGACAGAACCGCTGGCACGGATTGCCGTATTCCTCGACGCAGCGGGTCGCACATATCTCGGTATCAAGCACATGGAGGTGACACGGCTGGTCCTCGTCGTGAGCGACGCCCGCATGGAAAACGTCCGTAACCTTATCAAACGTCAAATTCTTGTCGAACGGCACTTCTTCGTAGCGTTCGGTTTTCACATGGTCGGTCGGGCCAAAGGTTCCGCTGACCTCACGGTCGCGAAGCTGCTGCATCCGTTCGTAGCCCGGAACGTGATGCTGTTTCGGCATAAAGCCCCATGCAAGGCCGCCCGTTACGAATTGCAGGCCGGTATTGATCAACGCCGGCCATCGTCCGCTTTGAAACGCTGCGTGAAAATTCCGCACACTGTAGAGTTCATCGTAGATCCAGCTGAACGTCACTTTCTCCGTGTAAGCAGCGAGCGTTTCGGATGAAAAATCTCCCTTCTCGAATGCGTGAATGATAGTTTCTGCAGCGAGCATCCCGCTTTTCATCGCAAGATGGATACCCTTTATCCGCTGGCCGTTCAAGAATGCCGCACACTCGCCGACAAGCAGAACGCCGTCAGCGTAAAGCTTTGGCATCGTATTCCAACCGCCCGTGTTTATGGTCTTCGCACCGTATTTGACCATCTTGCCGCCTTCGAGCACGCGCGCGACCATCGGATGCGTCTTGAACTTCTGGAACTCTGCGTGCGGATCGATCAACGGGTCTTCGTAATCAAGCCCCGTAACATAGCCGATGCTGACCATGTTGTTCTTGAGGCCGTAGATCCAGCCGCCGCCGTAGGTTCGCGTATCGGATGGGAATCCGAGCGTGTGCACGACCTTGCCTTCTGCGAAATTCCCGGCCGGCAATTCCCACAGTTCTTTCACACCAAGCGAAAATGCCTGCGTCTCGCTGGCCTCGTCAAGTCCAAGACGAGCGGTGATCTGCTTTGTAAGAGAACCTCTCGAACCCTCGCCAAGCACCGTAACCTTCGCAAGAATATCGACGCCCGGCTCGTAGTTCGGCTTCTTCTTCCCGTCCTTATCGATGCCCTTGTCGCCCGTGCGGATGCCGATGACCGCGTTGTTCTCATCGTAAAGGATCTCGGCGGCGGGAAACTCGGGGAATATATTCACGCCCGCAGCCTCGCACTTTTCGCCGAGCCATTCGCAAACACGGCTGAGGCTTACGATGTATTTACCTTTGTTCTTGAGCGGCGGCGGCACAAGCGGCGAGTTAAATCCTTTCTTTTCACCAAGATACCAAACGGCATCTTCGGTAACGACCGAATCGACCGGACAGCCTTCGCCGAGGAAGTCCGGCATCAATTCGCGCATCGCCCGCGGATCCATCACTGCACCCGACAGAATGTGAGCCCCGACCGCGGGGCCTTTTTCGACGATCGCGATCTCAAGATCGTCAACGAGCTTTCCGAACTTCAAGTTCTTTTCGACCATCTCGTTGTGCAGCTTGATCTGTGCCTTCAGGTGCAACGCCGCAGCAAGATTCGCCGGCCCCGCACCGACGAACACAACATCCATCGGAACTTGTTCACGTTCGCTCATAAAATGAATAGAAATTCAGTAACGAGGAAATTATATCAGACTGCGGAACTGTCCGCTATTTGTCGGAAAGTGACCACCGCAGTTGATAGCTATAGGTTAGCTTGATGCCATCCGTCGATACTTCTCAAGGTCGGCCAACAGGTCCTTATCGCGGTTGTAGCCACGTGCCGTAATGAGCCGCATCAGTTCGCGAGCTTTATCGAGATCGTCGGCCGATGCTTCTTTGAGGAGATTCTTGAGGTCGATAATGTCCTGCAGACGATTATCCATATTCGCTGAGAGCACTTTCAGTGCAATCAGCGAAGGAATCGTAGCGACCGGGCCAACAATGCCCGGAAATATCTCCGCGTGTTCAGCCGTTGCCACAACCTCCGGTTCTATCCCGGATGAAGCAAACAAAAGGTCGAAGTACATTTCGGCTTCGCCTCTGGAAAGCAGGCGGACCGCTGAGAAGCGATCTACGGCCTCTTGTTGCAACACCGTATCGACATAGTAGCCCGATCGCGATAGCGACATGACGAATTCCTCTGCTTCGCGATCATCTGTAACCGCAATGACGAAATCGATATCCTTTGTCAGACGTTCGGTCGTTCGGATCGACACTGCCATGCCGCCGATCAGGGCGAAGTTAGCTCCCAATTCTTGAAGCTTCTTAATGAAGCTAACGGAATGTACTTCTAAGTTGTTGATAAAGGTTATTTACCTTGCCGAAAGCGCGTCGGATCGCCAATCTTGCCCACGCCGTCGCCGAACGGAGCACCAGGACGGTCTTTGTACCAGGCGTTAACGGCTGCTGCTATTCCTTCGTCAGAAATATACGGATCGCGCTTCTTGAGTTTGTAAACGAACGCCCGCTCCGCAAATTTCTGCAGATCCGCGATCATTTGAACCTTTGCGACAAAGCTCTTCACAACATCTATTTTACCACAAAATACAGCCTAAATATCGAGCTGCGCGGTTCAGAAGCCGGTGAAGGGTCATTCTTAATTACGACGCGTTCAGGATTCGAACTGTGCCTTTAGGCTTTCGGTATATGGTGCTCGCGCGACGCCTTTTTCGGTGATTATGGCGGTCACGAGGTCGTTCGGCGTAACGTCGAAGGCGTAGTTCGTGATACCTACGTCGTCGGGGGCGAGTTGGTGGCCTTTAACGTGCGTGATCTCAGTGCGGTCGCGTTCCTCGATAGGGATCTCGTCGCCGGTCGGGCAGTTCAGATCGACGGTCGAAAGAGGTGCGGCGACGTAGAACGGAATGTTGTGGCGTTTTGCGAGGACCGCGACCATATAGGTGCCGATCTTGTTCGCGACGTCGCCGTTCGCGGCGATGCGGTCGCTGCCGACGACGACGGCCTGAACGCGTCCTTTCTTCATCACATGGCCGCTCATATTGTCGGTGATGAGTGTTACGGGAATGTCATCCTCCATCAATTCCCATGCCGTTAGGCGAGCACCCTGCAGGTACGGGCGTGTTTCGTCCGCGATTACCGAAATATGTTTACCCTGATCGACCGCACCGCGAATTACGCCCAGAGCCGTGCCCCAAACTCCGCCAGTCGCAAGCGCTCCCGCGTTGCAGTGCGTCAATACGGTCGAATTATCCTCGATCAGTTCCCCGCCGAATTTCGCGATTAGACGCTGTGCCTCGATATCCTCGTCGTGAATGGACCTAGCCTCAGATTCGAGGATAGCCTTGACCTCGGTAACGCTCTTGCCCTCTGCCTTTGCGTGCTGAAACGCCGCCTTCATCCTGTCGATCGCCCAGAAGAGATTCACCGCGGTCGGACGCGTTTTGCCGAGAACATCCGCAGCAAAATCGAGTTCTTCTTCTAGATCTGCGACCGTCGTGCCGACGAACGCCGTTGCGGCCAATGCCATTCCGTATGCGGCAGAAACACCGATAGCCGGAGCTCCGCGAACGACCATATCCTTGATGCCCTTTGCGACATCATCATACGTCTTAAGAAGCAGCCATTTTTCTTCGGTCGGTAACAGCCGCTGATCGAGCATCTCGACGCCCGCGTCGGTGCGGCGGACAGGAATGATATTCAATTTCATAGAATTACGCCTTACTTGACGGCACCAGGATCTCTCAAGTGCGCGATCAAACTATGAATCTTACCCAAAAAGCGGCCGCGGCCAAAAACTGACAGAACTTTTTATACCGATACCGACGTTATATAGAACAATATGAGGATCGAGCACACATTGGATGAACTTCACTCTGCTGTTACTCAGAGATGGTGGATGCAGTTATTTGCAGCGTTTACGCGATGCATTATCGCGGTCGGATTCATTCCGCCGAGCATCCCGAAGATACTTCACAAACCGTTCACAAGCCTGCCGGACTCAAATCCCGTCGGCCATTATTTCAACGCGTTGCTTGGAACTGGTTATTATTACGAGTTCATCGGCTGGTCGCAGCTCGTCGCCGCGATACTGCTCCTGATCCCGCGGACATCGCACATCGGTGCACTCCTGTTCTTCCCGATAATAGTGAATATCGCCGTTCTGACAAACGCCGTCGGATTTGCCGGAACATGGCTCATTACGATCTTTATGTCGCTCGCCGGTACCTTTTTGGTAGCTTGGGAATACGACCGCCTGAAACCGATCATCTTTTGCACACGCAAGGAGAGGACGCGGCGCTTCAAACTTCAGCTTGTCCTGATCCCGCTCGCCTTTTCGTTCGGCGGAATTCTTTGCGGTCTTTTCGCATGGTCGATCCGACTCGGAAATCTGCCCAACTATTTCGGCACGACGCTCGTTCTCGTAGCACTTGGAGCGGTGTTTGGCGTCGTCGTGGCCGTCCATTATTGGCTGATGCCGGCGGGCACATTGGTGAACGCGCCTGGTTCTGCGCCAAAATAGCCTAATGGGCGCATCATTCCTCGACGGCAGAGTAACTGCCCTCGTTGGTGACCTTACGAAACAAGCGACGGACGCGATCGTGAATGCGGCAAACTCCACGCTGCTTGGCGGCGGCGGCGTTGACGGAGCGATACACGCGGCCGGCGGACCCGAAATTCTGACCCATTGCCGTGAGATCCGAGCAACAAGATATCCCGATGGACTGCCCGTCGGTGAAGCCGTCATCACTACTGGCGGCAAGCTTCCGGCCAAGTTCGTGATACACACCGTCGGGCCGCAGTACGGGTTAAATCATGGTGCCGACGACGAGTTGCTTGCCGCTGCCTACACGAATTCCCTTTCTCTGGCGGTTGAAAACGAACTTACCTCGATCGCCTTCCCGTCTATCTCTACGGGCGTTTATCAATTCCCAAAAGACCGGGCGGCACGCGTCTCTTCCGCAGCAATAAAAGCCTTTCTGCAAAGTGACGCACGCATCGGATCGATCAATTTGGTTTTCTTTCACGGATCCGATCTGGACACGTTTCTCGAATGGAACTTCTTCTAGGCGTCAACCGACCGGTCTTGCTCTTCACTTTCGCGTCCGCTATATTCGTTCAGTACCATTCAAGCCAGAAATATGAGCGAAACCGCGCAAGAAGCACAGCAAGATACCCCTTCAGTCAAATTTAGAGAAGATTTCAATATCGACCGCCACATCCCGGAAGCGTTACGGCCGCTTTTCGAGATCTCGATGAATTTCTATTGGTCGTGGCAGCCGGAAGGTGTCGCTTTGTTTCGCGACCTCGATTCGCGTTTTTGGGACAAGAGCGAGCAGCGGCCGAGGGTTTTCCTGGAGGATGTCGAGAGTTTTCGGCTCTGGCTTCGAGCTTGCGACCCAGCGTATGTGGATCGGCTGAATCAGTTCGCGGCCCGTCAGGCGGCTTATCTTGCCGTACCTGCGAACGAGGGCACGGCGCTCGCGCCAACGCCGAAGATCGCTTACTTCTGTGCGGAATACGGCGTTCATAATTCCTTGCCGATCTACTCCGGCGGACTTGGCATCTTGGCCGGCGACCATCTGAAGTCGGCAAGCGATCTGAATCTTCCGCTAACGGCGATCGGGCTTTTTTATCGTTACGGATTTTTCCGTCAGCATGTGAATCACGAAGGCTGGCAAGAGGAAACATACAACGATCTTTTCGATACGGAACTCGCCCTCTCGCCCGTAGTCAACGAAGATGGCTCCCGGCTTACGGTCTCTGTTCACATTCGCGGTCGTGAAGTTGTTTGCAGGGCCTGGCTTGCAAAGGTCGGCCGTATCTCTCTTTATCTGCTCGATACCAACGTTCCTGAAAATTCCGAAGTGGATCGGCTCATCACAGGCCATCTGTACGGCGGCGATTCCGAGACGCGAATCGTGCAGGAAAAAGTTCTCGGGATCGGCGGTGTTCGTCTGCTGCGTGCTCTCGGGGTCCAGGCCGATGTTTATCACCTGAACGAGGGCCATGCCGGCTTTTCTACGCTCGAACTTGCATCGGAATTCCTCGCCGCGAACCCCGACAAGAACTTTGCGGATGCGATCGAGGCCGTACGTGAGAAATGTGTCTTTACGACGCACACGCCCGTCTCCGCCGGAAATGACACGTTCGAGCCGAACTTGCTTCTTGAATGTTTTAGTCAGGAATATCTACGCTCCCTCAAGATCTCGGACAACGAATTTCTCGCTCTTGGCCGGGCAAATCTATCCGACGACAAGGAATATTTTGGGATGACGCCGCTTGCGATCCGAATGTGCCGATCTTCGAACGGCGTGAGCGAGAAGCACGGTCACGTGTCGCGCCAACTCTGGCTGAAGATGTTTCCGGGCCTTGCCGACGCCGAAGCCGTGCCGATAACGTCGGTCACGAACGGTGTTCATGCCCCGACATGGATCTCGCCGTTACTGCAGAATCTCTACTGCCGTGAGCTTGGAGCAAATTGGCATGAGTCGGTTTGTGATACAGGCAAATGGGGCACCGCGGTTTGGAACATTCCGGATGAGGATATATGGGCGGCCCATCAAGCTCTTAAAGGCCTTTTGATCTCGTATGTCCGCAGACGAACCGCCACAAAAGACGCGGGAACGGTCGAGACCATTCACGAGAATGAGGACACGGCCACGCTCTTCTCTTCCGAGGTCCTAACGATCGGATTCGCTCGGCGTGTTGCAGAATATAAACGCTGGGACCTGATCTTCTCTGATCTTCCGAGGCTTTTGAGGATGGTCGATGACGAAGAGCGTCCCGTTCAATTCGTTTTTGCGGGCAAGGCTCATCCACAGGACAAGGTCGGGAAAACCATGCTGCAGGAATTGCTCCGCATCAACAGCGATTCGAATTGGCAGCGGCGTGCGGTCTTTATCGAAGACTACGATCAGGAGGTCGCTCGCTATCTCGTTCGCGGCGTTGATGTTTGGATGAATGTCCCGCGGCGGCCGATGGAAGCGAGCGGCACAAGCGGAATGAAGGCAGCAATGAACGGCGCTCTCAATTTCTCAATTCTCGACGGCTGGTGGATCGAGGGCTACAATGGGAAGAACGGCTTTGCGATCGGCGGCCTCGAAACGAGCGGCACCGATGAAGAGGTTGACAAGCAGGACGCAGAGTCCCTTTACAGTACTCTTGAAACAGAGGTCATCCCTGCATACTATGAGTTCGAAGACGGCCTGCGAAAGCGTTGGATAGGAATGATGCGAGAGGCGATCGGTACCTTAACACCGCAATTCTCGACCGACCGAATGGTCAGCGACTACCTTCAGAAGATCTACAGACATTAGTGTGTAAACAGACCTTATGCAGCCGCAATTTACAGTCGGACAGATCCGCCCGATCGATTGTGTCAAAGAAGGCTTTCGCCTAATTAAGCAGGATTACTGGCTTCTTTTTGCGATCACGATAATCGGTATTTTCATCGCGGGCTTCAGCTTTTATATCCTCATTGGTGCGATGGTCTGCGGAATAATGACGGCCTACTTTAGAGTTTTTGACGGAGGCCGAGCCAATTTCGACGATCTGTGGAAAGGATTCGGATATATCGGCAAGAGCGCTGTGGCGGTTATCTTGATACTAGTCCCCGGACTTATTTACGGCGTCGTCTTATTGCTTACGATCTATCTGCCGATCGTCGCGATGGCGATCTCCGGAGGGAAGATCAGCCCGGACGAACTTCTTCCCGTGCTGCTCGGCGCATTGATCGTGGACGTGATAGTAGCTTTCTTGATGGTCACGTTCCATTCGCTTATGATGTTCGTTTTTCCGCTCATTGTGGAGCACGGACTTTCGTCTTGGGACGCGGTCAAGCTCAGCGCCCGTGCAACATTCAAGAATCTGAGCGGTGTCGCCGGCCTGATCGCAGTAAATATCGGCATCGGCCTCCTTGGCTATCTTGCGTTCTGCGTCGGCATCTATCTTGCCGTGCCGATCCTTATGGCGACGAATTTAGTTGCATATCGGCAGGTATTTCCAAAGAACGCTCCGGTCCTTAGCTAGAAAGAAATGATAGAACCAATTCAGATCGTTGAAGAATCCGACACCGAGTTCACAATCAAGTGGTCGGATGAGAGTGAAACTCGCTACAATGCCCTCGCATTGCGCCGCAGATGCCCATGCGCGATGTGCATAAATGAATGGACGGGCGAGAAGATGCTCGTTGACGATTCTATACCGGAGGACATCAAGATCAACTCGACCGCCGTTGTCGGCCGATACGCCCTGAACTTCGTTTTCTCCGACCAGCATGACTCCGGCATCTTTAGTTTTCAATACCTTCGCGAGATCGCCGAATAGCCTCATTTCGAGAAGGCTCTGACGTGTTAGAATAGAGGCTATGAACGAGCGCGACATCTTTAACGAGCGTCAGGAGATAAAGAGCGCGAGCTTTTCGTGCCCTTACTGCAGGGAACGGCAGGACTATGATGTCCGCTGGCTCAAGAGAACAAAGAAGAAGGATCTGCCTCGGGGCCTGAACGAGCAGCAGAAGGCTCAATTTGCGAATTCGCGTGACTATATGGTCCGAGTTGACGACGTGCTCGTTTGCCGCAATCTGAAGTGCCGAAAGCGCTTCGACATCCCGTCGTCGCAGACCGTAGTATTTATCTAGTTAAAAAAAAGACCGCCGATAGCGACGGTCTCTTTTTCGGTCGTATTGTTCTTCGATCAATAGATCGCGAAGGAGAATTCCACCGTCCTCACAGTATCCCTGCGAACCCCGTTGACCATGGCCGGCGTGAACCGCATAGAGCGTGCTGCCGCGATCGCCTGTTCGGTCAGGCCGTACGGCAGCCCTTTGATCGTCGAAACACCGCCGATACTTCCGGATGCGAGGAACGTAACACGCAGTGTGACCTTCCCCTGAACTTGATTCTGACGAGCCGCGTCAGTGTAGCTCGGCTTCGGCTTATAGGTAACCTGCAGGCCGGACGACGGGCCGGCCTTCGGCGGTGCACCTAGACCCTCATCGCCGTCACCATCACCGTTTCCATTTCCATTTCCGTTGCCGTTGCCAAATCCGTTACCGTTTCCGTTACCGGCACCGCCACCGTTTCCATTGCCCTGTCCACGGCCGTTTCCTCCGCCAATACCGCCGCCGCTACCATCACCATTCGAGAGAGTGCTGTACTGGCTGTCCGGAAGGCCATAAACGCCATTGGTCTGATCGAACTTTTTATTCCCCTTCGTAGATGCAGGCGGCAAGACCAACGCGGGGTCATCCAAGCGCGGAACCTTTGCGTCGGGCGGACGAATTGGGTTCTCTGTTTGGTTGGCAAGGTCGCCTTTTGATGCCGGCGTCTTTTCCTCTTGGCCTCCGCCGCCTCCGCCGCCGGCGTCATCCTTATCCTTCTTTTGCTGCTCTTCCTCGACGGTCATAGGGTCAAGGTCGATCAGACTCGCACGCGAGATCTCATCATTGATCGCTGCGATATCAAGGCTTTGGCTGAACAAATTCGCGATGATTCCGGTAAGAAGCGTCGCGGTAACGAGAAATGTCGCTCCAAGCAGAAGCCAATTCCGCTTCGCAACGTCCTTCTCTTCGATCACCGTCACGTGAAACAGGCCGTCATCGACGTAACCAGACGCGGACGGTTCCGCAAAACGCTTTGCGTCCGCATCAATCGGTTTCGACACATAGACCGGCGCAGGCGCGGTCACCGCGCGTTCGGGCTCGACCGGCGGTTCGACTTCAAGAACCGGCTCCGGCGCAATGATCTCCGGGACCGCCTCAGCTGCCGGTGCGGCAATAAAGGCAGGCGGCTCAGGTTCCGGCATTTCAAGAGGCCCGGTTATCCGAGCCCTGCCATCCGTTACCTGAGGTTCCGCAGCTTCCTCGATCGGTTTTAGTTCAAATGCTTGTAGTGTTGAGCCGCAAGTAGGACAAAAGCCGAACTTCTCGGCCCAATCTGCATCACAAGCGCTGCAATATTTGACGATCTTTCCCATCTCTTACCTAGTAACCTCCGCACTCTTTTACAAACGCGAGATCAACTTTCGATTATAACCCGTTTTTCCCGAATGTTTAAGCCCTTTCTTGTTTAACTTAAAACGTTTACACCTCAGGCGTTTAAGCCCGATGTCTTGATAGATGCCTTATACGTTTGACGCGATGCCTGCTCCCTGTCAAAATTTTAGTGGAAGTTTCAACGAAAATGGGCTTGACAGCCGGTTCGCTACGACTGTTCTTGCAACGTCTGACAGCCTTTTTGGCAACTAATGCCCTAATGATCCGCGTTCATTCAATGAGACCTGCAACATCCTTTCGTAAACTCTCAACGGTCGTGGCCGCCGGCTTCGCACTTTGCCTGGTTTCTCTTGCCGTTGGTGCACAAACGATTTCCGATCAGCCAAAGACCGACACCTTGCTGAACGGTCTGAAGGTGTACATCTGGAATCGCGTTGCTTCGCCCCGAGTAGAAGCTAAATTGCGCATTCATTCCGGAGCCGCATTTGATCCGCAAAAGCACGAGGGCGTAATGCGGCTTCTTGCCGAGAACATCTTTCCGAATGAGGCTGCCCGCGAATTCTTCAAAGAGGACCTCGGCGGTGAGCTCACGATCTCGACAAACTACGATTATATCGAGATATCGGCATCTTCGACTCCGGAGAATATGCTCAAGATGCTCGAGACGCTCGGAACCGCAGTAAATGCGGTCGAGATCGACAAGGAAGCGACCGCCAAACTGAAAGAGAACCTGCTCACCGAACTGAAGGCCGGAGAGGCCGACGAGGCAAAGGCCGCCGATCGGATCGTGCGGGCCAGGCTTTTCGGCACATTTCCTTACGGCAGGCCGGTGAACGGCTCTGAGGAAAGCGTAAACCGGATCGATTTTGCCGATCTGATCGATGCGAGAGAGCGCTTTATGAGGGCCGACAATGCGTCGCTCGCAATTGCGGGTAATATCGACAACGCCTTAGCGAGGCGAGCGATTCGTAGATACTTCGGAGCTTGGGAAAAATCAGACAAGCGAGTGCCCTCCACATTTCGGCAGCCAGATCCGCCGGCCAAGGACACCTTGACCGTCAAATGGAAAGGCGGGACAAGTGCCGAAGCCCGCACGGCCTTTCGCGGTGCCGCCATTGCTGACAAGAACGCGCCGGCCGCCGCCGTGTACGCCCGATTGCTCCAAACCAAACTGCGCGATCGGATCCCGGAAGCCGTTGCAAAGGGTGTTTTCGTCCGTTCGGAAGCGCATTTCCTCCCGGGAGAGTTCGTTGTAGGCCTTACAGCTGACCCGAACGATATCGGCACCGGGAATGGCAAGATAAATTCGCCTGAGATCGTCGCGAACGCTATCGCTGAACCTATCATGGACGCAGAGTTTACAAAAGCCCTTTCCGCGACGATCGACGATTGGAAAAACGGTAATACGATGAGTTTGTGGCTCGATGTGGACACTTACAAGACCGCAGAGCCGAAGGCTCGCCTTGACGCTCTGTCGAGCGTAACGATCGCTGATGTCCGTGCGTTCGCAAAGATACTTCAAAGTGAACCCGCGGCGGTCGTTGTCGTCATCCCGGCCGCAAAATGAGTACAGCAGGAACGAGCAGAGCATTTCGCGAGGCCGAGCACTCGCGCGCGGTCCGAGAAATGTTCGGCGGGATCGCGTCGCGTTATGACCTTCTCAACCATCTTCTTTCGCTGAATATCGACAAAGGCTGGCGGAGAAAGGTCGCAAAGGAACTCCGCACGATACTTGACAACGCAGAAGCCGCAGTGCTTGACGTCGCGTGCGGAACGGGCGACCTCTCGCTCGAACTTGCGTCCGGTGCGAAAGCATCGATCACCGGCACCGATTTTTGCCGCCCGATGCTAGAATTCGCAAAAACGAAGATCGACGCCGCAGATCTGACGATTCCGCTTGTCGAAGCCGACGCAATGGAGCTTCCGTTCCCATCGGAGAGCTTTGACGCCGTAACTATCGCGTTCGGCCTTCGAAATCTTCCGAACGTTGAGAACGGCCTCGCCGAACTTCTGCGGATCCTCCGTCCAAAGGGCAAACTCGTCGTGCTCGAGTTTTCGCAGCCGGTCATACCGGGCATTCGCGAGGCCTTCAATCTCTATTTTACGCGGGTCTTGCCGCGGATCGGCGGCCTTGTCAGCGGATCGCGATGCGCTTATGAGTATCTGCCAGATTCGGTGCGGGGCTTTCCGCCGCAAAAAGAATTGGCGGCAATGATGCAGAAGATCGGCTTTTCGAACGTGCAGTATCGAAATCTCACGGGCGGCATCGCCGCTCTGCACACCGGCGAAAGTTCCTAATTGCATTGAGTTGAACCGCCGCACGTTATAAAATTCATTTCGTTCTTTTTCCGACGCGCTCGATCCGACCTTGGAATGAAAAAACGCCTTTTTAGTTTCGCCCGCCAACTAGCGCTGATGCTGCTGGTCATTTGGACCGTGGTGTCGCTCGTAACGCTGTTGATGGAGCTCGTTCCGGGCGATCCCGCGACGACCATTCTTGGCGAAACTGCGACAAAAGAACAGATAGATAATTTCCGAAAGACGCACGGGCTCGACCGTCCTGCGTTCTTCATTTCATATGCGGACGACACCGGCCTTGTCTGGAACGGAGCTGAGAATCGCTATCTCGATTACTGGCGCGGACTTCTGCACGGCGATCTCGGGGTCTCATTCCGCACCGGCCAGCCGGTCACCGAAATGATCGCAGAGCGTTATCCAAAGACGATCTTGCTCGCGACCGCTGCAATGCTTGTCTCGATCTCGATCGCGATACCTCTCGGCGTTGTCGCGGGCAAGAACAAGAACAAGTTCACCGACAATGTCGCTTCGTTCGTCGCTCTCCTCGGCATCTCGCTCCCGACGTTCGTACTCGGCCCGTTCCTCGTCTACGTTTTTTCGGTAAAACTCGGCTGGTTCGCGCCGACCGGCAGTGCATATGCCGAGGACATCGTGCTTCCGGCGATCACGCTCGGCGGAGCTTTATCCGCGATCCTGACGAGAATGGTGCGCTCAAGCGTCATCGAAGAGCTTGGCGAGGATTATGTTCGGACGGCTCGTGCAAAGGGCTTAAGCGAGCGCGTCGTCGTTTATAAGCACGTTCTGAAGAACGGCTTGATACCCGTAGTTACGATACTCGGCCTTCAGCTCGGCGTACTGCTTGCCGGTTCGATCATCACGGAGAAGATCTTCAACTGGCAGGGCCTCGGGCTGCTCCTGCTCGAAGACGGTATCAACAAACGCGATTATCGCCTTGTCCAGGGCTGCGTTCTCGTTATTAGCGTTACGTTCATTTTAGCGAATTCACTGACCGATTTTGTTTATAGGAGGCTCGATCCGCGGATCCGACTTTCTTAGGGTGAATCGTCTATTTTACATCGGTGCGTTCATCGCCGTGACCTTTGTCCTGGTCGCGATCTTCGCTCATTGGATCGCGCCGTCTGACGGCACTGTGCCTGATCTGCTCCACCGTTACGCAAGTCCTAGTTCTGCCCATTGGTTCGGCACCGACGCTCTGGGCCGCGATGTCTTCTCGCGCGTAGTATTTGGGGCAAGGATCTCGCTCGAGGTCGGTATTTCTGTCGTTGCGGTGTCATCTGTCATCGGAATCTTGATCGGGGCTTTTGCGGGCTATTTCGGCGGTATCGTCGATAAATTTCTTTCCGGTTACGTCTTCAACGTCTTTCTCGCATTCCCCGGCCTGCTTCTCGCGATCGCGCTGGTCGCATTCCTGGGTGCCGGCCTCGGCAAACTCATTCTCGCTCTCTGCGTGATCGGTTGGGTAGGATACGCCCGTGTGATGCGCGGGCAGGTTTTGAAGGTGCGAGAATATGATTATGTGCAGGCAGCAAGAGCTCTTGGAGCATCCAACACGCGGATCATCTTCACGCACATCCTGCCGAACGCGATACAGCCGCTGATCGTTCAAGCGTCGCTCGGCATGGCCGGCGCCGTCCTGGCCGAAGCTTCGCTCTCATTCCTCGGTCTCGGGATTCCGCCACCGGCACCAAGTTGGGGAACGATGATCGAAGAATCACGCGGCTTTGACATACTCACCTCCGCACCGCACGTAATGTTCTTTCCGGGCCTTGCGATCGCATTGACCGTGCTCGCATTCAACTTCATCGGCGACGGCCTCCGCGAATGGCTCGACCCGAAGCAGCGCTCACGGTAGCTCGATCTCCCGCTTCACAAGTTCGTCGTAAAACCGCTACACTTGAATGGTGGGAAGGATTTGTGGAGTTGCTTGATCTGAGAAACCTGCTTTATTCCGCATTCGTCGTTCTGCTCGTGTTCGTCGCGACGGGCGTTGCGCAGTCCGGGCGAAAAACCGTGCCGACGCCAACCCCGACGCCATTTTCACAGCCTGCTCAGTATTCCGAATCGCGTTCATTGCCGGCACGAGGCCGCCGCTTGATCCCAAAACCCATTCAACCTGCCGTATCCGCGACCCCAACGCCTGAACCTTCTCCTCCAGCGGCAGACGGCGAAGAGATTCTTCGCGTCGAGACCGACCTTATCACGGTTCCCGTTTCCGTCTTTGACCGGAACGGCCTTTACGTCCCGGGCCTTACAAAGGACGATTTTACGATCTTTGAGGACGGCAAGGAGCAGAAGATCGAATATTTCGGTTTGGCAGACAAACCTTTCACCGTCGTGCTGCTGCTCGACACGTCGCCGTCCGCCGAGTATCAGATCGAAGAGATACAGGCGGCCTCGCGAGCGTTCATTGATGAACTGAAACCGGAAGACAAGGTAATCGTTATCGAGTTCGACGGCAACGTCCACGTTCTGACCGAGGCGACAAATGACCGCGAGCGTCTTTATAAGGCGATCTCAAAGGCAGATTTCGGCAGCGGCACTTCCCTTTACGAAGCGGTGAATTTCTCGATCAAGAAGAGGCTCGAGAAGATACCGGGACGCAAAGCCATCGTTCTTTTTACCGATGGAGTTGACACGACCTCGCGGAAAGCTTCGTACGACTCCACGGTCGACCTGGCGGAAGAATCCGACACGCTCATCTTTCCGATCTACTACAATACTTACTCCCAAAACCAAGATCGGATGCGCCGCTCGGGCGGTATCTACAGCCCGGTCGGAACTTCTCCTGAAGAATATGCGGTCGGACGAAAATATCTGCAGGAACTTGCAGACTACACCGGCGGCCGCGTCTTTCGCCCCGAATCTGTTCCCGGCGGACTCGAAGCCGCCTTCCGCGGCATCGCCGTCGAACTTCGGCGCCAATACAACGTCGGCTATGTCCCCGCTGACCAAGGAAAACCCGGCCAGCAAAAGCGCATAAAGGTCCGCGTCGATCGCCCTAACCTCATCGTCCGTGCCCGCGACAGCTACATTGTCGGCGCAACCGCCAACCCCTATTGATCTGAAGCCCCAAAACGCCCGTAGAACGCGGTACAGATACTGCATTCCGAAATCCGGCTGCGGTGCACAAAGACAAAGAACGACGACGAGGCTGTCCTCTCCTAAAAAACACTTGACGGACTCCCAAGAGTGCGATAAAACAGCCGAGGAGAGTTGGGGGAAATATCAATGAGATATAACTATCGTGTTCCTTACCTGAGTTTATTCATTTTGCTCGCGGCAGGCTTGGGTTGCGGGCGATTGTCTCGCATCGGACAAACTAATACGTCGTCCGGATCCAATGCCTCGAATCCCAACGTATCAGCAAATGGGCCGTCAAAAAGCACGCCCTCATCGACGACAAGTTCGTCAACTCCGCTCGATGCCGTAATGAATGCTTTTAACAGCATGCGGACGGCTCCGTCATACACCGAAAAAATGAGCTTTACCGGCGAGCACGGAGAAAACACGATGACACTCGAACATCTTGCTCCCGATAAATTTCATATCATGCGCGAAGGACAGGCAGTTAAGGGAGTGGGTTCGCAGACGAGCGAATCGATCTTCATCGGCGACAAAGGCTGGATGAGGCAGGATAATGGTCCGTGGAAACCGATGCCGGCAAATGTAGCAGGTATTGGCGGTATGCTGAAAGAGATCGGCGACCCCGACAAATTTTCCGATCAGCCGGGCCGAACTGTAGATGGGAAAGAAGCCGGAAGCGAAGTGGTGGACGGACAGATGGCAAAGGTCTATATCGTAACCAACACAAGATCGACAGCAGCGAAAAACGAAGATGCTGTAGATGACTCCGTTAGCCGAACACTCAAGCTATGGATAAATGCTGACGGGCTTCCGATCAAATTTGAAGAAACTGTCGATATGGGGCAAGGTTCTTCCCAAGTTATAAATGGCACGATCGATTTTACTGCAAAACCGGTGATCGAAGCCCCGATGTAAGGCCAAGAGAGTGTCGGGGTTTTTAGCCCCTAAGAGTATTGATGCTGCGACTAACAAAAGTCATACTCACGACGATTGTTTCTATATCGTGTTTTTTCTCATTTACATTCGCCCAAGGTTTTACCCGCATCTCGTTGACGATGCCTGTATCCCAAGAATGCAAAATATGTCGCAACCAATCACGTGAGGACTTCAGGACCATCCGTTACCAAACTTCAAAATAGCAAAAAAGGCATCCTACGCGGATGCCTTGGTCAACTAATGAAAAAATGGTGATCCGACCAGGACTCGAACCTGGGACCCAATGGTTAAAAGCCATTTGCTCTACCGACTGAGCTATCGGACCACACGGCCTGGTGCCTGCCCATACGCGAAGTACGGGCTCGACCTTAGCCGAATTGATGATTTTACATATTGGGGCTTTCGATGGCAAGTTCCATACGTATGTCGGCTCGTGCGTACTCAGAATTTGGGTCGGTCGGTGTTTCGACGAATCCGAACTTGCGATAGAGCGTTATCGCCGGACTCAACTTTCGACTTGATTCAAGAAAAACAGTGTGTGTGCCCGACTTCCGGGCATGCTCCACGCAGGCCTGCATCAGATGATTTGCTATTCCGCGGCCGCGGAACTCCGGCGAGACGCCCATCTTCGTGAGTTCAAGTACGCCGTCACCGGCCGGAATCAGTGCGGCCGTGCCAACCGCGTTGCCGTCCGCGACGGCCACAAAGATCCTGCCGCCGCGTTCGATGATATATTCCTGCGGATGGTCGAGTATCTCACGGTCGTGCCGCTCAACGGCAAAATATTTCTCGATCCACTCGTAATTCAACCGGGCGAAATCCGCCGCAAATCCTTCATCGAAATCAACGATCTCGATAGACTCTTTCTTTTCGTTCATCGTTGAAATCTTAATTCTTGAACCAGCCTTCCATCACTGAATCGTTCAAGATGATCGTCTGATCGCGTTCGGGGCCGGTCGAAATGAGTCCGATCTCGACGCCGATGAAATTCGAGAGGAACCCGACATAACGGCGTGCATTCGCGGGCAGATCGTCGATCTTTGTTATGCCAAGCGTGTCGCTCTTCCAGCCCGGAAGGGTTTCATAGATCGGCTTGATCTTTCTCAAATCGTGCGAGACCGCGGGAAAGGTGTCTATCCGCTCGCCGTCGATCTCGTAACCGGTGCAGACCTTTATTTCTTCGAGAGCGTCGAGCACGTCGAGCTTCGTCAACGCGACGGAATCAAAGCCGTTCAGCTCGGCCGCATATTTCGTTGCAACCGCATCGAACCATCCGCAGCGGCGAGGACGGCGCGTGACTGAGCCGTATTCATTACCGCGTTCACGAATGAGATGCGCAATGTCTTCTTCATCATCAAGCATCTCTGTCGGGAATGGGCCTTCGCCGACACGAGTTGCATAGGTGCGCACGATGCCAAGAACGCCGGTGATGTGATGCGGCGGAATCCCCGCACCGACCGATGCACCGCCCGCGGTCGGATTCGACGAAGTAACGTACGGATATGTCCCGTGATCGACATCGAGCAGCGTCGCCTGCGCACCTTCGAGCAGGATCTTCTTCTTCTCGCGTCGAGCGTCCGCAAGAAAGTGCGAGGTCTCAGTCACGAAAGGCCGCAAGCGTTCAACGAGCGGCGAGATCTCGTCATAGATTTCGTCGGCACGCAGCGGCTGCTGACCGTAAAGCACGATGATGCGGTTCGCCTCTTCGAGATTGCGTTCGATCCTCAGACGCAGGATCTCGGGCGAAAGTGCATCCGCGACGCGAATACCGCGGCGGCCAACCTTGTCCTCGTATGCCGGGCCGATGCCTCGCAAGGTAGTGCCGATCTTCTCGTTGCCGAGCCTCTCTTCGGAAGTATGATCGAGCGCCCGATGATACGGCATAATAAGATGCGCGCGGCTCGAAACCTTCAGCCGTTCGGGCGTGATCGAAATTCCCTTCGCAGATATCTGATCGACCTCTTCGAAGAACGCCTTTGGGTCGATCACCATTCCGTTGCCGAGAACGCAGATCTTGTCGTTGTGGATTATTCCCGACGGCAAAAGCCTCAGCACGAATGCCTGTTCGCCCACGTACACGCTATGGCCGGCGTTGTGCCCGCCCTGATAACGCGACACGATATCAAATCTATCCGCGAGCAGGTCAACGACCTTGCCCTTTCCCTCATCGCCCCACTGGGCACCGATTATTACGATTATCATATTTTGTTCGCGAGCCACTCCCGTTTGAGAAGCGAATAGACTGCCTGATCTCGAAATTCACCCCGCAGAAGTTCGACCTCGCGAAGAGTTCCTTCGTAAGTGAATCCAAGCTTTTCGGGGATCGCACGGCTCCGACTGTTATCGACATTGCAATTTATTTGAACCCGATCAAGCTCCATTGTATCAAAGAGATAGCCTAGGAGACTTCGACAAGACATTGTTACGATGCCCCGGCCTTCGTGATCGCGATCTATCCAATATCCGATCTTTGCGTGACGGTTGACGCGGTCAATGTCGTGTACTCCAACAGTCCCGATCATTACGTTGTTTTCCCGAACAAGGAAGCCAATGGCGCTCGATTCCCCGTCAACCGAACCAACCGTCGCGATCCATTCCGCGGCGTGTTCCTCTGAATAATCATCGACTGCCCATGGCATCCACGCCTGCAAGTGTTCAAGGTTTCGGCGAACCAATGCCGCGACCTCGTCAGTCGCTTCCTGACCGGGCACTTGGAGAATGATCTGGTCGGACACGGGCAATACCAGCATAAACGTTAGTCTTTTTAGGCGAACGCCATCTTGTAGAGGTCATTGTAATGTCTCGCGGCGTTCTCCCACGAATTGTCTATCAGCATTCCGTTTCGTTGAAGGTGCTGCCAGCCTTCTTTATCGGCGTAGGCGAGGCGTGCTTCGTAAACTTTCTCTACGAGCCGGTCGCTGCTGAAATCGCGGAACTTGAACCCGTTTCCAGTGCCTGAGACCGCGTCCCAATTCTCGACCGTATCATCGAGCCCGCCGGTCGCACGTACGATCGGGATAGTGCCGTATCGAAGCGAATACATTTGATTCAGGCCGCACGGCTCGAACTTCGAGGGCATCAGGAACATATCCGCGCCCGCCTCGATCAGGTGAGCGAGCGGTTCGTTGTAGCCGACATAAACTCCTACGCGCGTCGGAGCATAATCACGCAGGGTCTGCAGAAAACGCTCTGCGTCGGCTTCGCCGGAACCGAGAGCGATGAAGAACGCGTCTGCCGCGAGAATCTCTCCGGCGGCATGACGAATCAGCTCGATGCCCTTCTGCGCGGTCAGGCGTGTAACGCTCGCGTAGATCGGCCGGTCAAGATCGTTCGGCAGGCCGAACCTTTCGAGCAGCACGCGTTTGCATTCGCGTTTGCCTTCGAGCGAATCCGCCGAGAAGTGTGCGGGCAGTTCCGGGTCGGTCGCAGGATTCCAAACGTCGTAATCTACGCCGTTCGTGATGCCTACCAAGCGATTCGCACGTCGACGCGTGAGCCAATCGAGCCCGTGTCCGAATTCCGGTGTCTGTATCTCGAGGGCATAACGACGCGAGACCGTCGAAAGCATGTCGGAGGTTTCGAGCCCGGCCTTCATCGCGGACGCGTAGCCGTCGTAAGCGAACGAATTGCGTGCGAACTGCGACGTAAAGCCGAGTTCCGGCAGCTGCGAGAGCCCGAACGCGCCCTGATACGCCATGTTGTGGATCGAAAAGACGGTCCGCGTCCCACGCCAGAAAGCTTCTTGACGACGCAGAATCGCGATCTCGACCGCCGCGAACCCCGTGTGCCAATCGTTCAGGTGAACGATGTCGGGCGCGTGTCCGATGCGTTCGAGCAGGAGCAGGGCCGCACGCGATAGGAACGCGAACCGCTCGTGGTCCTCGGTATAGCCGTAGATCGAATCGCGATGGAATATCGACGGAGCGTCGATCAGAAACGTCGGCGAGCCGTTCGCCTCCGAGTAGAAGGCCTTCGCGCGGTACGGCCTTCCCTTCCAATTCACCCAAAGGTCGTCGATCGCCGTCTGCCAGAGAAATTCGCCCTTCGTCTGCCAGTAGCACGGCGTGATCAGCAGACTATCGACGCCGATCTGCTTCAAAGCCTTTGGAAGTGCGCCGGCGACGTCGCCGAGCCCGCCCGTCTTCGAATACGGCACCGCTTCGGATGAAATTACCGCTACACGCATAAATGACTGCATTTCAAGTATTTCGCGAATCGCCGCTTTGGTCAAACCGCGGAGCGCGGACGCCCCCGTCCGCATCAAGTCAGAAACCGCCTGCGTGAGCGGGCGGTCAGTAGTCCGCACGTAAGAAAGGGCTATTGAGTCTTAACATCACAGGCTTTGCCTGTCTATTTGAAGTTGAACTGTGCTCTACCGTCGCATCTCTATTGGATGGGCCTGAGGCTTTGCTTCCGGCGCCGGAGCCGCAAAGATCTGGCGGGCTTTGACGGAAAATCCGAACTTTTCCCGCACATAGTGCAGCAGAGCTGCAACGATATGCGCGCAGACATTCGCAGCAAACTTATGATATGTTTGCATCGATTAGCAAGGTCCTCGAAGTATTATGAAAAATCTCCGCACTTTCGGTTTCCTCGTTGTTCTATTCACGCTCTGCGTTCTGTCCGTCTCTGCAAAGGACCAATGGATAACGGTCCGCTCTCAGAACTTTTTCCTCATCGGCAACGCTTCCGAAAAGGATATTCGGAAAGTTGCTATGCAAATGGAGCAATTCCGTGCGACCTTTCGCCTACTGTTCCCGAAGACCGCCCTTTCGTCTGCGAAGCCTACAAATATCGTGGTCTTCAAGAGCGAATCGTCCTACAAGCCATTTTTACCGCGCAGGAAGGACGGCAAGGCCGACACCGGGATCGCAGGGTATTTTCAGCCCGGCGAGGACGTCAACTACATTACGCTCTCGACCGAAGGCGAGGACGAGGACACCTTCAAGGTCATCTATCACGAATACGTCCACTACCTGATCGATTCCAGTTTCGGGCGATCTGAGATCCCTGCCTGGCTGAACGAAGGCCTGGCCGAGTACTACTCGACCTTTAAGGTCGAAAACGGCAATGAGGTCTCGATCGGCTATCCGATCCTCGAACATGCGAACTTCCTTGCGGCCAACGGACTCCTTGCGCTCGGCGACCTCTTCAATGCAAGCAACCGCGATATCCACGCAAATAGCGGCCGTACCCGCCATGCGTTCTATGCGGAATCGTGGGCACTTGTCCACCTCCTGATGACTACGGGACGCAATGCTCTTCTTTCCAAATTCGTCGCCGGCCTCAATAACGATCTGCCGCCGGAGCAGGCGTTCCAGGCCGCATTCGGTACAGGCTACGAAGATATGGAGAAGCAGCTCCGTAAATACGTAAGCCAGGGCAAGTTCAACTACCAGATTCTTACGCTGAAGGATCAACTCGCCGTTGCATCCGGCCAGACGGTCACGCCGATCGATGACGCTCAGACAAATGCCTATCTTGGCGACCTTCTCTATCATTCGAACCGCCTTGAAGAGGCCGAAACCTATCTTGCTAAAGCTCTCGCCGCTGACCCGAAATCGGTGCTCGCAAATACTGCGATGGGAATGAGCAAAGTGCGGCAGGAGAAGTATGCAGAAGCCGAAAAGTATCTTGATGCCGCGGTCTCGGGCGATGCGAACGACTACAAGGCCCTTTATTGGTACGCGACCCTGATCGTCCGCGAAAGCACCAAAGGCCTTATGAGCTCCGAGATCCCGCCGGAGAAGGCTAAGAAGGCTGCCGAACTGCTGGCAAGAGCGATCAAGATAAAGCCTGATTCTGCCGAAAGTGCAGATATGCTTGCGTTCATTGCTCTCGTCCGACAGGAGGGCCTGGACGAGGCATTGGCGGTCCTAAAGACCGCACTCAATGCACAGCCCGGCAACCAGCGGCTCGCCCTGCGCATCATCGACATTCTGCTCGCAAAGAACCAATACGACGAGGCTCTTGCCTCGGCAAAGAAGATCGCCGCAAATTCTGAAAATGAAGAGATCGCGTCACGAGCAAGATCGTTGGTCGCTCGCCTTTCATCCTACCTCGAACAAAAGCAGAATTTTGAGCGTCAGCGCGAGACTATGCGAGTTTCACAAGGAAGCGAGATGACAGGCACGCTTTCCAAAGAGGACTCCGATCGAATGGCTCTAGCTGCCCGAAACTACGGGATCACCGAACAGCTGACGAAACCGGGAGCGGATTCAGACGCGGCGATCGGCAACATTCGAAAGGTCACTTGCAGCAAAGGGATCCACGTCAGTTTCATCACGGGCGGCAAACAAATGCGGCTCACTATGAAGGATTTTCAAGGACTCGAGTTGACGACCTATCTCCCGAACTCGGTCGAATTCGGCTGTGACGCTGACTTCTCCACCCTCAAGGCTTATGTGGTCTTTCGCAAACCCGTTAAGCCGGGCAGTGATCCGGTCCTAACGTCCGTCGCCTTCCTTCCTGATGATTTCGAGATCGTTGACAAAATGCCCGGCAGCGTCGTGGAAACAACGCCCGACGTTACCGGATCGAAAGCGTCAACTGATGATCAAGCCCCGAAACTGACGCGAAATTATGGTGCGGCCGAACTTGAAGCTATCAGGCAGAACCTTCGTAAGCCGGGGCCGGACGAGATCCGTGTGATCGGAACCATCCAAAAGCTTGTCTGCACGTCGTCCGGCGATCCCACACTGCATTTTCAGCCGAGGTCTGGCACGTTATTGCAGCTCACAGTATCGATGGCCGTACAACCACAGATCACTATCTTCACCCGTGATTCATCACCAAGGGCCTTTGACTGCAACATGGCCGGCAGTGATCTTCCTGCGATCATCACCTATCGAAAAACCGCAGATCAAAATAGACCTTCGACCGCAGGCCAGGTCGTTTCCATCGAGTTCGTGCCTGAGGAGCTCACGATCGACTAGCTGCGCCTGTCAGAACCGTCTGCGTCGGAGAGGCGGACGCCCCCGTCCGCATCATGTCAGAACCGCCACCGCCGGAGGGGGGACGCCCCCGAAGGCCCGGGTGGAGGGAGCAGCGGACAGTCAGTCCCTGTCAGTACCGCCTGCGTCAGCGGGCGGTCAGCATTGCGGAAGCCCGCACGTCAGTTAGGGCACAGTCCAATGTCAGAAACCGCCTGCATCTCTTGTCAGATCCGCCTGCGTGAGCCGCTCGGTCAGTGCCGCCGAACACCTTCATGGCTCCGTAGGAGCCGAATGTTTGTAGAACTCGGTCATCACGAACTCTCGAATTGCCACGGCATTTATGCCGTGGATCAGGGCAGAAGATCATACCGGAGTCGGAGGAGGCGGTGGCGCCTCGAACTTTGCACCATCGACGCGATCTCCTATAGTCCATCCGTTCGGCGTTACAGACATTCTATATGATACGCCCTTGATCGTCGTTGTGGTCTCAAAGCTCTTCTTCAGTGGCACAAATCCTTTTCGCGGACTTCCGGGAAATATTCTAACCTGACTGCCTGCCGCATTGATGTAAACCTTGCCGGTTGCTACTCCGACCTGAAGTCCATCAGGATCGGTGAGCGTGAGAGGATTATTGAGGACGTAGGTATAACGATTAAACGTCTGTGGGTTGGCGGATTTGCCACTGGCTAAGAGTGGATCGACGGCGGTGAAGCGGCCGTGCCGGTTTTCGTACATTCTGGCTTCGGCGAAATCGAGACCGGTCTCGGCGTCCTTTTCGTAGCCTGTAAAGCGTTGGCGAACGCCGTCTTGTCCCGTTTGCGAATACTTACCCGCGACGCTGCGATGCACGCCATCCGCATAAAGCTCCTCACCGAACTGCAAAAAATCTCTCCTCGAAACAACATTCCCCGCCGAATCCGTCAGCACCCTCGGACTCCAAAGCATATCCGTCGCCGTGTAGTTCGTCGTAGGATTCGCAGGCGGCGCGGCACCAGTCGAATACTCCGCGATCTGCCTCCCATTCGAGTAAACATAAACTATCGTTTCGGTCTGCGTCACCTTCCTGACCCGATGCCCTCCTGGGACTCACCCACTACATACATCATCGATCTCATATTTTATGAACTTCGCGCACGCAAGAAAAATTTCAGTTTCAGCGTATCGCAGGCTCGGCCGATCCTCGGTATGAGGAAAATAGCCCACTTCAAAACCGCCTGCAAGCTGACGCCGAAAGAACCAACCTGAGTCTGTTCGTTTGTTATCCGACCAGGCGAGCCAGTTTTCTACATTTTCCGGATGTTCGCTAAGCGCCTTCGCGAGCATCTCTACAGAAACACGTTCGGAAGAACCACAGTAAGTGCTGTTCAAAATTAGGTCGCGGAAAGATACGCTCTCGTGATACTCCGTGTAAAACACTTTTGGTATTTGAACTACCGCTTTGGCGATTTTATTCGTTTCCATAATTATTTGATCAACTCTTTACCATCCTCGCTTAATTTATAGCCCTTATTGATTAGGTAATCTATTTCCTTTCGTAGGCTTCCAGTGACCTTTGACAGGTCCGAAATTGGATCAGAAAGTAGAATTTGATCACCGCGGGCTATCGCTCTATCAAGAAACTTCCGATTGGCAGCCCATTGTTCTACAGCGCTCATGCCTTTCCATATTTTGCCAGGTATATTAAATCGATTGGCGCCAACCTCAGAAGCAACTTCAAGATATTTCGGGAACTTTCCCAGCACCGTCGTTCCGGTTTTTGTAACTGCCTTACCCGTCCCACCTGTAAAAAGCGTGGTGCCTAGATCGAAACCAAACAGGCCCATTTCCTTAACCACACCGGCATTGTCGCCCTTTACCCCGTTCATCTGGGCGTTCACCAAATTGCTTAACAACGGTGTTTTTTGAATTGCATTTGTATTCAAATCATCCATTGCCTTATTTCCCGCTTGAATAGCATTTCCGACTGGCTGGCCGGGCTGGATAAATTCTCCGATCGGGCCATGAGACGTAAATCGCTCTCGGTATTGCGTACCGTCCGGCAGTTTGTCCGACTCGAAAGCACCGTCTTGATAATTCAAATAGTTATTAATGGTCCGTGACCAAATTATGATTACGCGGATTACTTCTTCCGCGCATCCAGTACCGGGTACGCCGGGCGGACAACCTGCCTGTAGACCTTTAGCGTCCGTTAGTACAAGCGGTCGGTTCATGGTATACACGTACCGATTAAAAGTCTGTGGGTTCGCAGATTTGCCACTGGCTAGTAACGGGTCAACGGCGGTGAATCTTCCGTGTTGGTTGTTATAGTATCTGGCCTCGGCAAAATCGAGATTGGTTTCCTCGTCACGCTGGTAGCCTGTGAATTTCTGACTGATGCCATCGCCGAAATTGTAGTTGAGGCTCGACGTTCGATGAATTCCATCCGGTGAAATTTCCTCGCCGAAGGGCATGAAATCTCGGCGTGAGACGACTTCGCCCAATGAATTCGTCAATATTCTAGGGCTGCCAAGCTGATCGGTTGCCGTGTAGCTGGTTGTGGGCTGAGGTGAAGGTGGCTCGGTGGAATATTCGGCAATGAGCTTTCCTGAGGAATAAACAAAAACAGTGGTTTCCTGCAAGACGCCGTTCGGATCGTAAACGAGTTTCTTCACTCTGCGGCCTTCGCCATCGTAGAAATACTCACCGATCTTGTTGCCGTTCGCATCCTTCACGACCGATTGCTTGTTATCACCATTAAACGTAAACCGTCGCCCTTCCTGATCCTGCACCAGATTTCCGTTAAGATCGTATTGGAACGTCGTCCCCGCAGTAACAAAGCGGTTCGTCAAAGGATCGACCGCCGGTGTCGTGTTGTTTGCGATCCCGGAGATATTCTGTGCCGTCGAAACGCGATTGCCATATCGGTCGTACCCGAACTGCTGCGTCCAGGTCTGTGTGCCGTTCTGAGTCTCGGTCGCTTCGGTCAAACGGAACAGGGAATCGTATCTGTACGACTGTACAAAGGGCTGCGGCAGTCCGCTAAAGCTGACGGTTTGACGCGCAATGTTACCCGTATTCTTCACCGTATCGACCGTCCCGTCGGTTCGCAATTCGCCGTACTCATATCCAAGCTTCCACAGATCGCCGTCAAGCCCGTGTCCGAGATTCAGCTCCGTCACCTGTCGGCGGCTATTGAAAACGGCCTTTTCCCACAGACCGTTCCCAAGCCTGAGACTCTCGATCTTGCCGTCCGTTCAGGAGCATTGACCCTCGAATGGTAAAACCAATGCTCCTGACAGATCAGTCATTTAGCCGAGCTGCCTTATGTCCCGATAAATTCAGGAAAGTCCTTCGCGATCCAGCCATTATCCTCAAACCATTCGCGGAGATCTTTTGTGAATCTGGGCAAGTCAAAATCCTTGAACTTCTTCTTCGCGATGATTTCTGGGACTTCACTAACAATCTTGCTACCTATGATCTCCTTTCGATGGGACCGCTCAGCATATTTCATCACGTCCAAGTCAAGCATGATATCCATGTACAAGCAGTTCTCTTTTTTTACAAACCTGATACGCTGCTTAAAGTTCCAGCGAGGGTCACGGCACATCAGGCAAATCGCGATTTCTAAGTCGGAGTCGTTGTAACGTCGATCGGCAAAGTAATCGCCTAATGCTTGTGCCAAGCCGCGCGTCGCTTCTCCAACTCCAGATTCGGTGTTTGAGTCTGACGTAATAAAAAGCTTCATGCACTATCTCCTGATCTTATTTCCGGGTGGAAGTTCCCCAAATATCTCTTCGAAAGTAAGGATTTTGTTGCGTTCCATTTGAATCACACTCTTAAACGATTGGGTCGAAAACTCCGAGTTGTATTTAAGGCCCGCTCCAGTATTCTTGTAAAAAGAGATGGGATATCTCGCGGGACCTCTCATTGTTTGCCCAAATTTCCAGACGTCACCTTCCTTCAGAAATACTTCACCGACCGGCTCTTTGAACCCCCTCTTCATTACAGGGTACATACCATTCCTCGCAGCCCGCAACGAATATTGTTCAAAGGTGAGCGTCTCGGCGGCGCCAGCCGCAGGCTGGAGCCCCTTCAGCATCTGGGCTTCCGAAGCTAGATTGCCCAACGCGAAATTGATCGCACCGAAATCCTTGCTGTTCAAAAATTCCTGAACATGTGGATTGCTCAGCACGCTACCCAGCGCCTTATACGACTCCGACTCAAGAGAAAGGAAATAGGTCGCGGGAAATCCGTTCAAACCAGAGTATCTTGTAAAGCCTCCCATTCGAAGGCAGGTCGAACATCCAGGCGTTGCAAAACCCGACGCAACTTGCAGATCGGAGATCAATTCTTTAGCTCCGGTGAAGCGATCAAGAGACCACCATCCTTCACCCTTTGCATTTTGAAAGAGAAACTGGGTCGTCAGTTGCCATACTCCATCCTTGTTAGCCGCCTCATACTCATCGAAATCTTTGAACCACTGGTAATAGTAATGGTCGCCCTTCCAAATCTGCGCCCAAACTTGTCCCGATGGGTCGGTAGCTGTCAGGGGACTGTTGCCAACGTAAATATACCGGTTGAAGGTTTGGGGATTCGCTGACTTGCCGCTTGCCAGCAATGGGTCAACTGCCGTAAATCTTCCAAACTGATTCGAATACATTCGAGCCTCTGCAAAATCGAGGGAAGTTTCTTCGTCCTTTTGGTAGCCGGTGAATTTTTGGCGGATGGTGTCGGTGGTGCCGTACTTGAGGGCGGTTGTGCGGCCGCCGACGTTGGCACCGATATCTTCGCCGAATGGCAAGAAGTCTCGACGCGAAGTGACTTGGCCGAACGAGTTTGTTATTACTCTGGGCGAGCCTAAATGATCTGTCGTCGTATAGCTCACTTGCGGAGTGGCGGGCGGTGCGGTCGAGTATTCAGCAACGAGCTTGCCGGATGAGTAAACAAAGATGGTGGTTTCGCCGGTCGCTATGACTTCCTTTTTGACACGCTTGCCCTCGCCGTCGTAAAAATACTTTGCGATCGCGACGCCGTTGGCATCACGCACCTCGGACTGCTTGTTGTCGCCGTTAAAGACAAATGAGCGCATCTGTGCCGTCACCGGATCGACATCGGAAATGACGTTGCCGTTGGCATCATAGGCGAAGCCCTGACCGGCCGCGAAACGATTCGTCAAAGGATCGACCGCAGGATTCGGAGCCGTCGTCACGCCAGCGATATCTTGCGTGAACGCCATCCGATTCCCGAAACGATCGTACTCCCAATTCTGCACCCAATTCTGCACACCATTCGCCGTCTCTTTCGCCTCGGTCAGCCGATAAAGCGAATCATACCAATACGACTGCACAAGCGGACTCGCCAAGCCATTGAACGTCAATGTCTGCCTCGCGATATTTCCCGTATTCTTGGCCGGATCGAGCGTGCCATCAGGATTCAACTCACCGTACTCGTAATTCACTTTCCAAAGGCTCGCATCCGTCGCGTTTGTCCCAAGCCCAAGCTCCGTCACCTGATTCCGCGTGTTGAACTTCGCAGTCTCCCAACGCCCGTTGCCGAGCTTCATCTGCGAGATCCCGCCCGACGCCGTGTAAACAAACCCCGACACATAAGGCGAAAAGACAGTTCCGCCAGCCTTCTGACTCGTAACCTTCGCAAGATCACCGTCAGATTCGAAATCGTTCTTGACGACGCGGCCGGAAGGGTAAGTTTCCTGCACCAATGCACCGGAGAGGTTGTATGTGTAGGTGATCGGGTGGGCTTCGTCGCCGTAAATGACGCCATCGGTGATCTGCCGCGAACGCGTCAGTCGCCCGAAATTGTCGAACGTCATATACTCGGTCGCAGATATCCCGTTCTCGACCCTCGTGAGCTTGCCTTTGGCGAAATTCGGCGACTGCGGCTGGGCGAGGCCCTTGCCGTCGTAGTAAAAATGCACAGCAGGCGTCGTTACGCCCTGAGGCTCGTTCGAATACGTACGCGAAGTGACGCGGTTGGCTTTGTCGTAGGTGTTCGTGATCGTAACGTTCTTTGCGTCCGTCGCTGTCAACACGTTGCCCATAACGTCGTACGTAAAACCCGTTGTGTTGCTCGGTCCGTCCACAGATGAAAGTTTACGCATGTTTGGGTGTTCGCGATAGCACAAACCGCACAAAATGTATCAAAGTGCACAAAATGACACAGAATGCACAAAATGTATCAAAGTGCACGATTTGCACGATCTTGCCGTTGCCAAGGCCACGGGCGGCGGGCAGACGGCGGCCGCGAATGCGCGAATGAAGTCAGAATCGGGAGCAGTAGCGACCGGCCAGCTTTGTCAGAACCGGGAGCAGCAGCGACCGGGTTCTTGAAGGGGAACCGAGATTTCAGATCTGAGATTTGAAATTTTGAATTTTGAATTTTGAATTTTGAGATGTGAGAACCGGGAACCAGAAATCGAGAATGAAATTTTGCTCCCGCAAAGCCGCGGAGCGGCAAAGACGGACCTCGCATTCGGTAACGGACGGGGTCGTCCGCGTTCAAAAAAAGATCGTGAATGGCCGGACGCGGACGACCATTCACGATCTGAGAGCAGCAAAATACTATTTTCGCCCTTAGCTCTGCATAGAGGCGAGGAATTCGGCGTTCTGCTTCGTCTTGCCGAGGCGTTCTAGGACGACCTCCATCTGCTCGACGGGCGAGAGCGGATTCAAGACGCGGCGCATCACCCAAATGCGGTTGAGATCCTCTTTGCTGATGAGAAGCTCTTCCTTGCGGGTGCCCGAACGCTGTAGATCGATCGCCGGGAACAGACGTTTGTCCGACAGACGGCGGTCGAGGTGAATTTCCGAGTTACCGGTTCCCTTGAACTCCTCGAAGATGACGTCGTCCATTCGCGAACCTGTGTCGATGAGCGCCGTAGCGATGATCGTGAGGCTTCCGCCTTCCTCGATATTACGGGCCGCACCGAAGAAACGCTTCGGACGCTGGAGGGCGTTCGAATCGATACCGCCCGACAGGATCTTGCCCGAAGGCGGCACGACGGCGTTGTGCGCACGCGCAAGGCGCGTGATCGAATCGAGCAGGATCACGACGTCGCGTTTGTGCTCGACAAGGCGTTTCGCCTTTTCGATGACCATGTCCGCGACCTGAACGTGACGTGTCGGCGGTTCGTCGAATGTCGAGGAGATGACCTCGCCCTTCACCGAACGCTGCATATCGGTAACCTCTTCCGGACGCTCGTCGATGAGCAGCACGATCAGCGTCACTTCGGGATGATTCTCAGTGATCGAGTTCGCAATCGTTTGGAGAAGCATCGTCTTACCCGTTCGTGGCGGTGCAACGATAAGTGCACGCTGGCCCTTGCCGATCGGCGTTACAAGATCGATAACGCGAGCCGCAAGGTTATCCGGCGTAACCTCCATCTTGAGCTGTTCGTCAGGATAGAGCGGTGTCAGATTGTCAAAAAAGACCTTTTCGCGGGACTGCTCGGGAGCCTCGAAGTTGATCGCCTCGACCTTGATGAGGGCGAAATAACGCTCGCCTTCCTTCGGCGGACGGATCTGGCCCGAAACGGTGTCGCCGGTGCGAAGGTCGAATTTGCGTATCTGCGACGGGCTGACGTAAATATCATCGGGCCCCGGCAGATAGTTGTATTCCGGCGCTCGCAGGAAGCCGAAGCCGTCCGGCAGCGTTTCGAGAACGCCTTCGGAGAAGATAAGTCCGCTCTTTTCGGTCTGCGCGGCAAGAACCTTGAAGATCAGTTCCTGCTTTCGCATGCCGCTTGCGCCCTCAACGCCCATATCTTTAGCGATGTGAGTGAGTTCGCTGATGGACATATCTTTAAGGCCCGCAAGCTCAAGTTTCGGCTCGTCTGAGCGGCCATTTTCGGGCTTTGCAGCCTGGCCGGATCTGCTCTCGGAAGGGGAATTGCCGGATTCGGCCTCGGAGGATTCTATTTCGACGCTTTCCGGTGCGGCTTTTTCCGTCCTGGATCGGCGCGAATTCGTAGGTTTGGTTGCCATTGTCTTAGTTCAACTGTTTAGAGATTGGAATTAAAGTAATATTGCGGTGATCGGGTCAAGCGCCGTGAGAATAAGCAGAGATCAATATGCGGAATTAAAAACTTCTCCGGCGGAGACAGATACAAGTATGGAATTTTCGCAGTTGACAGTTACTGCGTTCTAGCCAAAATTCGGCTATTTCAAGAAAAAGCCCTGAATTTAAGGGATTCCCCAGAGAATACACGATAGAAAACACAAACGCAAGGAAAAAATATCAAAAATCTGCGGCCGCGCGTCCGATCACTGCCCATAGGTCGTCACGTCCGCGACCCGATTCTGCGGAAAAGGCTACTATTTCAGCTCCATCGAACGTTTTCCGGATAGTTCTCAAAGATTTTGAAAGCTCGTTCGCCGAAAGCTTATCGGTCTTGGTCGCGGCTACAACAAACGGCCTTTTATTTACGACAAGCCATTCATTCAGCTGCTTGTCGAGCGCCGTCGGCTCGTGCCGCGAATCCACCAAATGCACGCAAAGTGCTAACTGCTCTCGATCCCTCAAATAATCTTCCGCCATCTTTCCCCAGTCGGCACGCATTGCTTTTGAGACCTTCGCATAGCCGTAGCCGGGCAGATCTGCAAAGTAAAAAGCGTCGTTAATGAGAAAGAAGTTGATCGATTGCGTACGCCCCGGCGACGAAGAGGTTCGGGCAAGGCCTCGGCGGCCAAGCAGCGAGTTTATCAAAGATGACTTACCCACGTTCGAACGTCCGAGGAACGCGATCTCCGGCCGCGGATCGCTAAGCCAATGCGACCGATCGAAAGCACTCTTTATGAATTCGGCTGAGATGACCTTCATTTTGCGGCAGGAAAGGCCTATTCGACCACCGCCGAAATATCACCGCTTGTTTGATCGGGAGCCCATATTTGCGGCAGATCTGCGACGACGCCCGTGTCTTCGGACTCAAGGGCGTGCTGCAGGACCTCGTCGATGTCATCGACAATGTTGATCTTCAGGTCGTCTTTAACTTCCGTCGGTATGTCGGCAAGATCTTTCTCGTTATCACGCGGAATGACGAGCGTGGTAAGCCCGAATCGGTGAGCCGCAAGCATCTTTTCCTTCAAACCGCCGATCGGCAGCACCTTTCCACGCAGTGTGATCTCGCCGGTCATCGCAACGTCGCCTCGGACGCGTTTGCCGGTCAATGCCGATACCATTGCTACGGCCATCGTAATCCCGGCAGAAGGTCCATCTTTCGGGATCGCGCCTTCCGGCACGTGAATATGAAGGTCCTTCTCGCGAAAATCAGTCGAGTCGATACCCAACCGATCTGCTCTTGAACGCACGCACGTCAGTGCCGCACGTGCCGATTCCTGCATAACTTCGCCCAGTTTGCCTGTAAGCGTTATATCGCCTTTTCCCTTAACGAGCGTCGCCTCGACCTGGAGCACGTCGCCGCCGACCTCAGTCCAGGCAAGGCCGTTCACGAGGCCGACCTCGCTTTCCTTTGCGATGTCCTGTTTGCGATATTTGACCGTACCGAGCAATTCACGCACCTTCGCAGCATCGAGCACGACACTACTTTCGGCGGGCAACAGGCCGGCCACGGATTTCCTGGCTATTTTTCGCAGGCACGAGCCGATCTGACGTTCGAGCGTACGTACGCCCGATTCCCGCGTGTAATGACGTATGATCTCGAGGATTCCCTCGTCGGTGAATGACACCATTTTCGGGTCAATGCCCGTATTCTCGCACTGTTTCGGGATCAAATGACGTTTAGCTATCTCGGTCTTTTCGCGTTCGGTATAGCCGGAAAGATTCAATATCTCGAGACGATCCTGAAGCGGCGCCGGAATCGAATGCAGTACATTTGCGGTCGCGATAAAAAAGACGCTCGAAAGGTCGTAATCTACATCCAAATAGTGGTCGCGGAAGGTGCAATTCTGCTCAGGGTCGAGGACTTCGAGCAACGCTGCGCTCGGATCGCCTCGATAATCACGGCCAAGTTTATCGACCTCGTCGAGCAGGATCACGGGATTGACGGTCCCCGCCCGTTTCAGGAGCTGAATGACCTGGCCCGGCATCGAGCCAATGTATGTTCGCCTGTGGCCGCGGATCTCAGCCTCATCATGAACACCGCCAAGCGCCATTCGCACGAATTTCCGGCCCGTCGCATTTGCGATCGACTTGCCCAAGGAGGTCTTGCCAACTCCCGGCGCACCGACGAAACAAAGAATAGTTCCCTTTGGATTTTTTACAAGCTGACGTACGGCGAGAAATTCGAGTATGCGTTCCTTGATCTTCTCGAGCCCGAAATGGTCCTCGTTCAGTGTGGCTTCGGCTTCGCTAAGATCGTCAACTTCTTGGCTGCGATCCTTCCACGGCACGTTCACGAGCCAGTCGATATAAGTCCGGCTGACGGTGCCTTCCGCAGACATTGGCGGCATTGACTCGAGGCGCGCGAATTCCTGCATCGCCTTGTCCTTTGCCTCGGCGGTCATACCGGCTTCCTCGATCTTCTTCTTCAGTTCGTCGAGATCAGCCTTTTCATCCTTGCGGCCGAGTTCTTTGTGGATCGCCTTGATCTGCTCGTTCAGGTAATATTCACGCTGATGTTTGTCCATCGCCTTCTTCGTGCGCGAATGGATGTTGCGGTCAAGCTGACGCTTTTCGATCTCAGCCTCAAGCGATCCGATGATCGCAGTCAATCGATCCTGGACGCTGACGAGCTCAAGGATAGCCTGCTTATCTTCGACCGAAACGCGCAGGTGCGAGGCCATCGAGTCTGCGATCTGCGTCGCGGAAACCCCGCGAAGGCTCGAATGAAGTGCGTCGGTATATGCGTCAGGTGAGACGCGCATTAGGTTCTCGATAAGCGCGTGAACGCGTTGGAGCGAGCCGTCGGTGCGATATCCGGATTCGTCGGTCGAGGCAAGTCGGCGTATATACGCGTAAAGAATGCCGTCCGGATCCGATTCCACACGAAGCGAACGTCCGCGTTCGCGCCCCTCGACAACCACCTTTATCTGGCCGTTATCCTGACGCTGTGCCTGGACGATACGCCCGAGCGTGCCGGTTCGATATATCTGATCCGGCGTTGGCTCATCGACAGTGGCGTCGTGCTGGGTCGCGAGAAAAATGTGCCTATCGCCCGACATCGCCCGTTCCAAAGCTGCGACCGACGACGGACGCCCGATCTTGAACGCGACCTTTGTGAACGGAAAGATCACAACATCACGTATCGGGACCATCGGGAAACGCTCCACGTCCGAAGGCATTTGATCTGAAAATTCCTGCATACGCTTTGGGGAAAACGAGGCTAAAAACTTGGGACGAGCCGCTCGCTTGCTGTCGGTATATATATTTACTCAAACCGACGGGAAAAATGCAATCATTTTGCATCCAAATAAAGAACGCACGGCCAACTTTCTATACGTTTAATGGGAGAAATAAATGCCTATTGCGCGGGAGTTTCTATTTTTATTTTAGCACAGTACGGCGGATGGCTTTCACGCAGCTTCTTCTTGTCGTGGTTCGACGACCTCGAATACGGGTGCCTTTCGCTCGACCATTTCCTTTGTGACAACGATCTCTTTAATGTTCGACTGCGTCGGCAGGACGTACATCGGATCGAGAAGTATCTCTTCGAGGATCATCATAAGCCCGCGTGCGCCGACCTTTCGTTTGTGAGCTTCCTGTGCGACGGCAAGAAGTGCTCCTTCCGTGAACTTGATGCCGATATTATCGAACTCGAACTTCTTCTGATACTGCTTGATAAGTGCGTTCTTCGGCTCGGTAAGGATCTTGACGAGCGCCGATGAATCGAGTTCATCCAGCGTACCGATCACCGGCAGTCGGCCGACGAATTCGGGGATAAGACCGTATTGAATGAGATCGACAGGTTCGAGCTTCTTGATCGAATCGATATGCCGCTGTTTGTTGCTCTTGACATCAGCCTGGAAGCCAAGCGATTTGTTCCGAAAACGCTTCTCAACGACCTTTTCGAGGCCGATAAAAGCTCCGCCGCAAATGAAAAGGATATTTGTCGTATCGAGCTGCTGAAAATCCTGTTGAGGATGCTTTCTGCCGCCGCCGACCGGAATGTTCGCGACCGTACCTTCGAGGATCTTGAGCAGAGCCTGCTGGACACCTTCGCCCGAGACGTCGCGTGTGATAGAAGGGTTGTCGTCCTTCCGGCATATCTTATCGATCTCGTCGATGTAAATGATCCCGTGCTGAGCTTTTTCGAGGTCGCCGCCCGCGGCCTGAACAAGTCGGTTCAGGATATTCTCGACATCCTCGCCGACATAACCGGCTTCCGTTAGGCTGGTAGCATCGACGATGCAGAACGGAACGCTCAAGACTCGCGCAAGAGTCTGTGCAAGCAAAGTTTTTCCCGTACCGGTTGGCCCAATAAGCAAGATATTGGACTTTTGAAGCTCGACGTCCGAACGCCTTTTCGCAAGCTCGAGACGTTTATAGTGTTGATAAACAGCAACGGAAAGCCGCTTTTTAGGTTCATCCTGGCCGATCACATACTCGTCGAGTATGGCCTTTATCTCGGTCGGTTTGGGAAGGTTGGCCCGCGTCGAGATCGTATCCGTGCGTTCATCATCGTTGATGATCTCGTTACAGATGTCTATGCATTCATTGCACACGTAAACGCCCGGCCCCGCAATAAGTTTGCGGACATCATTCTGCGATTTCCCACAGAAGGAACACGACAGCAACTCTTCCGGACGATTGAAATGAGGCATATTCTTACTACTTCCTGCTACTTATCCCGATGTTCGATGACCTCGTCGATTAGGCCATAATCCTTTGCCTGTACCGGCGTCAAAATGCGATCGCGTTCGACATCCTTCTCGACCTGCTCGAACGTCTGGCCGGAGTGATGGGCAATGAGCTTTGAGGTCATTTCACGCATTCTCAGGATCTCTTCGGCCATGATGCGGACATCGGTCGCCTGGCCCTGTGCTCCGCCTGAGGGCTGATGGATCAGGATGCGCGAATGCGGCAGAGCGAAACGCTTTCCGTGTGTGCCAGCCGTCAGGAGAAGCGCTCCCATCGACGCACATTGTCCGACGCAGATCGTCGTCACATCGTTTTTGATGAACTGCATCGTATCGTAGATGGCCATTCCGGCAGTGATCGAGCCGCCCGGCGAATTTATGTAGAGGTTTATATCTTTTTCCGGGTCTTCGGCCTCAAGGAAAAGAAGCTGGGCTACGATCAAATTCGCGATCTGGTCATCGATCGGTGTTCCAATAAAAATAATACTGTCTTTGAGCAGACGAGAATAGATGTCGAAGGCCCGTTCGCCCCGCGACGTCTGCTCCACAACCATCGGTACAAGTGCCATAGAATTGAATTTTGGTCTCTTCCGGAAAAAACTTCAATATATGAAGTAAAAAGTTAAGTAATTCGCGATAAATCGTTGAAGAGCTTATCGTTCTTGGATTCTATCGCTTTTTTGGTCAATTGCAAGCCCAAAAAAATCTAGGCTTCTTTGGCCGCCTTCTTCTTCGGTGCGGCCTTCTTTTTCTTTGGCTTCTCTTCAGAGGCCGTCTGACCGGCCGCTGCCTTCTCATTCGCAGAAGCTAACGCAGCCGCCTCGTCGATCCATTCACCATCACTGATCTTGGCCGCACTTACGACCGCCTCGATCGTCTTACGAGTTCTCAGATTGTTGCGAATATTATCAAGGCCGCCCTGTTTTTCGAGCGATTCTCGAATTTCCTTCGTCGGGACACGGTAGTATTCCGCGAGTTTGCCGACCTCTTCATCGACCTCAGATTCATCGACCGACACTTTTTCGGCCTCCGCGATCTTATCGATCAATATCGCGCCCCGGACGTCGCGTTCGGCCTGCGTTCTCATATTTGAATAGGCAAGCTCGATGAAGTCCTTCTGAACCTTTGAAGGATCGATCCCGCGGTTCTGGAGATCGTGGGCGAAGTTATTCAAAAGGTTTCGGGCCTGATTCTCGATCAAAGCGTTCGGCACCTCGAACTTGTTATCTTCGATAACCTTGGCTATAACATCGTTGCGAAGGCGGGCATCAGCGTCAGCGTCCGCCATCTTCTCAACGTCCCGGCGCAGACGTGTGCGCAGATCGGCAAGCGATTCGTAGCCTTCATCTAGGCTCTTTGCCCAATCATCGTTCAACTCAGGAATTTCAGAGTGGCCAACGGACTTGACCTTCGCCTTGTAATGAACTGTTTTCCCTGCAAGGGCTTCCGAAGAAAAGTTCTCCGGATATTCGACCGTAAATGCCTTCTCCTCGTCCTCATTCACACCGACAAGGTTGTCTGTGAAAGCGGCTTCGATCATCTCGCTGCCGAGAACGACCTCCAGGTCGTCGGCAGTGATGGGCTGTTCGTCCGGTGCATCGTCGAACTTACCTTCCAGATCAACGACGACTGTATCTCCGAGATCGGACGCACGGCCTTCGACGGGGATCAACGCCGCTTCGCGGGTAAGGCGTTCGTTGATGAGATCCTCGACCTCTTTATCTTCAACGGGCCGAACACGGCGCGTCACCTCAATACCCTTGTAATCCGGCGTCGCAACTTCAGGCATAACCTCGACGTGAACGTGCAGGGACAGCGGCTCCGAACCATTGACCTTAACGGTTTCGGGGTTCTCAAGGTGCAAATGCGGCTCCGTCAATGGCGTAAGGTCGTGCTCGCGTATCGCGTCGGTAACCTTCGCGGGAACGACGGTCTGCAAGACTTCGGAACGGATCTCTTCCTTGTATCGGATCTTTACAACATCCGCCGGTGCAAAGCCTTTGCGAAAGCCCGGCACGGTCGCCCTTTTTGCATATTTTGCGACGGCCTTGCCGTACGCGGCCTTCACCGTCTCAGCGTCAATTTCTATGTGGATCTCTCGTTGGGTCGGTGAGACTTCTTTCAGCTCAGTTTTCATCTAAAAAAAGCATAGCCCAAACGCGGGAAACTTGTCGAACGACAAGCGCGGCAAAATGAGATCATTCTCATTCCGACCACGCCGCAAATTCGTTCCCGGCGGGATCGCGGAAGTGAAAGCGCTTGCCGCCCGGAAACGAGAAGATCTCCTTCGTGATGGTCCCTCCCGCATCTCTAACTTTCCCGTAGGCCGCGTTGATATCAGCGACATGGATCACCGCAAGCGGAGCTTTTGAAGGGCTCTCGGCATTGATGCCGCTGCCGACCCCGCTGCTTTTCGTATCGGCATAGTCGTCGCCCCACTGCTGGAATTCCCAGCCAAAGGCTTCCGTAAAGAATGCAGTCGTCTTTGCAAGATCCTCGATACTCGCCGCGGGAAATTCAATGTAGTCGATCTTATCCATATGAGGTTCGAGACGGCTCCTGCCGCAGAAAATGATAACGGTACTCTAAGTACCGTTCGCAAAGGAGTTGATATTGTGGTGCCGAGGGCGAGACTCGAACTCGCACGTCTTTCGACGCTAGATCCTAAGTCTAGTGCGTCTGCCAATTTCGCCACCTCGGCACGCTTCGCGGGAAACGAAGGCGAAAAGGAAGAATACCACTCGAGCCAAGCCGCTGACAATGCGCTCTCGGCCGTTTGCTATTTGTTGATGTACTTTCGGTCGTATTCGTCCCAGGACATCTGGATATCGTCAGTTCCGAGACGCGACTGCGGTTCATATCCGAGAGCCTTCGCCTCGATCCTTTTGAAAAGCTTGACGCCGCCGTAGATAAGGCCGCCGATGACCGCGATCCAGAAAAGATACCAGATCAGCGTCGATAGAAGGCCAAGCACCCAAAGGGCCGCAATACCTGCGAAGAAAATACCGATTATCGCTAGAATTACCTTGATGATGTTCATACGCCGTGTGCCTCCCTTTGCTTGAAATAGATACGATGCAATTATGAGGGATGTTCGTATTATTTTGCCTCTCTATCGTATAATCGCACGTATTTTAGGATACACCGACAAGCAAGTGACACAACCGACAACTACCATCAACGACCTCGCAAACGCACTCTCTGCAAAAACAACGGGCGATCCCACGCGAACGGCGACCGACGTAACTCACGATTCGCGACAAGTACGCGAAGGCACGCTTTTTGTGGCGATCAAAGGCTCGACGGTCGATGGACATCGTTTCATCGATGATGTTTCGCGACGAGGCACGGCCGGGATAATCTCAGAGCAAACGTGTCCTGAAGACTATTCAGGTACTTGGATACAGGTCGCAAACGCAAGAAAAGCACTTGCGGTCGCTGCATCGGTCGTAAATGGCGAGCCGTCGCGGGATCTTTCGCTTGTCGGCATCACAGGCACTAACGGAAAGACGACCACCACTTACCTCTGCTTTGCTCTTGCAGAGACGGCAGGCCAATTCCCGGCTATGCTCACGACGGTCGAATACCGCATTGGTGAGATGAGGCAGGAGGCCGTGCGGACAACGCCGGAGGCCTCCGACACGAACAGATTCTTACGCCAGGCCGTTGAGGCCGGCTCGAAGATGGCGGTTATGGAAGCCTCGTCACAGGCGATAGATCTGCACCGCTGCGATGGGCTTCATTTTCAGGTTGCGGTCTTTACGAACTTGACGCAGGATCACCTTGATTATCACGGCACGATGGAGGGCTATTTCGAAGCAAAGAAGAAGCTTTTCGATGGTTCCCTCGGTGATATCCCAAAAGCGTCGGTCATCAATATTGACGATGAATGGGGACGGAAACTTTCGGACGGCCTTCTTGCGTCCGGGCAGCGTGTAATAACGACGGGGCAGGATTCGAATGCCGACATTACGGGAACGAACGTCGAAGTATCGCTGATCCGCGGCACTTCGTTCGAGCTGACATCGCCGCTCGGTTCGGTCAGGATTACGTCGCCGCTCGTCGGTAAACCGCATGTTTACAATATGCTGTCGGCCGCCGGCGTCGCCATCGAACTCGGATATGATCTTGGCGTCATCAAGGCCGCATTTGAAAAATGCGTCGGTGCTCCCGGACGATTTGAGCGGGTCCCGCACGAGGGAGACTTCGCAGTGATCGTCGATTACGCCCATACGGACGACGCTCTGAGAAACACCCTTCGGACCGCGAAAGAACTTACGACGGGTAGAATAATCACCGTTTTCGGCTGCGGCGGTGACAGGGACCGCTCGAAACGGCGTCCGATGGGCGAAGCCGCCGGCGAATTGAGCGATATCGTCGTCATCACTTCAGACAATCCGCGGAATGAAGACCCGCTGAAGATAATCGCTTCGATCGAAGAAGGTGTGCGGTCCCGAACAGAGACTTACGAGGTCATAAGCGATCGGCGTGATGCTATCGGGAGAGCCATAGCGTTGGCAGAAAGCGGTGATGTTGTGATAATTGCTGGGAAGGGCCACGAGAACTATCAGATAGTCGGAGGCGACAAGTTCCATTTCGACGATCGAGAGGTCGCCGCAGATGCCCTTGCCCGCCGCAATGAAGTTCTCTAGCCTTGTCTGGACTCGCGGACGATGTTTACCAGAACTTCGCGTTGTTCGAACGACAAGGAATCAAATCGAACGCCGAAGCCGATCTCCACGACGTGGTTGACGATGACGCCGGTAAAAAGGACCTTCATTCCATCGGCAAGCGGCAGATATATCTTGACCGGTGTTCCATCTTCTACGTTGCCGGAGCTTAAGACAAAACAGCCTTCGAAACTGACGTCGCTGATCGCTCCGGTCTCACGATCACCGGAAGTCTCGAATTCCGCCGGAATATCGATCGGATAACGGGTTGTGCCTCTGCGGTCTTCGCCGCTTCGTCTTTCTTGTGTGGACATCTTGCTATTCTTGCTCCTCGGCCGCCCCGGCGGCTGGCCGCATTTTAGTCAAATAATAATACACTGGAAGGCCTAAAATTATCAGCCCGATCCCGATAAAAGATCGTGTCGGCGAATTCCACATCGTGTTCACAAGCAGCCATCCTGCGACGAGCAGGAAGATCACGGGAACGACCGGATAGCCCCAAGCTTTGTATGGACGCGGCAAATCCGCAAATTTCTTACGATAAACGAAGATCGAAGATGTTACCGCAGCATAGAATATCCAGGACGCGAAGATAACGTAGTCGGTCAGAGTGTCGAACGAGCCCGTCAGCACCAAAGCAAAACCCAGCAGCATTTGAAGGATGAGAGCCCTGATCGGGACTCCCGTAATGCTCAGGCTGCCAAGAGACCGGAACATCAGCCCGTCGTTTGCCATTGCATACGGCACGCGAGATCCCGATAGGATCGAGGTATGCAGCGTTCCGAGCGACGACAACATAAGTCCCGTAGCAAACACGGCAACCGCCGCACCGGTTGCGAACTGCGTGATATTCCCGCCGAAGAACATACTCACAAGAACCTTTCCGACGGAGGAAGATTTTGAGATCGAAGCGATCGTAGTAGGGTCCAGGACGTAGAAATAAGCAAAGTTCGTAATTGTGTACAGCAGAATGATAAGGATAGTGCTGCCGATGATCGCAAGCGGAATGTTGCGGTTCGGGTTCTCGACCTCACCGGCGACGAACGTTAGATTGTTCCAGCCGTCGTAGCCCCAAAGTGCTCCAAGCATTGCCGCTGCAAAGCCGCCGAAGAACGAGTAGGTCGGTGAGCCGTATCTGACCGCCGCGTCAATGTCTTCGCAAACGCCGCCTGCTTCGACCATCGAAAAATGTGAAAAGTCGCCGGTCGCCCATAGGAATGCGCCTCCGGCAACAAAGAAGATCAGCGCGATCTTTACGCCCGTCAAGATCGTCGCGATCCGGCCGCTGATCACCACGGTCGCGCAATTCAGCGTCGTAAAGATCAGTATGACCATCAAGGCAACTACTTGAAACAGCGTTACGCTAAACTGATAGCCAAAAATATCAAGAGTAAAAAGTTCAGGTTTAAGCCCGCCGCCGAGAAAATCGTTCAGGCCGATCGCGAATGCAACGGCAGCTGCCGCTTGCGAGCCTGGCTTTGCGACGAACATCTGCATCCATCCGAATAAAAAGCTCGAAAGCCGGCCATACGCGTCACGGAGAAATACGTATTCGCCGCCGGCCGCAGGCTTCATCGCGGTCAACTCGGCATAGGTCAAGGCACCGGCAAGCGACAAGAGGCCCGCCGCTATCCATGCGGCGAGAACCCAGCCGGGCGATCCGACATTACAGGTCATCGCTCGAGCCTTCAAAAACACGCCGGTACCGATGACGTTGCCGATTATGATCGAGACCGCCGCGACGAGGCCAAGTCCACGCACGAGCGTGATACCGCTTTTTGAGCCAGATTCCATATTCTTTCGATATTCCTTGGGAGAAACCTTTCGGATATATTACGCGAATCGCAGCGGATTAAAAACGAACGCTCAACAATTTCCTGCGTTGGAAACGGCGAACGACCGTTGCTAGAATTCAATGCGTGCCCGAGCTCGATATTTCATCAGTTGAACTCATCGCAAAGCTGCTAGGCCTATCGCAGCGAGGCCAGGTCGCGATACTCGACAGTTGCGGCGTCGGTCATCTGGGTTCAAAGCTCTTGGTCGCCGGCGTTGACCCGATCGAGACAACCGAGCTCTTCGGCTTAGATGTGAATGCGAACCTCAACTCCCTGACGCTTGCGGTCGAAGGCGAACTTCCCTGCATCTTCACCCTTTCGTACGAATTCGGACTGCTCCTGAACGGTATCCGGCCGCGGTATACATCCGCGCCGGAACCGCACCTATTCGTGTCTCGATTCAAGAATCTGATCGTCCACAATTACGCGACCGGAACATCTCACGTACTTGGACCTGATCCTCAGCTGACAATTGACCGACTTGTAAATTCGGATAATTTCTCGCCGCTAGGACACCACCGCGCCAAACTCCTTTCTTCATCATTCTCTAAGCGCGAATATTTGGCCGCCGTTAGCGAAATTCAGGATGAGATACTGGCCGGCAGCACGTACCAAGCGAACATCGTGCAAAAGTTTACGGTCGAACTCGAAGAGCTTGACCCGCAGGCCGTTTTCGTCAGGTTAAGGCGGGACCATCCGGCGGCCTTCGCTGCTTTTATACAAAGAGCGAATTCCACGGTCGTTTCGGCTTCACCGGAGAGATTCTTCCGGATCGCCGACCGCTTGATCGAGGCGTCACCGATCAAAGGAACGGCACCGCGCGTCGGCGATGAGGCGCTCGACCTCAAAACCCGCGAGACGCTCCTGCACAGCCGCAAGGACAACGCGGAGAACACGATGATCGTCGATCTCTTGCGGAACGACCTTGGACGAGTGTGCGATTTCGGCTCCGTCGTCGTAACCAAACTTTGCGATCTGGAAGAACATCCGACGCTCTTCCATCTTGTATCGACGATCAAAGGGCAGCTGAAGCCAAATGCCGGGTTTGCCGACGTGATCAGATCGTTATTCCCTTGTGGTTCTATTACGGGAGCTCCGAAAATAAGCACGATGAAGATCATCGACCGTGTTGAAAAGGCAGCTCGCGGCCTTTCGATGGGAGCCATAGGATACTCAGTTCCCAAGGGATTCGAAACCGAAGACTCCGGTCTCACGAGCGGGATCGATGCCAATGTCGCGATTCGAACGATGGTGATCCGGGACGGTGTCGCTTCCTTTTCGACCGGTGGCGGCATCGTTAGCGACTCGCAGCCCGACCTTGAGTATTCAGAGATGCTTCTAAAGGCGAAAGCCCTTTTTGCCGCCCTAGGAGTCGATCCGAGTGAATTTTTCTGACCTACTTTAGCCCGCCGCGTGCTACTATTGAGTCGGAGTTCGTCCCAAAGCCGTAAAGACGGATCCATGCTCTCCCAAAGTCAAAAGATGGCGAATTATTACGAGGTTCTGCGGGTCGCGCAGGATGCGACCGGCGCCGAAATAAAATCGGCCTATCGCCGCTTGGCGCGCAAACTCCACCCGGATAAGAACAACGGCGCAGAAGATACGGCCCGCCGTTTTGCCGAGATCGCCGAAGCCTACGAAATTCTCGGCAACCCGAAACAACGTGCTGAATACGACAGGCGCATCCTCGACGCCCAATTTCGCGGCAACGGACATTCCGTTTTCACCTCGACGAATAAGCACGCGAATCGTTGGCGTCAGATGGTTTACGAGCGTCGGTATAACGACATTCTGAATCGTATGATCGCAGAGGAACGCCGCGAGGCAATGGCGTTTCAAAAGGTAGTCTATCCGCTCTCCGCTTTCCTTGTTTCAGCTGTCATCTCCACCGCCGCGAGGCCAAATATATTCGTCAGCGCCGAAATATTGGGGAAGATCGCGATCATAACGCTCTTTACCGTCGGCGTGATCCATTTGATCGGCCGCCTCCGGGACGGTTTTGTGCGCTATACGTCGTATGATGACAACATTCACGACTCGATCCTAGATGACCGGGATCGGAAAACGCCGATGCGTTCAAGGTATGCGGTCGCCGCTATGCTGCTGGCCTCGATCGTAGGAGCGTTCCTTATCGGTTGGGTATTGGGCATTTTCATTACTTTCCCTGCCGAACTGGTACCGGAAGCGTTCGGCCGTGCACTTAATCCGGAATTCATCCTCTACCCGCCGATAATCACGCTCTTTGTTGACATGATGCACTCGCTTGTCACCCGGTTCGAACGCCGCCCGGCGGACGTTGACAACTCCGGCATCTTTAGCTAGAATTTGGAGTTTGTCTATAAAGACGATACTGAATTTAAGAAATGGCGAATCATAAATCTGCAGAAAAGCGCGTCCGTCAGACCACGAAACGAAACGCGATCAACCGAAGCAATCGCAGCGAGCTCCGCACTTCGATCAAGAAACTTCGTGCGGCCGTCGCTGCAAGCGATAAAAGCGGTGCGACCGAGCTCTTGACCCCGACCGTCTCTCTCATCGACAAAGCGGTCAATAAGGGCATCATCCACAAGAACACGGCGGCACGGTACAAATCGCGTCTTACCAAGCACACGAACGGCCTCGCCTAGTTCGCATTACGCCGGAAGCGTCTAAAGCTTTGGGCAAGTTGGTTTCTACGGATGGACGACAGTTTCCTTTTGGAAGTTGTCGCCCATTTTCTTTTTGCTACAATCAAATCTTCGCCCGAAAACGCGGCCTCTTCTTGTGATGAAGATCACTCTCGGTACACCCATCATCGAACTTCATCGCCACCGGATCTCGAATCTATCCGCGGGGATGGCCCGCAAACTTGCGACCGCGATCGCGGCCAGCATGGGCAACGCCAATGTTGATAATGCCACTGTCGAAGACCTTCTGAACTATTTGCCTTTGCGCTATGAGGATCGGTCGAACTTCCTTTCGCTCGACAAGATCCAGGCCGGCGATGAGGCCGCGGCCGAACTCTTTGTTAGGAATACGGCGGGAATTCAGGTCGGCAAGTTCCGCGACCGGAAGAAGCCGCCTCTCTACGTATTCGAGATCACGGCCGGCGACCGCGAACGCATTCACAAGCCCGTCATCGTCAAATGGTTCGTCTCGGGCAAGGGTGCGAACGATATCGTCAATTGGTACGCGAAGAAGTTCGCCCGAGGCACGCGCTTTGTCGCCTACGGACTTTGGGAGGTCGATCGACGCGGACAACTTGGCCTAAAGATCGGAAAGCCCGAAGAGCTCGAGATCCTTCCGGCGATAGACGACGGACTTTTTTTGCCATCGAGCATCGCCGAAGACCTACCCGAAGAGGAGATTCTCGATCCCGCTCTAATCAGCGTGCATACGGGCCGCGTGCCGATCTATCGACGACTTGGCAGCTTCTCGACAAAAAAGCTGCGTGAGATCTTTCGCTCCGTCCTGGATGAACTCGGAAGCTTCACAGATGATCTTCCAAAGGAATTGCTCGAGCGCCGCGGGTTGCTCGGCCTTAGACAAGCTTTGGAAGAGGTCCATTTCCCGCCGGAGAGTGCCGTAATGCCGGATTACGAGATGCACCGAAGTCCGGCACACCGCCGCCTTATCTTCGATGAATTCTTCTGGCTTGCCTTCGCGATGCGACTGCTCAAGGGCGAACGAGAGCACGAACCAAAGGGCACGGTCATAGAGGTTTCCGACGATGGAAAGAAACGGCTTGCCTCGCTAGTGCCGTTTGAACTCACCGCCGCACAGAAGCGGGTTGTCGGCGAGATATTCAGTGACCTCAAAGGTGACAAGCCGATGAATCGGTTAATTCAGGGCGATGTCGGAAGCGGAAAGACGATCGTGGCGTTCCTTGCGATGATGGCCGCTATGGAGAATGGCTATCAGGCCGCGTTGATGGCACCGACCGAGATCCTCGCCGAACAGCATTTTCGAAATGCTCTGGACCTTTTCAAAGATACGGGCTATCGCGTCGAACTTCTGACCGGCGGATTGAAGGCGAGCGAGCGGAAGCGTGTCCGCGAAGCGATCAAGTCGGGCGAAGCAAATCTAGTGATCGGCACGCATGCGGTCGTTCAGGAAGGCGTCGAGTTTGACCTTCTCGGCCTCGCAGTGATCGACGAGCAGCACCGTTTCGGCGTTCTTCAGCGAGCGAGATTGAAGGAGCTGGGAACAAATCCGGACGTCCTCGTGATGACCGCGACGCCGATACCGCGTTCGCTTGCGATGACGGTCTATGGCGACCTTGACGTGTCAGTGATCGACGAACTTCCGCCCGGCCGCACTCCAATAAAAACGGTCGTTTGCGGCGAAGATCAACGCCAAGGCATCTATCGCGGCATCGAACGGGAGATCGGACTCGGGCGCCAAGCCTACGTTGTCTATCCGCTTGTTAAAGAGTCTGAAAAATTCGATCTAAAAGCCGCGACTGCGATGCACGAGGACCTTTCGACCCGTATATTTCCGCATTTGAGGATCGGCCTTCTGCACGGAAAAATGAAGCCGGCAGAAAAGGACGAAGTGATGGGCACTTTTGCTTCGGGCGAACTCGATGTGCTTGTTTCAACGACGGTGATCGAGGTCGGGATCGATGTCGCGAACGCATCTTTGATGGTGATCGAGCATGCGGAAAGATTCGGCCTGTCGCAGCTTCATCAGCTACGCGGACGAGTCGGCCGCGGCGCCGAACAGAGCTTTTGTGTTTTGCTCACAGGTGATAAGAAAACGACGGTCGCAAGGCAGCGGTTGGGTATAATGGAGCGAAGTTCGGATGGGTTCGAGATCGCGGAAAAAGACCTCGAGATCCGCGGACAGGGCGAACTTCTCGGCACACGACAGTCCGGCCTGCAATCGTTCAGGGTTGCGAATATAGTACGCGATCTCGACATCCTTTCGACGGCGCGAGATGAGGTCGAGCACTATCTCGGAGCAAATGAAGCCTCTGCCGAAACGAAACTGCTCAAGAGAGCTGCCGATCAGAGAAAGGTGTTCGAACTTGGTAAGGTCGGCTGAAACAAATGCGAATCATTTCAGGACACTACGGCGGCCGACTGCTCAAAAGCCCGCCGGATCACAGGACGCGGCCAACCTCCGGCCGATTGCGCGAAACGCTCTTCAATATCCTTGCGCCCAGGATCGAAGGCACCCGCTTCCTTGACCTCTGTTCCGGTTCCGGAGCCATCGGGATCGAGGCCCTTTCTCGGGGTGCGGAATTTGTAACCTTTGTTGATCGTTCTCGAAAGGCATGTGCGCTGATCGAAGAAAATCTCGACAAACTTGGCATTCCGGAAGACGAAACCGACGTCCAGAATTTCGAGGCCGAGACCTTTGTTGGTAGATCGCACGAAATCGCGTGGGACATCGTCTTCTACGATCCGCCATACAGCGCCGACTATTCGGTCGTGCTTCATGAATTCGGTGACAAAAAAGGCCTCCTTGCGGACGACGGGATATTGATCGTCGAGCATCTGGCACGGAAGACCATGCCGGACATTGTCGGATCTTTAAGGCGCTGGCGGCTCCTAAAACAAGGCGAAACGCACCTAAGTTTCTACGAAAAAGCCTGACGTGCCTTATGAAGATCTTTGTGTGGCTTCTGCTGGCCCTGATTTGGAGTTCGACCTGGATATTCATCAAGGTCGGTCTTGAGGATCTTCCGCCATTCGGCTTCGTTTCACTGCGCTTTCTTCTCGCTGCTGCGGTCCTTGCTCCGTTCGTTCTATTACGGAAAGGCGGCGGCCTTCCAAAGACTTCATCTGAATGGAAACTGCTTGGCCTGACCGGCGTTCTTCAGTTCACGCTTAACTATTCGAGCGTCTTTTGGGCCGAACAGTACATCACGTCGGGTCTCGCCGCGGTGCTTCAGGCAATGATCGTCGTCTTTGGGCTGGTCCTTGCCTGGATGTTCCTGCCTGCCGAAAAGATAACTGCTCAAAAGATCGTCGCGGTTGTCGCCGGCATAATCGGTGTTGCCGTCATATTCATCGATCAGCTCGGTGTGCACGACCAAATGGCCTTCGCCGGAAGTGTCGCTATCGTTTTCGGGGCCTACGCTGCAGCACAGTCTTCGATCCTCGTAAAAGCAAAAGCTTCCGATATACGGCCTGAGGCGATCGTATTTTGGCAAATGGTATGCGGTCTGCCGCCTATCATCATCTATAGCCTCAGCACTGAAGGAAGTCCATTGAACTACCGCTGGTCACTAGCGGCGCTCGGATGCGTCCTATATTTAGGGTGTATCGGAACCGTCCTGGCGTTCTACAGCTACTATTGGCTCTTGAATAGGATAGAATCTACCAATGCGATGATGATCTCGCTCGTCACGCCGCTGCTTGCCGTAGTGATCGGCTGGCTCGTCCTGGGCGAGACCTTGCCGGCTCAGACGGGCTTCGGCGGCATACTGATCATTGCGAGCGTCGCACTCCTCGTATTCAGAAGGAAGGGCCTGCCGGCAAAGAATAGGTCGGAATATATAGACTAATGAGATTCAATTTCACAACAGCAGGAGAATCGCACGGCAAGGCCCTCGTAACGATCGTCGAGGGGATGCCAAGCGGCGTCAATATCCAGAATGCGTCCATTGACCACGAACTTTGGCGACGCCAGCAAGGTTATGGCCGCGGCGGCCGAATGAGGATCGAGACCGATACGGTCGAGATCCTTTCGGGCGTGCGGCATGGCAAAAGCCTTGGTTCGCCGATCACGCTTCTCATCGAGAACGACGATTTTGTCCATTGGGAAGCAATAATGTCGTCCGAGGCGAACGTAGAATTGCCCAAGAATCCGCGTGTCGTCAAGCGCCCGCGTCCTGGGCACGCCGACCTTGCCGGCGGCCAAAAATTCGCCACGCGTGATCTTCGCGACATTCTTGAACGCGCATCCGCGCGCGAGACCGCGGCACGCGTTGCCGCCGGAGCCGTGGCAAAGCAGCTCTTGTCGGAATTCGGCGTTGAGGTCAGAAGCCACGTCATCAAGCTTGGGCACGTGCAGGCGGTTCCGCTCTTGCGCGACTGGAACGACATTGCGAAACTTCCGGTCGATTCACCGCTCAATTGCGTCGATGTTGTCGCGCAGGAAGAGATGATCCGCTTGATCGACGAAACGCGCGATGCGGGCGATACGCTCGGAGGGATATTTGAGGTCGTCGTTCGCGGGCTTCCGATCGGGCTTGGCAGTCACACCTCATGGGAAGACAAATTGGACGGGCGCATCGCGAGAGCAGTTATGTCGATCCATGCGATCAAGGCGGTCGAGATCGGTGCAGGCGTTGCGAACGCCGGAAAGCCGGGCTCGGAAGTACATGATGAGATCGCCTTCGATGGAGAGAATTTCACTCGGCTCTCGAACAATGCCGGCGGCCTCGAAGGCGGTATAACCAACGGCGAAGAGCTGCGGGTTCGCGGCTACATGAAGCCGATCTCAACGCTCAAGAAACCGCTCCGTTCGGTCGATATCGACACAAAAGAAGAGCAAGCCGCGGCATTCGAACGCTCTGACGTAACCGCAGTTCCGGCCGCCGGCGTTATCGGTGAAGCGATGATGGCGATCGTCCTGGCAAACTCGATGCGTGAGAAGTTCGGCGGCGACTCGTTCGATGAAATGCGGCGAAATTACGATTCATACATCGAAGCAATAAAGGCTTACTAAAGATCTACTTTCCGATATCTTTGCGAAACTGCATTCCGGGCCACGAGATCTTCGAAACAGCTTCATAGGCACTCAATAGTGCGCCGTCGAGATTTCTATCGACGGCCGTCACACCAAGCACGCGTCCGCCTGAGGTGACAAAATTCCCTGCCGCATCTCGAGCGGTTCCGGCATGGAAAACGGCGACATCCTGCACCTTCGCTGCCTCCGTGAGGCCGTTGATAATATCGCCCGTACGCGGCTTGACCGGATAGCCTTCTGCGGCAAGGATCACGCACGCGGAACTTCCCTTCGTCCATTTGATGTCGAGATCCGACAAATTCCCCGCCAGCATCGCTTCGCAAATATCAACAAAGTCCGTCTCAAGACGCACGAGTATCGATTGCGTCTCGGGGTCGCCAAAACGGACATTGTATTCAAGGACCATCGGCCCGCTCGCCGTCAGCATCAGTCCAAAAAAGAGTATGCCGCGAAAGGAAATATCCTCGCGTTTGCAGGCATGAAACGTGGGCCTGACGATGCGTTCCACTATATCTGACAGCTCCGTTTCGGAAAGCAGCGCGTCATCAGAGACCGTCCCCATGCCGCCGGTATTCGGCCCCGTATCGCCATCGGCAAGGCGTTTGTGGTCGCGAACCGCAGGCATCAACGCAAAATTCTCGCCGTCCGAAAATGCGAGAAGGGATACTTCCCTGCCCACTAGACATTCTTCAAGAACGATCTTATCAGCGGCCGCGGAGCCGGCGATCTCGCCAAGATGGTTTATCGCATCGGTCGCCGCGGCACGGCCTTTTGCAACGACAACACCTTTCCCGGCCGCAAGCCCGTCCGCCTTTACCACTACGGTCGCGTCAGGCCCGCCAAAATCACCGCTCTCAAGCTCTAAGACTGCGAAATCCGCGGAATGCGAAACCGTAAATTTTGCTGTCGGAATTCCGTGCCTTGCCATAAACCCTTTTGCGAACGCCTTGCTGGCTTCGAGCTGAGCACCAATTGCCCGAGGTCCGATGATCCGCAGCCCGCGGCGTTCGAATTCATCGACGATCCCAAGCGCCAGCGATGTTTCGCCGCCCACAAAGGTAATTCCTATGTCGTTCGCGGCCGCAAAATCCGCAAGAGATCTCACATCGTCCGCCGCAATATTCACACAATTTGCGCTCGACGCGATCCCGGCATTTCCTGGGGCACAGAAAAGATTCTCTGTTTTTGTAGAACGACGGAACGCCGAGCAGATCGCGTGCTCACGCCCGCCCGATCCAACCACTAAAATATTCATAAACCTTTGTTAAGTCTCGGTCAGTAATTTTACCTTGACAGGTATTACCCTAAATTGTAACTTCAATTAACATCCTACACCGTTGATTCCGAAAGCGCCGAATTATGACGCTCACTTTCTTATCGGACATCAATGCATCGCGACGATAGCTTCTTCGTGCGCTCAAGCGGTCAAGGATGTCCATGAAACAATTTTAGTCAGCTGGGTTATTAGATGTCTTCGAATCCTCACATTCCTGAGAAAGACCGAAATTCTATGAGCGAAGGCTCTGCCGAATTACCGGATATGTCGATCGTCTGCCTCGACTGCAACCAGGAGTTCATTTGGACGACCGGCGAACGCACCTTTTTTCATCAGAAGGGACTTACAAATCCGCCAAAGCGTTGCAAACCGTGCAAAAGGGCAAAAAACGATCGTGTCGAAGCTGCGATCGCAGCGTCGAACGGTCAGCGGCAGAAGGTTTCGGTCAAGGTTGAATGTGCCTCCTGCGGACGCGAAACAACCGTTCCCTTCTACCCCTCTCAGGGCAGGCCCGTCCTTTGCAGGGAGTGTTTCCGCAAATAGTCCGCGCCATTTTCTTTCTACTAAGCTCAATAAGCGCAGCAATTTGCGTCCGCACCCGGGCGGCCGGCGAATTCAAATAGTCTCAAGGTAAAAAAGTCGGTTCGGTGGAGATGAGTAGGGCGGCGTCTCCCACAGCGCCGCCCTGGTGCCACAAGTCCTCACTTCTTGTGACAAACGTTCACCGGGGTGGTGAACAAAACCGATTATCCACACGGTTGAAAAAATTGCAACCCGCTAGCAAATATTATTTGTAAGTTTTTGTAAAAAATCCCCCATCTGGGGTATGCAGCAGGCACTACCTGGCGACTGAGATCGCACCGGGAAGGACGGCAAATTCGCCTGTCGGCAACTGAGCGAAGATCGAATAGGCACCCGCCGGTGCCTTTTCGTCCACAGTTACCTGGAAGCGAATCGCAGAAACATTCTCGGCATAGTCTAGGTCAGCTAGCGTTGTCTCATCTATCCTGACGAACGGAGACGAGGTGTAGAGAGCAAGCTGCGAAGCATCGAGGCCGCGGCCGCCGACCGTCATCAGGTTCGTAGAGCCCGGCCGAAGCTTGACCGCCGATGTGGACAAGAGGCCGTCAACACCAACATAAGCGAGCTCGAACGGAGCCAGAATAGCGGACGGCTTCGCTTCAAACCGCGTCACAACGCCCGATTCGACGGAAAGGGTGCCAAGATCCTCGGCGAGCGTTCCGACGCCTTCACGGGCGATCAGAACGGCGTACGTTCCTGCGCTCAGGCCCCCGAATGAGAAATCGCCGTCATTTTGAATGCGGGTTCCTGCTGAGATCTCGCCGTTCTTGTCTTCGAGTAAGATCAAGCTTCCCGTGAGAGAGCGGTCACTGTCTAGCAGCCTTCCGGTGACACGTCCGCAGCATGATCCGTTTAATGCCGCTGGGCCGTAAAGCGAACGGACAACAGCAATATCCTCTGCCGACAGTGCTTTTCTAAACGAGAAGCCGGGACCGATCGTTGAATTGATATCAACGTTCCCGTGCATCACGGAACCCATGATCTGCGAGTGGCGAAGACCGAGAAGATGGCCGATCTCGTGAGTGAGAACTCCCTCTAGGTCGTACGTAGCGTAGGAGCCATCGCTAGAGAACGCCGCGAACGGATTCAAAACAATATCAGCTTCGGTAACAAATCCGTTTCGATCAGTAAAAACACGCGTTTTGGCCGAAATGTTCGTGTCACCGGATGTAAAGAGGGCGAGATTTTCGCTTGTCTGGGCTATCGTAACAAGGCTCTCGCCGTCGCCCCGAGTGGCAGGACTTGCATCACGCCGCTTTGATTCGACAAATGCAATTTGGACGTTCGCAACCGATTCCCAAGTCGATATCGCATTCCGGATCGCTCTTTCAATATCTGTGCCGGGCTTAAAGTTTGAAGCTCCCGCAAATAGCGAACGGGAGATCGCAATGGTTATACGATCCGACCGCCACCTTGCGGGCGCGACCTTAGCTCCGGCTCCTGCCTCATATTCGGAGGCAAAAGAGCTGGTCGCGGCCGCAAACACCAAGAAGGCTGCGAGATATCGGATAACGCTTCGCATTACTATGGAGCGTCTTCGTGAACCGTGCCGTCCGCATTTACGTGCTCGAGGTCAGCAAAAGCAACGGTAAGAAGAAGCCAAACAAGGCTGAGGGTCGCAAGCACATAGAGGATCGAGATCTGTTCGTACACGATCAGCAAAGTGACAACGACAGCCACCAGTGCCATCCAGAAAAAAGCGACCGTTCGCTTGCCAAAACGTCTTTTTGATACAGGTTCCATAGGTAAACCTTGATTATAGGCGGTCAGACCGCAAAATACCAAGCAAAAATCGTCAGATCATTCGATGATGACCAACGGAAGGGCGGCATGTTTGTCGGCCGCGGGGCCCGCGATCTCGGGCGGATATTTGCGTTCGCCGCCGCCTTTTGTCATAACTTCAACGATATCGAGCGGCTGCATTTCAGGGTCTTTTTCGGTTCCGGCGGCGATCTTTTTCAGATCCGCCTCGATACGTGAAGGTTGGCCTTTGTCTCGTCGATAGATCACGACGCGGCGTTCGTCGCCGTCCTTGGCCACCCCTCCGGCCATAGCGATCAGTCTCGAAAGCGTGACCTTCTCTTTTGATGGTATCGGCCGCGGGCTCCGTACCCCGCCGATCGCATAGATCGGAAGTGCCTTTTCAACGACCACAAGATCGCCGGGCGAAATGAAAGGATCTGCGTCCGGGCGGCCGTTGACGAGATCAGAGATCTTTATCACGAAACGCCCGCTTTGCTCCTTTGCATCAGGAGCCGGGCAGCTTGGGCCTTCCGGGCGAAATATGCTCACCTCGCCTCCCGAGCTGTCCGTAATTCCGCCCGAGCGTGCTATCAGTTCCCTCAATCGGATCGGACGCTTTATCTGATAACGGTGGGGCGAGCGAACCGCACCATCAAGGATCGCAACCTGACGATTGGAGCGATCGACGATAAAGACCTTTACTTTTGGATCTCGGAGTGTCGAGGATAGCGTTCTTATGGCATCTGCAGCTATCTCCGAAGGCATCCTGCATTGTGCCTTTACAGGGTCGCCGAATTCGTTAAAACCGTTAAGAAATCCTTCCGGCGTGAGGCCGCCGCGCCAATCGTGATCGAGGCTACCTTCGACGTCAACTTCGACGATGTCGCCCGAGTGTACGGCATCGAACCGGTCTGGGGCGAAGGTTTGGGCTGTTACAGTATGTGAGAATATGGCCGCAAAAAAGAAGAACACGCCCGCGGCAAGCCCGCACGCGGTCAACTCTCCTCGTCGGCACCGCGTGTCTTTTTCTTTCCGGTGGGCTTGCTCGACACCGTTCCGGGGACGGCAAAACCTTTGAATTCCCAGTTGCAGCTGTCGCATAAGAGAAAGTACCGAAAGAAAAGCTTTGAGAGCACTGTCGTATGTCGATAACCTCGTCGAATGCGTTTGCTGCTGCAGCGAGGACAGCTTTGAGAGACCATGCAAAATTATCTTAACCTATAGATCCAAAATATTATCATCGCGGCGCGCAAGCCTTTCAAGTCCGCGATCGATCTTCCGCAAGAATTCGTCGCGATCCGGTTCTGCGGCTCGACGCCCGCCTAAAAAGAATAGCGCATCTCGGTATAGATGCCTTGCCAAAGGGACATCGCCTTCATTTTCGGCACGTTCTGCCTTTTCGATCGTATCCGAGACCTTGATCTCCGTCACGATCTCATCGAGCAGCTCTCGCGACTCCACCAACGCAGGCTCCGACGGATAGAACGCTAGAGCAGAATCGAGAACATCCGTCGCGGCCTGGGCGGCCGAGAGACGCTCGTCAGGACTCCGTTGCGAGCTTGCCTCCAGCGCAAGGGCCCTTGACTTGATCGACGCCCATTGAAGCAAATGATATTTGTGAAATTCCGCCACCGATCGCTTTGCCGACTGGAACGCGGGCAGCCTCGGCGAACCCGGGCCAATGCTGTCGAATTCCCTCTCGATCAACGAAAGATACTCGCTGCACATCTCAAAAACCTCACGATGCCCTTCAGCGAACCGAGCAAGTGTGATGGCGGCATCGGACTTTTTCTTGATGGCACGAAGCAGCTGCGCATTCTGTTCAAGGCTGAGTTTTTCGTCCTTTGGTGGGCGAACGGCGTTCTTTAGATAGACGTCGTTAAGGCTGCGACTGAATTGCCGCTCAGCGGCAAGGAATTTATTGCGGACGCGCCGAAGAATTATCTCACGCAGCGAAACGGCGCAAACAAGTACGAGACTTGCTACGATCCCTGAAGTTATCCAAGGCGTCTGCTCACCGCCGTCGTGCAAGATCCCCCAAAGCAAAAAGAAGGTGCAAAGAGAGATCGCCAGCGCCAATACGTAGTAGTTTGCCGCCGGAAGCCAGAATGGAATTCGGCCGCGATGGAGCCTGGCTGGATTTTGTCGCGATCGCTGGGCGTTTCGGTTCACTTCGACTCGCTCTCGTAAAGAGATTGGAAACTAAGAGTTCCGGGAAGACTTCCCCTTATCGCGAAATTTTAACAAAATTACGTGAAGATTCACTACTGTTTCCACAAAAGTTCGAGATTTCCCCTGATGTGTCTGGTAAACTTTTCGATTAGCCGATGGTTAGAAGGTCCAAACAAAAGACGGAGAAAAGGCCGGTGTTCGATTCGATCCGGAAGCCGACCGCGCCTCCGGCACGACGTTTTGGGGATAACGCTCCTGAGTCGGTGCGGCACCCGTCCCTACGAAAAGAGAAACATAAGAAGACCGAGGACGAGAGGGGCGAAGAATGAGCTGGTTCAGCCGAAGACCAAAGCGATCGATGACGGCCGCCGCTTGGGCGCGCCCTGAAATGAGCGTTACCTTTCGTGCGGAGATCATGCCCGGCCGGACGCGTGAAGAACGGACCTTCAAGATCGCAAAGGTCTTTCCTAATGGCCGCGTTACGCTCTACGATTTCCTCGGCGAACACCGTGAAGGAGCGTTCGAGCCGATCAACTTCCTTCGCGAAAAAGCACGGGCCAGTTTAGACGGAAATGACCCCGCCGACGGGAAAGATCCTGACATTGGATAGGCCCAACTCTTCGATCTCAGCAACTACCTGTTCACGGAACATCGGTTTGATATTCGCTACATAGACCGGGAGATCGCCGCGATCCAGCTTTTCGAGCTCAGCCTTCAGGCCGAGCGGCGTAAGATGGCGGGCCGTCGCGGCAAGCTTAGTCATTGATTCGGGAAACGCACATTCGACAACGATCGCCCTCAGGTCGTTCCGCTGCCCTGCAGCCACCCAGATCGCGTCCGTATCTGCCGTGTCGCCTGTCAGGGCGATCGTGCCGATGGCATCGCCGACAATGAATCCTGCGCTCGGCTCATTGTGATTCACCTTGACCGGAAGGATAGACAGGCCCGCAACGCTGAATTCCACCTCGAATTCGTATTCACGAAATTCCAGGACCTGCCCGAATTCGTTCTTTATCTCTTCAAAATTCGGATATATGACATCGTTGAATATATGAGATCTAAGGGCCCCGATCATCGTTAACGAAGCATGAACCCGGATCGGTGAACGCAGGGTTGAAAAAAGGTCATCAATGAAGAGCGGCAAACCTGCAATGTGATCAAGATGTGTATGCGAAAGCACGATATCACGCACATTCGGGCGATCTTCCCCGATGGCCATCGCGAGGCTTCCGGCGTCAAAAGCCGCCACGCCATTAACAACGAAGCACGCAGTATGCTGACGGGTCGAGGCCGAACCATCATCATCGAATGAGCTTTTGAGCAGCCTTATCTCCATCAATTCCTAGCGGGCGCACGTTTCGGCGCGTCCGCCGTCTATCGCATACGTCGCCCCAGTGATCCACCCGGCCTTCTCAGATGCGAGGAAATGGATCAATTCCGCGATCTCTTCGGCGTTTCCCGCACGTCCCAAAGGGTGTGTTTCTCTCGTTCGTTCGAGGAATTTTGCGTATGCCGGCTCGTCCATTCCGCCGCGTTTATGCAGGTTCGTTACTACGACGCCCGGATTTACCGCATTCACTCGGATCCCCTTCGATGCAAGATCAAGCGCCGCACAGCGCGTTAGCTGATCTACCGCAGCCTTAGAGACGCAATACGCCAGGACACCCGGGAAGGCCCGTGTGCCGGTTACGCTCGATACGTTCACGATCGAACCCTTTGTCTTCTCAAGATGCGGTATGCACTTCTGCATCAGGTAATACACCGACCGGACGTTGATATTCATTTGTTTGTCCCAGTCGGAAAGCGAGCAATCCTCGATACTGCCACCTTTTAGCACGCCTGCCGCGTTCACAAGCGTGTCAATTTGACCGAATGAATCGATCGTTTCGCTCACAATTCGGTCGAGTTGAGTGACCTCCATAACGTCACCGAGATGCGGCCGGATCGTGCCTTCCGCATCCTTTAGCTCGTCACGCAGCGCGAACAGCTCCTTCTCGTTCCTGCCAACACCGACGACGGTCGCACCATTTTCGGCAAACAGCTTTGCGGTCGCTCGCCCGATGCCGCTGCTTGCACCGGTAACGATGGCAACTTTGTTCTTCATAGCAAACTGGTTCAATTTCAAAGGTTGAATGTCGCTAGAATAACAAGCGGAGTTAGCAACTACAAAAGCGAAAGGACGCCGAAATCTCTTTCAGCGTCCTAAATTTCAGACTTGAACTGGATATGATTGCTTTAGGGTCTATGATTCGCTTGGGCGCGGGCCCGTTGGGAAGAGCTGCTCGATAGCAGCCTTAGTTTCCTCACTCTTGCGGGTCTTAAAATCCGTGACCCAATCCGTGACCGTTGATACCATATCGCGGGCCGTTGCTCTTGCGGTCTTCACGGGCTTCTTTACTGGCCTGACCGGTACATCGGCTCGCTTGACCACTTTGATCTTTCCGTTTGCTTTCATCAGCACATTCCTCCTATCTTAAGATCTTGCCTCCACAGACGGGCATTCTGTTCCTACCATTTGTAGGCAATCCAAATGCCAAAGTATGACGAAAAACCCAATTACTATTTGCAAAAAGAGCGAATTTACGATTTTGATTGCAAAAACCGGTATTTTCGTTGTCCGGATTCAATATGTTTAACGCTTTTTTTTCTGATTTGTTCCCATGAGTTGTCGATTTCGGACAATTCGAGCAAGTTTTTGCCCGAAAGCGTGTTCAGGGTCTTCCTTTCCATTCCCTTGAGGCTTATTCTATAAACCGAGTTTTGAACCTCTTCGACCTTGCCATCATCTACCTTGCCTGCGGTGCCCCCTTCGCCGTCCAATACTGGTTTCGGCTCAAAGGACGCAGCCGCTTGGAGAAATCTGCAAAATGCGTCCTTGCAGGGCTTGCCTGGCCGGTATTTGCCGTTCTCTATGCGGTTGAGGCCGTCAAGCAGTTCGGCCGGCCGGTTCCTCCACAAGCCGAAGCAAAGCGGCTGATCGAAGAGATCCGCCGATCGCTCGAGAACTCGGTCGATCTGTCCGGAAGGCCTGATGCCGCCTTCGAATTTCGCCGGGCCGTGCTCCGCTGGGCGGAGTTGGCGATCGCCGTCCAAGAACCGACGACCGCACCGGCCGCAGCGGGAGTTTGGGAGATCGCGGGACATTCAAAGGCCGGAATCGCGTCGGCGGCCTACATCCATAGGGAAAGGCGACTCCTTGAAGCCCATTTCGCGGCGGCTCGTGAAGACATTCTCGGCCTCGCTGAATCGCTCAAGGACAACGCCAATTTCCGCACGCGAGCGATCGAGGCCGCGAGGCTATTGGCCGATGAACTGACCGTCCAAACCCTGTTGGGATCGGGCAACTCGGAATCCTCCGCCGTTTCTTCTGCGTAAGATCAGATGCTGATTTTGCTCCATCTTTGCTCTGTGTTCCTGCTCGTCGGGCTGGGCTTCTATGTGTTTGCCGCCGATCCGCGCCGCCGCGCCCATCAAGCGTTTGCCGCATTCATATCGTTCCTTGCCCTTTGGACGATCAAAGATCTTATCTTTTGGGATTTCTATCCAATAGATGCAGCGGCCGGGATTTGGGCGGCAGCTAGCTTTATCATCGCTTTGCTGATGAATTTCGTATTGGTCGCTTTCGCCTGGGTCTTCCCGGAAAATTCGCGGACTCCGCGCAGAAAGGCTGCGATCCTTCTTGCACCTGCATTGATCTTCGCTCCGGCCGCAGCCTTTGGACTTTTGTGGGACAAAGCCGGCTTCATCGACGGCCAATTCTCTATAAAGCTCACGCCGCTCGCGTATGCGTTCGTAACGTACGTCTATTTTCTCTTTTTTTACGGCTCTATCGTTCTTTTCGGCAAATACCGAAAATACCGAGGCACCGAGAGCGGGTCGCAGCTTGGTGCCATTCTGCTGGCTCTTGTTATTACCGGCGCTTTAAAGACGGTTGCGAACATCGTCTTTCCGCTCTTTGGAAACTACGATCTCATACCTCTCAGCTCGATCTTCGTGCTGCCCGGCGTGCTTATATACGCTTACGCGATCTTTAACTTCCGGCTCTTTTCGCTCACGTCCGCTCTCACGCAGTTTCGGCTCTTTCCGGTCGCATACAAGGTGGCTATATGCATTGCTGCGGTCGCTGTATCAAGTTTTGTGATCTTTCAGATACCGATCGTATGGTGGGCGTTCCATAACGGAATGGATGCGGAGGCATGGCGTCGCTATCTCGTTTTCAGCGTGATCTCGGCCCTTGTCCCAAATCTCCTGCTTGTGCTTCTCGTGCTTAGAACGGTCTTGCGGCCGCTCAAAAGAGTAACGCTGGCTGCCGTTGCGGTCGCAAAGGGTTCTTATGGAGCGGAGGTCGATCTGCGCAAGACGAATGACGAGATCGGAGTACTCGCGGAATCTTTCAACAAGATGAGCCGCAAGCTCGCAGACGACATCGAGGAACTGCGGCTCCTGAACGAACGGATGATCGAGACCGAAAAGTTGAGCGCGATGGGAACCCTTGCGGCAGGTGTCGCCCGCGAGGTCAGCACGCCGCTCGGAGCCATATCTGACAAGGTCGAAGCGATGCGCCGCGAAGAAGGCCATTCCACAAGCACGCGCGAGGATCTCAGCTTGATCGCCTCGCAGATCGCTCTCGTTACCGACATCATCGCGGATATGAAGGCCTTTGGCCGCATGGACGGCACGGTAAAGAAAAGCGTGTCAGTGAATGACGTCGTCCTTGCCTCGCTTCGCCTGACGAGCATGGGCGTGAACGATGCACAGATCGAAACAGATCTTGACGCGAACTCGCCGAGAGTTCTCGGAGACGAGGGCGGGCTCATTCAACTCGTCCTGGACCTTATTCGGAAGGTGCGTCTAGATCCACTTTCCGAGCTTACGCCGATCTCGGTCTCGACATACACAGCTGGGGCCCAGGTGCTCATCGATATAGCTCAAACTAGCGGCAGCGCCGGCCCCTCGTCCCATTCTGAGACCGACGCGGCGAGCCTCGACCTTTGGATCAGCCAAAAGTTAGTTTCTGCTCATGAGGGAACTCTCACATCATTCGTGGACGAAAGGAGTCGCAGAGGATTCACGATCGCACTGCCGCTGCTTGAACAAAAAGATGCTGCCCGCGTATTGACACCGAGCACGTTTTAGTTGAACGTTATCTTTAGGCTCCAATACAACTTAATTCGAGGAAACAGCAATGAACAAATTTCTGTCGTTACTGTTGGCTACTGTCCTAACGGCTGCGTACGCAGCCGCTCAGGATAAGCCAACGGCCTTTGTTAATGCGAAGGTGATTCCGATCTCCGGCCCTGCGATCGAGCAAGGCATCGTGATCATCCAAAATGGCAAGATCGTCGCGGTCGGCGATGCCCGAACCGTAAAGCTTTCGTCAAATATGACCGTGATCGATGCGAAAGGAAAGGTGATAATGCCCGGTATCATCGATTCGCACAGCCATATCGGTAATCCGGCGGGTGGAGACGGCTCTTCGCCGATACAGCCTGATGTTCGCATTCTGGACAGCGTCAATCCCTTGAGCGCAAGTTTTCAGCGCGCTCAGAGCGGCGGCATTACTACCGCGAACGTTATGCCCGGTTCGGGACATCTGGACAGCGGCCAGACACTTTATCTAAAACTTCGCGACAACGTGGATAAGATCGACGATCTTTTCATTCTCGACAAAGACGGCCATTATATGGGCGGCATCAAGTTCGCGAACGGCACCAACCCGATCCGTCCGGGCGGCGGAGCGTTTCCCGGAACTCGTGCCAAATCCGCCGCACTCGTCCGAGACGAATTCATTAAGGCCCAAGAATATCGCGACAAGGTTGCAAAAGCGGCCGGCGATGCATCAAAGCTTCCGCCTCGCGACCTGCGAATGGAAGCTCTCGTCGAGGTTCTTGACCGAAAGCGGACCGTGCATTTCCACACTCATCGTCACGACGACATTCTGACCGTGCTTCGCCTGCAGAAAGAGTTCGGCTTCAAGCTCGTTCTTCATCACGTGAGCGATGCGTGGGCGGTCGCCGATGAGATCAAGAAGGCGAACGTTCCCGTCTCGATAATCTTCCTCGATTCGCCGGGCGGAAAGATCGAAGCGAAGGACATCAAGGCCGAAAATGGAGCGATCCTCGAAAAGGCGGGCGTCCTTATCGGTTTTCATACTGACGATGGAATTACCGATTCGCGTTGGTTCCTGCGTTCGGCGGGAATGGCTGTCCGCGCCGGAATGTCGCGTGAAAAGGCACTCTATGCCCTAACACTCGGCAACGCAAAGATCCTCGACATCGACGACCGCACCGGTTCGCTTGAGGCCGGCAAGGATGCCGACCTCGTTATCCTCTCGGGCGATCCGCTCAGCATTTACACACACGTCCTTGAGACTTGGGTCGAAGGCAAGAAGGTATTCGACCGCAGCGACCCGAAAGACCGCCTGATACAGACCGGCGGATACGGCGCGACAAACGACCGTTTCATGGATACCGATCACGATGACGGAGGACAGGAATAATGAACCGCAACATACTTAACAAACTCGCCTTTTTGGCGTTCGCAGTCGCCGTCACGCTTTGCGCGTCGCAAACATTCTTTGCACAGATCGCCGTCAAAGGCGAAACCGTTTTCACAATGGCGGGCGAACCGATCAAGAACGGCGTCGTACTCGTAAAGGACGGCAAGATCGAGGCGGTCGGCGCCGCCGCACAAGTGTCGATCCCTTCGGGCTATCGCGTTATTTCGGCAAAGGTCGTCACACCCGGATTGATCGACGCTCACTCGGTCGTCGGGCTTAATGGTTACCTGAACCAGCCGACCGATCAGATGGCCCTTGACGGCAGCGGCCCGATACAGCCTGAGCTTCGCGCGTTCGATTCCTACAACTCGCGGGAAGTACTCGTCCAATGGCTACGTGAATTCGGTGTTACGACCGTGCATACGGGTCATCAGCCTTCGGCTTTGGTTTCCGGCCAGACGATGGTCGTCAAGACGTTCGGCAACGAAGTCGACGACGTTATGATCGTCCCCGAGGCGATGATCTCCGTAACACTCGGCCGTGACGGCCTCGCCGGCCAGGGCAAATCACCCGGTACTCGTGCAAAGCAGATCGCGATGCTCCGCGCAGAACTTATAAAAGCTCAGGAGAACGCCAAGAAGACCGAGCGTCCCAAAGACCTTCGTTCCGTCGCCTGGCTCAGCGTGATAGACCGCAAGGTTCCGCTCCTCATCACGGCCGACAAGGCTCAGGACATTATGTCCGCCCTGCGTCTTGCGAAGGAATTCAACTTGCGGATCGTGCTCGATTCGGTCTCCGAAGCGCAGCTTGTGATGAAGGAGATCAAGGAGTCCGGCTTCCCCGTCATCGTTCATCCGACGATGGCTCGTCCGGGCGGGGACAGCGAATCGCTATCGATGGAGGACGCGGCCAAGATCAAGGCTGCGGGCATTCCCGTCGCCCTTCAGAGCGGCTACGAAGGCTATGTGCCTAAGACGCGTGTCGTTCTTTACGAGGCTGGAATGGCGGCTCAGAACGGCCTTACGCAGCGTGAGGCTCTCGAACTCATCACCATCGACGCCGCGAAGATACTCGGCCTCGACGGACGCATCGGTTCGCTCGCAGCAGGAAAAGACGCCGACATCGCGCTCTACGACGGCGATCCGCTCGAATGGACGACGCACTGCGTCGGCACCATCGTCAACGGTAAGGTCGCAAGCGAGGTCGTCCGCTAGTTTTTTTCGGCGGCTGATACTTTTCATTTACGTCCAACGCCTTACGTTACGGCGGGAGAAATTTCTCTCCCGCGTCACGTACGGCGTTGGACATATTTTTATGAAAAGACAGATCGTTTCCCTGCTTATTCTTACTGCACTTTTTGGTTCGGTTCTCGACATAGTCGCACAGCGCCGAAAGGCCGCCTCGGTACCTGCAGCCCCGAAATGCTCAGGCGCTTGGACCGGCACGATAACTTACAAACGAACTCAATCGGCCTCCGACAACAAGACGATCCAGCGCGTCTCCGGCCGCGGCCAGGACACGCGGAACTGGCAGATGTCTTACGCCTACAACGCGAACGTTACCGTCGCCGAATCGCCTGAGAAGAATGGTTCGAGCATCGGAATGGCGACGATCAGCCACCAAATGTCGTCGAAAGAGCGCGTTGACGCCGTCGAGAAGAACTCGTGCGACCGTGGAAAAACATGGCGAGACATGCGCGGCACCTCGACATCTGAGACGAGCACGAGCGGCCAGGCAAGCGGCGAATCGGCCAACGTCGGGATCAACATCAACTCCGATGGAACGTATTCTGTCAGCGTCGGCCTGCCGCAGATCAAAGGAAAAACTTCCGGCAGCCAGTCGTCAAGTTTCAGCGGCCAATGCACGGCAAAGGAAGGCTCGAACCTCTCGATGCCGCCGACCGAAACGACGATCGAGGGCAATTCACTCACGTCTGACGGAACAACGCGGATCAACCCGGACGACCCGAACAAGCTCTCCGGTTCATACTCATACACTTGGCAGAATGTGACCGAGACGATCACCTGGAACCTGCAGAAATGCGGCGCACCGCTCCGCATCACCGATCTTAAGTTCGCGGATATGAAATTCCCGAATTGGAACGATTGGCAGGACATCGTACCGCAGAAAGGCACGATCGACGGCAACCTTGTTAAGATCAAGGCGACCGTGCTCAACGCATCCGGCGAGACAAAATTCGCAGATCTTAAATTCAAAGAGACGTTCAAGGGCGATAAATGGGATGGTGCAAGGCCGGACGGCCTTCTCGAGAACGGCGAAACATCGGTTCGGCTCGACCCGGGCGATTCTCGCGAGGTCGAGATCGTATGGGATTCATCAGGCTACGCGTGGTTCGATGACGGCCGTCCGCGTCTTCTGCAGCGTATCAAAGCAGAGCTATACGAGAACGACAAGAAGACGGACGAGAAGATCGAGAATCTGAAGGTCGCCCCAAAACCGCTCGTTCTAGTCCACGGACTCTGGAGCAGCTGGAAGGCCTGGGAGACTTGGCAAAATATTCTGACGACGAGCCATTCCTACGACTGGAAAGCCTTCCCTGTCGGCGAAAAGCCGGAGAAGGGTGTGATGGATACCGGCGGCGAGTTTCTGTCGTCGGCACCGACAAAAACGATCCACGGCAACGCGGTCGAGGTCGATCGATACGTGAAATACGCTCAGGAAGATCGCAACGCGTGGCACGTCGATATCGTCGCGCATTCGATGGGCGGACTGATCTCACGCGAGTACATTCAGGCGTTCATGAAGCCGGTCGAGGATGGCCGCCCTCGTGTCTCCCATCTCGTGATGCTCGGAACGCCGAATATGGGCAGTCCGTGTGCCGACACGATGGACATCGCGTTCTCGATCACGGGCACGACGCCGAATGCCGTCCGCGAACTAAAGCCCGACGTCGTGGCCGAATTCAATCGGGTCGTAACGGCCCGGAAAGGCGTGAAATTCTCCGTCCTCGCGGGCAATCCGCTGCCGACGATGTGCAAGAAGATCGAGTGGAATGACGGTGTTGTGGCGGTCTCGTCAGCCCATCGGGTCATCAAGGACAAGGGCATCTCAAGCAGCTTGCATACCGACCTCACCGGCACGAAGGACTTTTCGGATTTCGTCAAACCACGGCTTGCGATCGGTCCGAAAGGCGACCACAACCCGGACGTGCCTACCGGAGCGAGTTCTTCGATGCCGAACACGAAATTCTATGGTGCCGGAGCAGGCCCGTTCTTTGGCTCATCGCCGGTGTTCAATGATTTTCAGGATATCGGAAAGGCGGTCACGGTCGCGGGAAAGCAGACGACGGAGATCGAGCTATCGCTCGAGGCCCGAAACGATCTTGGCATCACGATAATGGCCGACGCCTCGGTCAGCATCGAGCTGATCGACCCGGCCGGGAAGGTCGGCGGCAAGAACCTTGCCAACACGCCGGAGGCTCGCGCATGGTTCCGCTCGATCTATCTTAAGACGCCGGTTGCTGGAGGAACGTGGAAACTGCGCGTTACCAACACGTCCGAAGTCGAGCGACCTGCGTACTTCGCGATATGGTCGAACGCCAGATAGCCGAGGACACGCCGTCCTTCGAACCAGACCCCGGCAGTCCGCTTAACTGCGGGCTGCCGGGCCGTTTGAACCTCGAACCTCGAACCTCGAACCTCGAACCTCCACCTTGAACCTTGAACCTTGAACTATGAACCTTGAACTATGAACCTTGAACTATGAACCTTGAACTATGAACCTTACGGCAACGCCGTGATCCGCAGATCATCGATATTGTCGGCGACCGTCACGCTCCGCGGCTCGAACCGATGACGCTTGCTTGACGCCGTCACGACGTACGTCTCGCCTGTCTCGACCGCCGAAAACCTGAAATATCCAAAGGACGATGTGATCACCGTTCGCCTCTCACCTCTCGGCGATATCAACGTCACCATCGCACCGCTTATCCCGCTCCCAAACCTATCCACGACCTGCCCCTTCACAATAGCATCCGCCGCCGTCGTCACCAAGCTGATCTGAAAGTTGTCGATCCCGGCTAAGGCGTCTGACCCGGCCTCGTCCTTGTCGTACCATCGGATATAGAGATATTGTCCCGGATCCCAACCAATGCCCCGCAGAACCTGAGTCTTCGTCCCAAGGACAAAGAACGGATCGATTATCGATTGCCCTCCAGGACCACCAATGCCGCTCGTTGGTGTAGAAAAGCTAAGAGTATCGGGGATTTCTTCAAGGTCGCCCGGTGTATGCCAGGAATCAGGAGCGGCGGCAGCATCGTTGAAAGTCCCCGCTCCAGTATCATCGATAACTGTGCTCGGCGCCGAAGCGTTAACGAGCCATCTCACGGGAAAATCGTTGACTGTGGAGCTGGGGTTTCGCGCGATGACGGCGTCATAAGAAACGCTAACGCTTACGATCGAGTTCGGTGTATCGTTTCGAAGAACGACGCCAAAGTATCCGCTGGCACGAGTTGAAGCAAGAGAACCGAATGCTCGACTGGGTGTCAACTCTCCCGTGTATATGGAATAGAAGGCTCCCGTCGAATTGTTTCCTTTATTCCTTCCCCACCTTGACTCTGTTGACAGTCCATATACATACCAGCCCTGTATAGCTCCCCCGTCCGCAAAGCTTGCCAGTTCTAACATTGTTCGTTGAGAGATATCGGTGGCTGTATTTGTCGAAAGGGTGAAGGATTGAAAGTCCTGAGAATAGTTACCGGTAAATCCCACGGCTGTCGCCGGGCGGTGGTGTTGACTTCCCTGACCATAAATTGAAAAAAGAGAACCGAATACGAGAACAAGTGCTCCAAGACAGCAAAGCACATCAAATTTTTGAAAATGCACCAGTGGGAAACTCCTTATTGTTTGCTGAATTTATACCGCGTTGAGGATATTGGGTCAAGGCTGGATAGGATCCGGATCACTTCGTGCAGATCGTGCATCTTGTGCAAATCGTGCACTTTGATACGTTTTGTGCGGTTTGTGCTTCAAATGCGCGCGCCGTTTCGCTATGATGACAACACGGTCGAAACGGCCGTTCGTTCATTGACAAGCTAAATTCAGATTTCAGTTTGCAGTGCCGGGTCTCAGGCTTCAGGTTTGGGATCCCTATCTCGAATTTCAAATTTCAGATCTGAGATTTTAGACAGGCTTTTGCTCCGTGGATTCGGGAATCATCGGTGGTTCTTGCGGCTTGCCGCAGCGCAGTGCGGCCGGGCTGGCCCGACCGATGTACGAAACAAGTGATCTCGGAGGCGGCTTGCCGCCGACAAGGACACACTCCCTACCGGTCGTGTTTCCGCCTCGCCGCATCCAAACCTTCGCGAACGCTACGCGTTCTTTGCGTTTAAATTCCCGTTTAAAAACGCAAAGTACGCCAAGCGAAACCCCGCAAAGACCACAAAGGTTTTCGATCTCAAATTTCACATTTCAGATCTGAGATTGGTCAGGTCGTCCCCGTAGGGGACGCGAGATCATAGCCCAGGGTAAGGCCGTTAGGCCGCAACCCTGGGAAAGAGGTCGCAAAACAGATCGATGGAGCTCCGTTAGGAGCGACAGAGGGATTTGTCGGCGGCCGAGCCGCCTCCCGGGAATTTATTTTCCGTCCTAAACCACGCCGTAAACGACGTGGCTATGCGAATCCATTGTTGTCGGCGGCAAGCCGCCTCCGGGGAATGATCTTCTGCCCTGATCCACGGCATAAATGCCGTGGCAATTCAAAGGCAATGCCCTTACTGAAATCCGGGCTTCCGCAATACTGACCGCCCACTGCTCCCTCCACCCCGGCCTTCGGCCACCCCTCCTCGGGCAGGAGGGGAGCTGGCGGTTCTGACAGGCGGACGACGTGATGCGGACGGGGGCGTCCGCATCTCCGGCGCGGGCGGTTCTGACCACTGACCACTGACCACTGATCACTGACCACTGATCACTGCCCACTATGAACCATTTAGAGGATTTTGCGTATAATGCAGAGAAACTCAAAAATAAAACCTATGAAAACTGCTCTTCTCTTGGCGCTTACTCTGCTTGTATCGGCCGGGGCCATCGCTCAGGCGCCTTCAGCAAAACCTTCTGATGACAAGAAGCCTGAAGCCTCGAAGCTTCTCGATCCGCAGATGGACAAGCCACCGGTCGTCACGCATCATACATCGCGTGCGGGCGGCAAGACCTTGACATACACGACGACGACCGGCTTTATGCCGATCAAGAATCCGCAGACCGGCGAGACGGAGGCTCACATCTTCTATATGGCCTACACGCTCGATAATCCGCCGGCGAATCGTCCGCTGATGTTCTCATTCAACGGCGGGCCGGGTTCGGCGAGCGTTTGGCTGCACCTCGGAGCTCTTGGCCCCAGGCGCGTGAAGATGCTCGATGACGGGATGTATCCGCCGCCGCCTTTTGAAATGGAGGACAATGCCGAAACCTGGCTTGCGGACACTGACCTCGTATTCATCGATCCCGTCGGAACTGGATATTCGCGTCCGACAAAGCAGGAATTCGGTCAGAAGTTCTTCGGACTTCGCGGAGACATCGCTTCGGTCGGTGAATTTATCAGGCTCTATCTCGGCCAGAATGAACGCTGGATGTCGCCGCTTTTCCTGGTCGGCGAAAGCTATGGCACGACGAGGGCCTCGGGGCTTTCGAACTGGCTCTTTGATCACGGGATCGCGTTGAACGGCATCGCCCTCATTTCGACCGTGATGAACTTTCAGACGCTGGATTTCGCAAGCAACAACGATCTGCCGCTCGTTCTCATCCTGCCGAGTTACGCGACGACGGCCTGGTACCACAAAAGGCTTTCACCGGCTTTGCAGGCGAAATCCGTCGCTCAAGTCGCCGAGGAGGCACGGCAGTTCGCAGCGAATGAGTATATGCCCGCGATGCTGCGCATCGACCGTCTCACGTCCGGTGAACGCGATGCCCTTGCGGACAAATTCGCATCTCTCACAGGACTCACGCGGGATTTTGTCGAGCGGAATAATTTCCGTGTAGAGCTCGGTGAATTCAACAAAGAGCTGCTTCGCGATCAGCGACGTTCGACCGGCCGTCTCGACAGCCGATTCACCGGTATCGACAGCGATGCCGCAGGCGACGGCCCGGACCGCGACCCTTCGATGAGCGCGATCCGTCCCCCGTACACCGCCGCATTCAATGATTACGTGCGTCGCGATCTCGGGTTCAAGTCCGATATGGAATATTACATCCTGGGCGGAGGCGTCGGCCGCTGGGATTTCAGCAGCGATAACGCATATGCGGATACGAGCAGTGCCCTTCGTTCGGCAATGGCGAAGAATCCGTATATGAAGATAATGATCGCCGCCGGGTATTACGATATGGCGACGCCATTCTATGCCGCGGAATATACGGTCTCGGCGATGAATCTGGATCCGAGCCTTCGGAAGAATATCAGCTTCGACTACTACGATTCAGGCCATATGATGTACATCGATGTGCCGTCGCTGATGAAACTCCACAGCGATGCTTCGGCGTTCATTTCCGGGTCGATGAAGAAGTAGCGAGGATCAATGCTCGGTCCGGCCGCGAAGAAGCTCGACAGCGTGCTTTAGAACCGGCCGGATCACCTCAAAGCATTCTTCAACGGCCTTTGGCTTGCCGGGCATATTCACGATCAAGGTATTCCCTGCAATGCCGCTCACGGCACGCGAAAGCATCGCGAACGGCGTATGCTTTGCAGTTTCACGACGCATGGCCTCGGCAATCCCCGGAGCTTCGCGTTCGATCACTGACCGAGTCGCTTCCGGCGTGTTATCGCGAGCGGCAAAGCCAGTTCCGCCGGTCGTGAAGACGCAATCGACGTCAGGAGAGGCAACATATTCACGGAGTTTCGAGGCGATCAAATCGAGATCGTCAGAGACCAACTCCCGCGAGGCGATCTCTCCGATCTCTGCGGCAAGCTCCGTAAGTCGATCGCCGGAAGGATCGTTCGCAAGTTCGCGTGTGTCGCTAATGGTTAGGATGGCGAATTTCATATGGCCCATTTTACGCGGCCGTCGCCTCGACATCTTCGACGCGGCGTTCGAGCCGGCGGCTGTTGAAAACACTCGCAAGAACGCCTGCGACGACGAGCAGCATTCCGCCAAGCGTCAACAAGCTTTGGCTTTCGCCAAAGACGGCCCAGCCGACCACGACGGCGTAAACGAGGCCGGAATATATGACGATCGCGACGCCTGCAACTTTCTCGCGTTGAAGGGCGTCGGTCAAGTAGATCTGACCAAGCTGCGAAAATATGCCAAGGCCGAGCAGCCAAAGCCAGTCCCATCCCGTCGGCTGTACCCAATCGAAGAGAACCGCAATGAAGCCTGCGATAGCACCGATAAACTGGAAATGGAACACGATCGTCAGACGATGTTCCTGGCCTGTCATTCGACGCACAAGATTGTACGCCACGCCGGAGCAGAACGCGGAAAACACTCCGAGCAGAACGTAGAACGGTTCGACGCGATGATCGACCCTTTGGATCAGCAGCACGCCCGCGAATGCGACCGCGTAGAAGATCCATTGCGTGCGGCCGAGCTTTTCTCCAAGGATAACGATGGCAAGCACGGCACTAAAGATCGGCGAAACGTATTGCAGTGTTTGTGCCGTTGCCAGCGGAATGTGATGAAGCGTTTCAAAGAACGTGAACAAGGCGATCGTGCCGAAAATGCCGCGAAGGGCGAGGATCAAATGGTTCGAGCCGATCACGCTCGCCTTCGCGCGATGAAGGCCGATCAGGCACAGGACCGATGCGATCGTGCAGCGGAAAAAGACGGCTTCCATCGCCGGCAGATGGCTTACTTCCTTTACAAAGACATTTGCCACAAAAAAGAACGCGGTCGAAAGAAACATCGACCGCACTCCGTGTGTTATGAATCTGTTGCCGTCAGCCATCAGCTTTCTTTTGATGCCCTGCCGCTCTTGCTCGCGCCGCAGCCGCAATCCGCCTCGCACTCGTCGTCGCTTACGGTGAACGCCTTCTTTTGGGCGATACCACGCCTAACCAGAAGAAGGCCCGCACCCGCAACGATCAATAATACGACAATTAGCTGCCACATCACCCGTACCCCAACAATCGGCCGCCTTGATAGGTCAAAAATGCTGCCGCGTATGCGATCACCGTCATATAGCCGAACATGAACAACGGCCACGACCACGAATTCGTTTCGCGTCGGACGACCGCCAACGTTGACATGCACTGCATCGCGAGAACGAAAAAGACCATCAGCGTCAACGCAGTCAGCGGCGTCCAAACCGGCCGCCCGTCGTCGCGTTTAGCATCGCGGAGCGCCGAAACGAGCGTGGTCGATTCCGCGTCGGCATCCTTGCCAACATTGTAGATGATGCTGAGCGTCGAAACCAGAACTTCGCGGGCCGCAAAACTTGCGATCAAGGCAACGCCGATCTTCCAATCAAACCCGAGCGGCTGAATTACGGGCTCGATCGTGTGGCCGAGCTTTCCCGCGAAACTATGCTTGAGCTGCTCGCTTTCTTTGACGACGTCCTCAGCGGGCGCAGGCTCACCGTTTGCCTCGATGGTTTGTGCCGTCTCACTTGCAGAAGGCTGCGTCGGGGCAAGATCTCTCGGGAAATACATCAAGGCCCAAAGCAGGATCGAGATCGCAAGGATCACCGTGCCCGCACGCTTCAAAAAGAGCCAGGCGCGCGTGAGCATATTTTGGAGTACCGTTCGAAGGTTAGGCAGGCGATAGTCCGGCAGTTCCATTAGGAACGGCGGCGGCGGAGCTTTGAGAACCGTGCGTTTCAAGATGAATGCGACGACAACGGCGACCACGATACCAAGCGCGTACATCGTCAGCATGAGAACGGCGGCAACGGAAATGAATCCGAAGATCGTCTGCCCTGCGAAGAAAGCCGCGATCATCAGCGTATAGACAGGCAGACGCGCAGAACACGACATAAACGGAGCGACCATGATAGTTGCGAACCGGTCGCGTCGATTCTCGATCGTACGCGTCGCCATAATGCCGGGAATTGCACACGCGAAGCTGCTGACGAGCGGCAAAAAGGCCTTTCCGTGAAGGCCGACCTTGCTCATCAGTTTATCCATCAGGAACGCCGCACGGGCCATATATCCCGTGTCTTCAAGGATCGAGATGAACAAAAAGAGCAGTAGGATCTGCGGCAAGAAGACGACAACACCGCCGACTCCGGCAATGATGCCGTCACTTATAAGATCCGTGAGAATGCCCGGCGGCATATTCTCTTTGACAACGGCGCTTAGCCCGCCAAATCCCTGCTCAAGCAGATCCATCGGCACGGTTGCCCAGGAAAAGATTGCCTGGAAAACAATGAGCAATACTGCGACTAGAATCAGAAGCCCGAAGAACTTGTGGGTCAAGATCTTGTCGATCTTGTGTGATATGCGGAGCCTTGACGTGTCGTTGTGCCGCGTGGATTCCTGCACCGCCTTAGCGATAAAACTGTATCTCGCAAATATCTTCGCGTGCGGGCCCGACGTTTCGTCGGCATCATCAAAGACGGGAGCCTTGCTATCGCTTTGTTCCGAGGCCTTGCGGACCTCCTGGGCGAGTTCCTTAATGCCGCGGCCGGTCTTGGCATTGATCGCGACGACCGGCGTCTTGAGCATCCGGGCAAGCTTTTCGACATTGATCTGATGATCGAGCTTCTCGAAAACGTCGATCATCGTCAGAGCTACGACGACAGGGATCTTGAAGCCAAAAAGCTGCGTAACGACGTAGAGGTTGCGTTCGAGATTTGTTGCGTCAACGACCGCGACGACGACGTCAGGGCGTTTTACGCCTTTCTGTTCGCCGGTGATGACGCTGCGTGCGATCTGTTCGTCAAGCGAGGTGGCATCGAGGCTGTAAAGCCCCGGAAGGTCGATCAGATCCGCTGCGTTTCCGTTCAACTGCCAGCGGCCGGTCTTTCTCTCGACCGTAACGCCGGGATAATTTGCGACCTTCTGCTTCAGGCCCGTGAGTGCATTGAAAAGGGTTGTCTTGCCCGCGTTCGGATTGCCCGCGAGCGCAATCGTGAGGCTGTGGGCAGCTGAATTTGCCATCGAACTATACCCGTTTTCTTAGAGAGTCACCTCGATAGCTGCGGCTTCGCTGCGTCGCATCGCGAGACTATAACCGCGGACACTGACCTCGATCGGGTCATCGAATGGAGCTGATTTTATAAGTTGGACGAGGACACCAGGAATTATGCCCATTTCGAGGATGCGGCGCGTTATCCGTGAATCGCCGTTAACTGCCGTCACTCGGCCTGACGCACCGATCGGAAGAGTGTTCAATGTGGTCTGCTCAGTCATTTTGCGTTGATTCTCGCTCAATATTCCAATTCAAGAATATATCGCAATTGAAAGTGATTTTCAATTGCAAAATACGACCTTGCGATGAAATTCTCCTGATTTCCTTTATATCAGAACATTTACGGCAGGCTATTCGATTCAGAAACCAGGTCAGCCTGGAAGCCGCCGATACTGAACCGTAAGGGCGTTCTGGCCGCTCCCATCGAGAGCCAGATCTTGAAGCCAAGCTGATCTACCGCGGGATCGCTTGTAACAATGGTGATCAGTTGAGCTTCGACCTTCTTTTCACCGAGCGTGAGCATCTCCGGCCGCGATGGACGAAGCGAAAAGATATGCACTTTATCCCGCCAGAACACCGCGACGCGCGTGTCATTCACCGGATTCGACGCTTCCCTGCTTGGTATAAGGTTAAAAGACCTCATTGCATAGATGAGCGAAAGAATTGAATGTACGCCGACCGGGCCTTCGGCTCTATTGGGCCCAAAGGTCACGACTCCGGTCCTCTGATCAAAAGCCGCATTCTGCGAATACGGTGCCAACTGCTTGGACAAGTGTGCGCTAAATGTATTCGGGCCTAGGCTCTCGGGGCTTACATTAGCGATCATCCCATCGCCGAGAGAGAAGGGTGAGTTCGCTCCGTCAACGCCCGTCACTTTGGCTTCGAGCACCAGCGTATCTTGAACGCCTACAAGTTTTCGTTCCGGTACACCAAGCGAAAAACTGCCGACCGACCGACCTGCGTTCGTCACCTGGTAATTCAAGCTTTCGCCAAGCCGAAACTTGAGTTCGGAAAGCAGGGGCTGGTTTGGGATGTATGGAGTTGGCGACGGCGTCGGCCGTACGACAGGCTTTTGTGGCGTCGGCACGACGAACGGCGTTGGAGTTGGTGTTGGGTCCACCGTCGAGCCCGTCTGTTTTTCGACCGAATATGACGCAAGCGTACCGCGGAAGGTTCCATTCCGCGACTTGAATTCAAAGGCCACGGGTATCTTTTCGTCAGTATTCGAGAGCCAGAGCCTGACGTTCTTTAATCCACGCGAGTCAAAATACGGACTCGAAACGCGTACGCTCGTCGTTTCGAAAGTACCCTGGTCGGTCGTCACCTTCTGTGTACCTTCCGGCAAGAACGTGATAGTTGATCCTTCGCCGTCTTCCGCAAAAGGAAAGCTTCCGCTCCCGTTCGCCTCGCGCGCTTTGAAAAGAGCGGCAAAGAGGTCGAACGGTGCAGTTGAGGCCTTTGTATTGTCGATATCGATCTGATTTGCCGAAACTCCGCCGTCCAGTACGCGTTTTATCAGTAACGGACGACCGTCGTCGATCGCCACGTAGACGGTTCGAGTTTCATCTACCAATACGATCGCGGCGCTCACGAAGCCTTCGGTCTTGATCCGCCCGACTATCTCAACGACATCTTGACCCGCGATCTTTCCGCGCGAAGCGACGTTCGTCTCAACGAAAGCGACATTCTTGAATTTGTCCAGCGAAACGTTGTAGGAAATATGTTCGCCGATGCGAAACGAGCCGGCGGTCGGCACGGTTTGAGCAAAGGTGATCGTTCCAAAAAACCCGACCGCGAGGCCGAGTGTCAAAAAGGTCGGAATGAGAGCGAGTTTCTTCATCAAAACGGTAAAGTTAGGCGGTCAAAGCCGCTAATGCCGCACGTCGATCCCTTTCGGCAGTGATCGGTCGGCCGACGACAGCGTAGCTCGCGCCTGAGTTAAGGGCTTCCCTAAACGTCATCACACGCTTCTGGTCGTCGATCGTTCCGCCTTTTGGCCGAATTCCCGGCGTAACGGTAACAAATTCCACGCCGATGGCTGATCTGATCGCAGAGGCTTCGCATGCAGAGGCGACGACACCGTCGAGCCCTGAGGATGCAGCTAGCTTCGCCATTCGCAGTACGTACTCTTCGGCCGTTCCGTCGAATCCAAGCTCCTTTAGATGCTCCTCACCGCTGCTCGTAAGAAGCGTAACGCCGATCAGCAAAGGCCGCTCAAGCCCTTCCTTTGAGCAAACATTTTCGACCGCAAGCCGGGCGGTTTCAAGTGCTTCGCGACCCGCGGATGCATGGAAGTTCATCATCCAGACGCCAAGCCGAGCCGCAGATACCGCGGCCATCGCGGTAGTCTTCGGGATGTCGTGAAACTTTAGGTCGAGAAAGACTCTCTCACCCCGCTCGACGAGATCAGATACTAACGCGGGCCCCTCGGCCGTGAATAATTGAAGCCCGACCTTAAACGCAAAGACCTCACCTGATAGCTCACTGACGATATCGAGAGCTTCGCCCGCATTCGGCGTATCAAGTGCAAGGATCAGACGTTCTCTTGCCGAAGGCTGTTGGCCGGTTGAAGGTAAGGTTGGGGGCATTTGTTCAGTCGAGATCGAGCGGATTCTTATATGGTGTGCCGTCGTCGGTCCCGGCCCGTTTCATCGCTTCTTTGAACTTCTCTTCGAGCAAGCGTTCACGATCTTTCATCGAAGACATCTCCTGCGAAAAGATCTGGTCACGCAGTTCCTTTTGCTTGCTAAGTCCTTCTTTTAGTTCATCGAAGGACGCCGTCGCCTTCTTCTTTTCTTCGTGAGCAAGGATCGCGCCGGTCGTCGAATCGATCGTGAGGGTCGCTTCGCAGCAAGGGCAAATTACCGTCAGTTTATCCATAGAACCTACTTCACCGGCTTTGCGCCGGTCGAATTTCGCTCCGGAGTTCGCTTCGGAGTGATGCCCGCCATCTCTATCAATGCGGCCGCAGACGGCGTACCGATCTGCTTGACCTGGTCGGCCGGCAGCTTTATGCTTTTCCCGTTTTTCAGAACAAGCCGAACCGTCCGCTCGCGTCCCTTTGTATGGATCTCAAGCGTATTCAAATATTCATTGCCTGAAAAGACGCGCCGCTCAAGTATCGATCCGTCCTTCAGCATTTCGCTCGACACGGCAGAATTGTCACTTGCCCCGACCGTGGGAGGTTTCGAGCCGGGCGGAGGCGGCGGCCCTTCAACGATCGTGCGGCCGCGGTTGACGGCTTCGACAGGCCCCGCCGGCTGTGAATTCACATCGGAGGAAACAGCGTTCGGATCAGTCGGGATTCCCGCCATATTCGGACCGGCGGACGGACCCGAATTCGAATTGGCGTTCGAAACCACACTCGGCGCGGAGTTTGAGTTCGCGTACCCGTTCTGCGACGAGTTAGTTGTCGAACCCGGATCCGGCGCCGACCCGCAAGTTCCAAACATGATACAGGTCAAAATAACACTGAGATACTTCATTTGCTTATCGATGAGAAACCGAGCGCATTCTCGTGGCCTTTCTTCCCGCTTCAATAATACCGAATTTTGTCATTTTCATGTAAGGCTGATGTTTCGCGCAAAAAAAGCGCGTGACCAAAGGATCATGCGCTTTGATGGAAAATAGGCGGCGAAAACGTCTAAACGTCGTAATACATTGAGAATTCGAGAGGATGCGGCCTCAGGCGGAGCGGCGTGATCTCGTTATCGCGCTTGTATCGTATCCAGCGTTCGATCAATCGTTCGGAGAAGACATCACCTTTGAGAAGAAACTCATGGTCGTCTTCAAGAGCCTTCAGAGCATCGTCAAGACTGCCGGGAAGTGACGGAACGTTCGCGAGTTCTTCGGGCGGAAGATCATAGATATCCTTGTCAAGCGGTTCGCCCGGATCGATACGATTCTGTATTCCGTCAAGCCCTGCCATCAAGAGTGCGGCGAACGTGAGATAGGGATTGCACGACGGATCCGGCGGGCGGAACTCGAGTCGTTTTGCCTTAGGCGAGGCCGAGAACATCGGAATACGGACCGCAGCACTACGGTTTCGAGCCGAATATGCTAGATTGACCGGTGCCTCGAAGCCGGGCACGAGACGCTTAAATGAATTCGTCGTCGGCGCCGCAAATCCGATCAATGCCGGAGCGTGCTTCAAAAGGCCGCCGATATAGAACTTTGCCATTTCGGACAAGCCGGCGTATCCATCGCCGGCAAAAAGCGGCGTACCGTCCTTCCAGAGCGATTGGTGCACGTGCATTCCCGATCCATTATCGCCATAGAGCGGCTTTGGCATAAATGTCGCCGTTTTGCCGACCGCGTGCGCGGTATTCTTGACGACGTACTTGAACAGCATCAGATTGTCCGCAGTGCGCAGCATATTCGAGAACTTAAAATCGATCTCGCACTGGCCTGCCGTTGCGACCTCGTGGTGATGGCATTCAACAAAAATGCCGACCTCGTTCAGGATCGATGCCATCGTATTGCGCAGATCGACCAGCGTATCCATCGGCGCGACCGGAACATATCCTTCTTTGGGCCGAATATGAAAACCGCTATTGACCGGATCGCCCTTTCGGCCCGAGTTCCAATGCCCTTCCTCCGAATCGACCGTGTAACCGGCCGAATGTTGATCATTGTGGAAGCGCGCTTCGTCAAAGACAAAGAACTCGGCTTCGGGGCCGACAAATACCGTGTCCGCAATGCCAGTGAACTTTAAGTAGCTTTCCGCACGGGTCGCGACCGAACGCGGGTCAAGTCCGTAGCCTTCTTTCGTGATCGGATCGACCGCATTCGCGATCAGACAGAGCGTCGGTTCTTCCGTAAACGGGTCGATCCAAAATCGCGTCGGATCCGGGACAAGCAACATATCTGACTCATGGATCGCGGCCCATCCGCGCAAACTCGATGCGTCAAATCCGAATCCGTCTTCGAAGCTGTCTTCGCTAAGTTGTGTTATCGGAAATGTGAGGTGGTGCCAGGCACCGGGCAGATCGGTAAATCTTACCGAAACGAATTTCGCTCCTTGGTCTGCGGCATAGGTCAATACGTCTTTTAGTTTCATTTTTCTCCTAATATCGGGCTGATCTTAATAGTGCGTTGTGTGCTCCAAGTCGCTAATCCTAGCAAACGGACAGGCGAGCGCGTTAGGGCCGGAATGAAGAGGTGAAAAATGGGCGCAAATCTCCTACATTTTTGTAGGAACACATGCTCGAAGACGTGGAACTCACCTAAAGAATGGAGCCTACGGCGTGATGGCTCCGATCAGGTCGTAGTCGTGCGCTTCCGTGATCTTTACGTTGTAAACGCATCCGATCTTAGGCTCAAAGCCTTCCGGCATATCATTTAGGAGGATGTAGCCATCGATCTCCTGGGCCTGACCGGCAAGCCGTCCCTGGAAAAGCAGATCCGATTCCTGGGAAAGGCCTTCGAACATCACGGGGAAGGTCCTTCCGACCTTCGCCTTATTAAGAGCACGGCTGATCTTTGCCTGCTCCTTCATCAAGCGATCTCGTCGTTTTCTTGCCACTTTTGGATCTACCTTGTTCGGCAGGTCGAACGCGGCAGTTCCCTCTTCATCTGAGTACGTAAAGACGCCCAAATTATCGAACCGGCAGTTTCGGACAAAGGTCAGCAATTCTTCAAAGTCCTCGTCGGTTTCGCCGGGAAAACCGGTGATGAACGTCGTGCGGATCGCAATTCCCGGTACGGCGGTTCGGACACGCTCGATAAGCCTCTCAAGGCTCTCGCGGTTTCCTCCGCGTTTCATCAGCTTAAGCACGTTGCGCGAAGCGTGCTGCAACGGCATATCAAGATACTTGACCGCCTTTTCAGTCTCGGCGATCGCGGACAGGAATGCGTCCGAGATGTGTGTCGGGTAAGCATACATCGGACGGATCCACTCGAGGCCTTCGACCGCGCCCAGAGCTCGGATCAAAGCCGCAAGGGCATCGACCTCTCCAAGGTCCTCGCCATATCTCGAGCTGTCCTGTGCGACGAGAACGACCTCCTTTACACCATCTTTGGCAAGGTTTCGAGCCTCTTCGACGATCGAACCAAAGCGGCGTGAGCGAAAACTCCCGCGCATCGAAGGAATCGAGCAAAAAGCACAGGGACGGTCGCATCCTTCTGCGATCTTTATGAACGCGGTGTGGCCATTGGTGGCACGTATCCTCGGACTAGATTCATCATAAAGATAAGTAGAAGACTTGTTGCCGATCGGCCTGAGGATCAACTCTCTAGCGTCGAACTCATCGTCGGCCGCCTTTAGGATGTCGGCTACCTGCGAAGTGCCGATGAACGCATCGACCTCGGGCAGTTCGACGATCAGGTCATCGCGGTAGCGTTCTACGAGACAACCGGCGACGACCACACGCGAAGCGTGCCCGTCCGCCTTAAGCTTCGTGGCTTCGAGTATCGCATCGATAGACTCCTGCTTGGCAGATTCGATAAAACCGCACGTATTCACGACGACAGTATCGGCCTGCCCCGCATCATTCGTGATCTCGTAGCCCGCCTCTGCGAGCGTACCCATCATCACCTCGCTGTCAACGAGGTTCTTTGGGCACCCTAAACTAACAAAACCGACCTTCTTCATCGCATTTCGCACAAACTTGATATTATAACGCACTCTCTGATCAAGAGCGACAACAGCCGCGATCCTCGGGCATTCATCGTCAGGCTAGGTTGACATACCACTCAAACGGGTGATACATTGCCTTTCAACTTGGCTTGATTACCCCCAAAATGCCCAAAAAGAAGGAAAAGCAGAGTATAAAGGTAGCCGGACGACGTTATTCAGGTTCCGACGGCAAGGATCCTCTATCGACTGCCCTCGATGACACGGCAAGGTTATTTAATAATGGGTCGCTCTCGCTTGAGGCTCGCAAAGAAGAAGCGGCGTCCGGGGAAAGATCGCTCTCTCGGGAACTCGACGATGTTTTCATAAATAAGTACATCGAAACATTTGGTGACATAAAAGCTTCCCCCGAGACAAGCCGCGCAGCGGCTGACGACCAGGCTCTGGCAAAGACAGACAAGCTACGGGACCAGTCGTTTGAAAAAACTGAGATATATAAGGGCTTCTTTCGGGAATACGATATTTTCAACTACGAATATCACGCTCTCGTCCGTCCGGACGGCGTTATGGCCGGGTTCAGCATTTCGCTGCCGGAGCGGAAAAAGGTCTATAGCAAGAAAGAGCGTGGATCACTGGATTCGCTGCTCCCGCAGCTCCATCAGTCGTTAAGCGACAGCCTTGTCGACATCACCAAAACGTCCGATCATGCCGTCCTGATCGAAACCGTGAGCAAGATGACGAGGCCCGCCTTGATCGTTGATCAAAATGCGCGGGTGCGGACGGCCAACGCTCGTGCGGCTAGGATTTTGGAGGCCAATGACGGACTCTCGGTCGATAAGAATGGCTCTTTGGCGGCGAGAACCCCGGAAGCGACCAGAGATCTTCATGCGATCCTCGAGACAGTTCATTCCGGACACAGAGACGGAACCCAGGACGCAGCGGCCATATGTCTCCTGCGGAGGCCATCCGGCAATCGGCATCTCCAACTCTTGGCATCGCCAATTGGAGACAATTCGGGAATCGAAGGAGAATTCTTAGCTCTCGTTTTTTTGTGCGACCCCGAAAGATCAGTAAGGGTTAGCGAAGCGGTCCTTCGAAAGCTTTACGAGCTTACACCCGCCGAGGCTGCGGTCGCTTCCCGGCTTGCTAAGGGCGAATCGGTCGAACAGATCTGCGACCATCTCACGATCACTGCCAATACATGTCGCACCCATTTGAAGCGCATCTATTCCAAGACCTCAACTTCCAGACAAGGCGAACTCATTTCGCTCATCCTTACCAGCATCGCAACGATTCCCGAGCCATCCTAGTGCCACTTTATTACTTATTTCCTCTGCATACCCTAAACGGGTGATGACAAAGGCCCGCCGTTGTCGTAACCTCAACGAGATTTGAAGTCAATTTGCTCGTGTCGGATTATTTTCGTGTACGAGACTGCAAGCGGGTTGTTGGTCGGCCTTTTTTAAGGTTTATCAATTGATTCGCCTTGACGTTTCATGATCAGGCCTCTCATTGTCCTCTTCATGAACATTCGCTGACCGGAGACGGGATTCCTTTACGCTCTTCCCTGTCCGCCATCAGCGCGAAACGCCGCGACTTCTTAAACGGATAAATTGTGATCACGACCAACTTCCCAAGGTCTATAGCACTGTCTACGCGGACGATCAACATCGCCCCGTTAGCTAGCTGCGCAATTTTTCGAGCCCTGTTCAGTTTGCCGAATATCTCAGGAGAAGAACCAAATGTTTTTAAAGTATATCCCTGTCGAATTAACACGTGCTGCCCGAAACTTAACCGCTAAAGCTACAAGCCTAAGCCCGCGGCTCAAAGTTTCAGCAGCTTTCCTCACCTTGTGCTTGACCTTCGGCGCCGTTTGGATACAGCCGGCTCTTGCAAGCTCAGCCCCGGCCCCCACGCCGGCAACCGTCTCGCTCTCAAGCATCGCAGACTACTTTTGGTCTTTCTTCTAAAGCCCATCAAGCGGCGGTTCAGATAGACGTCCGCCAAAGGCCAACCCTTTGCTGTCAGAAGACACAGGGGCGAAGCAGCAGCCCATACCACCGACCGCTGCCGCTCTCCCATGCACGCCGACAGGGATAACACTCCCGGTACCTAGCACATATCCAACTATCCAGGCCGCGATCAATGCCGCAAACCCGGCGGGTGGTGACAAGATCCAGGTGGCGGCAAATACCTACACTGAACAGCTGTCCATAACCAAATGCGTCACAATCGAAGGCGCAGGCATCGGTTCAACGATCATCCAGGCTCCTGCGACGTTGGCTCCAAGCGGTGTTCTCGGCTTCACCGGAAATTCGATAGTCGAGGTGAGGAGTAACTCGTATGTAACTGTCACAGGTGTTACTATCACCGGTCCGCTACCGCTTTTAGCCTATCCTAACAAGACGTTTGGTATCTTTGTCGCCGAGAATGCCACCCTCGATATGTCAAATTCTCAGGTTACTGCAATTCACACTAGCAGTGGTGTGGACGGCGCCCAGAACGGAACCGGAATAGGGGTTGGCAGCACAGCGGCGAATACGATCGGCACTATCGTCTTGAACAATGTCACGGTCAATGACTACCAAAAGAACGGTATGCTTGTCGAACGCACTGGTTCGGTAGCCACAATTGCGAATTCGACCGTAACCGGCATTGGGCCGACGAGTATCATCGCACAGAACGGAATTCAGATAGCAGACGGCGCGACGGGCACGATAACAGCTTCGACCATAACACAAAATCTTTACATCATTACGAATCCGCTAAACCCTTGGGCATCATCCGGCGTACTGCCTTGGAATGCCGGGGCAGTGACGATCACCGGTTCAACCTTAAATAATAATGATGTCTCCGTTTACACAGGGACAAGCTCTGTTCCCGCTACGCCCGCACCGCTTACGATCACAGGTAATACTTTTGACGCTAATACATACAACGCCGTATTTTACGACGCCGAGCACCCGGTAACGATCACCGATAATATTGTAACCAACACCAATTCAGCCTTTGGCGGCCTTGTTTTTGACGGGCAGACATCGACGATCTCGCGCAACTCATTCACTCTGGCCGCCGGAAGCGGCAGCGCAGGCCTTGGTTTCTACAACTACGACGACTTGTCGCCGACGACGACGGCAACGATCAACGCTCATTTCAACCGCCTATCGAGCGACAACGCAGGTGGACGCGACGGCATTTATAACGAAACTTCGAGCAACGTTAACGCAGAAAATAACTGGTGGGGCTGTAACGCGGGACCCGGGAATACTGGCTGCGACGTCGTTAATGACACAAGCGCAGGCACAACAAACTACAGCCCTTGGCTGACGCTCACGGGTATAACTGCGTCAGCGCCTACGGTTCAATACAACGGAACATCAAATATCACAGGTGTCAGTCTCTGTATGAATTCGGTTTCGGCCGATGTTTGTACCCTCACCGACCACATCATCGACGGCCTTGCGTTCGGATATGGAACAGCACCTGGTACAGCGGGATCGGTATCTCCCACAACATCAACTTTTATGACCGGAGTTGCGAACGCCGGTACGACATTCACCGCGGGCGCCGGTCCATTCGTCGGCGACCAGACCGAAGCCGTCGGAGCGACCTTCGACAACCAAACGATCTCGACGAACGTCGTCGTCCACGACAGCACCCCGCCTACGTTGGTCTCGTTTACTGCGGATACGGCTGATCCGCAGAATTCGCTGACGGTGACATTTACGGCAGTCTTCAGCGAACCGGTAATTAATTTTGACGGTGGTGATTTTGGCACTGCATCCGGAAGCGTTAATTCAGTTACGCAAATAGCTCCGATGGATGGCACGACCTGGAAGGTTACGGCTACTGCGAATCCGGGATCGACTTCAATGTCGGTCAATCTTCTTAGCGGCGGTATTCAAGACACGGCGGTGCCCGCAAACAATCTTGGAAGTGGCCAAAATGTTACAGTGACCTTTGCTTCTGCGTCAGGGGAATTCATCGTCGACGAAGCAGGCATTAACTGCCTCGGCAACGGCAAACCGATCTTTACTGATATTCCAAGTGCAGCGAGTGCGGCGAGTACGGGATCAACGATACGCGTCTGCCCGGGTACGTATCCGCAAGGCAGTTCGACGGTATCAATCCCAAGCGGAAAGAACAATGTGACGATCATCAATGCTCAGGCGACAAAACCTGTGGTCAATGTTTCCGGAACGAGTTATGGATTTCAGATCGGCGGAAGCGGGGCCACGATCGAAGGTTTCGAAATTCACAAAATCGACAACGTGGACAAGAACGTCATCACAATCCAAGGCACGAACTTCACCGGCCAGAATCTCGACTTCATTGCTGATACACCATGGTCAGGCGGGCAGGTTTCGCGTGCCTTTGAGGTCTCAAGCACCGGACTTAACATCAATAACAATACGATCACCGATTTCCGGCAGCCGGCGTATATAAACGGCGACGGCTCAACAAACCTCGGTACGATCTCGAACAACGTTTCATCTGGTACCAAGGGCTGGGTATTCGATAATGCGATGGTCACGATGACCGGCAATACGTTTCCCGCGGGCTGCGCAGCATGCGGGTTCAGCGACATTGCGGTCTTCCCAGGTGCTTCGGCTACTGTCCAGGCATTCTGGGGCGGCACGAACGCTCTTGCTATCAGCAACACGAATGACAACGCGTATCTTGACCTGCAATGGACAGGTGCGGGCGATGACGGGCGTGCGATTAGCTATGTTGACGATATCGTAACCGCCGGCAACGGCAGGACGGTGGCGGCTGCGCGCAACTCGATCCAGGACGGCATCGACAACACTCTTATCGGCGGCACCGTTCACATCGAACCGGGCACATTCGTCCAGGAAGCCAACGTAAATCGAACCGTCAAGGTTGAAGGATCGGGAGCCGAAGGCGCAAATCAATCGAAGGTGTCGGGACCTATCGGCGGCACGGATAGTGCGACGATTCGTATCACGGCGAACAATGTCGATATCAGCGGACTTCTTATCACCCGCGAAGGCAACAACACGACTGATTGGAATAGCGGTCTGAAGTCCGCCGGGCTTGCGATCCAGGGTCAGGCAACCACAGGTGCGGTCATCCACGACAACAAGTTTGACGGTAACCGGAACGCTCTTGATATCAACAATTCGAACGGCCACACGATCCGCAATAACGTTATCGACAACAACCGAACCGGAATGATCTTTCGAAATCAGACCGACAATTTGAAGGTTGTTGAAAACGCGATCACCAACAACTGGACAGTAGGCGTTCTCTTCCTTGATGCAAGCGGCGGGACGAATTCGCCCGTGCAGACAGCCGCAAACTCCATTTTTAGCAACAACAACATTAGCGGAAATTGGTACGGTCAGATCGTTGAACGCCAGGCAGGCGGTTCCCTTCCCGCGCCTGGCACGAATTTGAAGAACTTCCAGGGCAACTGGTACGGCTCAGCTGCTCCGGTCGTCACGACCGCCAATAGTACGGAACCCGGATATTCGGCACTGATACCGGTCGCCTACGGCGGAACCGCAACTGCTCCGGGCGGTCAGCCCGATATCGCAGGTCCGGCTTCCGCGAACTTCCGCTACGATCTGCCATTGACCGTTGGAACTGACACTGACGTTGAAACAATCTCAGGCCGCGGAACTTACGGCTTCCAGGGCGCGAATCTCGTTGTCAACAGCGCCGTGACGATCAACGATCCAGATCCTCGTCCGGCCGGGTGGTTCTTCTGGAACGAAGGGCCGAACGGCTCGCATGGGTTAGAGACTGGGCCGAACGGCAGTCATCTCGGCGCCGGCAGTGCTCGTCTGAGTATCGACGTAAACGGTCGCGAGAGTTTTGGAACGGCGGCCTACGGCGGTATTCGACTTCGCGACATCACCAAACTGAAGTTCAAGACGTGGACGACGGGCCCGGATGCTCCTGTTCTGCAGTTCGATGTGGATAACGATCTCTCTGAAAATACGACCATTCCCGACACGACATATCAAGGCCGTCTTGTATTTCAACCGGCAGGCACTGTAACGCCGAATACTTGGCAGCAATGGGACATATTTGCCCCCGGAACTCTGGTTTGGGGAAGTGGTTCGGGACCAAATCGACCGTTTTCAAATGCCTGTCCGCAATCAAACCCATGCACGCTCGCAGCGTTGCTCGCGAATAATACTTTCAAAGATCTGGGTGTAAGGCTTCCCGGCGGCGGCGGAACTCTGCTCTTCCGTGCAGGCGGTCCATCAAGCACGGATATAACCGAGTTTGTCGACGATTTTGAGGTCGGAATCCAAACCGGAAACACTACCTACGACTTTGAACCCGATCTCAACACCGCTCCTACCGTGACCTCGATCACACGCGGCGGTCCCGATCCGACAAATGCTGCGAACGTTACGTTCAACGTTGCGTTCAGCGAACCGGTAACGGGCGTTGATACTACTGACTTTGCTCTCGATACTGCAGGCGTTTCAGGTACGTCGATCTCGAACGTTACAGGGTCGAATGGAAACTACGTCGTTACGGTCAATACAGGCTCAGGCAGCGGCACGATCCGCCTCGACGTGAATGCCGGAGCGTCAATCTTCGACATCGCGAACAACCAGTTTGGCAATGCTTACACCGGGCGTGAAATTTACACGATCGATAGGACGGGGCCGAACTCTACGGTCTCGCCTGTCGCGGATCCTGACACGACGTCGCCTGTTGACTTCACGGTCAGTTTTGGCGAGACCGTTACCGGATTCGATGCCGCGGATGTAACGATCGGCGGTTCAGCCAATCCAACGGGATTCACGATCGATGGCTCTTACACCGTTCACGTTACCGGTATGAATCAGTCCGGCACGGTGACCGTCAGCATCAACAACGCAGGCGTTACCGACTCACTCGGCAATGCGGGTACCGGAGCATCGTCTAGCTCTGCACAATTCAACCAGCAGACAACACCGAACGTCCAGACGCCTTTGGCACCGACCTGGGCGTACTATGACGACAATACGAACGCCGTAATCTCCGGCTATGACTATGTTTATGGGCCGAACGGCGGGCCGCTGCCGGCGGGCAGTGCTCGCTTGCAGAGCGGAGCCGGCGATCTCAAAGGTCTGTTCACGCAAGACTATAACAACACGAAGCTCGCTAACATTACGACGCTCAGCTACTCGACCTATGTCCACGGCTCGGCAACGAATGAGCCGACGCTTCAGTTCAACGTGGATTATGACCTTACAGACGGCAACACGACCTACCAGGGCCGCGTGGTTTACGTCCCAAGTCAAAACGGCAGCGTCTCGGCTGACACCTGGCAGAATTGGAACGCTTTGACAGGCGTATTCTGGTATTCGTCACTTTCGCCAGTAGCAATTGAGTGTACACAAACTGTGCCCTGCACGCTCAGCCAGATGCTCGCGGCTCATCCAAACATGGGCATCCATGCTACGGCCGGAGCTATCGGTTTCCGATCCGAGCAGAACAGCAACTCCAACGTTGACAACTTCGTGATCGGCATCAACAGTGCGAACACTGTGGTCAACTTCGAGCCCGCGGGGGCGATGGTGAGCACGCCTTCGTCACCGAACGGCTGGTTCTATTGGGAGGATGACGATGACCATCTCGTAACGGGATACGATTATGTATTTGGGCCTTTGGGCGGACCGCTTCCGGTGGGAAGCGCCCGCGTCGCGAGCGGAACCACGCCCGGCGATCAGAAGAAGGGGCTCTTTACATTCCAGTATCGCGGTACGCCTCTTGATCAACTGACGACGCTCAAATATTCAACCTATGCCGCTACGGCAGGTGATGTTCCATATTTCCAGATAAGCGTTGACTTTACGGGTAACGCCAATCCGGGATACCAAGGCCGACTGGTCTATGTCCCGAGTGAGAACGGCACATTTACCGCGAACACTTGGCAGACCTGGGATATGTTGGCTTCGACTGCGAAGTTCTACTATTCGTCCGGCACTTACTCGCCAAATGGCGACGGATGTCTAGCAAGTGAAGGCAACGGCGGCTGCACTCTGGCCACTATCCTTTCGGCGCACCCGAACGCTCGTGTGATGCCGAATGGTGATCCGGGCCATCCCGATCCGAATAACACTTGGGGTGTGATCGGCGTCCGCACCGACCCCGGAAAATCCGGCAACGTCGATAACATTATCGTCGGCGTCAATGCCGCGGACACGACCTTTAACTTCGAGCCTGCAGGCGTAGTTGTAAGTACGCCCGTATCGCCAAAGGGCTGGTTCAGTTGGGACGACACAGCCGAAGTTCCGTGTGACAGCGAGTATGTGACTGGTCCGGCGGGCGGGCCTTTGCCGGTCGGAAGCGCACATCTTTCGAGCGCGACCTGCAGTGGTTCGGTTACTAGTACCGACAGGAAAGGCTTCTTCACGAAAGCTTTCCAGGGAGCCCGTCTCGATCAGATCACGACGCTCAAGTACTCGTCGTACGTCCCAACCGGCACCGGTACGCCGTCGTTCCAGATCGGCGTCGACTTTACCGGTGCCGCCAATCCGACCTACCAGGGTCGCCTCGTCTATGTTCCGACCGGTGTCAGCTACGGCAGTTGGCAGACTTGGGATCTTATGACTCCTGGTACGAAGTTCTATTACTCGTCAAACACGTACTCGCCGAACGGTGACGGTTGCTTGATGAATCAGGGCTCAGGCTGTACTTTGGCCACGATCCTTGCGGCTCACCCGAATGCTCGTGTAATGCCGAATGACGACCCGAACCCGCTTGTCCCGGATACTTGGGGCGTTCTCGGCATCCGAATGGACGCGAACGCGAACGCCAACGTAGATAACGTCATCGTCGGGGTTAATGGTGCGGTCAACACGTTCGACTTCGAGGCGGCGCCGCCGACGGTCTCGATCGCGGTTAATCCTGGCAATGTGACCGAGGGCAGCAATGTATCGTTCACGGTCTCGCTTACGGGCGATACACCGGAACGCACGGTGCCTGTCACGGTGCTTCTAAATACTACAGACGGAACAGCGACGGGCAGCGGCACAGACTACACGTCTGCCGTGAATCAAGTTGTGACATTTGCACCGGGTGTTTCGTCACAGACGGTCACCGTCGCTACTGCGACCGACAACATCGCGGAAGGTGCCGAAACGTTTACGGCAACGCTTTCAAATGCTGTAAACGCCGGTATCGGCACCGCATCCGCGACCGGCACGATCAACGATGGAGCAGGCTACATCGCCATCGGCGGCCACGTTATGGCTTACAACAACGGCGGCCCGCAGACTGGTATCGCCGGCGTCACAATGACTCTGACCGGAACTAGCAACGGTTCGCCGATCACTCTGACGACCCCAACGGACGTTAACGGCAACTACAACTTCAACACGGGACTTTCGACAACTGGGCAATATTCGGTGGCTCCGACCGTGGCAGCACCCTATGTGTACGATCCGGAGTCGATCTACTACATCAATCCCGCAAGCAGTGTCACGAACGCAAACTTCGTTGGATACAATAATGACAATCCGCGACATGTAACAATTGGAAATGTCACTCAAAGCCAAGTTGGGGCAAATGTAGTTGTTCCAGTGACGTTCAACGCTTTGGGAACAGAACAAGGCGGCTCATTCGTACTCAGTTTCGACACGTCAAAACTTCAGTATGTCTCGGCGTCGGCACCGTCTGGCACAAATCTGGTAGTCTCTGCTGGTCCGGGACCGAAGACAGTATCGTTTAGTAAACTTGGTCCGCCCTACACGGGCTCGGTCACGCTGAACTTCACCTTCAGTGCAACGCCGGGCAATGCACTATCGACTCCCGTAGCCTTCGCAAATCCCAAGAGAATCTCCAATACCCAAGGTGTTGGTGTCCCCGCGGTTTGGACTGATGGCTCTGTTATTTTTGCCCAAGGCAACGAGGGTGATATTTCCGACGGCACCACGGGCGGATTTACGGACGGGTACGTCGATTCCCCGGACGTTAGCAGGGTCGTAAGTCTTATAGTAGGTGACGCAGTTCCGAATCCAAACGTAAATGAATTCCAACGCGCGGATGCAGGGCCTTACCTCCCAAGTCGCGGCGACGGTTGTATCGACGCTCTCGATCTGACGGCAATCCTGCTCTATTCAGTCGGCGATCTACCGACGACACCAGCGGCTGGCCCGGTAGCACCTCCGTGCGGTTCACCACTCCAGGCGAAGGATGCCGCAAACCGAATAACCGGCGGTACAGTTGTTCGATTTGTCGGGTCACGGGCGGCTCCGGGCAGCAACATTGACGTACAGGTAGAACTCTCGGCTCAAGGTATCGAAAATGGCACAACATTCACCTTGAACTATAATTCGACAGTACTGGATGAATTTCCGACGATCACGCTTGGCTCGGGAGTTCCCAATGGTGCCTTCTTCTTTACGAACTCGATGTCGCATCCCGGAAAAACGGCCGTAACGTTCAGCCTGCAATCGGGCCAGACAATGCCTGTCGGAGATACAGTTATTCTCAACTTCCAGTATCACGTTAAGTCGTCGGCCGCTGTCGGCACCTACCCTGTGGTGTTCACCAGCGACTTAGCCCGCCAGCGGGTAAGTAATACTCAGGCACAGAACGTCCCTGCGACTTGGGAAGATGGTGCCGTTGAGATAATGCTTGCACCGACGGCGGCGACGTCTTCGGTGGGCGGCCAGGTGCGGACGGCGGATGGTCGTGGCATTGGCAATACGGTCGTAACCCTGACGGGCACGGACGGAAGCGTCCGCAGGGCGTTGACGAACCAGATGGGCTTCTACCGCATCGACGACGTACCGACGGGTGCGACGTATGTACTCGGCGCGACGTCGAAGCGCTACACCTTCGACAGTCGGGTGGTCACGGTAGGCGATAACATCACGGATGCGGATATCACTCCGCGTGAGTAAGTAAGAAGGTAAGTTTGGGTGGAGAGCATCAAGATCCTTGCCGCTTGCCACCCTTGCTCTTTTCCTAAGATCGCGTAGAACGCACGATTTATCTTCCCACAAATGGCATGCTGCTTTTTCTCCCACTAAAGCGGTATGCCATTTTCTTTTCGTCCGCGAGAACCTTGGACGGTTGACCCAGATCGTACAAACAGGCCATCGGCCGCTGCCGCGTGGGCCGATTCTCCCCGTTCATCGCGCTAGATACCTGTCTAACCATAGCCTGATCAAAACGACCAATTTATATGGCATACCTCAATTGAGTGATGACAGGTTCTCCGCAACCTGTGCAATCTATACGGAAAATTAGCAAAGACCTGCGGTCTTCCTTTGGCATTTGCCCCCAAAGAGCGTTTCTCGTCCTCGTTCGATCAAGTTTCGGGAGTGACGCGCAATTCCATTCCCGGGGGGCGGCTTGAAGTGATGACCGCCTTTTCTGTTTCACTCGGCGAACGGAAGCGCATTTTTTAGGTTCTCAGGAGAAAGCCAAATGTTTCTGAAAAGGAATCCCTTCGTTTTTGTATCAGCTCTTCGATATTTTGGAAATATCGCATCCGGTCTTGAACTGCGTTTGAAGATCTCAGCCGCACTTGTCGCCTTGGGCATCGCCGCCGGCCTTGGCTGGATACAGCCGACGTTTGCAAATTCAGTTGTCGCCCCTGTTGAGGCGAGCTTCTCGCTTTCGGGTATTTCTGCCTACATTTGGTCATTCTTCTCGCACGACGGTCGACGACGGATCCCGACTCCGCGTCCTGCCCGAGACATTGCATCCTTTGGCAGTCGGGAGAGCCTTCCCCAGACTTCTTCTGCCGCTCCTTGTTCTCCTTCCGGCGTAACCCTGAATGTTCCGGGAACGTATCCGACCATCCAGGCGGCAATTAACGCGGCCAACCCCTCCGGCGGCGATACGATCGCAGTTGCCGCAGGCAGCTATACTGAGCAGATATCGGCAGGAAAGTGCGTATCGATCGTCGGCTCGGGAGTCAGCAGTACGACGATATTTGCACCCGCGACCATGGTTGATAGTACAGTACCCGGCGGCTCGGCCAGGGCGATCGTCGAAGCACGGGCGAACGCATATGTCACCGTCAAAGACCTATCGATCTCCGGCCCGGTCACGTTTTCTCCAACGAGTGGAACCTTTGGCGTCTTCGTGGCGGAATCGGCGACCTTGAACATGCGCAATGTTCGCGTCACGACTATACAGCAGTCTTCCGGAATTAACTCTGCCCAAGACGGACAAGGAATTGTTGCAGGTGATACGACCTTCGGCACTGCGGGCTCCCTCGATCTTGATGGGGTTACGATCGATGGTTATCAGGAGAATGGCATACTCGTAGGGGGCGCCGGCTCTTCCGCAACCATCGCGAATACAACGGTAACCGGCACGGGACCGACCAGCTTGATAGCACAGAGCGGGATCCAGATCTACGGAGGAGCGTCCGGGGTTATCTCTTCCTCGACCGTAAACGATAATCTGTACTCATTGAATTCAGGAGCCGCTACAGGAATTCTCACTGCGGATGCGGGAGCTGTATCGGTTTCGGGCAGTGCATTCAGCGGAAATAGCTACGCGATCTATCAATACAATTCGGCTCTCCCGCTTACCCCTTCAAACTTTTCAGCGACAGCCTGCACGTTCACGAATAATCCCGGAGCAGGCATCGTTTATTCAGCGGCCGCAAGCCCGACGATCACAAATAACTTCATCTCCGGGAGCAATATCGGCATCGCCGGATTTGTTGCTGACAACCAAACGTCAACGGTGAAGGGCAACTCGATCACTAACGCGACGGGAGCCAACAGCGTTGCGATCTTTTTCAACGACTTCAGCAGTTCCGTCAACACAACGTTAGCGACGGTCAATGCGAACTTTAACCGACTCTCGAGCAACAACACCGGCGGCCTAGCGGGCCTTCAAAACGACTCTGCCAGTTCGGTCAATGCTGAAAATAATTGGTGGGGATGTAATGCCGGCCCGGGCGCTACCGGGTGCGACATCGTCGCCGGTACGGGCCCCGGTGTCGTCGACAGTGATCCGTGGTTAACTCTCAGTGGGATAACTGCTTCGCCTGTAAGTCTGAATTATTCGCAGACGTCAACGATCAGCGGTGTGAACCTGTGCACAAACTCGGCCGCAGCAACCGTGTGCAGCCCTGCCGATCACACTCCTGATAGCCTGAGCGTTGCCTACTCCACGTCGCCGGGCACGAACGGCTCGGTTGCGCCGGCAAGCGGTGCGTTCACAACCGGTGTCGCGGCGGGTACAACGTTCACCGCCACGAGCGGGCCGATTGTCGGCAACCAGATCGAGAACGTCGGTGCTATTTTCGACAATCAAACCATCGCAACAGCAATTACAATACTCGATCCATCAGGCGGAATCTCCATCAGTGGACGGATCACCGCCTACACTGGCGGTGCCGGGATAGACGGAGTTACTGTAACCTTAACTGGAACTAGCAGCGGCAGCCCCGTCAACCTTTCGACCACTACCGCGTCCGGTGGGAACTTCGCGTTCAGCGGCGGCCTTTTCGCGAACGGATCATACTCGATCATTCCGTCATGCCCGAGTGACCCGCAATGTTCTGCCTTTACCTTTGATGCTTCCCAGCGAGACTATCTCAACCCGCCGAGCAGTATAACGACTGCGGATTTTGTTGGCTATAACGGAGATAATCCAAGAGATGTGGTGATCAAGAACACAACTCAAACGCCTGTTCTTCCGGGACAGCCGGCCGGAGTGGGCGCCAATATTACCGTGCCGATTCAGATCGCAAGTCAAGGTACCGAGAATGCAATGGCATTTACGCTGGTCTATGACTCGAGTAAGCTGCAGTTCTTATCGGCCGCATGCGACCCTTCTCTGGCATCGTTGGGATGCGGCATTACTCAGCCCGGGCCGGGCGGCTCGCCGACGACCTTGACGATGGCCTTACAGCCCGGAGCTGTTCTGCCGGCATCAGCCACACCGGCAACGGCCTTGTTGGTCACCTTCAAGGCGACCCCGGGCACGTCGACGTCGACACCGCTTGCCTTCAATACGATCCCGAGTTCCAAATCCGTCAGCAACAATAACGGCTACGCAGTACCTGCGGACTGGATAGATGGTGTGGTTTCTTTCGCTGGCGGTTTTGAAGGCGATGTCGCTGGAGGACAACCAGCAAGCTCTGGGATACCGAATGGCCAGGTCACGTCGGGAGATATCACGAGGATCCTAAATCTGGTTTCTCACAATACAACGCCAAACCCAAACGTAAACGAGTATCAGCGTGCAGACTGTGCCCCGATCGGAACCTTTGGAAATGGCCTGCTCACCTCGGGTGATGTCACCGTAGCCTTGCGTTACGCAAACGGTGACCTGGTTGGTATCCACAACCCGGCAGCAGGAGCCTCTACCGGGCTTAGGCAAACACAGGTTCCTCGCGATCGGGACTCTAGATCGCCGTCACTTTTACTCGCACCGGGAGATGTCAGCGTTCTCGGAGCCCTTGCGGCCCCAGGCAGCACTGTCGCAATTGATATCGAGCTTGAGGGCCAAGGTATCGAAGCAGGATTTGGATTCACACTTGAGTTCGACCCAAATGTGCTGAGTCTGAGCACTCCCGGCGGGGTTTCTGAAGGGGCTGACGTCTCAACGTATCCTCATATATTCTCACCTAACATATCGCAGGCTTCGAGCGGAAGAATCGGTGTTGTTTACAATCTCACGACCTTTGGTGCGAGTATGACCCCGGCGGGACCAAAGAGGATTGTTCACGTGACGTTTTTAGTAAACTCTGCTGCCGTCGTTGGAAGCACTACACCGATCTCGTTCTCAGACGCGGTTTCCATTAGAGAGGTCAACGACGTTGACGGAAATTCCTTGACTCCAAATTGGGGTGATGGGGTCATCGAGATCAGTCTCTCCCCGACGGCGGCTGAATCTTCAGTTGGCGGGCAAGTAAGGACGAATGATGGTCGAGGAATTGGAAATACTGTCGTTACCTTGACTGGTGTTGACGGCGTAGTCCGCAGAGCGTTAACGAACTCCTTTGGATATTATCGTATAGACAATGTACCGACAGGAGCGACGTACGCCTTAGGAGCTACTTCGAAGCGGTATGCTTTTGATACTCGGGTAATCACAGTGGGCGACAATATCACTGACGCAGACCTCACACCGCGCGAATGAGTCGAACTAAGCTGGAGTCGAGGGCCTGAGGCTACCGATCCTATCAGGTGTTCTAATGCGTCCTCAGTTCCCGTTCAGTTCCTCTCCGTTGGTCGAAGGGCGATAAGCCGGATGATGGGCAGGACTCCCCGGCGCTTCGACAAGCCCGTTCTCGTAGGCATAGATCACCAGGTTAAGCCTGTCGTCAACACCGATCTTTCCGTAGATCGAACTTAGATGGTGCCGAATCGTCGCCTCACTGACGGCGAGTTCACGGGCGAGTTCCTTGTTCTTTCGACCGGCCGCCAAAAGCTTTATTACCTCAAGTTCTCTAGGAGTCAAAGATTCCGCGTCGGTTGCCCTAGAATGATTTGCCGAAGTCTCGCTTGGGTGTTTCTCCCTCTCAAGGATCTTGTGAAGGACGGTTTGATTCAACCAGGTTTCGCCGGCATAGGTCTGGCGGATAGCCTCGACCAAGAGTTTTGCACTCTGCTCGATCTGAACGATGCCGACAGCACCCATTTTCAGAGCACGAGCCTGCGAGTCCAGATCCGCTCCGGCAACGAGGATAACAACCCGAAGCGCCGGATTCTCGTTCAATAGATGCCCAACGACATCAACCTGATCTTCTGCGGTCAAATAGACGACAGCAACATCGGCATTTAAGACGCTGGATGTACTGCCTTTTGTGTGGTCGAAAGTGTATAGCCCCGTGACAGAGAGGCCCTCATTCGACTCGATAAGATGCCTAAGGCTCTCCTGCACGATCTCGTACTTACCGACAAGGAGGACACCGATATGTTTACTTCTACTCATGGGGATCTAATTGCAATCTTCTATTTTAAAGCTGAATAGTATCTGCAAGGAAAACGCTGGGAACCGGCTGAGTCCAGTTTCCCACATCGAATCCTACATCATTTGTCCAATCTTGCATAGCGCAAATATACAGCACCCTCTTAACACAAACGCCCATCGTTCCGACACGTTAGCTTCGACGAAGGACAATTCCGCTTATTTGTGATCTATGAAATGTCGCCATACCTAAGACGGATTCCACCTAAAGAAAGTAGAAAAACTTGCGTATTTTCAACTTTTCTCAGCATTCGTGCTCCTTCACACATCTATTAGACGCACCCTAGTTATCGCTTTTGCCTTGACGCACACCTTCCAACAGCCCAAGAAGTGCAGTGGTTTTGGCTGCTTAGCATAGTAATCGGAGGATTGGCCTACGTATATTGACCGAAAATATCGAAATGCGCTATCTGCCTATTGGTCAGATGTCCAATGGCCCTATATCAGGCCAGAGGGACATATGTATCACGAAATATATCGAATTAGCCGATGATGTGTGTGCCTGTGCGGCCTTAACATTAATCCCATATTCAATCCAGAACGAGGAACGAGTGATCGCTGCCAGTTCCTCTTGTTGGGATTCAAACTGAAAGCTGGTCTGAGTCTCGAATGAATATGTGTCTATAGAATGCTGTATGGGTAGGCCATGTGGAAATACGTATCAGCGGCTCAGAAAATCCGGATAAGTTGATCCGGTTGAGAGACGGCCGCGTGTTCGACCCGAAACGTAACAATCTGATCGTTGGTTTGAGTTTAATATTTTTCCCACCTGTTACTCCGAATCAATGCGGAAGGAGCGACGAGTTGAAGTAATAAATTAAGGTAGGAAATCTATGACATCCCCAATCATCAAGCTGGTCATGATCGGAGAATATTCGATCTTTAGGGGAGCATTGCGAATGCTCCTCGAAACTGACCCCAAGTTTCGCGTTATAGGCGAAGCTAAGAATCCTGAATCTGCACTGCAAATTATCGATGACGAGAGGCCGGACCTTATCTTGGTTGACCTTCCCGACAACGATGTTGCCAAACTGCTTCCTCTTCTCAAAGACGCGGAACTGCCCGTCTTGCTGCTCATCGATGAACTTGACGTTGAGATCTATAAGCAATGCCTGAGAATCGGCATCCGCGGACTCGTCCTAAAGCAGGAGCGCGCGGACACTCTGTTCAAGGCAATTGAAAAGATCCATGCAGGTGAGATCTGGTTCGATCGGATCGTAATGGGTGACACCATTCGTCATTTGATCGGAGAAATGCAAATGCTTCACTCCCTTCCCCTCAGTCCGGTCGCGTCCGCGCTGACCGATCGGGAACGCGAAGTGATAGGTCTGATCTGCAAAGGAATGAAGAATAAGGAGATCGCAGAATCTCTCTTCATTTCTGAAACAACGGTCCGGCATCACCTGACCTCGATCTTCAACAAACTGGATATAACCAGCCGTCTCGAACTCGTTGTTTATGCGTTCGAGAACAACCTGGTAAAGAAACTGAACGAAAGCAGCTTCTATCCAATGAACGGCTACGCCAGGAACACGACGGATTCGTTGGGAGCCTGACGGTCTCTTAACTTAGGTCGTAAGTCTGCCGGCCTAGGAACAAGGATCGCACGTATGTGGCCATGGGCTACCTGCAGATTTTCTAAATTTTCAACTGCCTGGATTCAGGCTTCCCTTCTGGGTTTATGCGTCTGATTCGGACAGGTCGTAAGGATATAGGTGTAAGGAAATGCCGACTGATAAGAATGATAAGAAGCTGAAAAAGCTTCAACGCAGGAAGAAGAAAAAAAATGCCTTGATCATGTGCCATGACGGAAAGGAGTACTGGACGACCCAGACCGAATTTTGGCAATGGGTGCGCAGCTGTGTAGTACGAAAGGTGAGCGATGCTCCCCTTAGAGGCCAGTTCATCCGTCAGAACGAAGAGTACAACGTTGTTATCGGCAATACGGTTCTAAACCTAAAGTGCCCGAACCATCTAAGCGAGGCACTGTATGCCCGTAGAAAAGCATATTGACCAGAAAACCTGCTGGACTTCGATGAGGGGAATCATTTCGAATGAGTTGAGCTTTGCGTTATCGATCCTCTTCTGCGTGTGTGTACCGCAAATGACGTTGGGCCAGTCGCCGAATGCCACCCCACAACCTAATGGTCCTGTTGCGGCGATGAACTATAGGATCGGGCCGGGCGACGTGATCGACGTACTCGTAACAAAGAACGAGGCGTTGTCTCGTACCGGTGTTCGCGTAAATAGCCAAGGCACAATCCAGTTGCCGATGCTCGATAACGATATTTCGGCAGCCTGTCTCACTGAAGGGCAATTAGCAGAACGGGTTGAGGAAGCTTACAGGAAATATCTTGTTTCGCCATCGGTAAATGTTTCTGTTCGTGAATTCAATTCAAACCCGGTCGCCGTCATTGGGGCGGTAAACTCACCCGGACGATTCCAAATGCAGCGTCCGATCCGACTTGCCGAACTCCTCACGTTCGTCAACGGGCCGAGCACAAGCGCCGGCAGAACGGTCGAGATAATTCGCGACCCATCACATCCGTTCTGCGATGGACCTAAACTTGAAAGGCCGATCGCCACTGGAGAGGAACTCTTGTCGTTTCGGCTGGATGATGTGTTCCGCGGCGGGGAACAAACCAACCCGCTCATAAAAGCAGGCGATGTCGTTCGGATTGCTGAGGCCGATAAGGTTAATGCCTATATTCAAGGAAACATTCGTAGCGCACTCGCGATAAATCTTGCGGATCCGGTTACCCTCACGCAGGCAATCGCAATGGCCGGAGGGACAACCTCCGGGGCACAACTCGACAAAGTTTCCATCAGGCGACAGATAGCCGGGTCGATAAACCGCAATGAAATGGTCGTTAACGTCAAAGAGATCAATCAAGGCAAGCGCGACGACGTGCTATTAGAACCGAACGACATTATCAACGTACCCGGTCCAACTGGAAGCAAAAAGATCCTTGGTGATATTTTCCGTTCGATCATTCCGACGATAACCCGGTTTCCGGTGTCAGTTATCCCATAGGCCGATACGGGATGGTAGATCTAAAGATGCAAAACAACCAGCAGGTCGTAAAAAGAGGTTTGCGGAACGATCCCGAGTCGATCGAGTACTGCGACCAAGCTTATCCGTATGCAGATAGCTATTATGGCGATTCGGTAAATGACTCGACCGAAAAGCAGCAGATCTTCAGCATCCTCTCGATACTTAAAAAACACTGGCTCTTGATCGCTTTGATCACGATCCTTGGCACGTCGCTGGTAATCGTTTATGAAGCGCAGAAGCCGGATATCTATCAGGCCTCGGTCCGGGTTCAGGTGAACAATGAATCGAACCCGGCGGCGAGCGAGGGCGGAGCAAGTTCGATCATTCTAAATCAGGGGAGCGATCCGACATACTTCGCAACGCAGCTACAGATTCTGGAAGGCCCGGGGCTTTTGAGGCGAGTAGTAAAGAACTTGGACCTCGAGCACAACCCAACGTTCTTCCGACCTGGCAAGGATCAGGAGACGACGGTTTGGCAAAACGTGCTACGCATGTTCGGACTATATAAACAACCTGTAAGGTCTCAATCTGCTGGCCTATCCTCGACTGACGATAAACTCGAACTGAAGACCGATCCGACGGTCGATCTTGACAGCCAAGCCGAGGCCTTGGCTCCGTACGTTGGATATATCAAACGAAACCTAGAGGTCGCACCGGTGAAAGACTCAAGGACGGCCACAAAAGAGACGAGGTTGATACAGATAGGATATCAACACTACGACCCTATAGTCGCGACAAAGGTAGTAAACTCCATTGCTGATACATACGTCCTCCAAAATCTTGAGCAAAAGGTACAAACGAATGCTTCGGCAAGCGACTTCCTACAGAAGCGCGTCGCTGAACTCCAGTCGCAGATCCGATCCGGGGAGGAAAGTCTGATCAACTATGCAAAAAACAACCAGATCCTGTCGTTAGATGCTAATCAGAACACTGTCGTGCAAAGGCTGTCGGACCTTAATACGAAGCTCAGCCAAGCCGAAAGCGATAGAATAACTGCCGAAGCTGCTTACAAAGCGGCTCTCCAGAACCCATTGGCGAGCACATCTGCCGAAACGAAGGATGCGAGGACGACCGGGCTCGAATCCCAATTGACAACCCTTAAGCAACAATTAGCCCAACTGAAAGTTGATTATACCGATGCTTGGCCAGAGGTGAAAAAGGTCGAGAAGCAGATCGCAGCGATCGAGAAGGAACTTCAGTCGAACCGAAAACGCTCCGCCGATACGCAGATGTCAACGCTTTTGCAGACATACCGTGAGTCCGCGTCGCGTGAAAGTGAGCTGCGAAAGAACTTCGACACGCAAAGAAGCGCTGTACTAAGCCAAAATGAAGCGGCCATCAACTATCGGATCATCCAACAGGAGATCGATACCAACAAGAGCCTGCTAAACAACCTTCTTCAGAGATCGCGCGAGACGGAGGTCGTCCTGAACGGTACACCGAACAACGTACATGTTGTTGATCGAGCTCTTGTTCCCGGTTCGCCAAGCAGTCCACAACGAACAAAGAACGTCGTCCTGGCCTTCTTTGTGTCCCTTCTTGGCGGAATGGCAATAGCCTTTGGACTCAACTGGCTCGATGATACGATCCGCATTCCTATTACCTTTCAGGCTCAGCTTGGAGTGCCAATCATCGGGATGATCCCGCAAGTCGGGCACAACGGCGGCCGAAAGCGATTCCCTGCAAGATTTTCAGCATTTAAAAATGGCAATGGGAACGGGAGTACTGACGACATCGCAGACTCGACCTACAGCGAGAGCTTTGATCATCCGCTGATAACCGAAGCCTTCTATCAGCTTCGAACTTCCCTGCTTCTGTCGACGGCTGGCGGGTCGCCCAAAACGGTACTGGTCACATCCGGTGAACCGTCCGAAGGAAAGACAATAACTTCATTGAATCTCGCAAAAAGCCTTGCTCAACTTGGAGAGAAAGTCCTCCTTGTGGATGCCGACCTCAGGTGCCCCAAGATGCATTTGATCAATAGCCTTAGCAACTCATCCGGCTTAAGTACTGCGTTGACCGCTAAAGTATTGGATCAGCTTCAGCTCGACGAGGCGATCAAGAAAGGTGTCGAATCGAACCTGGACATCATGACGTCCGGACCGCGTGTTCCCGACCCGGCAAATCTGTTTTCGTCCGTCCAAATGAGGTCCCTCATTGAGCGGCTCGGAGCGAGCTATAGCTACATTGTGATCGATTCTCCGCCTCTTCTTTATTTCGCTGATAGCGTGATCATTTCTACCGAGGTAGACGCCGTTGTTCTTGTAGCACGATCGGACTTTAGTTCACGCGATGTCCTGCTCCGCGCCCGCCAAAAAATGCAGGATGTTCGGGGAAATGTCGTAGGGGTGGTCCTGAACGATATACAACTAAGCAGCTTTAAGTACTACAACCATACGTACTACAAACAGCTGATCGCGCAGGAGGCCGAGCCCGAAGACGGGAACGTCCTTCATATTTAGTCAAGCGGATCGCTCTTTTTCTACCGTATTCGATCTCTGCTATCGACGGCCGCTTAATGACCGAAAGTTTCCGACACGAATGCCTTCGGAGCATGCCAGGAAGATCAGAACCTGGAAAATGCCTTCTCATCGGTGAGGTAGCTCAAACCCATGACGGAAGTCTGGGAATCGCCCATGCGTTCATTGATGCAATCGCGGACGCCGGAGCTGACGGCGTCAAGTTTCAGACTCACATTGCCGAAGAAGAGAGTACGCCCGAAGAACCTTGGCGGGTGAAGTTCAGCCCTAAAGATGAAACACGTTTCGAATACTGGAAGCGAATGGAGTTTACAAGGGACGAATGGTGTGGACTAAAAGCACATGCCGACGAACGGAATCTCCTATTTATGAGCACGCCGTTTTCAGAGAGAGCGGCGGAAATGCTCGCGGAGATCGGTATGCGCGTTTGGAAGGTCGCATCCGGCGAAGTCGGAAACGTCCCCTTGTTAAAGCGGATAATTGCTTCGCAGGATCCCGTTATTCTCTCGTCAGGGATGAGCGACTGGAGCGAGCTGGACATGGCCGTTTCGGCGATCCGAGACGCCGGAAACCCATTAGCCGTGCTTCAATGCACATCAGCCTACCCGTGTCCGCCGGAACAAGTGGGATTGAATGTGCTAGCTGCCCTGAGAGACCGATATGGTGTCGCAGCGGGACTTTCGGATCATACGGGAAATATCTTCGCATCACTTGCAGCAGTAACACTCGGTGCGGAGGTCGTCGAGGTTCATGTAGCTTTAAGCCGTGAAATGTATGGCCCTGACGTGCCGGCATCGTTGACAACAGCGGAACTCCGTCAACTGGTGGACGGCACCCGCCAAATAGAGCGAATGCAAGCAGCACCTGTCGATAAGGATCTGGCCGCCAGAGATATGTCTGAGCTTCGTTTGATATTTACGAAGAGTGTTGTGGCTAGCCGAGCCTTGCCGGCCGGGACCACGATCGTCGCCGAGGATCTTAAGTTAAAGAAACCCGGAACTGGGATTCCTGCGAGCGAACTTCATAAATTGATCGGACGAAAAATCAAGCACGCTGTTCTAGCGAACGAGATGCTCCAGCAAGAGCATCTCGACGCGTGAGGCTTGTCTCCGCAAAAAATTCCGTTCTATGCCCAGAAAGATCTGCGTTGTTGTTACTGCCCGGCCAAGCTATAGCCGGATCAAGACCGCTCTTCGGGCAATAATGGAGCACCCGGATCTCGAACTTCAGTTGGTCGTTGCGGCATCAGCCTTGCTTGACCGCTATGGAACGGCCGTGAACTACATCGAAAATGATGGTTTCCCGATCGCTGCCCGGGTCTATATGGTTCTCGAAGGCGAAAATCCGGCTTCGATGGCAAAGACGACCGGACTCGGAATGATCGAACTTGCGACGGTCTTTGACAATCTCAAACCGGACATTGTGGTTACGGTCGCGGATCGATTCGAAACGTTGGCGACGGCTGTCGCGGCATCGTATATGAATATTCCGGTGGCCCATATCCAGGGCGGCGAGGTTACGGGTTCGATAGATGAAAAGGTTCGTCACGCTGTAACAAAACTCTCCGACCTTCATTTGGTATCGACAAGCGGTGCGGGCAACCGAGTCGAACGCATGGGCGAGGAACACCGTAAGGTTTTCGTGACGGGATGTCCTTCAATAGATCTTGCAGCTGAGATCGCAGACGACCCATCGCTCAACTTTAACCCTTTCGAGAGGTATGGTGGTGTTGGTGAACTTCATGAACTGACGAATGGATACCTTGTGGTCATGCAGCATCCTGTGACGACCGAGCATGAGATGGCTCGCGCCCATGTGACCGAGACGCTCGAGGCCGTTCGTGAGATCAATATGCCGACACTGTGGTTCTGGCCAAATGTTGACGCGGGCTCCGATGGTACCTCGAACGGGATACGTTCCTTTAGAGAAAAATATAAACCGGAAAACATCAACTTCTTTAAGAATATGGCCCCAACCGACTTTCTTCGACTCCTATACAGCAGCCGCTGCTTGGTCGGAAACTCGAGCGTCGGCATTCGCGAGTGCTCTTTTCTGGGAGTCCCCGTAGTCAATATCGGAACGCGGCAGATGGGTCGAGAACGAGGCAAGAACGTTATTGATGTCGGATATTCGAAAGATGAGATCCGAGCGGCGATCGAGAAACAACTTGGGAACGGGAGGTATTTGAAGGACAACCTTTACGGTGATGGACATGCCGGAGAGCAGATCTCGCATGTGCTTGCTGAGGCCGCACTCGAGATCGAAAAGCGCCTCACCTATTGAACGTTCGTCGCAATGAAGGTCCTTGGAATCATTCCTGCACGCGGAGGCTCAAAAGGCGTTCCGCGAAAGAACATCAAAGTGCTCTGCGGCAAACCGCTTCTTGCCTATACGGCTGAGAGTGCCCTTGCCGCGTCCGGGCTATCAAAGGTCGTCCTAAGCACAGAAGATGAAGAGATCGCGATGATCGGGCGGGAACTCGGCCTGTGTGTGCCGTTTATCCGTCCGATCGAACTCGCTAAAGATTCAACGCCGACAATGCCGGTCGTGCTTCACGCAATGGAGGAACTCGAGAACCAAGGCGAGTCATTTGATGCTGTTTGCCTTTTGCAGCCGACGAATCCACTGCGTCGTTCCGAGCACATAGATGCGTGTATTGAGCTTTTGAAGCAGACCGCCTCCGACTCTGTGGTCAGCGTTCTGCCCGTACCAGATGCCTTCAACCCGATGTGGACATTCTGGAGGAACGCTGATGGCAGGATCGAACTCACGTCCGGCGAGAGTGAACCGACCGTCCGAAGGCAAGAACTCCCAAGAGCATTCTATCGGGACGGCTCGGTCTATGTAACGCGATCGAACGTGCTGCGAGATCAACGAAGTCTCTATGGACGTAAGATCCAAAGCTTCGAGATGGATCCACGGTTTGCCGTCAACATTGACACTAAGAGCGACTGGGAAATGGCCGAGCAATTGATCGCTCGTGGCAGAATCGAGAGGTCGAAATAGTGGGTTCAACCATTTACGAGATACTGCGGCGCAGTTGCGACCCGCTACTCCCGCCGCTTAATCGAAAGGTTCGCCACCGAACAATGCAGGAGGTAAAACACAGCGAGAGGCGATTGTCGATCCTGGACGTCGGCGGGCGTAAGTCTCCGTACACTATCGGCGTGCCGGCAGATATTACGATCATCGATCTTCCTCGTGATACCGAGGTCCAAAGGGACCTTCATTTAGGTCTGAACGAACAGATCGCAAGCGAGATAAAGAAGCGGCGCAGTAATATCCATGCCGTCATCATTGGCGATATGACGAAGTCTGATCTTCCGTCCGCAGCGTATGACACGGTTATAGCAGTGGAAGTGCTCGAACATGTCCTCGAAGATGAGCAGTTTGTCAGTGAGGTATCCAGGGTGCTCGTCCCTGGCGGTAAGTTCATCATGACCACGCCAAATGGCGATTTTATCGAAAATAGGAATCCTGATCATAAACGCCACTATAAGAAAGACCAGCTGGCCGATCTCCTATCAAGATACTTCGATAAGGTCCATGTCGAATATGCAATTGCCGGAGGCTTTTACCGCAAGATCGGCTTGAGATCATGGTCGATCTCCCGGCCCCATCACACGATCTTGAGTATTTTCGGAAACATTGTTAACTCCCTTCAATCACGTCGAATCGGAATCTCTGAACGCGCCATTGGTACTCATCATTTGATAGCGATCGCGGAGAAAACTGTCGGGTCAGGCGAAACACTTGTTCGCGTATTGCCAAGCACCACCTAACTCGAATGGCTGAGCAAAACTTGAAAGACATTGGAGCGAATCCTCGTTCCGACGGAAGGCGTAAGACCTTCAGCGCAATGATCATAGGCTCCGGCACTCTGGCCATACAGTGCGCGGAAATCCTCATCAACCTCCATCACCGCTTGGTCGCCTTCGCTTCTTCAGATGTGAGTGTTTCACGATGGGCCGCCAAGAAAGGCGTTCCATGCTACGCTCCGAACGACACGCTCACCGAACGAATCACAGAACCGATCGACTATCTTTTCAGCATCGTGAATGACCAGATTCTAAGCGACGATATCCTGCAGATACCTAAAAAGTTCGCGATAAACTACCATGACGCCCTTCTGCCGCGATACGCCGGTACTCATGCAACATCGTGGGCGATAATCAATGGTGAAACTCAGCACGGCGTGACCTGGCATTGCGTCGCAGAGCGTGTGGATGCAGGGGACATTTTGGAACAACAGTTGGTCGAGATCGCGGCCGGCGATACGGCATTTACGCTGAACACAAAGTGTTTTGAAGCGGCGATTAGGTCATTCGGGGTGCTTGTTGACAGCCTCGCTGGGGAGTCATATGTGCGGACGCGGCAGGATCTGGCGGAACGAACGTTCTTTCCGCGCTTCAAGCGTTTGCCTAATGGCGGCCTGATCGATTGGAATACATCAGCCGATAAGATTTCGGCGATCGTACGCGGATTGTCATTTGGCCGACATCCAAACCCGCTTGGCACACCAAAAGTCGATATTGCGGGAGAGTATTTCATCGTTTCTAAGGTTGAGATCCTGGACGAGCGTTCAAGCTTACCGGCGGGCGTGATATGCGGAATCGGTGATACAAATCTTGACGTGTCGACCGCGGACAAGAATCTTCGACTGACTGAGATTCACTCACTCACCGGTCCAGTGGTCGATCTGGCGGAACTCGTCAAAAGGCTTGGCCTGAAGATCGGACAACCTTTATCACCAACGTGCCAACTGCTAGACGCCCATTTTATTTCGGCCTTCAAGGCTGAGGCCGCCCTAGTCCACAAGCTTCACGCAATTGAACCGGCACCGGCCCCTCTTGCTTCAAATATAGGCCCGGGGACCGACGCAAGCTTTGGCTCCATTGAGTTTAGGGTACCAGAAGAATTTGCTGCATACTCTCACCAAAAAAAGGCTGACATATCCCTCGCGGATGCGGTGTCTTCCGCATTTGGCGTGCTCTTAGCCCGGCTGAGCGGGAATTTCAACTTCTTAGTTGGATTCGACTCTTCATCGATAACGCCGAAGATCGCTAACGAGAACAGGCTCTTCGCCACGAATCTACCGTTCCATTTTGATATCGACGCGCGGGAGGGTTTCAACACACTGCTAGATTCGACCATGCGCGAATTAGAGTCGATTCGGGCCGTCCCCTTTTACTTGGCTGAAATCTTCTCGAGATATCCGCAGATTCGTCCGCTTGCGGCCGATATGCTCTTTAATGGACTTCCCGTGACTCTCGCAATGAACGTCGATCCGCCTGAGTATCATCCTACGCCGGCAAACGCCCTTTCAATGCTGATCTCTGACAATGGAGAGGGTCATTGGGTGTACAACACCGCCATGATCAGGCCTGACGAGGTCCTGCGTCTGGATCGTTATTTCAACTCTTTGCTGCAGGCGATCGTGACCGATCCAGAAAGGGCAGTTGCGAAGCTTCCCTTACTTCCGCCGGACGAGCGGAAGCAACAGTTGGCCGAGTGGAATAGCACTTCGCGGGCTTTTCCGCAAGATCTTTGCGTGCATCGATTGGTGTCAGAGACGGCCGGAAGATTCCCCGACAAGAAAGCTGTAGTTTCGGACGTCGGTGAGCTAACGTATGCGGAATTGGATCGACGAAGCGACCGGTTAGCGTGTCGATTAAATGCTCTCGGCGTACAGCCAGAATCCGTTGTTGCAGTGTTTATGGAACGTTCGGTCGATATGGTAACTGCACTGCTTGGAATACTAAAGTCAGGCGCTGCATATGTTCCGTTCGACCCGGCCCAACCGAAAGAACGGCTGGACTTTATGATCGGGGACTGTGGGGCGAGGGTGCTCATCACGCAAGAACATCTGCGAGAACGTCTCCAGCAAACCAAATGTGAAGTGATTTCGACCGAATCGATATTAGATATCCCGCTAAATAAAGAATCACATAATTTTGTACCGCTTGCCCGACCGAACAACTTGGCATACGTGATCTACACTTCCGGCTCGACCGGCGAACCAAAAGGAGTTGAGATCGAACATCGCTCGCTCATGAATCTGGTCGCGTGGCACCAACGAACCTACAAAATATCTTCCGAAGATCGTGCAACGATGTTGGCCGGGCCCGCTTTTGATGCATCAGTGTGGGAGCTTTGGCCGTACCTTTGTACGGGATCCTGCATATATGTTCCCGACGACGATACACGGAGAACACCGTCAAAATTGCTCAGGTACTTCTCTGACAATAGTATCTCGATTGCCTTTGCTTCTACCCCTTTGGCCGAAGCCTTGCTCACGACCGCCATTCCGGCTGACCTGAGATTGCGGACTTTGTTAACAGGCGGCGATCGCCTTCATGCGTTAGGCGGTAAACCGATGTCTTTCGACCTCATCAACCATTACGGACCAACCGAAAACACGGTCGTTACAACATGCGGGCCGGTGGACCCCGAAAGCTATGAACCGCCGACGATAGGAAGGCCGATCGACAATACAGAGGTATTTATCCTCGATCAAGACTTGCAGCCGGTACCGATCGGGATCCCTGGAGAGATATTTATTGGAGGGGTTGGACTCGCACGTGGTTATAGAGATCGACCGGAGCTAACAGCATCTCGGTTCATCAACCCCGATATTGAAGGCAGGGGCCGCCTCCGCCTCTACAGAACTGGTGATCGCGGCAAGTATTTACACGATGGCAGAATCGCCTTTATCGATAGGATAGATGAACAGGTTAAGGTCCGCGGCTTTCGGATCGAAATGGGCGAAATCGAGACCGCTATAGTCGGACATCCTGAAATCAGCGAAGCGGTCGTTAACGCTGTCAAAGATAAAAGCGGGTCACAGCGCCTTGCTGCCTACTATGTCGCAAACGCGGGAGGTTCTGTCAAGGTAAGCTCATTGCGCAGCTATTTGAAAGCAAAGCTCCCGGATTACATGATCCCGACCGCATTCGTCGAACTTGACCTGCTTCCGATCACGCCGAATGGCAAGGTCGATCGAAAGGCACTCCCGGCTCCAAATCTTTTAACTTTTCCACCTTCGCGAAAGCTCGAAGCCCCAAGGAATGACGTAGAGTCCACGCTGAAGGATATTTGGGAAAGACTCTTGGGTATCGGCCCTATAGGAGTTACGGACAACTTTTTTGAGCTTGGCGGAGATTCACTTATCTCGGTCAGCCTCTTCGTCGAGATCGAAGCAGCCTTTAGTATAGACCTGCCGCTTTCAACCCTGATAAACGCACCGACCATCGAACAGCTTGCACGATTCATTTGTGAAGAAGAGCGTAAGGTCGCGTGGAAATATATCGTTCCGTTGAAGACGAGCGGAACGAAAACTCCTATCTTTTTGGTTCATGCGGCTGGAGGAAATGTTCTATTCTATCGAGATTTGGCTAATGAAATGGGGGCGAACCAACCGATTTACGGTTTACAGGCCCGTGGTGTCGCCGACAAGTCCGAAACGGCCCACGATAGGGTTGAGGATATGGCGACTGACTATCTCGATGAGATGCGCAAGCTTCAACCGGTCGGCCCGTATCGCGTCTGCGGTTCATCGTTTGGAGGACTGGTTGCCTTTGAGATCGCAGTTCAGCTCGAGCGGCGAGGCGAAAAAGTAGAGACTCTAGGCTTGTTTGATACCTATGCTCCCGGCTATTTGGACGAGAGCACCATAGCTGGTGGTGCGGGTTCGCGGCGGTTCATCGCACACATGCGAAGCCTTATTGGCCAATTGCGGGAGATCAAGTCAACAAAAGAGCGCGCATACTTTGTCATCAGCAAAGGACAAAAAGTGAAGAATATCTTAAAGAGAAAAGTGATCTGGAAAAAGAACCAGTTCGCGATCGAGTACAACAAGGCGACCGGCCGTGAGCTCCCGGTCAACGTTATGCGGAATCACGAGGCGATTCAGCGGGCCCTCGACGCCTATAGACCCGGACGGTACGCCGGTGACATTACGGTCTTCAGGGCGAGCGAACAGCCCAAGAACACAAGGTTTGACCCAAGTCTTGGCTGGGCAGAGCTTGTCGATGGAAATGTTGTAACGGAAGTCGTGAAAGGATCCCATGGAGCTTTGACGGTCCATCCGTATGCAGCCGACCTGGCGGCGAAATTCGAAGAAGTCGAATCAAGAAATGATGCGTTGTCGCTAGACATCGCTCGGGGCGCAGCAGCCTAGCAGGGGTTTCTTTTTTTTCAGCATGTGCGGAATTAGCGCGATCATCGGAAATGGCTGCAGCCGTAATCGACTGTTGGCGATGAGAGCCAGTCAAGCGCACCGCGGCCCGGACGGTGTCGGCCTGTACGTCGACGCAGAGCGTAAAGCAGTACTCGGACATAATCGGCTGAGCATAATCGACCTTTCTGCGGGCGGAGACCAGCCAATGACCAGCGCTGATGGTCGATTCGTCGTAGTCCAAAACGGCGAGATCTATAACTATCTAGAGCTCAAGCACGAGCTTGCTGGCGAATACTCCTTCCGCACAAGTTCCGATACAGAGGTTCTGCTTGCAGCCTACACTAAATGGGGCGTGGAATGTCTGGATCGGCTCGTAGGGATGTTCGCTTTCGTGATCTGGGACTCGGTAGAAAAGACTGCATTTGCGGCGAGAGATCGGTTTGGAGTAAAGCCTCTCTACTACCACCAAGAGGTCGATGGAACGGTCCTGCTGGCGAGTGAGATCAAGGCGCTACACGCGGCGGGCATACCTGCGGCGCCTGACGACGAAACGTGGGCGACGTATCTTGCGCACGGCCTTTACGACCATTCGGAGCAAACTTTCTGGGCGCAAATAACTTCGCTGCCGGGAGGCCATTGCCTTCAGATCAGAGACGGAAGGATCAAGACCAAGAAATGGTATGACGTCGCTGAACGAATTGGGGTTGAGTTCGACGACAGGCCCGAGCATGAGATAAGAGAAGAGTATTTCGCACTGATGAAGGACAGCGTAACTCTGCGATTCCGCTCGGATGTACCTGTCGGGATCAACTTGAGCGGCGGCCTTGATTCGTCGAGCCTCCTGGGCCTCGTTCATGAAGTTCAAGGCGAGGACAGCGATGTTAAAGTTTTCACATTCACTACAGGAGATGCGGCCTATGACGAATTGAAATGGGTTGAGCAAATGCTCGCTCAGACGCGTCATCCGCTCGTGGTAAACCAACTGACGCCGGCCGACGTTCCGGCGCTTGCCGCAGAGGTCCAGACCCTTCAGGATGAACCCTTTGGCGGTCTTCCCACACTGGCTTATGCGCGGCTCTTCGAGACTGCGAAAAAGAATGGTGTTACCGTCCTTCTTGACGGAAATGGAATGGACGAACAATGGGGCGGTTACGACTATTACTGCACGGAATCTAACGGGCATTTAGGTGGCTTGATCCAGGGCACGAAAGACCGCGCTGTGCGGCCCGACTGCCTTACTCCGGAGTTTGCGTCCTTGGCAAAGCCGATAACCGCCCCGAATATCTTTCCGGATCGATTACGGAATCTGCAATATCGTGACATCCGCTATACAAAGATCCCTAGAGCCATGCGGTTTAATGACCGGGTCTCGATGAGAGCAGCAACCGAGCTCCGCGAGCCGTTCCTGGATCATCGTCTCTTTGAGATCGCTATGCGCCAGCCGAATGAACGCAAGATCGATAAAGGCGTCCACAAGCGAATGTTACGGGAGATCGCGCGCAACTATCTGCCGCATACCGTTTCAGACCCGCCGAAAAGGCCGATCCAGACGCCTCAGCGGGAATGGCTGCGCGGACCCCTGCGCGAATGGGCAGCGTCGATGGTTGAAACTTGCCTATCGGGCACATTCGGATCTTATCTGGATGCGGCATCAGTTCGAAGAGAGGCAAATGCATTTTTCGACGGCGGCTTTGATAACAGTTTTTTCATTTGGCAATGGATAGGGATGGGACTTCTAGCGGCACGCACTGCAAGACCAGCAACTGCGTCGATCTGAGCTGAGCTTTGCATTGCAACAGCGACTGGTAATTCTTGATGAAGACCATTACGGAAAATGAGACGTGGGACCTGGTGATAGAAGGTCATGGCCAACTCTTTGACCTAAAGATTTCTGAGGTCTGGAGTTATCGTGACCTCCTTCTGATGTTCGTCAAACGCGATTTTGTCAGCTTTTACAAGCAAACGGTCTTTGGCCCACTTTGGTTCTTTATTCAGCCGCTGTTCACAACCATCATCTTTACGTTTGTGTTTGGCAATTTGGCCGGCCTAAGCACGGATGGTCTGCCGCAACCATTGTTCTACATGGCTGGAATTACCGCATGGAACTATTTCGCGGACTGCATTACAAAAACGAGCACCGTCTTCAAAGACAATTCGCAGATCTTCGGCAAGGTGTACTTTCCAAGACTGATCCTTCCACTGAGTATCGTAACAAGCAACTTGGTGCGATTCGGCGTTCAGATGCTGCTCTTCATTGGCATGATGGCGTACTACGCATTGGCGGGTGGTTCTTTTCAAACCACGTGGGCGATCTTGCTTTTTCCATTCCTTGTCCTTCTGATGGCTTGCCTGGGCCTCGGACTCGGGCTAATGATCACAGCCTTGACGACGAAGTACCGCGATCTTAGCTTCCTCGTGACATTTGGGGTGCAGTTGCTGATGTACATGACGACAGTCATCTATCCGCTCAGTGCGGCTCCGGAACGCTATAAGTATTTGATCCAGCTAAATCCCATGACCGGAATTATAGAGGCTTTCCGTTTTGCTTTCTTGGGTCAAGGAGATCTTTCACTGGCCAGCATCGGCTATAGCTGTCTGATCACGCTTATCATTCTATTCAGCGGCATTTTGATCTTCAACAAGACAGAGAGGAACTTTGTGGACACTGTATGAGCGTTGCGATCCGTGTTGAGGCGTTGTCCAAAATGTATCAGTTGGGACAGATCGGAACGGGCACGATCAGCCTCGATATGGAGCGTTGGTTTGTTACAAGGGTCTTGCGTAAGCCGGATCCATTCTTGAAACTCGCGGAAGCTAACCATCGCGCAGTAAAGGGAGACAGCAATTTCGTTTGGAGCCTGAAAGACGTAAGTTTCGAGATCGAAAAGGGCGAAACTGTAGGAATAATCGGCAAGAATGGTGCGGGCAAGAGCACGCTGCTCAAACTCCTCTCGCGCGTAACATCCCCGACCAAAGGGACGATAAAACAAAAGGGCCGGGTGGCAAGCCTGCTCGAGGTAGGCACTGGCTTCCACCCTGAATTGTCAGGTAGAGAGAACATTTACCTGAACGGCTCGATCCTTGGAATGCGTAAGAAAGAGATCGATAAAAAGCTGGATGAGATCATTGATTTCAGCGGCGTCGAACGGTATATCGACACTCCGGTAAAGCGCTATTCATCAGGGATGTATGTCCGTCTCGCGTTTGCAGTTGCCGCACATTTGGAGAGCGAGATCCTTATTGTAGATGAGGTGCTGGCCGTTGGTGACGCAGAGTTTCAAAAGAAGTGTCTTGGGAAGATGGAGGAGATTGGCAAGCGGGATGGGAGAACGATCCTATTCGTCAGCCACAATATGGGCGCGATCCTTGAGTTGTGCAAACGAGGGTTCCTGCTCGAAACGGGCCACATTGTAAAGGATTCGGACGTTGCAACCTGCGTTGCTTCCTTTCTGGAAAGGGACAAACATCGGCAAACGTTCGAAAGGAGCGACAAGAACGGACTTCTCGACTTGGGCCGCATCTCGATCAATAACGAGTATTCATATCAGATCGACAATTCGTCACCATTCGAGGTCGCTGTAAACGTCGCCGCAAAAGATATTGCGAACGCGACGCTCTTTTTTATAGTTGAAAATGCGTTCGGCCAGTCAGTCGTTCATAAACGAGTGTCTAGTGCCGAGATCGGTCATTCGGTGATCGACGGAGAGTTCAGACTTCAGGTAAAGATCCCCACGCTTTGGATCAGCCCGGGCATCTATACGATGTACTTTAAGACAATCGCACCAGCGACTCGCTGGTCCGGCCGTGCTTTCTCCGAGCGAATCTCTGTTGAGGTAACCGGACAGGCAGAAGCGAGCGGAAAGGCATTTATGAACCCTAGTGTGACGTGGAGCATGCACCCGGAAGAAGCCAAGGCGGAGGCTCTGCCGGTCTAGTTGTTTCTAATATTGAGTTCTTGGTAACGAATCGCAACAGATTAAGACAATGCTGCGAAAGCTGGTTAGATCTGCAAGGAACACGGAATTGGGATGGCGGTATGGTTCAAATCTGCGACCAACCATTCGCTTTTTGCTTGGCGGAAAAAGGCCCGTTGGGAGTGAGGTAGAGATACTAAGGGATCTGGACAATAACGGTGTGGCCGTCGTGCCGTTTGAATCGTTGGATACGGGAGTTGGCTTTTCCGACCTTGAAAAAGAGGTAAACGGCTTGGTCGAAGGTCAGATGCCGGCGATCCTGAATATTAAGGAGTCGGCTAATACCGACCATTCTATTGGACGAAAGACCTTTAACCTCGAAATGTTCGGCAGCGAGGTAGCCTTCGACGCCAATAGTATTTTCTCCCAACTTGCTCTCAGCAAGTCATTCCTTACCATTGCTGACTGCTACTTCCGAATGCAAACTCGTCTTCGATACTACAACGTCTGGTACACAGCGGCATCGGTGTCCGCGGCTCGGGAATCACAACTCTGGCATTTCGATCGTGAAGACCGATTTATCCTGAAGATCTTTGTGTATCTAAGTGATGTCGATCGTGGAGCAGGACCGTTCACGTATGCACCAGGAACACATAAAAAAGGCTCGTTCTCGTCGATCTCACCAGCCTTTTTTGACGAGGATGGTGTGCGACGAACAACTGACGAACAAATGTCAAACGCTTACCCGCGAGAGAACTGGCGCGTCTGCACCGGGAAGAAAGGCACGGTCATCCTTGCAGATACACGCGGCTTTCACAAGGGCGGAGAGGCAAGGACAAGCGACCGGCTAATGTTCACCTCCATGTTTACATCGCCTGGTTCCGGCTCAAAGAATCTGATCCGATACCCCGACGATGCAACGTTCGCGAATTTCGAGCGAGTCCAAAGGGCCGCTCTCGGATACTAACGGTCAAACTGCCGCGTAATGAAGATAAAGTGAGACCCAGCTTTCTCTTATTATCCACCTCGCTCCTCGTCGACCGCGTGTTCAAATACACGGGGCTGATCAAAGCTTTGGCAGAACACGGCGAAGTGTGTGTCTGGGCTTCCTCCATCGACGAACCTGGGTCATTGTCCAACTGGGCCGAACTCGAGGCGACGTTTGAAGCTTTCCCTGTTGTCCGGCCCTTTCGTGAACGGCCGTACAACTATCTGCGGAGACTTAATGAGTTCGTCTGGGACTATCGTTTGATGGCTCCAAGCCGTATCAGTATGCAAAAACACGTGAGGGATAAAAGACTGTCCGGTCAGATCCGCGCACTAAAGTTTCCAGCAAAGTTGTTGGCATACAGCGGCTCCGAAACGATCTTTGAAAATGCCTTGGAACGGCTTCTCGTGTCATATCCCCGATCGACTGAAGCGACCGCCCGACTGAGCGTTAAGAGGCCGAGCGTCCTCGTGTCCACCGGTCCATTCCAATTCGAGCAGCCTGGTGTGTTCGCTGCGGCAAAGAGGCTTGGGATCCCAACTCTTGCATACATTCCATCCTGGGACAATGTATCGACAAAGAACAGAATGGTATTTAAGTACGATGGCTATATCGTCTGGAACGAACAGAACAAAGCAGAGCTCTTGGACTTTTATCCGCACGCACGAGACGTGCCGACCTATGTCGTTGGAGCTCCGCAGTTTGACGTCTTCTATTCGAACCGGTTCAAGATCGATCGCGAATCATATTGTGCCGAACGACACCTGCGGCCGGATAGCAAGATCATCGTATATTCACTTGGGTCACCGAACTTCCTTAAAGAGCATCACGGTGCGATCGAAATAGCCCGTCGGATCAAGGCGGGACATTTTGGTGACGCTCAGCTGATCGTACGCCCTCACCCAATTCACGATAATGCCGAAATGCGGGAGATATTCTCCGGATTCGGTCCAAACGTACGGCTTCAACGCACACCAAATGCGGGAAAGGATCTGATAAAACGAACGCAGGATGAAGCTCAGATCATCGATTGGGTAAATACTTTTCGCCATGCTGATGTCGTAGTCAACTTGTCATCCACTGTTACGGTCGATGCAGCCATCTTTGATACGCCGGTCGTCAATCTTGACTTTGATCCCCAGCCCGGCCGGTTCGATCAGGCTCTAATTAATGACGTCAATCACAAATGGAGTCATTTTAAGCCGATCGCGGAGTCTGGCGGGGTTTGGCTTGTGAATGATTTTGATGAGTTGGAGAATGCGATCAAGACGTATTTAGAGAATCCACTCTTGCACGCAGCTGACCGTAAATGGATCGCCGCATATGTGTCCGGCAGCCTTGACGGCCGGTCCGGTGAAAGAATGGCCGAAGCCATCGCAGATTTTGTCGGACGTACAACAAGAGGAGCCACAAAGTGACCGCTTTACCCACTGCAGCAATAAGGAGAGACAATTCTTTCGAGTCTCTAGCCGACAGAAAAACGACCGCAAAAAAAGTGTTCGGCAAGGTGGTCGCCATCGTACCGCGTGGCGAGGTCATACGTAATTTTGTCCACTCCGGTTGCTTTGAGAAGATCGCTGAAACTTGCGATCTGTCACTCCTCACCGTCGTTCAAGATGCCGCGATCTCGAACACTACCGGCCAAGCTTATGCAACCCAGTATTCGCTTGAGCCGGTCGTCGAACGCTGGCCCGTACGTTTCCAACGGGAAATATTGGATATGGCGCACGGGCGGTGGCTATGGTCAGCTGCCGCACGGGAGCGTTGGCGGATCCGAGACCTTGAGGCTCGTTCCATTCGTGACAAGACGGTTCGTTTGGTAAAAAAAGTGATCGCCAAACTTTTCGCGAACCGGATCGGGCTGAGGGCCCTGTCAAGGTCAGAACGTATTTCAAGCCGAGTCTTTATGACGGTGGATCAGTATGCAGACCTCTATAGGTCGGTCCGTCCTTCACTCGTTTTCAATGGTTCTCATATCCATAGTGCGATCGCGACTCCGGCCGTTCAAGCCGCCCAGTGGCTCGGGATTCCGACCGCCACCTTCATTTTTAGCTGGGACAATCTCACGTCACAGGGCCGCATTCTATTGCCGTACGACTACTTTCTAGTTTGGAACGAAAGCCTAAAGCGGCAACTGATCGAGATGTACCCGTGGATAAAACCCGAGAACGTATTTGTCACTGGCTCGCCTCAATTTGATTTTCATTTCCGGCACGAATTCTATTGGAGTCGTGAGAAGTTCTGCGAAGAAGTTGGTGCCGATACCGATCGTCCAATTGTTCTTTACTCGACCGGAATGGCGAACCACATGCCGCTAGAGCCTCAGATAGTAGAGTCTATCTCCAATCTTCTCCTCGAATACCCGGAAGACGAGCGGCCACAGCTGTTGGTCCGCGTATACGCCAAAGATCGGACGGGCAGGTTCGACGATCTGAGAAGGCGACGGCGAGACATTCTATTTCAAAAGGTTCGATGGAATGCCGAATGGCTCACGCCCGCACCCGAGGATTCATTCGCCCTCGTCAATGCATTGCGGCACGCTTCCGTCGGAATCAATATTGCGTCGACCATCTCGCTCGAGCTTTGTATGTTCGATAAGCCCGTAATCAATGTCGGATTCGATGCTCTCGAAGAAAACGATTGTGAAATGAGAAACGCACTTTTCTATTCCTACGAGCATTATCGCCCCTTGGTTGAGAGCGGCGCCGTTCAAATCGCATATTCCATCGAGGAGATGCGTATTCTCTTACGAAATGAGCTGAGAGACCCAAAAAAGCGCCAAGGGGAGCGACGCCAATTGATCGCTCAAATGTTCGGCAAAGCCCTTGACGGGCATGCCGCCGACCGGATCGCGGCTAAGCTGATCGACCTGGCCGGATCTAAAGATCTCGCGTCAAATGCTTGAAGAATATATGGCGGATTCAACAAAGAGCCCAGGTTTGCCTCAGACAAGAACGCGACCAATAACTCAGTTGTCGGTCGTTACGCCGACCCTGAAACGTCCGGAAGAGGTGAGAGCTCTACTTCACAACCTTTCCGTCCAAACTGTTCTGCCGAGCGAAGTCATTCTTGTTGACGGGATTCCTGACACTGAAAGTGAAACAGAGTACGTTGTCTCGAAACTACGTGCCGACTTACCTTTCGCGATCAAGTTCATACGCCATGGCGGGGGAACGGCAGTACAACGCAATATCGGAATTGAAGTTGCTACCGGCGATTTGATTGCATTGATCGACGACGATGTTCGCTTGGGGCCGCAATTCTTCGAGCAAATGGTCAACGTCTTGCAGGAAAGTCCAAATGCGGACGTTGGTGGTGTTGTCGGGTTTAGGACAAATTGTCATTTCGCACTTGAACGGTCGCCGCGATGGCGCTGGTATCGGCGGTTAGGGCTTCTCTCACTCTTCGAACCCGGCCGTTATGATTTCGAGTGCGGCTACCCGATAAACGCTGGCCTTCAGCCACCGTTCACCGGAGTCCGGGCGGTGGACATAATGACAACTGCATGTGCGGTTTGGCGACGAGAGGTGTTTGACTCCGGACTAAGGTTCGACGAGTTCTTCAGGGACTTTGGGGTCCTTGAAGATGCTCACTTTGCCCTTCGGGCGCGACGAAAATGGAGATTGCTTCAATGCGGCGATGCTCATTGTATTGAGTTGCACTCTCCGAACGGACGGGAGGACCGAACCAAGATCGGCTTCAAGTCGGTGGTCAATTACTATTATGTCTTTCGAGATATTAGCGGTCCGCTAAGTCGTTCGCAGAAGTTTCGATTCTGGCGCTTTCAGGCGTTCGAGGCGATTCGGATCATGTCCTCGGCTTTGCGTCGGATGAATGCATCAGATATCGCCGACCTGCGCGGCAGGGCTCGAGGTGTTTGGAAGATCCTAACATCAGATCTCTAAGTCAGTGCGTTGTGACGCTCAATTTTTTGAAGTTGTATGAAACTTGCGGTTATCTCACACAAGGTATGCTGGCTTTCCTCCGATTCACCCAGCGGCTACATCACGGACGGCGGATTTCCCCAGCAAATGGGTGCGATCTCGGGTCTCTTTGACGAAACGAGGATCGTTGTGCCATGCAAGAGTGAGGGCGACACAACCGGGCTTTCTCCGCTAGTCGGCCGACAGATCAAGGTGATTCCGCTCTCGGAGCCGAAGGGTACTGGAGTTGGCCGCAAGGTAAATATTCCATTCTGGTTTTTTAAGAATTGCCTAACGATACTGCGAGAGGTTCGAAACGCAGATGCTGTCCACTCGCCGATCCCTGGAGACGTTGGAACGATCGGAATGGCAATTGCGATCCTATTGCGAAAGCCACTTTTCGTTCGCCATTGCGGAAACTGGATGATCCAGCGGACCATCGCGGAGAAGGTTTGGCGATGGTCGATGGAATATTTTGCCGGCGGTAGGAATGCAATGCTGGCAACAGGCGGTTCAAATGAACCTCCTTCTAAGCGAAATCCCCACGTTGAGTGGATATTCGCCACCTCTCTCCGCCAGGCAGAGATCGAACCAAATTCCCCTCGCGAATTGCCTGAAAATGGCACTTTCAAACTAATCATCGTATGTCGGCAAGAAGAGCGGAAGGGCACGGACATTGTGATCGACAGTTTACCCGCCGTTCTCAAGACCCTGCCGAATGTGACCCTTGACGTAGTAGGCGGAGGATCGAAACTCGAGCCTTTTCAGAAGCAGGCCATCCGTCTCAAGGTTGACGATCGGATCAGGTTCCACGGCAAAGTAGTTCATGACAATGTGATCAAGTTGTTGAAGCAAGCGCACATCTTCTGCTATCCGACCTCGGCCTCCGAGGGATTTCCAAAAGTTGTGCTCGAAGCGATGGCCACTGGGCTCCCGGTGATAACTACACCAGTCTCGGTCCTGTCGCAACTGATCGGCGAATCCACTGGAATCCTACTCGATAAACCAGAACCATCGACGCTCGCAAGGACAATCGTCGAACTTTGTTCAGACGGTGCGAGATACCGCAAACTCTCGGCAAACGCGATCGAGAAAGCTAGGGAATTCACGCTTGAGAGTTGGCAGGAGTTAATTGGAAAAAAACTGCGTTCGACATGGAAGGTAAAGTCATTGCGCGAGTTGGAGAATATCAACTGATGGCCGCCGCGGAAAGACAGGTGCAAATGCGGCGATGAAGGTAACGTTCCTAGCAGGCACTTTAGGGCGAGGTGGAGCAGAACGCCAACTGGTTTACATGCTTCGCTCGCTAATGGACAACGGAGTCAATCCGCGCTTGCTCTGCCTCACAAAGGGTGAGGCCCTCGAGGAGGAGATCCGGGATCTCGGAATCGATGTTCGACCGATCGATACTCGTGGAGGAAGGATCGCGACACTACGGGGCGTAATAAAAGAACTTCGTCGCGAATCAACGAATATTGTTCAGAGTTCTCATTTCTACACCAATATCTACGCGGCGGTCTCCGGCAGGATCACCGGCAGTATGAGTATTGGTGCGATTCGAAGCGATCTGGACTACGAGTTTGCAGCAAACGGACTATACGGTCGATACCAGCTCACCCTGCCAAAACATTTGATCGCGAACTCGGAGCGTGCCGTCAAGAGATCAATAGCCTACGGTATCAAAAGGCAGAGGATCGATCTCGTAAGAAATGTCGTGGCATTTGGAAATGGGCTCGAACATCCAAAAGGCAATCCAAGCGATACGACCAACATCGCCTTTGTCGGCCGTCTCGGAAAGGAAAAGCGACCGGAGCTTTTTGTGAAACTTGCGTACGAACTAAAAGAGGCAGTAACAGAGCAGCAGCTGAAGTTCCAGATCGTCGGTGACGGCCCATTAAGGCCGGAACTCGAAACACTTGCCGCTGAATACGGCCTCTCGGATGACACTCTCTGCTTTACCGGTGAACGTTCAGATATGTCCGCCGTATATTCTTCGGTAGATATCCTGGTGCTCACATCAAAGCACGAAGGAACTCCGAATGTTATCTTGGAGGCCTTGAGCTGCGCCGTACCAGTTGTTGCAACAGACGTTGGCGGCGTCTCGGAGGTCTTATCTGATCAGATGGGTATTCTGGTTGACGCTATGGATTTTGATGGACTTGTTGGCGCCGTGAGGCGTTTGATCGTCAGTCCACAACTCAGACGAACGCTCGGGACAAATGGACAAAAACATGTCGCGGAGAACCATTCGTTGACCTATCTGGGAGGGCGGCTGACCGAAATATACAACAGCCTGCAGCCGAGGCTATGATTCCAGCTAAACCGATGAACTGCATCGCATTGCCTCGTCCTGTTGAACGGAGGGCCGAGAACATTCTCCGGATGCAGAATTTTCGTCTTCTCATCGGACTCGTCATCTTGCACTTCCCCCTTGGGCTCTTCGACTATTATGCGGGCCCTGCTGCTCTGCTACATCCGGCTGCCGCTTTTGGGGTTGGGCTTTACTGGGCACTGCAGAAAAAGGTCAGACTGCAAAAGGTAGCTTTGGCCGTCGGCTATCTTGTCGGTGTCGAGATCCTTTGGCGAATGGCGCAGGTCCCCATATTTTGGGAATTCGGCAAATATGGCTCGTCGGTCATAATGGTCGTTGCCCTTTTGAAGCGCGGCCGGCGTACTATTCCGGCCTTGCCGCTCATTTACTTTGCAGCACTTATCCCAGCCTCGATATTGACGTTCATGCAGTTCGATCTTTTCGCCGCTAAGGATACGCTGAGCTTCAGTCTCTCGGGCCCGCTCTTCTTGATGGTGAGCTGCTGGTTCTTTTCAAACATAACATTGAATGAAAACCAGCTTCGAAGTCTATTTACGGCCATTATCGTTCCTTTACTGAGCGTCGCGTTCGTGACCTTCTTCTTTACGATGTCGATCAGAGACATTCAGTTCTCGGACGAATCAAACTTTGCCACTAGCGGCGGTTTTGGACCAAATCAGGTTTCGGCAATGTTGGGACTCGGCCTCTTCTTGGCCACGTTCTCGCTACTTGCATTGAAAAATGACCGAAAAAACAAAGTCTTCTTTGCCATTGCCGCGGTCTTTTTTGCAGCTCAGAGCATGATGACATTCTCGCGCGGTGGTGTTTACAATGCCGGCGGCGCTTTGATCCTCGTCGCACTCTTTGAATTTGGCGACCCTCTTAAGGCTACCAAAAGGATCGTCCCGGTTGCTGCTCTCATCGTGCTCTTTATGATTTTCGTCTTTCCGGTCCTCAATGAGTTTACCGACGGCGGCCTCGAGGAGCGCTTCCAAGACACACAATCGACCCATCGTGCCGAGATTGCTGAGTCCGATATTGACCTTTTTCTTGAGCATCCCATTCTCGGCGTTGGGGTTGGCGCCGCTTATAGCGAACGAAGTCAAATACTTGGCTATAAGGCGGTCAGCCACACCGAGTTCTCGCGGCTGCTCTCTGAGCACGGTGCGTTTGGGGTTATCGCCATCCTTATGTTGATCGCAATGGTAGCCGTGAACTTCAGACGATCTCGCCCGCGACTCGAGCGAGCACTTATTATCGGAGCCGCAGCCTGGTCCATTCTCTTTATGTTGAATGCCGGCATGCGTTTGGCTGCTCCGTCCGCGTTGTTTGGAATGACGTTCATTACCATCGCGGAACCCATGCGTCGGACAATGCGCCGTATGCTTCGACCGATCCCAATAGAAGAGTCTCTTCGAAATGGTGTTTTGGAGTTTTCGGAGTTCGTTCCCAACTGATCTATTGATCCCAATGGAAACCAGTAAACCGAGAATTTGTATTGTTGGAAGCTTGGTCGGCAGGCATCCGGGAAGGATTTCGACGCAGGGGCAGATCCTAGCAGATCTGCTCCTTAAGGAAGGATTTGATGTCGTCGCCGTATCCTCCAAGCTAAACCGCTTGTTGAGAATGCTTGAGATCGGATTCACCTTGATCTGGAGAAGAAGAGCAGTCGACATTACGATCGTTGAGGTCTATAGCGGTGCAAGCTTCTTTATTGCCGATCTGGCCAGCCTTCTTAGCAAGTGCCTTGGGCTACGAACGATCGGTGTCCTGCACGGCGGGAACCTGCCGGAATTTGCCGCAAAGTATCCGAATTGGAGTGCGCGCGTGTTTCGGCGGTTCACAGAACTCGTGGCCCCATCATCATTCCTTAAACAGGTTGTGAAGAAGCTCGGATTTGAGGTGCGGGTTATCTCTAACGTGATCGATCTGAAAGCCTATCCGTTCAAACTAAGACGGGACATCGCCCCAAAGTTGATTTGGATGCGCGCTTTCCACAGCATCTATAACCCAGAACTTGCGATCAAGGCTTTTGCCCTAGTTCGCGAAAAACATTCGAATGCGACGCTCGTAATGGCCGGCGTGGATAAGGGAATGGAGTCGAGCATCAAACAATTGGTGCGTAACCTAGGTTTGCAAAAAGAGGTCCGTTTCCCGGGCTTTCTCGACAGCAAAGCAAAGGTGCTCGAATTCTCCCAAGCGGATATCTTTTTGAATACAAATGACATCGACAACATGCCGGTCGCAGTCGTGGAATCGTGTGCATTCGGACTTCCTGTCATTGCAACGAATGTTGGCGGCATCAGTTCACTCCTGAAGAACGGAACTGAAGGGATCCTCGTCCCAAGAGATAATGCTCAGGTGATCGCCGAGGCCGTCGATCGGCTACTCGATGACGCTGACCTCACGGAACAGATCTCACAAAACGGACGATCGTTAGCGGAAAGATCGTCCTGGGAATCGGTCAGACCGAGCTGGGTAAAGCTATTCGGCGAACTTGGCTTTCCGCGAGCTGCTCGTGTCTCCTCTGCGGTCGCCGGGAGGACCTCAGCATAATGTCTGCGGCATACACTTTGTATAAGCTTCTTCCGCCACCGGCGAGATCTTTGGCTGCGAGCCTTCGCGGCCATTATCTAAATCGTTGGCGTTATGGCAATGAAACGGATTCTTTGGTAAAGGCCGCTCTTGAGCGCGAGATCTGGAGCGAACGTGATTGGGATGAATGGCGATCCGAGCGCCTCAAGTTCGTGCTCCATCGAGCGGCGACGCAAGTTCCATTCTATCGCCGAAAATGGGCAGAACGTCGCGAACGCGGCGACCGATCGTCGTGGGAAGTTCTTGAGAACTGGGATGTTCTCGAGAAAGAGTCAATTCGCGTCGACCCGCTCGATTTTGTCGCTGATGATTGCAGCCCGAGCCGAATGTTTCATGACCACACAAGCGGCACGACGGGAACGTCCTTGTCGCTTTATATGAAAAAGGAGACGGTAAGGGAGTGGTATTCCCTTTTCGAGGCTCGGTCGCGAGAGTGGTATGGTGTTTCAAGACACGACAGGTGGGCGATCTTCGGCGGACAATTGGTCACGCCTGTGCATCAGACCAAGCCGCCTTTTTGGGTTTGGAACTCCGGCCTCAACCAGCTCTACATGTCGTCATACCACCTGACCGCTCGAAATACACCCGCTTACATAGACGCGATCGAAAAGCATGGCATCCGATATCTTTTGGGCTATCCATCCTCGATCTATACCCTTGCCTCAGATACCATCCGGCTTGGGAAAAGGATATCGGATCTCATGGTCGTAATTCTTAACGCTGAGCCTGTTTACAAGTTTCAGCGAGACGTTATCGAAACGGCCTTCGGCTGTCCCGTTCGCGAGACTTACGGCATGGCAGAGGTCGTGGCCGCTGCGGGCGAGTGCGAGTTTGGGCGGCTGCACCAATGGCCCGAAGTTGGGATCATCGAGGCAACCGGCAATGACGAAGTGTCTGATTTCATTTGTACGGGCTTATTGAATGCCGATATGCCGCTGGTTCGATACAGGGTCGGCGATAGCGGTAGGTTAGCATCGATCAATTGTGGGTGCGGGCGAAACCTACCGGTTATCGACAACATATCGGGTCGGACGGACGACACCTTGTTCACCAAGGACGGTCGGCGGGTCGGGCGAATGGATCCGGTTTTCAAAGGTGATTTGCCGATCAAGGAAGCCCAGATCGTCCAGGAGTCCCTGTCGAAGATAACGGTTAACTACGTGCCGGCGGCCGATTTCGAAGACTCCGCACTCGGAGATCTAAGCGGACGGATTCGAGAGCGTTTGGGCGATATTGACATCGATTTTGCTCGAATGTCGACCGTTCCAAGGACTTCTAGGGGCAAGTTCCGTGCAGTCATCAGTAAGGTCGATTTGCAAAGCGAAGATGCGGAGGCCATTGGTGGGCGACAATAACGAAAGACCGCTGGTATCGATCATTATCCCGGTTAGAAATGAAGCCGAGTATATCGATCGCTGTCTGGCGTCGATACTCGATCAGACGTATCCAAAGAATCGGATCGAGATCATTGTTGCCGATGGGATGTCAACAGACGATACTCGCGCAATGATTCGCGAGATCGCTGCGGCGTCGGAGATCCCGTTCAGGATCGTCGACAACCCTCAGAAGATCGCCCCGACGGGCCTTAATCGGGCGATCGAACACGCGACCGGGGATGTGATCATTCGTGTCGACGGACATTGTGAGATTGATGCGAATTATGTCGCAAACTGCGTCATCCTGCTCGAGTCCGACCGCACCGACGGTGTGGGCGGCCCAATAGAGACTATCGGTGAGACTGCGAAAGCCGCCGCCATATCGAAAGCAATGAGTTCAAAATTCGGCGTTGGTGGTTCCGCCTTCCGAACCGTAAGGGACCGGGAAGTGTTCACCGACACCGTCGCCTTTCCCGCATACACGCGCGACATCATCGAGCTTGCCGGTCCATTTAATGAGGAGCTCGTGCGAAATCAGGATGACGAATATAATTTTCGAATCAGAAAACTTGGAGGACGGATCCTTCTGTCCCCAACGATCAGATCCCGATATTTTAGCCGGGGAACCTTCAACTCTCTATGGCGGCAATACTTCCAGTACGGCTATTGGAAGGTCCGAGTCCTGCAGCTTCATCCAAGGCAAATGAGTCTCCGTCAGTTTGTTCCGTTCGCGCTTGTTGTTTCCATTCTTGTCCTGGCCGTTTCTGCTTTGTTCTTTAGTCCGCTCCTTTTTGTATTGGCCGGCGTTGTGAGCGCGTATGTGACGGCCAATTTGGTGGCGTCGCTTATTGCAACCAAGGCAAGGATAAGAGGTATCGCCTACGTGTCGTTAAGTTTCTGCATTCTGCATTTTGCGTACGGATGCGGTTCTCTCGTCGGACTGACGGTGTTCCGGGATCGCTGGCGAACGTAACTCGGCACGTCGAATTTAGCGGTAAAGCAACTATCAGGATACGACCAGAGTATGAAAACGCTGACGAAATCCCGAAGCCTTGGCTATATGCGCCCCATCGGTGTGGCACATTCCGACGATGTTTGGCTCCGGCATATATGACATCCTAGAATCAGATGCTTTCAGAGCTGTTTACCTGCAATTTCTCGGAGAAATTTCAATAGGTTGTTCTGTTGTCCGTCGTGTCGATGAAGCCATTGACCGACTGCGATTTTCATTCCTCACTTTCTTATGGATAGTTTTAGATCACAACAAGTTATTGACATTGAAATGAACGGTTCCTCACAAAACGGGGCTTGTGGGCAAAAGTATAAGGCCATTCGCGAGCATCTTATATCGGATCTCGATTCCAGGGCGGTCATCCTAAGCCTGGTCAACGGGAAGTATTACGGTCTTAACAGTGTTGGCCTTGCTATATGGAAACTGATTCAGACCCCGTCCACGATCGTCGAGATAGAGGCATCTCTATTGCAACAATACGACGTTGACGAAGCAACTTGTCACCACGAAGTAACAACCTTCTTGGCAACGATGCTCGACGAAGATTTGATAGAAGTCGATGAAGAATAGGTTTTCAAGGTTAGGGGCGACCATCTGAGAACGAACGATGATACTCACTTCACTATTTTGGCTCGCATACTATCGATTTGGCCTTTGGGTGAGTCCCTCAGGCGTGACAAAGCGGGCGATAGACGACGCTGCCGATGATGTGCTTCCGAGGCAAACGATCGACAAAGCACTGTTGTCCGAGATCGTCAGGTCTGTTCGAAGATGCAGTCGATATGTGCCTTTCGCGTCCTGCCTAACGCAAGCTCTGGCAGCAAAGAGAATATTGAGATCATACGGTACGGATTCAAGGGTTAAGATCGGCGTAGCCGCCAAGGATTCAAGCATTGAAGCTCACGCCTGGCTTGAAGTTGAAGACAAGATAGTACTCGGACGGGTTGCTGAACAGGCACGCTTCTCAGTAATGACTTCCCGTCCACACATCCTTCAATGAGCGGAATTGTCGCAATATTCTACCCTGATAACCGACCTGTTTCAGAGCGGCTTCTAGGTAAAGCCCTTGATACGCTCGTACACCGCGGTCGGGATGGCCGTGGTATTTGGATCGGCGGAAATGTTGGACTTGGCCACCGAATGAGATGGACGACGCCCGAGTCGCTGAACGAAGGATTGCCACTTCAAAAGGCAGAAGGCAGACTCGTGATCACGTGTGATGCACGCATTGATAATCGAGAAGACCTGCTTAGGCAACTGTCATTTGACCGCACCCCAGTTTCAACGATCACGGACAGCGAGATAGTACTTCGGGCTTATGAAAAATGGGGTGAAGACTGTACACGCCACCTGATCGGAGACTTTGTCTTTGCGATCTGGGACGCGACAAAAAAGATGCTCTTCTGTGCTCGAGATACGCTTGGGTTGAAGCATTTTTATTACTATTACAGACCCGGCGTCATCTTCGCTTTAGCTTCCGAGATCAAGGCTTTGCTTCAGATCGAACAAGTTCCTAAGGAACTCAACGAGGCACACCTTGCAGACTACTTGATCCTAAGATCGGAAGATAAGGTGTCGACGTTTTATAAAGGGATCGATCGATTGCCATCAAACCATTCCTTGAGGGTGACGTCGGCCGGCATGAAGATCTCCCAAAGTTGGGCGCCTAGATTCAGCGAACTGAAGCTCCGAAGGGATGCCGACTATCAAGAGGCCTTTCTCGAGAAGTTTTCGCAAGCGGTCAATTGCCGCCTTCGCAGTGCCTTTCCGATCGGGGCAATGCTATCTGGCGGTTTAGATTCATCTGCGGTAGTTTGTGTGGCCGACCGATCCCTTCGCTCTCAGAATCGTGACCCATTGAACACGTATTCGGCCATCTTTCCAACGCTGGCGAAGATGGATCCAAGAATCGACGAATCTGCCTATATGAAGGCGATCATCGAAAAGACGAAGGTTAACCCACACTTTGTCAACGTCGACGACGCGAGTCCGCTCCAAAATATGGACAAGATCGTTTGGCACACCGACCATCCGGTCGGCTATCTGAATGTCTATATGGATTCACAGATATTCAAGAGATGCGAAGCAGATGGGGTTCGCAGTCTGCTTACAGGCCACGACGGAGACACCACCGTTACTTACGGATACCAGGAATTCGAGCAACTGGCAAAGCGCGGCAAGTTCATAAGGATGATGCGAGAAGCCCGGGCGATGAGCAAGAATATTCCGTCAAGAATGCATTCCGTCAAGCGTCTTGCTTGGCACAAAGGCTTAAAGCCCGCCATCCCGGCGGCGATCGTGAAGGCGTGGCGATTTGCCAGATTCTGGAAAGAAAGCATTGTCGATGATTCAGTGATTAGTCATCCATTGCATTTGAGTTCGGTCAACTCAGAATTCAGATCTAGGGAAGAACTCGTTCGGCGAACCGATGCCTTATGGGAGGAGAATTCTCAAAATGGAGCAACGCCGGCTCAGCACCATTGGAACTCCCTGACGACCGGACTCTTTTCAAATATGCACGAACAGGTTGAGAAACTCTCGGCCGCCTATGGGGTCGAGCCGCGACACCCATTTTTTGACCGACGCCTCATCGAGTTCTGTGTCTCGCTTCCTCCTGGTCAACGGATATATAAGGGATGGACACGGTCAATCTTTCGGTTCGCAATGGAAGGGATCCTCCCAGAAGCCGTTCAATGGCGGGTCGATAAAGCTAATCTTGGCGCCCATATCAAGATGAATCTTCTTAAGTATGGTAGCGACGAGATCGAAGCCGCTATCGGCCGCGACTCGTGGATGATCGCAAAGTTTTTGGATACGGACCAGTTACGATCTGCCTACGACGAGTTCAAGCTGGACGCCAATCGAAAGGACCCGGAAGCACTTTTGCTTTTGACAAGTATGTATTTGATCAAGTGGCTTGACCACTCTGGATTTGCCCAAGAGGACCACCGCGTCGCGCTGGCCGGTGCTTGATCATCCTTCTGAAGCTTTGATAATGCTCTGCAAGACGGCACGGTTTGCCGTTGGCGGACTTTGTCAGATCCATGCGCTTGCAAAATAGCGTTTTGCAGAAACCAGAGAAAGGAGGATAAAAATGGAGAAAAAAGTCGATACTAAGCTAGCTTGGGAAAAACCGGACGTTACCGTGTACGGCGATGTAGCCTCACTTACACAAGGTAGTCCTCAAGGCACAGGTAAAAACCTGGGTTTTGGAGACGATATTTTGCAAGTGGTAAACACAGGTATCTCTTCGATTCCCTAGCTTTACTCATCGGTATGTCCTTTGACATACCAGGTCGACTGATGGGCCGCCCCTCCAACAACCTTGAGAGTCACGGCCCTCTATGACGAAAGCGGGACCACTAACTCTGCAGTTCAGTGGTTTCGCTTTTGAACCCAAGATTCATGTTCTCGAACTTCAACAGGTCAACATACGTCGCATACGGAATGAATATCGACTCGTCGATATGGATGCCGGACCTAATTCCCGGCGGAGATGGAAGTGATGTAACCGTTCGATTCGGGACGCTGACCGACGACTACCTGGACGACATCGTTCGAACACCCTTTATCGACACTCCCGGATGTCGTGTACGCGTATCCGAGCATGCAATGTCGTTCGATTGGCCGATAATTGGAAGATTCCTGATCACGGAGGGACGAACTGTCGTCGTCGAGCCTGCACCTTCTACCCTTGAGGAAGACTTGCTTCCTTTTCTTACGGGCCCGGCTATGATCGCTTTGCTCCACCAACGCGGATACTTGGTCCTTCACGCGAGTTGTGTCGTTGTAAACGGGATCGCTGCAGCCTTCTTGGGTGCAAAGGGATTTGGAAAATCGACGCTTGCGGCCTGCCTTTATTCGCGCGGCCACTCACTGATCAGCGACGACATCGTTCCTGTCTATTTTGCGGGCGGAACGGCTTGGACGCTGCCGGGCTACCCACGAATAAAGCTTTATCCCGACTCGGTCGTCGCGGCGGGAGGCGATCCCGATCGTCTTCCGTTCATACACCGATCGATAGAAAAACATTCGTTCTCATGTCCGAACGATAGGTCCCTCGGGGCGGTCGAATTGGGGGCCATCTACATTCTCGACAAGGACGATACGACCACGATCGAAGAACTTGATCGCGCCCGCACATTTGTCGAGTTGATAACCAATACACATGCTGGCCATCATCTTGTGAGATTGAACGCACAGGAACGGCACTTTCACCAATGTCAGAAACTGGTATGCGGAGTTCCCTCGTTCCGAATTAGCCGGCCGCATGACTTCAGCACGATCGATGAGGTGTGCTCTCGCCTTGAGCGTCATCTTTTAGGTCAAAAGCACGCCAAGAAGATCGGTGAACCGATATTTTCGGATATTTAGCGAAGGGACCACCTCGGTACGGGCAAATGTTTTGCATCAGAAATCACATGAAGAACCTTCGTCGGCAAGGGCATCTGTGGCATAGGAGCCTTTCACTGATCTGGAGTTCCGTCCCTGGCTACACGACGACTTGGGCGATTCTGCTCATCCTTCAAGGCCTCCTTCCGGGTGCGACCGTTTACTTTTCGAAGCTTGCGATCGACAGTTTCGTAGCATCGACAAGTTCCAGGAACTTCTTTGACCTGCAGCATACCGTATTGCTGTTCGTCCTTACCGGTATAACACTTTTGGCGGCGGACTCGCTGCGTTACATAACTGAATGGATCAAGAACGCGCAGGCAGAGCATTTCGCGGACACTCTTAAGAATTTAGTTCATTCGAAGGCAGTCGACGTTGATTTCGAGTTCTATGATTCGCCGGAGTATCACGATCTAAGAGAGCAGGCCGGCGGCGAGTCACAATCAAAACCTCTTGCGCTTCTTGACAACTTCGGGACCGTGCTCCAAAGCTCGATCACATTGGTCTCCTTCGCGGCTCTGCTTACGGTGTACGGCTGGGCTGTTCCAATTCTCCTTGTCGTGGGCTCATTGCCGAGCCTCTTGATCTCGTTTTCATTCGATCGCCGGTATTTTCGTTGGTGGCGCAAGACCGCAACGGAGCGTCGATGGCTCTTCTATTACGATGGTATGCTGTCTCATAGTGATGCGGCTGCTGAAATCCGCCTCTTTGAGATCGGGCAGAAGTTCAGCGGTGCCTACCAACGGATTCGAAAGACCCTTCGGCTTGAAAAGCTTAAACATCTTAGAGAACAAGCCGGCGGGAAGATCGCTGCAAACTTCCTGGCACTGGCCACCGGCACGGTCGCGATGGGCTGGATCGCTTTTCGCGTTTACAACAATACGGCCTCCTTCGGCGATCTCGCCGTTTTTTATCAAGTCTTCAGCCGCGGACAGTCGATCATTCTTGCCTTATTGGGGGCAATCGGGAAATCCCTTAGCAATACACTTTACCTCGAAAGCCTTTTTGCGTTTCTCGACCTAAGGGCAAGTGTTATTTCTCCGCAAAAGCCGCTCCCGTTTCCGACCAATATTGTCGAAGGTATCCGATTCACAGATGTTACATTCCGTTATCCTGGATCAGACTCACCGGCTATCTCTGATTTCGATCTGTTCGTCCCCGCGGGCACTCAAGTTGCCATCGTAGGGGAAAATGGTGCCGGGAAGAGTACGCTGATCAAACTTCTCTGCCGTTTCTATGATCCCGATACCGGTTCTATTCAAGTAGATGGGATTGATATTCGGAAATTCGATGTAAAGGAACTTCGGCGGAACATCTCAGTTCTCTTTCAATTTCCGCTGCATTTTCAGGATACGGTCGCGGCTAATATCAGCCTTGGGGATGAGCGAGAGACTCCCGAGCCCAAAGAGGTCGAGACCGCGGCAGAACTCGCAGGAGCGGACGGCTTTATCGAGGGGCTACCGAGCAAGTATCAAACCCTGCTTGGCCGATGGTTCGAAACCGGTTGTGAACTAAGCGGTGGCGAATGGCAGAAGATAGCTCTTGCCCGTGCCTATTTTCGACAGTCGCCGATACTTGTTCTCGATGAACCGACAAGTTTTATGGACTCCTGGGGTGAAGCAGATTGGTATGACAGATTCTCCAGTCTGGCCAAGGACCGAACGGGATTGATAATTACGCATCGATTTACGATCGCGATGCGGGCCGACATCATCCACGTTATCAGCGATTCGCGGTTGATCGAGTCAGGTACGCATAAGGAGCTTTTGGACCTAGATGGCTTCTACTCGAGTTCATGGAAGTCTCAAATGCTCGTTGCTTCGGAGAAGTCATATGAAGCGATATTCCGGTGATCTAATGTCTGAGAACGAGCCAAAAAGTCAGCTGGGATCCGAGGCGTCCGATCATTCCCGCGAGGTCAGATTCATCATCGACTGCGCCCGTACGGCGGTCCCGGAAGCGGCCAGAAGTCGAATTTCGGCCGCCCTAGACGAGCCTATTGACTGGAAGTTCGTGCTCAATGTTGCTCAGCGTAATGCTGTCCTGCCGGTGCTCGGAAGAACCTTGATCCAAGGCTTTTCTAAGCAGCTGCCGGCCGATATCAAAGCCTCTCTCGAAGCGGAGCAAGAGTGTCATATGCGTCACAATCTGGTTCAGACGAGGGAGTTGCTCGAGATAGTGAAATTCTTCGGAGCAAATGGCATCACCGTCTTGCCGTTCAAGGGACCAATGCTCGCGATCGAAGCCTACGGCGACCCTTCCTATCGAAAATTCAACGATCTCGATGTCCTTGTGCAGCCAAAACAATTTCATAAGGCCGTCACCCTCCTAACCGGGAAAGGTTGGGAGCCTCTTACAAGCGTAAGCTGGCTGACAAAGAGAAACTGGAATATCAGCCGAAAGAAAGATATCTATTTCGTTAACCCTGAACGGAATGTAAACCTCGAGCTGCATTGGAAACTGTCGGGTTCTCATTTCGGTCTCCCGAAGGAGATCAATACGCTTTGGGATCGACTCGACTCGATCATCCTGGCCGGGACACCGGTGCGAACCCTCGGCATCACGGATCTTCTTATCTATTTGTGCTTGCACGGGTCACGACATAGTTGGGAGCGATTCGGCTGGGTCTGTGATGTTCATGAGCTCATTCTTTCCAAAGAATGCATCGATTGGGATCAGCTCTTTAATGCGTCGAGAAGCGTGGGCGCCGAAAATGTTGTCGCCTTTGGACTGAAGCTGATAACTGATCTCTTCGAGTTTGAGGTTCCCGACGAACGGTGGAAGAAAGTGATCAGTGGTCCGATGTTTACCGAGATGTCTACCGAGACAAAGAATCGTTTGTTCGCGGCAAAAGCCCCGCACATCGCGATCGGGGACCGATATTTGGACCATCTACGTTTGAAGGAACGTGCGTTCGATCGAATAAAGTTGCACTTCCACTACTTAAGCTGGTATCTGAGGATCATTTTTACGCCGAATGAGGCAGACCGTAACGTTCTGGCTCTCCCGCAAGCATTAGCCCCGCTGCACTACGTGACGCGACCGATAAGACTGTTCTATAAATACGCGTTGAGACCAAGGACGAGCAAGCCAAGACCCGGTTGAACCAAGGGCTGGAGACAGGCGATACCTTGGTGACATTCGGGTTTAGGTACCGCGCGAACGCCGTAAATGTTGCCGGCTGACAAATTGTGTGTGTTCCTGTGGTCTTGTTGACGATCTTTGGCCTGTTGTGTAGCCGAAATCTTGTCTTTTAGTGCCACAAAAAACTATCTCTATATTCGAATTTATTGGGGTCTGACAATTGGTAACGTGTTAATTAGACCAACTGCGTTTGACCTATTTTTCGTCTCGGAGAACGGCTGCTTGCCGCCTCCTTTTTCGGCAGTATTTTTTGCCTTTTTTGTCGGCCATCGAACTGTGATCTACAACCCCAACCGCATCTGATTTCGAATGGAATCGACTTTCGATTCAAGGTAAAGGAAGCAACTATGCAAACTATACGAGCCGCCGAGATCGATCGAGTGATCGACACAAAATACAACGAGGACAATGAATTCTCTTCATCTCTAACGGTACCGTTCTTTCGGCCTGATATCGGCGAGAACGAGATCATGGAAGTTGTTGGAACACTTAGGAGCGGCTGGCTGACAACTGGTCCGAAAGTGAGAGCATTCGAAGAGGAATTCGCACGTGCAGTCAACGCACGATTCGCGGTTGCCGTTAATTCATGCACGGCCGCTCTTCACCTTGCGGTCGAGGCCATTGGCCTTAAGGAAGGCGAGGCCGTCCTTATTCCAACGATGACCTTTGCAGCTACCGCTGAGATCGTACTTTACAAGAAGGCCGTGCCTGTACTCGTTGACTGCGATCCGGTAACGGGAAACATGGACCTTGAGGACGCAGAACGTAAGATCGAAAAGATCAAGCAGCGGACTTTACCGTATCTCCGTGGGCGAGAGTTGAAGCCTGTCGGCGTCATCCCGGTACACGTTGGTGGGCTCATGATGGATATAGGAGCGGTCAAGTCGTTTGGCGCAAGGCACAACCTTTGGGTAATCGAAGATGCGGCTCATGCATTTCCTTCAGCGTGGAGGCCAAACTCAGACAGTAGGTGGAAAATGTGCGGCGAGGACACGGCCTCTGTGACTTGCTTTTCGTTCTATGCAAATAAGACGATAACCACCGGCGAAGGCGGAATGGCCGTAACCAACGATGAAGGACTCGCAAATAGGATCAGATTGATGTCTCTTCACGGCCTTTCTCACGACGCGTGGGGACGATATACGGCGGAGGGAACTTGGGACTACAAGATAGTTCAACCCGGTTATAAGTACAATTTGACGGATGTCGCTGCTGCTATCGGATGTCAACAGTTGGCGAGAGCCGAAGAGATGCGAAAGAAACGAGAGCAGGTCGCGCGATTCTATTTTTCATCAATGGCCGATATCCAAGAGATCTCGTTGCCGCCTTGTGATTCAGACCGTTACCATTCGTGGCACTTATTTCCGATTCGACTTAATCTTGATGAGCTATCAATAAACCGAAATGAGTTTATCGAGGAGCTGAAACGCCACCGAGTAGGCTTTTCTGTGCATTGGCGCCCCTTACACCTGCACCCGCTCTATGCGGAACGCTTTGGCTGGATCGATTCCCATTTTCCGGCGGCCTCAAAACTCTGGACGCAAATAATCAGCCTGCCGATGTATTCGATGATGACTCTCGAGGAAATGTCCCACGTGGTAAAGACGATACGGAAGATCTGTACGACGTTCTCGAAGGCACCAATGTCAGTGACAGTTTAACTATGAATGAATTACGTAGAATAGGGTTGCCACGAACAGCAGAGGTCATTTTGTCCTTAGTAGGGCTGGTGTTGGCCGGCCCCGTAATGGCTGCTGTTTCGATTCTGATAAAACTCAACTCGAGAGGCCCCGTATTCTTTTGTCAAAAAAGAGTTGGTCAATATGGTTCAGATTTTACCATCTATAAGTTCAGGACTATGACCAACTCCTCAAGTGGTTCGCTCGTAACGGCATCGAATGACAAGCGTGTAACGTCTATAGGCCGATTCCTTCGCAAATCGAAGATAGATGAGCTGCCTGAGCTCTGGAACGTCCTTCGTGGGGATATGTCTTTCGTCGGCCCACGCCCAGAAGTCCCGAAATTCGTTGATCCGAGCGACCCTCTGTGGCAATTTGTCCTCGAGCATCGTCCAGGCATTACAGATCCGGTCACACTACGATTGCGGAACGAAGAGCAATTGTTAGCAAAAGTATCTGATACAGAGCGATACTATCTCGAAGTAGTACAGCCCTATAAGCTGCGGGGATACGCGCGATTCATTGGCGATAAGAGTTGGAAGACCGATCTTCGTATCATCGGCCGGACGCTGCGAGCGATTGTCTTCCCAACGACCGCTATTCTGCCAACCAGAGAAGAAATGCAGTTGTCATATAGCAAGACCGGCTCCTATAAGTAAACGCCGATCCTGTTTCCCACTCGACTCGTATTTTTTTTTAAGAATGGTGTGGACCCATTCCTCTTAGCGTATCCTCCACAGAGGTCCCACCAGATTCAAGCCCGACACGACGCGGAATGATAATTTCCGGAGTTCCAAAATCGTCGGTACTGACCGGTCGGTCCGACAAACCATGTCCTGTTGGTCGTATGTATTCTATAGGCGCAAAGATCGAGCTATTTGCGTTTTGCTTTTTCCTCGGAACGCTGTGCTTCTTTGCGTTTATGGAGGGACGGCCGGGCGAACCCGCCAAGTCGTTGCTAGCTTTGCTTTTCTGCAGCTTTGGTTTGCTTCGGGTTATTGGGAGCCTTCTAAAAGATAATTTTCGATTGTCCATTCCGCCGATCATCGCCGCCCTAACAGGGATCGTGCTCCTTGCGATCCTACAGATCGTTCCTATTACCTACTTAAACTATTTCCGCAGCGAGGATTCGTTCGAAACAAAGAGCTTCATCGTCTTTTTTTCCGCATTGATCATTGCAGCGGAATCGCTAAGCTATCTCGTCACCGGTCCTCGACGCTTGCACTACCTTGTCGGAATAGTGAGCGCAGTTGGAGCATGCTCTGCCGCTTACGGAATATTTCGTGCGCATGTCGCCCCCCCTAGCGAACAGTACGCACAGTTCATCAACCGCAACCATTTTGCGCTACTTGCCGAAATGTCCACGGCACTACTTATCGGCGCACTCATAGGTGGACATTTGTCAAAAGTGGTCCGATTTGTCGGCTGGCTCCTCGCTGGGTTGATGATTTACTCGCTTCTTACAGCGGGTTCACGCGGAGGGGTCATAAGTCTTCTCGCGATGGTTCTCTTCTCTTTGCTCCTGTATCCATTTGTTGCCGGCAGGGAAAAAGTTTCGTTGAAGCTTGGCTCGGGGCGTTCCTGGAATAGGTCACGAAAGATACTTGGAGTTGCTGGAGCATGCATTCTGGCCACACTCGTCTCCATGGCAGCGATTGCTCTCATAGGAGGTGACAAAGTGGTGAGCCGCCTAGAGCAAGTTCGGGATGAGGTCGAGAGCCGTTCTGCACAACGAATGAACAGAGGAACGATATGGAACATTACGCTCGATCTAATTAAGGAGCGTCCTATTACCGGCGCCGGTTTTGGTGCTTACGCGGATGCGATCACCAGGTATGATCGTTCGAACGGATCATGGGAGTTAGAGCAAGCTCATAATGAATACCTCGAGATCCTTGCAAATAGCGGGATTGTCGGTCTCGCTGTGTTTGGCACTGTCTCCTTCTTGGTGAGCAAAAGAGCTCTACGTCATTTGGGCTCGGAGCATCGGATGATTCGTTTCGCTTGCTTTGGCGCCGTAGTCGGGATCTTTGGTGTTTTAATTCATAGTTTCGTAGATTTTGGCCTGCATGTGCCGATAAACGCCGCAATGTTGTTGGTTTTGGTAATGATCGCAACCCATGGTCCGCGTTCAAAGACAGTTGTTAGCTCAAGTAAAGAACTCGGATTCGCTGTTGATGGTGGCAGTCGATGGCTTGCTCCGCTTGCTTACGCATTGGTCATAGTAGCGGTAGGGCTCTATGCCGGGCGACAGTCTCTCGCCGAATACCTTGCGCTCTCGGCATCAACAACGGGCTCGATCGCGGAAGCTCAACTCGCGACAAGGGTTTTCGGCGCAGACCCGAATACTCAGAGAGTACTGGGGCTTCTGCTTCTCGATCGGGGCGAATACGATGAAGCCGTTCTTGCTCTTGAAACGGCCGCGAGAGAGAGACCAGGAAACTACGGCGTTTGGCAGTTACTCGGTTCGGCAAAGTTCACGTCCGGCGACCTCGCCGGAGCGGAAGTGGCTTACCTCAGGTCCGTCGATCTCGCACCCAGCTACTCACAGCCTAAGTTTATGTACGGTTTGCTCCTCCTACAAAGCCATCGTGAGCTAGAAGGCTTCAATGCCCTCTCTGAGGCTGCCGAGAATGATTTTTCTCTATATCCGCAGGTCGTTGAGCTTGCGGCCCGGCGCCACCCAGATGACGCACTAGCGATCGAATGTTCTGCTAGGCCGGCCACATCCGAAGCTCGAACCTTCCTTGCGAGGTTTTTCATCAGCCGTTCACTGATGAACGACAAAACGCTCGCATTCCTCCTTAGCGACGGACTGTCTGAACTCGACAGATATGAGATCATAAATGACCTTATCGTCCGGCAAGACTATTCCTTGGCTCACAAGCTCTGGACATCAACTATCGCTGCAAACGGTGAACAAGATAACAAATTGATATTCGACGGAGGCTTCGAGCACACCAAGGGCGCCAACCAGGGGGCGTTCGGTTGGCAGATTGATCAGGATTTTCCAGGAGTAGCGATTTCGCGAACGCAGCAGGACGCTCATTCCGGTTCCTATGCCCTCCACATAAACTTTGCGGGTCCGGTCGAACTAGGGAAGCACGTCGTGACGCAGCGTGTGTACGTTCGCCCAACTTCGACCTATACGCTGCACTTCTTTTATCGTTCCTCGGAACTTTTGTCTGCCTCGAATCCGATAGTTATCGTTACGGACTCGAAGAATGGCCTTGAGCTTGGACGTTCTGAAACTCTAAAGTCAACACAAAATACTTGGATCGAAGCCACAGTAGATTTCGAGTCAACACAAATCCCGGCCGTTAATATCGCCCTTTTGCGCCCCTCCTGCAATTCCAAGCCTTGTCCGATCTTCGGCGAGCTTTCACTTGACGACTTTTCCCTCCTTGACCGGTAAATGCTCATCCTTCATAAAGATAGCCCCGCCTTCCATCCTCTGCTCTTCCCCAACTCATCGTATCGGTCTCGTCGAATTCCGCACGGACGAAACTTTACTTGACAATTCAACGACCAAAAAGGTTAAACTAGGACTATTACGGAATTTTCCGCTAGTTGTTTTAGTCCCCTCCTCCCAAAGAGTCAAAGCCGTTCTGCGTGATCAGCCGCTCTTACCCTAGATAATTCAGAACACAAACTCTGGTAGTTCCGACGAGTCAAAAAATGAAGTATTACACAAGATTGCCGAAGACCTTTGCGTTTGGTCTTATAGTCGCCATTGCTACGACTTTCGTGACCCCGTGTCGCGCGTATGTTGGTCCAAATCGTTCAGCTGCCCTTAGTTCTCCGTCGGTAAGCTTCCTGCGAGCGAAGGAACTCGGCAGAGTGTCCGGAAAAGTTTCGGTCGCGATCCATTCAAATGACCCGTCCGGAATCAGTCGTGTGGACCTCTTATGCGACGGCACTCCGGTTGGAACCATTCCGGTTTCACCGTCCATTCCGGATTCGATCGTCTATTTTGCTTGGGACACAGCGTCAGTCGCGAATGGAAAACACAATTTGCAGGCTAAGGCTTTCAATTCGGCGGGCGCACAGACTTCGGTTTCGAGACCTGTCTTTGTTCGCAATTTTCCGATCGCGTCGCCGTCCGGAAATGTGATCGCCCTAAACCCGTACGTGAAATATCAGGTGATGCGGGGGTGGGAAGCAACCGACCAAGCAGGCCAGCTATTTTCACCGGCTTGGAATAATTACAAGGACGCTCTATTTGACTCTGCCGTGAACGACCTAGGGATCAACCGGATCAGGCTTGAAATTCTTAGCGGTATCGAGAACCCAGTCGATTATTTCGCGCAGTGGCGGGCCGGGCAGATCACTGAGAGCCAGTACAATGCCAAACGCTACGAGATCATCAATGATGATGCCGACCCGAACCACATCAATTCGGCGGGATTTAAGTTTTCGCAACTGGATAGCAGCATCAACAATGTCGTGCTGCCGATGAAGCAGCGATTGGCCGCCCGTGGGGAACGCCTTTGGGTAAATCTAAACTATGTTGACTTTGGATCTTCAACGTTCGAGCACAAGTCGTCGCCGGCAGAGTATGCAGAATTTGTGCTCGCCGCGTATCAGCATATGCAATCTGTGTTCGGATTCGTTCCCGACACATGGGAGGTCGTACTCGAACCGGACACGTCCACGGCAAATTGGTCTGCCGGCCAGGTAGCGGCCGCGATCAAGGCTGCTGGAGACAAGCTTGTTGCCAATGGCTTCACGCCCTCTTTTACGGCCCCATCAGTTACATCGGCGGCGAACGCACCGAGCTACATTGACCAGATCTCGCAAACAAGTGGCGCGATGTCGTATGTCTCCGAATTTTCTTATCATCGATACACTGGAGCATCGACTTCGATCTTGCAGCAGATCTCTGACAGGGCGATCCTTTATGACAAACGAGTAGGAATGCTCGAATGGATCGGAGCAGACTATGTCGCTCTTCACCAGGATATAAAGCAGGGGCGAAATTCCTCGTGGCAACAATTCTGTTTGGCTGGACCGATCAGTTGGGGACCTGATAGCGGTGACAGATACTACATCGTTGACGATACTGCGCCCGCCAACCCGGTCATCACGATGGGCAGCAAGACAAGATTCTTGACGCAGTATTTTAAATTCATCCGAGAGGGTTCCCGACGAATCCAAGCTCTGTCGGGAAATCAGAACTTTGATCCGGTAGGATTCGTAAACGCTAACGGAAAGTATGTGGTGGTCGTGAAGGCGGGATCGGGCGGGTCGTTCTCGATCCAAGGGTTACCGTCGGGCACCTATGGAATTACATACACAACGGCGAACGAGTATAGCGTAGCTCTACCGGACGCGAGCGTCACAACAGGTCAATCACTCTCAGCAAGCATCCCGGCCTTCGGAGTGGTCACGATCTACGGTAGATAGGCGACGGAAGGCCGGCCATTCATTTTTCCGGTGAGTTTTGAAAGTAGGCCTATTAGTACGTCACTTCGTATATCGCTACTTGATGGTCCGGATAGCGTTGGTCTCGATATACTTCTCTTAGTCCGGCGATCTCATCAACGCCGCTGAGTTCGGAAGATACCATATCCTTTATCCTTCGTTGGCTGACTACTAGATAGTCCGTGTTCCGTTCCTTTGCATACGCTACGATCATCGGAAGTGTTGCATCGGGAAGATAGATATGTTTGGCACAAGCGTAGAAAGCTACCGTTATATTTGCGGACATAACGGTAGGATTACGTATATCGGAATGGTCTTTCAACCAGAGCCCAGCCTCCTTTTCTTCATACGGGACATTGTCGATTGTGTCAGCCCGCATGTAGGCGGCGTATAATGGGACAAATGAACCCACGAGGAGTACCGTCATGCCGAGTTGGAAATATATGGGTTTGAGCCAGTCTTTTCCGTTGCGAATCGCCCGAGCTGAACTAGCCGCCCACTCGCTAAGATCGATGGCGCCGATCCCGACCCAAGCTGCTGCGATCGGTATCAAGGGAAAGAGATATCTAAGTTCGACGGCCGAGATTGCATAACCGGTCAACGTCGCCAGAACAAAAGAAGCAAGGTACGCGTCGTGAAAGAACCGCTCTCTTGTCCACGGCTTGCTGAAGAATCCTGCGATGGCAACAAACAGAAGAGGGATCGGTAAAATCGCAGGTAAATAACGCCTGATCTGCCAAATAAGCTGCGACATCGCTTTCTTCGCAAGCACAGCTATGCCCGAAAGTAAGCCGGGCGAATCCGACGGCACCGATTCGTTGCGAGCAAGTGCAGGTTGCGGGTGGAGTGTCACCCCACCGTAATCGTCACCCCAAACCTTATCCTTCATGGTCTTCCTTTCCCCGCTGAGGATCTTCAAAAGCTCTCCATCGAAGTCAGCTGCCGGAAGGTTGACCGTAACCTTTTGGCTTATGGTCCAAATTCCGGTTTTCGCGCGGACAAAGAGAATGTAAGGCAAGAAGAAGATTGAGAACCCCGCAAAGGTAATAAGGCAGCAGGTAAATATCTTGCGAAGGGCTAGGCGACGCTGGAGTATGCTGAGTCCGAGAAATACAAGCGGAAGCAAGATCACATAAGCTATCGCCTCGGGTTTAATTAGATATGAGATTCCGATGAGTACTCCTGTCACGAAAAACGATCTATTGCTGTCGTTCTGTATTGCCATCCAGCCCGTAAGGATAAACCCGACAAAGACTAGAGTGTAGAGTGACTCTGTCATGACCCAGCCCGACGCCCTTATCATGGAAGGATCAAATATTAGGAGAAGCGCTCCTAATATGGCCGCACTCCGGCCGTAGAGATCGCGAATCAAGAGAAAGGACGGGACGATAACGAATGTGCCGGCGATAAGCGATACCATCCTCCCGGCGAACTCTCGGTTTGCTCCTATAAACTCAGCTATTCCCGTTAGAACAGAATAAAGGGGTGACCAGTACGCGCTGATTCCCCCGGAGAAGTCACCGGAGACGAATTTTTCACCAAGGATCGTATAATAGATGCCATCACCATTTAGCACGGAATTTGACGGAATAAATTCAAGTCGGATCGCAAAGGCTAAAATGACCATGACGGCCACCAGCACCATATCGTGACTAACGCGGAATGAGCCCGAACGAACGAGGCCCACTCGGTTCTCAGTTCCCGGCATTCATCTTCTCCTGCCGGACTACCTTGCCTTTGTCAATAGAAAGGGATCGCAACATTGTGTACCAGACCCAGCACAATACAAACGTTGCTCCGCCGTAGAGGAAGTAGAGCATTTGCCACGGTATGGTCATTGTTGCAAACATAAGACCCTTCTTACGGCAGAAGAAAAGAAGTATCTCCCGATTTAGAAACAGAAATGCCGCAACTATGCAGATCGATAGTACGCCGATCAACGGCCGCCAAAAGATGAACGGAAGCGTGACCGAAAGAAGCCCAACTAGGAGTGCACTCAAGCGATCCGCGGTTTTCAAATTCATGTCGTTGATAAGGGTCTGCTTTTCAACAATGAGCCGGGACCACGGAAGGGCTCGGCAGAATATCTCAGTCCTCAGGTGCGAGCGGACTGTCCACTTTTTCAGGTGCTTTGCTTGAATGTCACGATCGAGAAGTATTCGTTGTCCTGCCGCTCGAAGCCGAGAGCCGAGATCTATATCTTCGATCGAAGGCTCAGAGAATTTTTCGTGATCGAAGCCATGATGTTGAAGGAATACCTTGCGGCGCATTGCGCCGAGCCCCGACCAAAACGTCGATGCCACGGGATTCGAATGTTGGTGGACAAAATGATGCTGTAGATTCTTATATTGGGATAAGAAATTACGTTCAGCAGGCTCATCGTCGTAAGAACCGAATAAAGCGGCAAGATCCGGGCTTTCCTCGAATCTCGCTGCGATCTTCTCAAGCGTATCCGGCTTTACGACTACATCCGCATCGACAAACACGAGCACTTCCCCAGCTGCTGCTCCGGCAGCAAGATTGCGCGCGGCACCGGGCCCTGACCGCTCAGCAGTTGAGATAACTCTAGCCCCCTTCTCGTGTGCGAGTTCGGGGCTGTCATCCGTAGAGCAGTCGTTGACAACAAGCACTTCGAAAGAAGAATAGCTCGACGCGAAAAGTGCTCCAAGACACTTTCCCAGAAAATCGCGCCCGTTGTAAACCGGAATTATGACCGTGATGAAGGGTATAAAGCTTGACACGAGAAGTTTGTGAGGAAGCCGTTAGCCAGTCGTTTCAGCGGTCAGCTACTACCACCGCCGTCCGCTCTTTACGCGCGCCGACCATAGCTCTTGTAAGTTGTACCGGTTGAAACACAATGCTTGACCACAAGAATATTTCATTGGTGCAGTAGCATTCCTTGGCCGCGATCCCCTGCCGGAGCGTTTCAGCCTTCTCGGAGTCCCAGATTTCAAAGAAGCTATTCTTCCGCAGATTTCCGATCGGACGATGCTGCTCGCAGACGCTAACATCGCCGTTGGCATACACAACGCCGGTCAAGATGCCTGCCTTGCAAGGTATAAATTGGCTTTCAGATTCGATCGTTTTAACCTTTGCCCATTGAAGCATCGGTTCGACACTTGCTCCGAAACGACGTTTTTCGCGGTCGCTCCACACTTCGGCAACATGACGATAAAGGTCCTTGTATTTCGTAAGGTGAGGCCCTTGCAGCGAGGGATTCTTTCGATCCCCGCGAATTATCGCTAGGTTGTGATGCTCCATCGCAGGACAGTTATCGTGCAGATACTCCGTCAACTTCCAGATCTCATCCATATTCTCGCTCATCGCGACCGTATTGGCGTGAATTCTTAATCGTGGATCCTCCGCTTGAAGACGAGCCAGCATCTGATACGTCTCCATCGCCTTTTTGAAGGATTGTGCATTGCCGCGAAACTTATTGTGATAGTCGGGCATTCCGTCGAGCGATATCTCGCAGACGAAAAGTTTGAGATTCTTGTCTTCGAGTATCTTTCGCAGGGCCGCTTCGGTTCGATCGGTAAAGTAGCCGTTTGTCGGGACGTAAATGTTCTTGACGTTATTGTTCTTAATGAACAGCTCACAGATCTCGGCAAACTCTTTTCGGATAAATGGCTCACCACCCGACAGATTGAGGTTCTCGAAGTCACCAAGCTCAAGCGACAGCTTTTCAAACTCCTCAAACGTCAAGTCATTGCGCTTGTTCAGTTCCTTCCAATAGAAACAATGCTCACAAGTAAGGTTGCAGATCGAATTGATAAAAATGATCATGAAAGGTGGTGTTTGCATGGTTCTATGCTTTACCGCCCTTACTGAAAGCTTTGTGTGACGAGTAACTCTTGAAACGATGTTCATATTCTTCCTTGTTGTTGCCTTCCGATCGGCTACACCTTGGCAGCAAAGGACTTTGCCTTTCGCAGAATCTGACGAACCCTCATATAGTTGTCGAAAAGCGGGGTCTCTATCCGATCGAGAATACGCTGATCTGACAAATAGTAAGCATCGACCCTTTCTAACTCGAATAGATCGCTGCGCGGAGTTACCTTACCGAGCACAGTAGAAACTGCAGCCTTGAAATTGTCCGCAACCACTGCCCTTGTGGCCTCGCTCATTCTCCCGAACGGATAAGCAAATGACACTGTCTCAGTGCCGAGCGCATCGTCAAGTGCCGATTTGGAGTTAAGGATCTCGTCCTCCAGGACTGCGGCAGATGTTCGCGTCAGGTCCGGATGCGTTTTCGTGTGTGAGCCGAACTCAACACCGTTCCCGCTAAGCTCTCGTACTTCGCTCCATTTCAGGATCTCGCTTCGTGGAAGTTTCGGCGGATTTCCCGCCCAATCGTTATGTTTTCCGCAGAAATCGGTAACGAGAAAAACCGTCGCTCCGAACCCATGGTCGCTGAGTATCGGAAATGCCTCGGTGTAAAAATTTTTGAAACCGTCATCAAAGGTCAAGACGACCACTCGCTCCGGCAACGCGCTCCCATTGCTCATCGCGGATACAAGCTCGCAAAGTGTGATCGCCGTGTATCCGGCCTTCGCCATTGTCGAGATCTGCCTTTTGAACACATCTCGATCGATCGAGATGACGGAGCCACTCTCATCGATCGAATGGTATGTGATGATAGGTACGCGAAACTTAGCAGGCTCTCGCGACTTGCCGTTCAGCAATATAGTGTCTCTTTCGCTCCTTTTCTTCGGCTACAGATTCGATCAACTTCATATACATTTCGAGGTGCGGCTCTTCGCACCAGTATTTCAGGTACGCTCGATGTCCATTCTCGCCAAATTTATCTCTCTTTTCCGGATCGCCTGCGAGCATATTCATCGCGGAGATAAGCTCTTTCTCAGTCTTGTAGATGATTCCACCGTCACTGTCGTGAACAACCTCCGGCAGCGCTCCAAGATCGTTGACGATCACGGGCGTCTTGTGCGAAAAGGCCTCGATGATAACGATGCCGAACGTCTCATAGCAGATCGACGGAACGATGACCGCTTTCGCACCTCGATAGAGACAACTGAGCGAATCCTGATCCAGCCGGCCCAGAAATTTAATGTTTGGGCAGTCGGCAGCTTGAGCCTCAAGCGATTCACGGAAAACTCCATCACCAGCTACAAGAAGGTCGAACCCTGGGTTCTTGCGGAACGGCTCGACCAGATTCTGAACACCCTTGATATATTCAAGCCGACCGACAAAAAGGAAATATGGCCGCTCGCCAATCCCCGCAGGCAATGGAACCAGCTTTGAATCCACAGGCTTCGGTAGAAAGTACGGAAGATGCTGGATCGGAGCATCAAAGCCCAATTCTCGATGCTTCTGGATTGAGAATCTGCTCGGCGAGAGAAAGCGATCGATATGCTTCAGATTTCGGTCCATCATCCCGGAATAACGCCACAACTGAGGTGGCCTCTTTCCGGAGAGTTGACAGGCTGTGCAGCTCTTTTTCTCGCAGACCTCTCTATTGGGCTTCCAAAGTACATGCATCGGACATACCAGCCAATGCTCGTGCGCGGTATAGAGCTTGATCGCTGATCCATAACTCAACGCTGCGATCCCGATCAGCGACATATTGTTGTAATGGATCACATCGTAGTCGCCTTCTGACAAAGCTCTCTTCAATTTGCCTTTGAACAGCGGAATTCCGGTCTGCTGAGTGGCTAGCGGCGAGAGCATGCCGAACCCGCTCCGCAGCGGGTGCAAATTTACGTTCTGATGATTTGGGAAGGCGCCTGTCGGTTCCCCTCCATTCAACATCACGAATGAATCTTCGCAATAGAAAACGTCAACTGAATGTCCGCGTCGAGCAAGTTCATTCGAAAGCCGGTAGATGTGCATTCCATCTCCGCCAAAGTTATACGGCGGATAGAACGTTGACACCATACAAAATCTCAAGTGACGATCCTTCACAAAACTCGATCCGAGCGCAGTTCTTCAAATATCGCTAAAGTGTCGTTTGCCGCTCTTTCCCAACTGAACTGCCGTGCCCGAGCAATACCGTCAGCACTCATTTTTCGACGTGCGCCTTCACTCTTCACCACGTCCGTGATCACTCGGGCCATATCGGCGGAGTCGTGCGGATCGAAATATCGTCCTGCCTGCCCAACCACCTCCGGCAGCGAGCCGGTCCGACTCGCAACTACGGGCGTGCCGCAGGCCATTGCCTCGATCGCAGGAAGACCAAATCCTTCTTCAATGGACGGAAAGACGAGGACGAGCGCATCTTTGTAGAGCCGAGCCAGTTCATCGTCAGGGATATAACCGGTGAAGATGATCTCGTTCTCCAAGCCATACTCACCGATCTGCTTTCTCAACCCCGGATACGCGGAATAGAATGGATCGTCTTCATAGTCACCAACTAGGACCAGTTGGACCGGCTGACTCGTTCTGCTTTCGCGAAATAGTTTGAATGCATCGACCAACTTACAAAGGTTTTTATGCGGGCTTATTCCGCCTACATAGAGCAAGAATCTATCTGAACCAGAAGTTCCATTTTTTGCCCGCAACGCACCGTTTTGCTCGCGAAAAAGGGTCTTGAGCTCCGGTCTTGCGGCCTCTGTTATGATGCGTATCTTTGAAGCAGGATAATTGTAGTAATTGGCAATCTCAGTTTTCGAGAATTCCGATACGGTTGCGAGCAGGTCAGCCTGTCGCGTTGCCGCCCTTAGCTTCAAATTCCAAAAGAACTGCGCGCGTGAGTTTGGAAAGATTAGTTCGGGATGATGTTCGGCGATCACGTCGTGAATGGTCAATACGATCTTTGTCCTGTTGAAGATCGGAAAATAGGTATATACCGTCGGAAAGAAGAAAACGTCGATCTTATGCCGCAATACGGCCATCGACATTGACAATAGGTCGGGTAAAGAACGACGCCCTGAAGCGGAGGCTGCCTCAACAGCCGAAGCGTGTGTCCGTACTAGCACAACCTCCGCCGAAGGAGGAAATTCAGATTCACAACCGGTCTGAGAATCAACAAAGAAGACAAACTCATTGCGAGTGTCAGTCGCCAACAAGCTACTTAGGAGTTCCCGCGTAAAGCGGCCAAAGCCGCGTCTATTGCCCCAGCAACTCGCGTCAACTCCTATTCGCATACATTCTCAAAGACCACACCTGCACGTTCACGAAACGAAGCTGCCCGATTCGTGAGTTCTGTTCAGTGATGAAAAGGCTTGAAGGTCTAGCGTGTCTTCGGTCTGTGCGAGTTCGACCGTAGTAGAGCGAAAAAATTGTAAATCGAACTGATCAGGTACCCGCTGGCATAGCCAATGACAAAAGCATAAGCAGCACCGACAAGACCTCCACGATATGAAACAGAGTAGCCCGGCAGAAAATTGTCAAGCAGCCCTAAATGCGGGCCGACGACCTCGCCGCCTTTTATCACAAGCCACATCGTCGCCACGAACAATGCAAGGGCACCGATCGTACCGAGAACGAACCCGAGAACGTGACCGTTAAGCCGAACAACCGCTCGTTTGAGCAGCTGTTCCTCACGGATGGCTTGCGCTCGCTCATCGCTGATAGTTCTCTCTGAAAATTGCGGATCGATCGATTCGGATGTCATTACTTAGCCTATCCTTGTTGGAACCAGCGGCTGCGTAGAAGATACCACACCTAGTTCGGATTCCTCTTGAGCCGTTATCTCTTCGTGGTATTCATTGTCAACATTTACGCCCCACACGTCATAATGAGCACCAAGAATGTTTTTAACGGAGAGCATCGCCGTCAGCATTGAGTGATCTTGATTGTTGTATTTATGCATCCCGTTCCGACCGACGAGGTATATGTTTGGAACTTGCCGCAAGAAGTCCCTGATAGTATCGACCGCGTCGGCATAGACCCCATCGTAAACGGGATAGGCTTTCGGCATTCTGACAACCGAACCGTCTTCAACGTCCGCCGGGTTAACAAGCTGGAGCATGCCGAGTTCCTTGGTTCCGAGGGCGATCAGGTCCTTGTCCTCCATATTCCACAAACCATCACCCTCGAAGCAGAAATATTCGAGGCCGAGACACGTTCGAGTTTGGTCGGGAACCATGTGAGGGCTCCAATTCTTAAAGTTCTGAATTCGGCCAACCTTCACATCCGGATCGTGGATGTAGATCCAGTTGTCCTCGAAGAGCTTTTCTTTGTTTACGACCAGGGAAACTGTCAGAAAGTCGCGATAGCCCAGCTTATCCGCGGCAGCGAGAACCTCTGCCGGAGGCTCAGGCGACATCTTCCTGACGAGCTCCTGCATCGGCATGCTGCTGATAAAATCCGTTCCTTCAATCACTTCGCGTTCGCCATTATGCTCTATCTCGAGTGCGGTCACACGACCTTGCTGCCAGTAGATTCGCTCTACGTCCGATTTCATCTTTAGCGATGATCTATCCTTCTGAATACTATCGGCGACCATTTCCCACATCATGCCGGGGCCTTTGGCCGGATAGTCAAAAGCATCGATAAGTGTCTTGATGATCTCGCCTTTGTCCTTGACCTCGGTCGGAATCAGCGCATTCTTGATCGTCGTAATGAGCGACAGGCCCTTGATCCGCTGGGCCGCCCAGTCGGCCGATATCTTATCGCACGGGATGCCCCACACCTTCTCGGTGTAAGTCTTAAAGAATGTATGATAGAGGCGCTTGCCAAATCGATTGCTAATCCAATCTTCGAATGTTGACTCGTTCTTGACCGGAAACATCTGCGCCCTCAGATAGCTGAGGACCATCATTATGCTGTTCCATATTCCAAGGCCAAGAAGAGCATTTGAAGCCTTCAGCGGGTAGAAGAAGAACTTCTTTTGATAGTAGATTCGCGAGAGTCTTGACCGGCGAAGAAACTTCTTTTCACCAAGGACCTCGCGCCACATATCGTCAACGGCTTTTACCTTTGTAAAGAACCGATGTCCGCCGATATCGAAGAGGTAGCCTTTGTAGTTTACGGTACGCGAGATTCCTCCGACCACATCGTCCTTCTCGAGGACGACGGACTCAACTCCTTCCTTACAAAGCTGATAGGCAGCCGTAAGCCCTGCGGGCCCGGCTCCAATTATGACTACCTTCTTATTCTCGGCCTTTGAGCTATTTGAGTTAGTCATTATGGATTGTCAATATAGTCGTTCACGGCCGACATACTTCCTTTGACCTTCAGATAGTGGATATAGACTGAGACGACGAAGTTCCGAAGGCTCGCGATCAGCCACCCGAGGATAAATCCGACGATTCCGCCATATACAATTCCGACTATGCTGCCGGAGAAGGTAACGTCGTAGCCGATAAAGAACTGTCCGAGGAGGGCGAGATTGGGTCCAACGACGTCGCCGCCTTTCAGAATGATGATATTGGTGGCAGCAAAAACGATCAGCCCGAACAAAAGGGCGAGTGAGATCCCGAGTGCAACCCCGTCAAGCTTGGCCAACGAATCGACTATCATCCGATCCACGGAATCGGTCGGCCGAGCTGGAACTTCAACATTCGATCTGGTTTTCATTTGGTTTTCCTGCAGAAAGGTTTGTTCAGCGGGGTCTTCGAGCCGACCAATCGGAGCCTTCAGCTCGCAACCCGGGCTTCCTTATTGAGATTCTGGAAGTTCACCGACAAAAAAAACCCCTTGGAAGCAAGCCCGTCAGCATATTGAGGCCAAGCTGCCAATTTACCCGTAAGGAAGACTCGAGAAGTGCCGAGAGTCTGTCGAGCGAATTCGTGGATCGCTCACGGTTTGCCGATTCACCCGACAGACCCTCTAACCTTCAACTAAGCCAAGTTGAACATTTAACGAATGATAGCAACCTCGGGTGCACGGTGAATCGGAAGAAACGACCGAATACCGTAGTACTTTTGGTCTATACCGCATCTAGGACCTTAAGGTCATTTTCATTGACCCGGGATCAGATGTTGGTAAGTTTCGTAGTAGATGATCCCAGCATTGAACACTGCCCAGATCACCAGCGTCAGAAGAAGCGGTTTGTCCTCGAGCAACACTTTGCTCGGATTTCCACCCGTTTTTGGGTCCTCGATCAGCGCCAAATAGCGCAACATCCCGTAAATGACGAAGACGGTCCCGTATATAAGGGCGTCGGTGTGGAATTTTTCTACCGTTTCCGGAGCAACTGCGTATAGCGCATAGCAAACGATCGAGGCGGCAACAAGGACAACGTTTACCTGCCCAAGGTATCCGACGGTATAGAGGTCAAGAACTGAGCGATGACTGCCCGCATCGGAGGATAGTGCGATAAGTTCTTGACGGCGCTTTGAGAAGGCAAGGAAAAGCGCCAATAGGAACGCACAAACGATGAGCCAATGAGAGGCGGTGACCGCGATCGCAACTGCGCCAGCAACCACCCGCAGAACGAATCCCAATGCAATGATCATGCAATCCAGCACGATCATCCGTTTTAGGCCAAGGCAATACGCCAAGACCAGTCCGAAGTACAACAGGGCAACAAGAAAAAAGTACAGGCCCAGGAAATAGGAAATGAAGAAAGCTGTCGCCGCAAGCAACGCAGCGGCCGCTAGAGCAGTTGAAACGGGTAATTGTCCGGACGCAAGCGGTCGTTTGCACTTCTCGGGGTGAGCTCGGTCTTCGTCGAGATCGGTCCAATCGTTGAAAATATATAAGCTGCTGGACAGCAAGCAAAATGCAGAAAATGCCAAGACCGCTCGCCCGAGTGAAACGGGATCCGTTAGAAGGCCGGCAAACAACAATGGCGCAAGAATGAATAGATTCTTTGTCCACTGGTGCGGCCGAGCGGCTGCGACAATATGCGCGGGCCAGCTAAACTTAGAATGTGGGACTGTCACAGCCTTCTCTGTAAGAATGGCTGATGCTTGTTCGTTCATACGTTACTCCTATCGGGTCGCAAAACGCGGCGAGTGTGGAAGGAGTTGGCTCGCAAAAAGCAATGGACGCTGACTCCGGAAGGAATAGCGTCCTTTTCGTTAAAGTGATGTCTAAGCATCAAAAGAATAGCTTCGCATACCTCAGGACCCCTTGGCTCCAGGGGACCGTATGGCTGGTACCCGACTGGTTTCGGAATCGAGATTCGTTTTCGCGATACCAGTCAAAGTTTCGGATCAAGGCCTCCTCGTTCGAATACTTCGGTTCGAACCCCAACTCGGTCTCGGCCTTTTCTATGGAGACAAATGATTCCTTGTCCGCGGTCTCGTAGATCCACTTGTAAAGCGGCGATAGACCGAGCTTTTCAAGAAGCTTCAATACCGCAACGGCGGGACCGGCAGGCAGCCTTCTGATGTGCTTGCCGTATCCGGCGTGGTCAAGAACCGCCTGAAAATCAGTCGAGAGGCTTTCATATTCCTTTGCTCCGATGTTGAAGGTTTCGTTCGCACGTTCTGCATCGACGGTGATCGCGAGATAGATAGCATCGCAAAGATCCTCAACGTCAAGGAGTTGATACTTGTTGTTCCCCCGTCCGAGCAACGGAAAATTTCGGCCTTCGAGCGCCCACTCGTACAACAACGCAAACACGCCGAGGCGCTCAGGCCCAACAAAGCTTTTTGGTCGCAGAATTGGCACGCAGTATCCCGTATCCCGATATTCTCGACAGATATTCTCAGCTAGAATCTTTGCTTCTCCGTAAGATCCAACACCTTGGAGACGGTCTCCTTCGACCAGCGGATGATGGTCAGGAATCCCATAAACAGCCGTCGACGAAATATGAACAACCCGTTCAACCCCGGCGTCAAATGCGGTACCTAGAACATTCCGCGTTCCTTCGACTTCTGTCGAAAGGATATCCGCCTTACTGTCCAACGGTAGAGCGGCCGCGGTATGAACAACGATATCTATACCCGCCATTGCCTTACGCAGTTGATCGCGATCGCGGATATCTCCGCGGATGACGGTGATAGAATCCGCAACATCTGCGAACTTGAATTCTGCCTTGTCGAACGAAGTAGCGCTCCAATTCTTCTTGAGCAGATGTCGGATAAGATTTATCCCAAGAAAGCCCGCCCCACCGGTGATCAGGCAATTTTTCTTCTCAACGTCACTTTTCATAACTACCGCCTCTCCTTCGATCGCATGCGCGGCTCAGACCGACAACTCTGTAGATCAGCTCCTTCGTTCGTATTTTGTAGAATGCGTCTCGATAGCAACTTCAAGCATCAGCTACCGAGCGTTGCATACAATTCTGGTCACCGAGAAGCACTAAGAGTGTCGATGGGATCAGAACGATCGCAAGATCCAAAAACAGCCTTGTTTCTTCCACCTTACCGAAAATGAAATTCACTAAAACCAACGGCAGAGCAAAGAGCAACAGCATCGAACGAAGCTCGGATGGAAGACGTCTGAAGCCAACTAGAGGAATCACCCACAATAGCGAGAACAAGAAGAACGGCCAGAACACTTCGTGAAAGTTAACGCTAAGGGGTCGCAATGGGAATGACGGTCTCATTCCAAAGATGCCCCGAAGGGCGATCTGAACGGCAGCCCAAACGGCAAATAGCCCGATAGTATGCTTCAGCGTGGTTCGCTTCAAGCCAAAAAATGAAAGATGAATCGGCACGATCAACCCGAAGGTCTCTCGCGTCAAACTCCCAATTATCGTAAGCGGATAGAGCCACCCCTTGAACTCGCCACGAGCCATTAGCCATGCCCCGATCGTTAGAAAAAGAAGATTGAGGGGCGACGAAGGCTGAAAGTAATAGCTTCGATAGGTGAACAAGTGTAAGCCGGCAAAAAGCAGTGTACCGGCGAACGCAATATCCGGGCGAAACCATGTCAAAAGGAGCAAATGGAAAACCGCAAATAATACGAACACGGCTACAGCTCGCTGAAGAGCGTAGAAAATCTCTCGAACGAGAATCGCACGGTTTCCCCTCGATGTATCGATCACGCAATCGACCATCTGCGACGGAACTTCGACAAGCCACGGTGCAACCACTCTGTACTGATACGGCGACTTAAAATCACCTCGAATAATTCCTTGATGGAACTCAGCTCGTTGAGTCGCAAACGGAAGATTTATTGTTTCAAAATGATAGAACGACAGCATCAGCGCTAGCGCGAGATAGATGATAGACGATCTGCCAATGGAAACGCCCTCCGCACATAGCCGACTCTCGTTAGACACATAGCTGACCATTTTCTACGTTTCTCGCAGATCGACGATCAGAGCTATTGCGGCGCGAAGTGCTGAGTGGCGTCTTCCAGGCAGCATGGCCATTTCAGATTTCCGGTTATTTATTGCCCCTTCGAACCATACGTCCGAACGCGTTCTCGGGCAGGAACACCGCTCAATTATTTTGATCAACATCCTCAAGGTCTAGCTGATCAGGTCCGCTTTCAACCAGCGGCTTGATCTTTTCGCGAATAATTTCTCTATAGGGAGAACTCCGGCTTACATAAACAAAGCTCTTTAGCCTCCATGCCTCCCAACCTGGCCAATCAAGCTCTCCGACCAGTTCCCAGTCGTCTCGTAAGACTCGCATCCTCCGGAATAGTAACTGTGGATCCTGCAAGTAGATTCTGGACTCGATCAGCCTGAGGGGGCGCTTAAGCAGAATCTTAGATACATATCGGGAATTCATTCTTGGGTCGGATTCTGAATCTGTTGCACCGGGTGTAGCTGGCGGCTCCGCTCCAATATAAACATCAGCCGAGCGGCTCCACATTTACGCCTCGCGTTCGAAAGGTGTCGGATCAGACCTGCCTGACAGAAAGTTGTCCGTTAAGCCGACTCTATCTATCTGATCAAAACCACTTACATACGGTATTAAACCGGCAGCGTCACAAATGATGGTTCCTTTCGAACCCAATCCCGTCGCCTCTAACGCTTCGCCAAACTTCGTATGAAATCGGCCAAATGCACTAATTGGTCTTGGAGCTATCTTCCAAGGATGACAAGACACAAATAAGATGACAAACCATCCAAATGACATCGCAACCATGCCAAACCATACTCCGCCGCCAGCCCTAATCCGTCGAAAAATGGGGGAACGAGCTATCAGAACTCCGAGCAAAAGAAGTGAATACGTTGGATACGAAAATCGGCTGCCGCCGCCAACCTCATGAATGATTGTGGTGTAGTAAGCAAGGCCCATTGCAGCGGGAAGAACGACGATCAGTAGCTTCGCATACGTCCCATTCTCGGTTCCCGTAACGCTCCCCGACGCCCCCGGCTCTTCACTACGATCTCGATGCCGGCTCTGCCTAGCGAATAGATAAGCCAATAGAACGGGGAGCGAGAGCGGCAAGTACCATCGCGATAAATGGATAATGTACTCACTGACCTCCGGTAACCCTGAAAGGCTGAATTTTGCAGACTTGACGTAGTACGGGTTAGGCAGCAAGTACCCAAAGTATGAATATTTCCAAAGAGCATACAGTGATCCACCTAAAACAACACCAAGGATGGAAAGCCCAAGGAACTTAACATTCTTGGGTTGGCCTTCTCTCCCCCGTCTAGAATAGATGAAAGACACCGTAAGCGCCGCATAGATTCCGAGTCCATATAGGATCGCTTCGGGTCGTGTAAGACAAGCCGCTATGGCGACCAAAGCGAGAAAAAGGCCTCTCGCTAAATTAGGCTTGTCAAAAAACTCCAGTGCCGCCAATGCGGCAAGATTCAACAATAGGACGAAAAGCTGCGTTTCGAGACCCGAAGTTGAATGGATCGCGGTTAGGGGATCTGCGACAAATATACCTACGACGATTGCAGCAAATGCATCGATCCCTCCTGCATGGCGGGAAACGATCGCAAGCATCACAAGGAAAGATGCAATAACGCATCCAACACTGAGTAGAAGACTCCACAACCATGGATCAAACCCGAGCTTAAAGCCAAGAGCTATTACCAAGACATGAAGAAGACTTGTGAATCCTTCGACCCGCTCGCCGCCTACGTTCCAGACCAGCCCTAATCCGCTTGCTAAATGCCGGGCGAATCGAAAGGTAATGTAAGCATCATCCCATCGCTCCAGATGCATCCGATAGACCTGCGCTAAGAATGTCGAAAATGAGACGACAATAACACCGAGCCCGACCGCCCTTCTCAACCTCTCCATTTACCCCGCTTCGATTCGTCCCTGCCGCGGACTTCATACAGTCCTAAGTGTCGCAGACACTCTTGTCTTGCAACGAGCCTTTTGCACTCGGATTCGTAGCCTACTATCTGTAAGGAAAGCCCATTCCGATCGCCAACGAAAGCTCCGGACGAAGGATCCTGAGCGTGTCGAACTCACCCTCCCCGCTCGGATCGTTCGTAACCCTTTTATGGCCGCCTAATCCATCGATTCCCCACAGTTCAAAGGGACTATTATTGAGCCCGGAGAACGGAATGGTGCCGTTAGCAAGAGTGGCTGCTTGGAGGGTCACGTTGCCCCATTGGCTGAACGTGGTGTTCGCCGTCCATTTCACCGTCAACGTCTGCCCCGCACTCCCGGCCTGGTAGTTCAACGTGTAAACCCCATTGCTTGTCCCGCCCGAATTCGAGATCGATGTATCTACATACGCCGGTGCACTGCCGTCACTAAGATCCGCTTCTAAACGCCCTCCGGCCGCCCATAACCCGACGTACAGCTTTAATGTACGGGCCGTCGTATCTGCCGGCACCGTCACCTGGAATCCGTTGTTCTGGCCTGTTGCGTAAACTCCAGTCGATGTGTTCGTAGCAGAGGCCGTCGGTGTCCCGCCGGTCCAACTAAAGAAGGTCGGATTGTTGCTGTACCGCTGCGTCGATCCGCCGCCGATACGTATGAAATTGCCTATCTGCTGCGTTACACCATTCTTATGGTTGAAGCTGCTCGCATTGCTTATGCCCCAATGTGCCCAATCGGCCGTTCCTTCGGCCGATAGATTCACATTTGCGGGTGATACCGCACTGCTTGCCGAAAGCGATCCTGCGGCACCGGCAGGATTGACCGTCACGGTCAGATCATCCGATGCACTCAACGCGCTGTCGTCGCCCGTCAGTCTCAGCACGTACGTTCCCGCCGCACTAAAGTCTGCTGTCGTGTTCAATGCACTTGCGTTGCCGAAAGTTACTGTTCCCGGCCCGCTCACCTTTGTCCATGCCGTCGAAACGGCCGCGGGCGGATTCGGCAGCCCGTCGTCCGTCACTGCCCCGCTCAAGCTTGCCGACGCGGGCAGCATGATAGCCTTGTCGCTTCCTGCGTTTACCACGGGAGCTTGATTTGGCGGTTGAATCGGCGAACCCAAGAGCGTTGCAGCCTGCAGTGTTACATTGCTCCAAGGATTGAAAGTCGTATTCACGGTCCACTCTACCGTCAAAGTTTGTCCCGCGGAGGCTGCCTGATAGTTGATCGTATAGACGCGATTGATCGTACTGCTTGAGCTCACTTGTGTTGTATCCACATAGACGGGAGCACTCCCGTCGCTCAGGCTTGCCTCAAAGCGTCCTCCGGCTGCCCAAAGCCCTACATACATCTTCAGTGTTCGAGCCGTCGTGTCGGCCGGCGCGACGATCTGATATCCATTACCCACTCCGACGATCCATAGACCGGTATCAACACCAGATGCTGAAGCTGTCGGGGTTCCTCCACTCCAGCTGTAGCTTGTTGAGTTGCCGCTAAATTGCTGTGCGATGCCGTTCCCGACCAGTGTGTAGTTTCCTATCTGCGAAGTGACGCCGTTTTTGTGGTTAAAGCTGGCCGGGCTCGTTAGGCCCCAATGGGCCCAATCCGCGGTTCCTTCGGCGGATAGGTCCACATTCGATGCCGGCGCCGCTCCGCTCACCGAAAGCACCCCGAGACCTGGCAGATTTACTATTACTGTCATCTCGTCCGAGGCATTCAGGACACTATCATCGCCTGTCAGCCTCAGTACATAGGTACCGGACGTGCTGAAGTCCGCCGTGGTACTCAGCGCGTTTGCGTTTCCAAACGTCACTGTTCCCGGACCGCTCACCTTTGTCCACGCCGTCGAGACGGCCGCCGGCGGATTCGGCAGACCGTCGTCCGTCGCCGTCCCATTGAGACTCGCTGACGCAGGCAGAGTGATCACCTGATCTGCTCCTGAATCGACTACCGGCGGTTGATTAACAGGCGGTCCGCTCATTACAAGAGTCGCTCCTTGAAGGGTCACGTTGCCCCATTGGCTGAACGTGGTGTTCGCCGTCCATTTCACCGTCAACGTCTGCCCCGCACTCCCGGCCTGGTAGTTCAACGTGTAAACCCCATTGCTTGTCCCGCCCGAATTCGAGATCGATGTATCTACATACGCCGGTGCACTGCCGTCACTAAGATCCGCTTCTAAACGCCCTCCGGCCGCCCATAACCCGACGTACAGCTTTAATGTACGGGCCGTCGTATCTGCCGGCACCGTCACCTGGAATCCGTTGTTCTGGCCTGTTGCGTAAACTCCAGTCGATGTGTTCGTAGCAGAGGCCGTCGGTGTCCCGCCGGTCCAACTAAAGAAGGTCGGATTGTTGCTGTACCGCTGCGTCGATCCGCCGCCGATACGTATGAAATTGCCTATCTGCTGCGTTACACCATTCTTATGGTTGAAGCTGCTCGCATTGCTTATGCCCCAATGTGCCCAATCGGCCGTTCCTTCGGCCGATAGATTCACATTTGCGGGTGATACCGCACTGCTTGCCGAAAGCGATCCTGCGGCACCGGCAGGATTGACCGTCACGGTCAGATCATCCGATGCACTCAACGCGCTGTCGTCGCCCGTCAGTCTCAGCACGTACGTTCCCGCCGCACTAAAGTCTGCTGTCGTGTTCAATGCACTTGCGTTGCCGAAAGTTACTGTTCCCGGCCCGCTCACCTTTGTCCATGCCGTCGAAACGGCCGCGGGCGGATTCGGCAGCCCGTCGTCCGTCACTGCCCCGCTCAAGCTTGCCGACGCGGGCAGCATGATAGCCTTGTCGCTTCCTGCGTTCACAATTGGCGCCTGGTTCACCGGCGGAGCAACACCACCGGTCAGGGTTACTGCCTGAACGTTAATATTGCCAACTGGATAGGTGGTCGATTCAATGTACCAACGCAGCCTTAATGTCTGGCCCGCCGATGCAGCCGAATATGTGATCGTATATACGCCATTCTGCGCTCCGGCCGGATAGATAGTTGAAAAAGAATTATCGATCAGAGGCGAAGCACTGCCATCGCTAAGTTCTGCCTCAAGCCGCCCTCTTATTCTCCAGACTCCGACATACAGCCTTAGAGTTCGTTGGAAAGTGTCCGCCGGTACTGACAATTCAAATCCATTGCCTTGGCCATAGGTGTAAATACAAGTCGGAGTATTGACAGCGGCACCTGCCGGGGTTCCATCATTCCAAGTGTAATAGACTGTCGGGTCGCCATTGCTGCTGCTGCGTATAGTACTGATCGTTCCGATCCGGCTCAGGTTGCTGATCTGCTGGACGACGCCGGTCTTGTGGTCAAAACTGGTCGAGTCCGTCAGCCCCCAATGTGCCCAATCAGCGGTTCCCTCGGTCGAGAGATCGACCGCCAAGTTCGTCGGAACGGCTTGGCTGCCCGTGAGCGAGCCACCCGCTCCCGTCACACCCGCAACCACCGTAACGTCGTCGAACGATGTCAATGCGCCGTCATTTGCAGTCAACCTAAGAACGTAGATGCCAGCCATCGAAAAATTCGCATTTGTGACCGGGCTGCCGGCATTTCCAAACGTGACATTGCCCGGGCCGGTAACCTTCGACCAGCCTGAAGTAACCGTCGCCGGAGGTGACGGAAGGTTGTCATCAGAAACAGCCCCAGAGAGGCCGGCACCCACCGAAATATCAACGGTCTGATCCGTTCCGGCGTTGACGACAGGGGCGAGGTTAGTAACACCGCCGCCTGCTTGATTCACTGTGAAAAGATGTCCGCCGATGACCATTGTCCCGACACGCGGTCCGCTGGCAGAGTTGTCCGAGACCGAATAAGTTACGATTCCGTTTCCACTCCCCGAACCTCCGCTCGGTGAAGTTATGGTGATCCACGGGTCGTTGCTTACGGCGTTCCAGACACATCCGTTCGACGTAACATTTACGCTGGAACTTCCGCCGGGGATACCAAAATTACCGGTTGACGATGAGATCGAGTGTGCGATCTCGGTGCTAGTTGTGTTGTATCCCATACCGCAGGACAACGGGTGAACCGCAACATCCGAAAAGGTAACAGGAATCGATTGCCCCGACGGATCGGGCGATACCTGTCGTTGGACATGAAGGTGGTCTCCGCAGCTATTGAATGATCCGCTTACCGAACCCGTGTGCCCCTGACGGCCGACATAAAGACCTTGGCACGCGCTTGTACCGACTTCGACCTGGATCGAATTTGTCTGAAGGTGTGAGAAGGCAGAATACGTTCCGTCTGCGTGCTGAATTATCACCTGATTTCCTAAATAGAATCCCGGACATCCCGCCGAACTGTAGTCCGGACAGCTAGGCTGAATAAAGTTGCAGGCCATCGTACTGTGCGTAAAGACGACCAGGCCGTCCGCGATAGCAAGCGCGTGGGCTCCAACGGTTGTGCGTTGGAAGTCATACGCGTATCCCATTGTGTCGTAATGCGCCGTAAGATTGCAGGCACCCGGTGCGGGGTAACTCCCGCCTCCCTGGATCATCGTTGAATTTGCCAAAGGCAAACGATAATCGACGGGAGTCAATCCCAACGTCGATACATTACCGTCCCAGCCCAGATATTTCGTTACCGTTGCTTCGGGCAGGAATTCTTTGATGATCACACCGCCATCGAACATCCCGGCAAGCACGGCCTTCCCGATATTCTCACTCCTGCCGGAGGTCAGGTCCTGAAGGACCAAGTTTTCGTAGCCAACTAGGTCTTCACCCGAGATCCTGTGCTTGCCATCGGGTGAATAGAGCTTGAATGAGCGTAATCCGGGAGTCGGTTCGGTGTCTCCACCGCGGCCTAAAAGATCGACCGGAACTCTGCGTTCCGCGTCTAATGTCGGAAATCCCAAATCGGCACCCGACAATTCCGCCGACGACGTTACTCCATCTACCGTCGCTTCCTTCGCGGAGAGCACCAGATCTCGCTCATTGGTCGCCCGCTTTACCAAACTTATTTCCCCGTCCTCATCGCGCCAGCCTGATTTCCCCGTAAACGTTCCATCGCTAGGAGTATTAAGGACAACCTGCGCTTCCGCGGCTGACGTGCTGAAGTAGTGAATCCGAGTATCCGTTCCCCAGCTTACGAACTCTGAGAATACATTGGACTCTTCCAAAACGCGCTCGCTAGAATTGTTGAGGTCCGCAAGACCGAGTCCAAATCCGCCGTTTCCAGCAAAAGTGTACGCGATCTTTGTGGGGTCGGACGGTGACATTGCAGCGGAGAGTATAAGCCGTTGACTAACTCGCACATGCCGGTGAGTAGAAAGGTCTTCGAGATAAAGGTGGCCGCTTGGCCGTCCGTCGATCAGCGGAGAGTACAACAACTGGTTGCGATCATCAGAAATCCCAAATACCTTAAATGCGGGTAAAGAAGTATGGAGCGAAATGATCTCAACGTCCGGGTCGTGATCGACAACGAGAATGGCCTTACCATTGACAGCCGTAACGGCCGGCCGCACTCTTTCAAGGACCGACCGTGACTTGTCGACGCCTGCCTGATTTTTTGACGAATCGCGCGAGGGGACCGATGGCACTCCCTGATCTGTCCCTTCCGCTTTCGCTGCAACTCGGAATGCATAACCCATACCCACACCGGTGACGACCAGCACAGCGACGATGGCGAGAGTTCGCCGAATAGTGAATAAATGCTTGAACATTTCCAAACCTACTGACAATTGCATTGTTTTCTCCAACTTCTGACCCTAGACTTAAACTCCAAACCTTACCGGCGGTCCGTTGCACCGGGCTCCATCGCAATACTGTCCCGATCCGCGAGATTTTCACAGAGATAGATCACGTGGGGATAGGGCAGCCAATCCGTGATCGGATACATTTCGGTCCGATCGAAATGCCGATCCAATTTCGTATAGAACTTCTTCTCGTTCCAGTACCACATATCAAAACTTCTGGTCATCACAACGTCCAAAGCCCACGTAAACGCGATCTTAAAGAATGGCCGAGTGGTAACGTCCTTGATTATCAGTCTCCCGTCGGCTGCCAGGTGCGACGCGCAGATTCCAAGCAACGTGGACTTTGCTGTGTCGTCGATATGGTGAAGGAGATCGACCATCATGATCGCGTCGTACTGTTCGTTTATGGCGAGGTCTCGGGCGTCGCCCACCTTGAATCTCGCATTCCTTAGCCCTAATCTGTCAGCTGCTAAGTTCGCCTCGCGTACTCGGCGTTCGTTGAGATCGTATCCGCAATATTCGATCTCTGGGTACATTGATGAAAAATAGCAGCCGAACAGCCCAAAGCCGCAGCCGACATCGAGGATCCGCTTCTTTCCTCGAAGGCATAGGCTTAACATTTGCAAGATGTTGATGTTGATGATCGTGAAGCGCGCTTTGCAATAGGCGCGAATGAGCGGAGAATCATAAACGTCAACGATCTTCGCCAAAAAGCGACGATAATCATACGGCTGAGCGTTGTGTGCGGCACGTGCGATGACGGGAGGCGTTGCCGCCAGTTCCGGCATCAAAGTTATTTTTTCGGGCGATAGCATCTTTCTGATATATTCCCCGACGACCGGCCTTACTTCTCCAGCGTCTTCAAAACTTGTTCTGCAACCAGTGGTCCGGCCTCGACTCGATAGCCGTCGCCCGTGATCGATGGCCCATCAACTAGCCAAACTTGCCTATCAGCAAATGAACTAAGTAGCCGAGTTTGAACTGCAGTTCCTCTATCGAAGGCAAAGATGGGTGAATCACCATCGAAGTTGACGGGGTTCAATGTCCAAGCCGCTTGGTAATCCGGGCTTTCGCTGCCCCGAACAAGAATCAGGCTTTTTCCGAAATGATGGTCTCTCGCCAAGTCGCTAATACTTGGATCTATACCGAGATAGTGGTAGTACTTGTCGGCCGATCGCCAAGGTACATAGCAGATCAACGCAAGGGAACATAAGGAAAGCAGTGCAAGGACCAACCGATTCTTGACCGTACTTGACACGGTCGGGCCTAGCCAATCGAGGCCGCTGACAGTGAGAGCAACCAATGGAATTATCGAAACAAACCAGTATCGAGCGCCAAAGTCAGGTCCGCCGTGGTACCAAAAGAGACCGTAAGTCAGCACAACAACCGCAATCGAGATGACCGCCCAAAGGTCTTTAAGTCTAGCTTTCCCGGAGAGGACAAAGAAGACGATGAACAAAAGCGAGCCGACTCCCCAACCAAAAAGTTCGCTCTGCAGCAAACTTGTATTCAAGGCAGTGTTGATCAAGGCCTCCAACGGAGAATGGCCGGGAAACGCATCCAATCCCCAGCCCATGCCTCGCTCCGGTCCGAAACCTAATGCCATGACCTTCGGCCAAAAGTGTTTCGTGTAGTAAGCATCGATCGGCATCGCAAACGCATTGCCGGTTACGGCCGCATCGTAAGGAAAGATCAATGAAGCGGTCGCGATCGTACCGAGGACCAGCGCTGATGCCGAGAGTATTCGCTGCCTCCACGTGCTGGAATAAAAAAAGACAGTAGTGCCAAGCAGGACGGCCACAATGGCGCCGTCGAGCGGACGAATCAAACTAACTACCCCGATCAGACCTCCGGCGAGCAAACACATCCAGATCCGCCGCGACGCTAACGAATTCAAGAGGATCACGGCGGCCCCTAAAGCAGAAGCAAGTGTGAACATATGCCCCATAAAGTTCATACCCATAAAGATGAACCATGGAGAGCAACTCAGAAGGATGATCGCTATCCTCGCAGCGCGCCTGTCGTAAACCTGCTGAAAGAAAACATAAGCAAGCAGAATGCACACTCCTGCTAACACGGGGTTTACAAGCCATTCAACGCCAGCCCACACTCCTACGGCCAGCACCGCCGGCCATCCCGGCGAGAATATCGAATACCAACGGCTATCGAGATACGGCACCATGTATAGACTGAAGGCTTCGGGTACCGGGGGAGGCTTGACCGTTAGTTGGCCCGCAGCCAGATAGCGGGCTTGAAACAGGTACTGCGTTTCGTCCGGCACGTGAGGATAGGCCTGATAAACGAAAAAGCTAAGTGCTGCCGCCAACAATACGACGAATAAGGCCGCACCGACGGCAAAACGGTCAAGGCGCGACCGTGTAGCCGTTGGCTCATCGCTGCCGTTAAGGAATACGTCGATCTTCCGGCCGATCCTTTCCACGGACGCCTCCGGTACTGCAGAGACCAAGATAATCACAGTGCCGAGACTTACCAACTGGATCCATGCGCCGATCAACAAACCTGTACCGTATATTTTTAGGTCAGGGGTTACTGCTGCGCCTGCAAATACCAGAAAGAGTACCGCTATCGCAAGCTTCCAATATCCAATGTTGCTTCGGAGCCACGCGGCGATCGAGCCGATGTGTTTAGTGATCGCGTAAGCGACAATACAAGTTTGCAGAACGACAATGGCCACCTCTAGCGAATGCTGCTGCAACAGATCAGAAAGCGCGCGATAGTGCTGAAAATGAATTAGCCGCCCGGCATCTATCATTTGAAGCGATGCCGCTTCGCCAACTAGAGCAACGCAAAGCCAACCCGCAAAGGCTCGCCACGCCGTTGTCGCCAAACAACCAAAGACAGAAAGTCCGACGCCTGCCGAGAGCGGCAGCACGAACGCGCCCGTCAAGACACCTTGCCCGTCGCGAAACTCGCTCAAGCCAAAACTTGCGCCGATCAGTGCGATCCCCATCAGCACAAAGACCGCCGAGACAAGGTGTCTCCACCTCTTTTCTAAAGGCACCAGAGCCGCACCCGCAACAACGCTTCTGTCGATCGTGCCTAATTCAAGCTTTTCCGCGTCCATTGCTCCGATGGAAGATCACTAATCCTCGACAACGTGTTTTCCGAATTCTTTGCGATATGCCGACCACTTATCGGCAGAAAAGTTCCCGGCGTCGTCAAGACAATCGACTGCTCCGTAAGCCATCGCAAGGGCGTGATGTGTGTTGTCATGCGCGAACAACCCCTGTCGGCCAAAAGTCAAAACTCGATCTAGGCCGCTAGCCCATTCGTCTTGGATATTAAAATGGTCTTCATAGCCTTCGCGGTATATCGGATAGGCGAACGCAAGACGTTTTGTAACCACAGCAGAGATCGATGCCTTGATCGGCACACCGCATTTCTCGAGCGATTCGCGACACAGTTCGCCGAGTTCCTCATCCGACGCATTCCAGGTATCGTCATTGACCATACAGGGCAGCTCGCCGCAAAGAACCGTCCTTTCCTTCGGACCGTTCCCTCCGCTGTAGTTCTTCGGTTCTGAAAGACGCGTTAGTTTGATCTCGGTCTCTGGGAAATAATGAGCATCAAATTCTGTCCACTGCGGCTGGTCCACAACGAGGTAGATGAGAACCATCGCACGATACGATATCTGTTTCGAGGCATTGATCACCCGCTGTGGAACGTCGGGGCTCGCGATCTTGGCGAGCACGGTAATTGGGAGGGTCGACCACACGCGATCCGCCTCGACCGTGTATGTCTCGCCGCTGCGCTCATAGCTGACGCGATGTACGACTCCGAACTCGATCTTATTAACTGTCGATCCCGTACGAATATCTGCCCCGAGATCAGTCGCTGCATTGGCGATCGCCCGCGAGATTTGCCCAAAGCCTTCGCGTGGATAGAAGAACCGGCCCGCACCCGGTGTCTTAAAGCCCGGTACGATCGAAATGATCTTCTTCGCCATCTTCCCGAGCGAGCCGGCAGACACTCGACGATGAGCTTGTGTTGCTGAAAGCTCCTCCGGCGGCATTCCCCAGATCTTTACGGCATATGGAAAATAGAAATCCCGGCAGATCGTCGACCCGAGACCACGCTCCAACACACTTGTGAATGTCTCGTGCCCGTTCTCGCGAGCAGGACGCACGAGCTTGCGCGTCATATCCAACGCCACTCCTCCACTAAAAGAAAGCGGCAGCCGAAGGGCAAGATCTTGCGGCTTAAGCGGAAAATGGATCCACCGTCCCTGTAGTCGAATGCGTCCATGACGCGGCCGGCTCATAAGGTCGTCTCCAAGAAGTTCGCGAAGATCGTCCAGGATCCTCGGTTCGCAGGCCGGATGGAGCCGATGGCTCCCATAATCGACCTGCATTCCTGCGACTTCGAAACTGCCCGCATTTCCGCCTACGTCGTCCCGCTGCTCCAATACGGTTACATCCGCTTTACCCTGCTTGGCGAGTTGCCAAGCCGCCCCCACGCCTGCGGGCCCCGCACCGAGTATGACTATTCTCGATCTTGCCATTTAAAAAACGAACGGAATAAAACGCTTCGAACGCCGACAATATCGCTCATAGCCGGGCAACGCATCGACGAGCATTTCCTCTTCCTTCATTGCCTGCATCATCACGACCGGAGCCAGCAGAAGGACGCCGCAGACGAACCACGAATTAAGGGCAAGTTCGAGTCCGAGCAGCAGAAAAATATCACCCGTATATATGGGATGGCGAACAAAGCCGTAGATCCCCGATTCGACAACAACCTGTCGCCTTAGGATCTGTCCGGTTTCGATGTTCGCCCAGTTGTCACCAAGCTGTAGCCGAGCCGCGACGGCCGTCGCAAGGCCCAATGTGAACAAAGCGACACCGATGATCCGGAGCCAGAACGGTTCCGCCACGATCGGTGGCATGTCAGGGAACCAGATCTGTACGACAAGACCCAACAAGATCGCGATCTTGACGGCCTTGATAAAGAACAGTTTCGGCGAAGCACCCTCGATCGGCTTCTCTGGAGAGCCGCGTCTGAGCATTTCCCAGATGACCTTATGAAGTACAAGCCCAAATAGCAGATATAGCTGCAGCACCAACATAGCAGATCGTTAACCGGCCTTTGCTTCTTGTCTTTCGGTCTGAATTAGCACCGGCCTCTCGCCTGCCGCGGGAACATCGGCAACCTCAACATACTCTTTTGGCCTAACCCCAAGGGCTGCGTACTGATTAAAACGCCCGAGCCTCGTCGCGACTGCGTCACCCAGCATTCCCGTGAAGACCATTATCAGCGCGCTCACGAAGGCTAAGATCGCCGAAGCGGATATATTCGGATCGTGCGTCAGATCGATCGTCGCTTTCGCGACTCCGTAAACGAAACACAAGACGGCAACCGGAAAGAAGACCCGCAGCGGACGAAAGAGCATCGCGACCCGCAAGATCAATATCGCGAAACTGCCTGCGTCCCACGGCACGATCTTCGACTTCCCTTGTCTCCTTCGATAGTCGATTGGAATGTAGGTCACCGCATATTTGTCGCAAAGCAGGGCGAGCGTGATCGTTGTAGTGAAACTGAATTGATCCGAGAGGATCGCGAAATATTGAATGGCGACCTCGCGGCGAAAAATTCTCAAACCGCTGTTCAGATCCGGTATCTTTGTGTTGGACACATAATTTGCCATTACCCGAAGACACCACTTGGCAGGACGCCGCGACAACGGGATATGCACATCCGCACCGGTGCGGGAACCGACTATCATATCGGCATGCTCAAGCTCTGCGAACATCGTTGGAAGATACTTCGCCGGATACGTTCCGTCGGCATCCGTGATCGCAATTACGTCATTCGAAGCCGCAAGAATTCCCGTCTTGAGCGATGCTCCGTATCCGCGATTGTTCTTGTGTTGGATGACGCGTGCTCCCGCCGCCCGTGCCTCGCGTGCGGTCGCATCTTTCGATCCGTCATCAACAATGATGATCTCCGCCTTTATGTCCGTCCCCTCAAACATCCGGCGGAGTTCAAGCACAGTTTCGGCAACTGCAAGTTCCTCGTTGAATGCAGGGATGATCACGCTCATCCGTTTCGCCGTTTGGCGATCGTCCGTTAGAGACGACCCATTCGTGATCGGCACGACACCATTTCCATTTGCGATCTTTGTTTCTAAGTGCATAACAATAAACCTTCCGCCAATTTCTCTTTCCTAACGCTTACGCTTTCTTTTTGCAGACAAAAACCTCACCGCCATTTAGCGTCCCCGGGAAGATCTTTACAACGCTGTAATCGCGTTCGATCACCTTCCAGAGATCCGGCTTGAACGCCTTTATCTCGATCGGGATCGTATAAACGAGCCACTCGGTGTCTGCCCTGTTCTCAAGGGCCTCAAGATCAGATGCGGTCGTAGCGACCGGCCACGGGGGAGTGAGATATCTTCCATAAACGACGCCCGCGAGACTGACTGCAACGATTCCGTCACCTTGCGACCGTTCGTGTTCGACGAAAGTGCGGGCACCGGAAAAATCCTGCTTCGGTAGCGAGTAGTTTCGATGAACGGTCGCCACCGAAGCGGCGATCAAAATAAGGGTGAGGCAAGTGCCAAATGTCGCAGCAGCCGACCGAAAAGTCCTTAACGGCCTCACAAGATCTGCGAATGTCAGGGGCAGCTGAGTTGCTCCGTGGATCACGATGATTAGCCCAAATCCCATCGAGAAGAAAAAGAAGCGCGGCCAAATGTTGTGGCCCATCATCACCATAAACCCGCCGGCCAGAAGAGCCGGAAGCGTCATCACAAGAGCCGCTCTCCGGTTCTTCCGGAACAATAGCAGCCAACCGAATGCGACGAACGCGATACCGAGGATCACAACTACAATTCCGCCGAACCCGATCTTGAGGGCCGCCAAGCTCTCAGTGAACACCCATAGCGGATTGGTCCATTCGGACGGCTTCGATTCTTCGTGAAGACCTAGTAAGAAGAACTCCGGCAATGCCAAGGCATACAGCTGCAATGTGATCGTTACACTCAACGCCCAGGCAATGAATGGGCGCGCGTTCACTCTTCGCTCTTCCGAAGATCCTTCATCGCCTGACAACCGCGGAACGGCAAAAAATAGAAGATGGACAAGTCCATGACCGGCGACTACGAACGCCATCGTTGGATGTATCCACATTCCGGCGATTACTGATGCAACATATCCAAGCCACCAGACGCCCTTGTTCTCCTTCAGAGCCTCCAGCCAGCACCAAGTCGCGAGCAGAGTGAAAAGCAGCAGACCCATATATCCGCGAGCATTCTGCGAATACCAAATATGGTGATACGAGACCGTCATCAACGCGCTGCCAAGAAGGGCTTCGCGGTTGCCGAATAGCTGTCGTGCCAAAAAGAAGAACGCCCAGATACTCGCAACGCCAAGGATCACCGATGGGAGTCTGAGGGCCCATGCACTCTCACCAAACACGTCCGTGGAAAAGCGAGCGAGCAGCGAAAACAGCATGTGCTGATTCTGGCTCGGGAAGCTCGTAACGATCGTTCCTAACGGTTGTCGGACAAAATCCAAAAGCGTAAAGACCTCATCGATCCAAAGATCTGAATTTAGGTCCCAGATGCGCAGAATGAATGCGACTACGCTGAACGCTCCCAACGTCCAATACACCCAGCTCGTGGTCTTCTGCTCTACCGGAGCTTCGCCAAATCTATCCAAAGATGAACTCTTGACGGTTCGGCGTGTCCGATATACGCCGTAGGCAACGAGCAACAGCCCGTGAAACCCAAGCAAACATCGAAAGAGCGTCGGCCCCCACGAAAGGTCTTTGGTGTCCGCTACCAAGAAATGGCCATAGGCCGCATTCGGCACGACTACCGAGAAGATGCAGAAGATCGCCCCGACTACGCCGGACATCGCTCCAAACCTTCCTATTCTGTGAACGCTATTTCCAACTGAGTTCGACATTCTTCCTGTTAGCCCCGAGCGTCCACAAAAGCCAGATAAGCCCCCCCGATAGCAAGAAAAGTGGGATCGCGGATTGCGAACTCACAAAGCCCATCCGTTCGAGCGTAGTCAGCCAAGGCAGCCTGAAGCCTTCGAGTGTTATATGCCTTATCGATTCAAAAACTCCGAAGCCCTGCTCGACATCTCGGTACATTGCAAGACACCAACTCCAGTATGTTCCGATCACGCCGATCATTGCCGCGGCTATCACCGGCAGCCTAAGCAAGACATTCGCGGCCAACAAAAAGACGAACGGAACAACCGGCACTATGTGGCGCACGCCTGTATTGAACTGCATCCGTCCGTACTGGTTTGCCGCACAAAAAGCAAAAAAAAGGGCGGTAAGCGAAAGAACAAAAACTATCTCTCGACGTTCAAGGAGCCGGCCGGATCTCTTGAGCCACAATGGAACGAGAAATACCGTAAGGAGGATCGGGGCCGACGTGAATAGACCGTAACGAATCCCGAATGCCGTCTCGACCAACAGATCGGCCTGCGGAAATGAAAACCCGCGATAGCCGAGATCAGTAAAATGCGCCGGCGGCATATAGCTTTGGGCCGGAAGGATCGGATTCCCAAAGCTCGACCACTGATAAGCCATCAGCACAAAAGCACACAACGCGATTCCTAAGCCAAATCGGCCTAGGTCACCGAGCTTTCGCTCACCTGACGGTGCCGCTGACCAGGTCGCAAAGGCATATCCGCAAAGTGCAGCAACGACGACCAGGCCGCTATAGTCCAGAACGACCGTCCATCCTGAGCAAAGGCCGGCGAGAAAATAAAAAGGTTTGCTCGCCGCGTCTCTCGACCTTATCGGACGCCAAAGCAGCACGAACGCGAACAAAGCAAAATCTGCAACTAGAGCATTCTGATTTAGCTGCGCCGTCCTGAAAAATATCGGAGTTGCAAATGCATACAGCAGCGATAGCAATATCGATACCCCCCGGTCGCCTGTCAGCGACAGGAATATCCAGAACATCGCAACCGCCCCAAGTGCCGAGATCGGGGCCATCGCGAAAGCCTGCATCACGCCAGCTGCAAGGCCAAATTTCACATCGAGATTCCGCTCTCGAGCCTTCTGTAGGAATTCCTGTGCGAGCGGGTAGATCGTGTCGTACTCGACCTTGCTCGGCGACGGATCACCTGCCCTTGCGGTATTCACCCTGTCAACAATTCGATCTGTCAGCGGGCGAAAAAGCCAATACGGAACTACCCCGATGATCGACGCACCGGGATTGTTGTTTATAAAACTCCCTCGCCCCGGAATCTCAAAAATATCCTGATGGAGTCCGTTGTATTCTGAAACATCAAAGCTCAAATGATCGCCGAGACTCAATGCCGGATAGATCTCGCGAACCGTATTTGTTGCAAAATGCAGCGTGAAGATCAGCCAGCATGTCAAAAATATGCGAAACGCAGTTCCGCGATCGGAATATCGTCCGAGATATGAGCGGTTGTCGGGTTTCAAGGGCAACAAACAAAAATCAAAGCGAAACCAAACAACGGCTTCGTTTACCTTGGTGTCTCCGCTGCACCTCCAAAGAGGTGCCTATTTGCGTTCTCGATCATCGACGGAACGCCGAACAACGTTCGCTTTGCAAGCAGCCAGGATGATATCAAGACCGAAACTTCTGCGACAAAAACTCCCGCAGCCGCTCCTGCCGATCCACCGTTCAAATATCCGAACGGAATCAAGATGACAACCACCAATGCCCCGAGTGCGGAAGTAAACATCTCCTTCTTCTGCTGTCCGGCGGCAACGAGGCCGAATCGATAATGTCCACTGATCGCCGCTGCGATCCATGCACCCGCCAACCACTGCAGTGCGCTGGCTCCGTTCAGAAAACTTCCGCCATACGAGACCGTCATCATCGTCGCGGCGAGTAAATACCAAACCGAACCGACAACGACGCATGAGGCGACCACGATCCGCATCGAACGTCGAATTAACCACCCGAACTGTTCCCGCCCATCGACCCAAGCGCGCGAAAGCGACGGGAGCAGATTGAAGTAGTAAAGAAAAACAAATGTATGGAGGCCGATGAAGATTCGCATCGCACCGGCGAAATAACCCGTGTCTTCAGCACTAGCAACGAGCCCCAGGATCAGCGTCGCGCCGAACATTCGGACAACCCAGAAGCCTTGGCTCAACCCGATGGGTGTGCCTTCGAAAAAAAGCTGTTTCGAGATAGTCGGCTTGAACCAGACCTTTCCCGCGAAAAATCGTCGATACGCCCAAAGGCTGAAGATCGCTGCAACTGTCACCCCTGCGAGCTCTGCAAACCCGACAAAGACGAGATCATCGGCTCGCCTTACGAGCGAGATCACGACCGCGACAAAGACCGTCTGCCGTATTAGCTGCGTAATACCGACAAGCTTCATCCTGTCGTGTCCTTGAAACACCCACTGAAGAAGCAGCGGCAGTGTCCAAAGGCTAAGGCCATAGGCTAGGACAAGCTTTATAACACTCTCTTCCCGAACGAACGTGAAGGCAAAGGCGACGATCGCCGCGAAGCTCAAAGCAGCAAGGAGAAAGCGTGCCGACACGATCTCGGCTACGTATTTGCCTGTCGATCCCGGATCCTTTGCGATCTCGCGCGCTCCGTAAGAGCTGAACCCTTGATCGACGATCAAGCTGGCGCACATAAGGATCGCCGCTGACCATTCGATATAGCCGAATCCCGCGGGTCCGCAGATCCTCGCGAGGTAAGCGAATGCTCCAAAGGTAATGACCTTGCTGAACGCTTCGGCGCCTACAAGAGCGACAAAATTCCTGAAAAGCGAGATCCTCGGCTTTGGCTTCTCCTCATGCTCTGACATTTCAGGCATTAGCTTCCTTCGGCTCTTTGAAACAGTAGCCAACGAACTCACCGCAGGACCACCCGCAGAGGAGAAGGAAAGCGACCGGCAAGGTCGAGATCATTCGGCCGAACGTAAGTTGCTGCCGCCACATATTTCTAAAGCCGCGAAATAGCATCAGGGGCGGCAGCAAGGGTGAACCGGCGGCATAAAGAAGGCAGAGGATCTTGCTGAGCTCATTTGCCCTTGTCTCAGCAAAAACCCGTCCCCACTCGACCCGTTCACCCAAGGCTTTTCGAAGCGTTAAATGACGCCTCTTTTGAAACACGACCGGACGGTCATCCAAATATAGAGTTTGCCCCTTTGAGAGCATTGCCCAATGGACCGTCGTTTCGCGATATGCATCCTGCCAGATCGGCCGCGTCGCCTCCAACGCTTCGCGTTTATAGGCTACGTTGACGTCGGAAATGTAAGCAGCCGGGCCAGACTCGAACGGGCGTCCGTACCTCCCGAAATCACAAAAATAGACCGCTCGGTTCAATACCGCATCCACACCGTTCTCTATCGCCCCACCGATCGCAACGTACGGCTGCTCGTGAGCTGCAATTATCTGCTCCGCCCAATCATCTGCCGGTTGGGCGTGATCCTCCGTCATCGCAACAATCTGCCCACGGGCCAAATTCAGACCCGCTGAGCGACGCCGGTCATAGAGACGGTGTTGATGCGACGCGATCTGCTCCGATTCCGCCACTCCAAGATCCTCTACGCGGTAGAAGGTCACTTGCGGAAACTCAGACGCCAGTTCACCTATCTCCTCGGACCATCTGTCAAAAGGCACAATGACTTCAGAACGCTTGAGATCAAGCTGCGGACATAGATGAGCAAGGAGTTCCGCTGTCGCTTGCTTACCGCTGACGACCGTAATTACTACACTTAGCAGGATCTGAGGATCGTGGAGATTTTCGGTCATCAAATGGCGGTCGAGCCAATTCTTAAAGAACTGGCCGGGCGGGCGATAAATGCACGAATTTCCTCTGGCCGCCGCCGACTCTGGCTGCCAAGAACCCGAAGGAAGCTGCTTTTGCACAGCGAAACTCTGCTCTCTATTCGGTCGCTATCTTATATCTCGGAATGGTGGATATGCATCAGAGAAAGCGACCATTACGCCTTGTCGTTTTGTCCTTTGCGGACGCGGCCGCAGAAGGCCGGCAGCTCATCCGATAAAGACTGATCACTCTAAGTCATTGTTCTGCAATATCTTGCGAAGCCGGAATCTACTCTTGCCGATTTCGAAGGTTAGCTCCCGCTTACGTCCGTCCGGGCCGATAAATCGGCAGATTTGGCTTGAGCAGTGTTAAACACAGTGCTAAACTACTCATCTATTTTGTGGAATCCCCCCTCGAATAGTCTTTTTTTATATTTGGGTCAACAGCTTTTTTTTTTGATCTTGACGCCGATCCCCACCTCCCATATTTGTACGAGACTGAAGTAATAAAGAGGTAGAATTCAAATGGATCGCTTTGAGTTTCTCCGTCGTACGCTAGACGTGCGCCGGATCGGGATCTCGCCGCTAGGCTGCATCATCTTCTATTGTTTGCTCTCACTGATATTTAGTTCGCCAATGATCGCGAACGATACCAATTCCCGTCGGAACTCCCAAGAATCCCTCGGCTCTGCCCCGCCGACGAGGTTCGACTTTGACGGCGACCGAAAGGCGGACCTCGCCGTCTTCAGGCCACTTGAAGGCACTTGGTACATTTCGAACAGTTCATCTCAGAATATGAGCGCATACCGCTTTGGCACGAGCGGCGACCTACCTGTAGCAGCGGACTATGACGGAGACGGCAAAGCGGATGTCGCGGTCTTTCGCGCAGGCGTCTGGTATCGGCTCTTCAGCATGACGTTCACGGTAGATGCGGTTTCTTTTGGCGTGGCGGCGGATAAGCCGTCTCCGGCAGACTACGATGGCGACGGAAAAGCGGATGTTGCCGTGTTTAGGCCCGCAAGTGGTACTTGGTATCGCCTGTCAAGCAGCGACTCTTCGTTCTCCGCTGTACGTTTCGGCACGGACGGAGACATACCCGTCCCCGGCGACTATGACGGCGACCATAAAGCAGACGTTAACCTTTTCCGCCCGAGTTCGGGCACGTGGTATCGATTGAACAGCAGTGACGGTTCTTATTCCGCAATGCAGTTCGGAGCTCTCAGCGACCGCCCGATCCTTGGAGACTTTGATGGCGATGGGAAGGCCGACCTCGCGGTTTGGCGACCCGAAACCGGTGTTTGGTATGTGCAGAAGAGTGCCGACTGGAGTTATTTGATCACTTCGTTCGGTCTTTCCACGGATATACCGGTGGCCGCGGACTATGACGGCGACGGAAAGACCGATATTGCCGTTTATCGTCCTGCCGACGGGGTTTGGCATCGCATCAACAGCAGCAACGGCAGCTATCAAGCCAATGTCTGGGGCACGGGTTCTGACGTGCCGATCGCCGGCGATACACTTCCGGTGCAGGGTACGCCGACATTTGCATGTAACTACTATGCGGCGCCAAACGGCGCACCAAACGGCAATGGCACGGCCTCAAATCCTTGGGATCTGCAAACCGCCCTCGGAAAGACGTCCGTCATTACGGGCGGGAAAACGTTGTGCCTGAAAGGCGGAACTTACTCCGGCAAGTTCCGGTCTCCACTGATAAATGCAGTTGTGCGAAGCGCTCCCGGCGAATCCGCAAGACTCGACGGATACAGGACGACAACGCTGACCGCAGCCATAACGGCCACGCAAACGAACTTCACAGTCGCTGACGCATCCAATTACTTGAACGGCGGGCCTGACAACCTGGTGATCGACGGAGAGGTCATCAAGGTCTTTTCCCGATCTGGGAATACGATCACCGATTGTTTGAGAGGTGCCAGCAATTCAATGAATGGTGCGGAACCTCATGCGGCAGGTTCGACCGCGATTACCGGAGGCGATGTCTTGTACATTGAGGGTTCTGGCAGCACTTATCGAGACCTTGAGATCCTAAATAGCCGCCCGAGCCGCGACGGAAATATTGCGAATCAGGGTATCGGGCGAGGCAGCGGTGTGGTTGTTGTAGGTGCTGGCAACACGCTGGTAAACCTCGTCGTCCACGACAACCTAAACGGCATCTTCACGAGCAGCGTAAGTTCGAACACAGAGATCTACGGTTGTCTCGTTTACAACAATGGTGTCCATTCTCGTGACGGAGGAACGGTCGAGAATGGTCATGGTCATGGTCTTTACCTTGAGAACAGGGCGGGCTATTCACGAGTCTACGAAGACATCGTATTGAATAGCTTCAAGCTAGGTGCTCAGGGTTATGGTGTTACCGGGCCTTATGTAGGCGGCGACTTCGCTGGAAGCGCGATCGCAAACTCAGGCTCTCCGCTCGGCAAATTCGGAGACGTGAATATTCGAAACTATAATTTGCTCATCGGACCTGACAGCCAACGGAGTGCGACGGCGGTCGTTCGTAATTCCTACTTTTATCACCCCGCGTCTTCAATGGGCTATTTGCTTGGCTTCGGATACGGGGCTGGCGTGGATACGGGTACGATAACGGACAATTATTTTGTCGGCGGCGGTACCCTGCTTGCCACCGGCAACACAACCCACGCCACGATCACCGGGAACCATTTCTACAGTTCGCGGGTAGGCGCCCAATATACGCTTGTTGCTCCAGGCAGTGCGTACAACTGGAACTACAACACTTATGACGGTTCTATCGGCAGGAATGTGTTCGGTGTGGCCGGTTCGTCACTCTTTCAATTCGCCGGCTGGAGAAATGCAACTGGATTCGACTCGGTGAGCAATGTAACATCGTCTGCGACCCCCGATACGGTCATCGTCAGACCGAACTCTTATCAGCAGGGTAGAGCGAATGTGATCATCTATAGCTTTAGCGGGGCTTCGAGCGTGTCTATCGACCTATCATCAACTGGCCTGCTTAATGGTCAGAGCTACACGATCAGAAATGCGCAGAATTACAACGGCCCGGCGGTCACAAGCGGAACATTTAACACGTCAAGTCCGACGGTCGCTGTTTCACTTAGTGGTCCGGCTGCGACGGTCGCCACCCCAACTGGATACAGTTTCACGCCGGCGACCACATGCCCGCAATTCTGCCCGATGGTCATCGTCCCGAACTAATATTCGGAAGACACCTTGCGAAGCCTCAGCGAACTATTGCCTTTACTGCCGCAACGAGCCGATCTAGTTCTGCAAGCGAAGTAAAGACGTTTGGGGTAACCCGCAACCCGCGGATCTCGGGCGTTCGCTCGTTGCCGGCCATCGATTGCGTAAGTATAAGGTATCGCTCGCGAAGCTCTTTCTGCAGATCATCGCTTGATACGGCAGGCAGTTCGAAGGTCGTAATACCTATGCTCATTCCGGCATCCGTCCCGGCATAGAATCTTGCGTCCGGCAGATCTGCCTGCAGCCGTTTTCGCAAGTATGAAGCAAGGTAGGTCAGGCGTGCCGCTTTCTTTGCGGGCCCGAGCGAACGGTGGAGATTGAGGGCCGGGAACGCTGCGGGCAAGATATAATCGGGCGACGTACCTATCCATTCAAACCGGACCATCGCCGGCACCTCCGGCGATATGGGCGGCGGCGGCACCATCGGCCAGATCTTCTTCACATGTTCGGGGCGCATCCACAAGATCCCTATTCCAACTGGCGTACCCAGCCACTTGTGGCCGCTTGCTCCGTAATAATCGCAGCCAAGATCCGAGATACTTTCGACGTGCAGTCCAAGAGCTTGTGCCCCATCGAGCACCACTTCCGCTCCCACTTTGTGCGCGGCGGCACAGATACGCTGGATAGGATACAACTGCCCCGTTAGGTTGCTGACATGTGTGACCAAGACAAGCCTCGTCCGAGGCGTGATTGCGGCTTCATAGAGTTCTGCGAGGGCACTAAGCGACGGCGCAGGGATCGGAGGCCTGATCATTCGAAGAACGACACCGTCTCTTGCTCTTCGCTGATCCAAAGCGTCTAGCATCGCAAAATAGTCATGAGCAGAACAGACGATCTCGTCACCGTCTTTCAGCGGAAAGCCAAGCAAAACCGTATCGAGAGCCTCCGTTGCATTTCGGACGAGGGCGATCTCGGTCATAGGGACTCCCAGCGCGTGCGCAAATGCCGTATGCAGCTTTAAATTGCCCTCGCCAAAGAAAATATTTGCAAGTTCCTCTGCCGGCAAGGCTTCCAGACGACGTGCACCGTGAACTAACTCGTCGACAGCGGCACGTGGAGTTGGGTTGGTCCAGCCATGATCAAGATTGATGACGCTAGGATTGAGGACGTAAGAGGTGCGAACGCGTGCCCAGAATCTCTCATCTTTCGCTAACAACTCAGGCGAAGCACCTGCGCCCAAACGTTCTAGATCGAGGTCTATCCAGTTCTCTAACTTGGATGCCGCAGCGAGTTGATCCGAAAAGACTGCGGGAATTGCGGCGAGTGCACCCAGTGTACTGGCAGCACGAAGCGCGAATTGACGTCTGTTGAGCATCTTATCCTCCGAGATTGTCATAGGAGAGCTTTCTATGGGAGGCAAAGTTAGTTCACATAAAACATCGGCAAATTACGCACAATGGATACTATTCGCAACCTAAAGGACTGTCAAGCAACTATGGACCACTTGGAGATTGCCATGCCGTTTCACGCGCGGCGATTTGATGCACAAGACGATTTGCTACAATCTCTATTAACAGGCGGAGCGTCGCTTGAGCGACGGATACCTCTGCTTGTGAGCGAGATGTCATCGTCCGAGCGAACACTGCAAGCTTTATCGTACGCTGTTGCGTTCTGCGGCTTTTTGACGCTTTGGGTCTCGGGGACATTCGGAATCACGGCGTCGATCCTGTATCTCGGTGCGATGGTCGTTGCGTGGCGTCTCGAGGGCACCCGTTGGCAGATATCCGAACGTGCCGGAACGGTAATGATCGTTCTCGCACTGCCGTTCTTCTATCTAGCGTGGCGATTGCAGGTTCTTCCGGATCGGGGAGTTGAGAGTGCCGTCGCGGGAATGCTCGCACGAATGATCCTTGCCCTTTCGGCGATCAAGCTGCTGCAGCGCAAAAAAGACCGTGACTGGGTCTTCCTGCACCTGATGACGTTCTTTGCGGTGCTTCTCGCCGCCGGACTCAGCATCAGCCCGCTTTATCTGGCGAGCTTCATTCTATATATTCTCGTCGCCGTCGCAACGATCATCATTTGGGAAAATGTAAGTGCAAAACGCCGCACGATCGAACGCAAGAGCACAAAGGAGGCCAGCACAACGGAGAAACCGGCGTGGATGCGACTCACCGGCGTATCGCTCACGCTCGTCGTCCTTACGATCGTCCTCGCGATTCCGCTCTTTTTCCTGCTTCCCCGCGTGGGCGGGGCAGGATTCGGCGGCTCGGCCGGCAGCGTCCCGACCTACTCTGGTTTTTCGGATTCGGTCCGCCTCGGAGGCATCGGACGGATACAGCAAAGCGACCGCGTCGTGATGCGCGTCGTAACATCGCCATCTGAACTCGCCGGCGCCGACGGATATTATCGCGGAGTCGCATTGGACAAATTCGACGGGAAAACTTGGAGCAAAAGCCGTCCGCAGATCCGAGAGACCTTGGTTCCCCGCTTGGACGGCCGAATCGCGATCGAAGTTCCAAGGCCTTACGCTCAGCTGGTCCAACAGGAGATCTAT
>CALMYB010000001.1:227500-243382 GCA_937873515.1 uncultured Acidobacteriota bacterium
GGAATCGACGCGGCGCCGCCGTCCGACTGCCGAATGTTGGAACTAGGCTGCGGCGACGGCACCAATCTTCTTGCTCTCGCCTTCGTGTTGCCTGACAGCCGTTTCGTAGGAATCGATCTCGCGGCAACCCACATCAACTCCGCGAAAACGGCGGCCGAAAAACTCGGGCTTAAGAACGTCGAATTCTTTGAAATGGATGTCACCGAGGCAGACGCGGTCTCGCTTGGCGAATTCGACTACATTGTCGCTCACGGCCTTTTCTCCTGGGTGCCGGAGTTTGTACGCCCTGCGATCCTCGATCTTTATTCAAAGTGCCTGTCAATGAATGGCATTGGCTACATAAGCTACAACGCACTTCCCGGCTGCTTGATCCGAGAGATAACGCACGGAATGATGCGATTCGCCACGCGCGCCATTGCCGATCCGAACGAAAAGGTCGCGGCCGGCATCAAGTTCCTCGAAACGGTCGTTGACGCAGCCGAAAACGACAGTATCTATCAGACGATGCTCGATCTGGAACTCGAACAGATCAGTGAGCGGACTCCGCAGAACGTTTTTCACGACGACCTTTCTGAGATGAACCGCCCGTTCTATTTCGAAGAATTCGCCGAAATGCTTAAAGAGCACGGTTTTCAATACCTTTGCGAGGCAGAACCTTCGGAACTAGCGAGAATCGCTGGTTTTAAGTTCCCGTTAGAGCTTGGCTCGGACGTTATCACACGCGAACAATATCGTGATTTTGTGACCGGAAGGCGTTTCAGGACGACGCTCTTTTGCCGAAAGAACTTGAACGTCGACCGAACATTCCCGATTGACTGCATCCCGGATCTCTCTTTTGCCGGCAAGTTCGAGACGGAGGACAGCGAGAATGATCCGAGCGACGCCTCGATGACGTTTGTGACCGCAAAGGGCCTCAAGTTCACTCTCAATCATCCGCTGACAAAGACATGTCTTATCAAAATAGCGGACGCGTGGCCGCATTCGTTGAAGGCTTCCGACCTTATCGGGACGGCGGAAAGGGACGATGCGGAAGTAACTCTCGGCTATCTGATGCAGCTTTACAAGGCAGGGTTTATAAAGGGCCACCGCATCGAACTAACCTCCGTCACCTCGATCAGCGAGAAGCCGGAAGCAAGCGGCTTTGCTCGATTCCAGATCGAACATGGCGGAAATGCGGTCGCGACTCTCACGGGCCTGAACCTCGAGATAAAGGATCCGGCGATCGGAAGACTCCTTTTCCTGACCGATGGCACTCGCGACATTCAAGATCTTACGCAGGCGATGCTCGAATATTCGGCTGAGTTCGACGAGGACGAGATGCTCGGCGAAGAAGAGATGCGCGAGTCGGTCCTTAACAATCTCGAGGCGTTCGCGGAGTCGGGGCTTTTGGTCGGATGATCACGAAGTTGCGGCCTTTGCTGCGAAGATCATGTCAATGACCTCGCGAACAGCACCTTGCCCGCCATTTGCCTGCGTGATGAGATCGGCAGCCGCCTTTACGCTCGAATGGGCATCGGCCACCGCGATCGAAAGGCCAACCTCGCCAAAAACTTCAAGATCGGGCGTGTCATCGCCAATGTAGGCCGTCTGTTCGGCCGCAACACCACTCTCGGCAAGTATCTCGGCAAGGGCAGCGGCCTTGTCGTTACGTCCCTGCAGAACGAACCTCATGCCAAGTTGGCCGGCCCGCAGTGCCACGGCGGGCGAGTTTCTGCCTGAGATAATTCCTGACGCAAGACCCGCAACTTTCCATTGAGACAGGCCTTCGCCGTCGCGGGCGTGGAAGACCTTAAAGGCCTCTCCCTCAGGCCCGAAATACAGACGTCCGTCGGTGAGGACGCCGTCGCAGTCCATCAGCAAAAGCTCGATCTGCCGGGCACGACCTTTTAACTCGTCGCTAAGTTCCATTGACGCCGACCCTCATTTTTCGAACCTTTACGCCCGGAAATTGCCCTGTGTCCTGCACCGTCTTGAGGAATTTGTTCGCGGCCGCGAGCGTCTTGCCCGCAAAGACCGCGATAAAGACGTAGTTATCATCAACACCGATGTAATAGTTCCCGCCGGGTTCAAAACATTTTAGGGCAAATACCTTGTTTGTCGGAAACATTGTCTGGGTCGAGAAGATCTCACTGTCGGAATAGACCTTTTCGCAGTCGGCACCGCTCGAATAATCGAACTTTGCACTTTTCAGAATGATCGCGTAAAACGGTTCTGATTCGGCGATCACGCTATTCTCCGGCCATTCGACCGGAAGATCGTAGGATTGAAAGTACGATCGGCCTTTGCAGGCTTCGTCAGGATTTCCGCAAACCCGCGGCAATTTCTTCGGCTTCTTCTGTGCTTGTACACTACCGAAAAGAAAGCACACCGCGACCATTGCCGTAATCACCAATAAGGTTTTCCTCATAAGCCGATACCCATTCTAACTGACCTCGAATATCTCTACCCCGGCAAGACGCCACGTCCCATTCGTTCTGATCATACGAAAGACTGCCAGCCCGGCTTGTTCGGGCCCGGTGAGCAGCTGCGTCGCAAGCTGAGTTTCGACCAGACATTCTGTCTCACCGACCGCATCTACCTGCGTCACCGTCGTCTGCCATTTCGCAGCGGAACCTGACAAATTCTCGGCAAAGCGCGTGATCTCGCCGGGCAGCACCATTGAACCGACTTCCGCTTTTTTGTGCGCAACAGATGCGGCATCGAACCTTGCGAAAAAGTCCTTGATCGCAGGATCGATCTTGGTCGTTCCGCCGACACTCGAGCGAAGTTTTCGTGCTGCATAGCTCGCTCCGTAATCGCCGTCAAAATTTATCGTCTTTTCGATGAAAGCGAGAGCATCAGCGTTTCGTCCGGCCTTTGCGGCGGCCTCTGCTCGGATCTCCATTGCCCATGCCATACTCTTCGCAGTTGGCAGCTTAGATGCGAGAACTGCATTCGCCTGCTGGTCGGCATTTGTGATGTCGGCCAACCCCAAATATGCCCGTCCAAGCTGTATCGACACATCGTCATACGCCGGAAGGTCGCGAAGAATGTCCTTTGCGGCACGGACGGCCTGCTCGAATTTCTTTTGATCGAGCAGTGATTTAACACCCGCGACCGCATCATTCTCGTCAAAGACCTTCGGCGCGATGTCGTCGAAGTAGGTGTTCTGCGGATAGAGCTTTTCCGTGTCGATCTCGGTGCGCACGATCTTATCCGGCGTCTTGAACGTAACCTCGCCAAAACTTGTCGCCTTGAGGGTTACAGGTGCATCAAGAGCTTTCCCGGAAGCTGTGATCGCACGGACATTCACCGTAACATCGATCGCCCCCGAATTTCTCAACGCAACCTTCGTCTCTCCCTGTTCGGTTTGGGGTAAACCCGCAAGCAAATTCATCTCGGTCGGCTTTTCAATGAAATACGAGACGAGATCCTTTTGGGTCGGAAAATTCGAGCGAACGTCGTCGAGCGTAAATGTCCCGTCCGCGAGCGAGTCGCCTATGGCTTTCGTAAACGCCGTCCTGCCGACCGCACGATCGAGCAATGCCCAGAACATCGCTCCCTTGTTCGCGACCTCGCCGAAATAAACGTCATCAAGCGGCGATACGATCCCGAGTGGAACATCGCGTGCGACGACGGCCGAATACGCGGCCCGCTGACGAGCACGAACGGCGTCCCCGACAGGTTGGCCGAACTTTTCGCCAATGAACTGATTCGCGAGAAATCTCGAGAGCCCTTCGCTGATCACGCCAAACCCGTCTTCACGAGCTTTGGCGGACAGCGTTAACTTTGCGGCAGCCTCGGCGACGTTCTGCACCGTTGCCGCATCAAGGGTTGGACGGCGGAACACCGCTTCATCGACAAACGCGACGCCCGCATCCGCAAAACCTGCCCCACGCCGAACCGAAACGACCTTAAGCGGCACATTCGGACCCGGACCAAGAAACTTTTCGGCAAAGGCCTTGGCTTCCGAGAAAACAGCGGCAAGATCGGCTCCGCGGGCTTTTCCGACCTCACCGGAGGCCTTTGGCAAAAGCACGCTGACGCCGCTCGCCTGTAACTTTTCCCAATCGCCAACCGCAAAGAACGGCTGCGACGCTGACTTTGTCTCGAACGAACCACCGGGTGCCTCATCTCCCGGAGACACGACCTGCATCCCCGCCTGAGCTTTTACGCGAACGGTGAACGGCGCAAAATCTGCTCCTCGGCTGTAATACCAGTTCGTCGGCGTTGGATACCAGAACGAGAGCGGCAGCAGGTGCGATCCGACAGGCGAAAACACACCGGCGTCTCCATTGTCTTTTAGGGTAAGAGTGTAGGTAACCTCGACCTTCACGGTGCCCGAGGCCCGAACCGACGGCAAACGCAGCACGACGCGCTGCAAAGTTCGATTGCCGACAAGTTTCTCTTCACCGCCCGAAAAATCCTGCCCAGCTCCATTGACCGAGACGGCAGAAACCTTTGCAAATGGACTGATCCGAAGGGTCAATGTCGAAGCCGCCGACGGCGAGATGTTCTTTACATCGAGCGTCGCCTTGATCGCGGCGTCGCGGCCGTCAAATGTTTGAGGCAAGACAATGTCGAGGTCGTATTTCGCGACCTTCCAGACCGCTCCGCCTCGAGTTTGGGCAAACGTGCCGACCGCAAATGCGAGAACGATCAGTAGGGGCGCAAGTAACTTTGTTGTCATCAAGAATTTCCGGTCGTCTATTGTGAAACGAGTTCGTGTATCGCCTTCAGCTTTGTGAGCAGCGGCTTAAGCCGTGCAAGGGGAAGCTGATTCGGCCCGTCACTTGGAGCCCGCGACGGATCGTCGTGAACTTCCATAAACACGGCATCAAGCCCGCAGGCAACGCCCGCTCGTGCAAAGTTTTCGATGTATTGAGACTGTCCGCCCGTTGCCTTTCCGAGTCCGCCCGGAAGCTGCAATGAGTGTGTCACGTCAAAACAAACCGGCACACCGAATTCCCTCATCACAGGGAACGAACGCATATCGACCACAAGATTATTATAACCGAAACTCGCTCCGCGTTCTGTCAGGATGATCTTCTCGCAACCGGCCGAACGCAGCTTTTCGACAATATTCTTCGCGTCCCAGGGCGAAAGGAACTGTCCTTTCTTAACATTAACTGCACGTCCCGTTTCCGCCGCCGCGACCAAGAGGTCGGTCTGCCGGCAAAGGAACGCCGGTATCTGGAGAATGTCCGCGACCTCTGCCGCCTTTGCCGCCTGCCACGGTTCGTGAATGTCGGTTACGACCGGGACGCCGAATTCTTCCTTTATCTGCGCGAGAATGCCCAGCCCGAATTTCATTCCCTCGCCGCGAAAGCTCTCGCTCGAACTGCGGTTAGCCTTATCGAACGAGGATTTGTAAACAAAGTCAACGCCGACCTCACCACACACCTCTTTGATCGCGCCGGCCATCTTTCGGGCATGGTCAAGCGATTCCACCACACACGGCCCCAAGATGAAACTTAGCCCGCCCTCGCCAAATGCTGCATCCCCGACCTTAAAAGAGTCCATAATTATTGTCTTGCTTATAGTATGCGACCACGTTTTGCTGCGTAAAATACCACCAACTAAGACCTAGCAGGAACAGAGGCTTCAACAGGGAGAAGCCAAATACAAAGATCGACGCGTCATAATAGCCGGCGGCATCTTTCTCCGCTTTTGAAATAGCGAATATCAGCACAAAAACTGACCAGAGCATATTCAGGGATAAGAATGCCAACATAGAGATCCTGCCGGCGTTATCCCCCAACAGTGCCCAGATCGCCGATAACGCGCAAAGCACGTCAAGGCCGATGATCAGCGCGGTGATGATCACCGGGGTTTCGACCTCGGCATTTCTCATCGCCATAAAGTCCTGAATGAACTGATAGAGTCCGAAATTCAGGAACACGAGGCCGCAAACAATAAAAATGCCGGTCGGCTTTCGAATTTTGACCTTTGGCGGCCCTTCCATCTTCTATTCTTCGCTTGCAACCTCTACACGTTCCGGCATTTCCACCTGTTTCTCGGCGGCGATGTCATGGCCGAGATTCTCACTATGCAGCTTGTTGCTCCACGCGGCTTTTACGAATGAATCAAAGAGCGGGTGTACATCGAGCGGTTTTGACTTATATTCCGGGTGAAATTGGCAAGCGATGAAATGCGGATGCGTATCACGCGGCAGCTCGACAATCTCAACGAACTTCCCGTCCGGCGAAATACCGCTGAACACGAGACCTTCCTTTTCGAGAACATTTCTATATTCGGGATTGAATTCATACCGATGGCGATGTCTTTCGCTGATCTTTTCCTCGCCGTGATAGACGTCGCGTGCGAGAGAATCCGGTTTCAATTCGCACTCGTAGGCACCAAGCCTCATCGTGCCCCCAAGTTTGTCTTCGCCGACAAGGTCTCGCAGTTTGAAGATGATCGGGAACGGCGTTTCTTCGTTGAACTCTGTAGAATCCGCTTCTCTCAGGCCGCAGACATCGCGTGCGAACTCGATGCAGGCCGTCTGCATCCCAAGACATATCCCAAAATACGGCGTGCCCGAACGCCTCGCATACTTGATCGCGCGCAGCATTCCTGAAATTCCGCGTTTTCCGAAGCCGCCTGGAACAAGGATCGCATCGTAATCATTTAGCTCCGTCTCGTAACCATCTTTCATCAGGTTCTCTGACTCAAGCCAAGTCACATTCACCCGCAGGTCGTTCGCGACACCGGCATGTGTCAGGGCCTCGCGAAGGGATTTGTATGAATCCTCAAGCTCGACGTATTTGCCGACGATCGCAACCTTGACCGAACCCGTCGAAGGTTCCTTGATCGTGGCCACAAGATCACGCCAGCGTGTAAGATCCGCCGTTGGAAATCTCTCGCTCAGCTTCAGGTCAGAGACGATCAGCTCATCGAGCCCTTGTTCGTGAAACGCGAGAGGGACTTCGTAGATCGTCGGGACGTCAAGCGCCGAAATTACCGCAGATTCTTGAACATTGCAGAAAAGTGCGATCTTTTTCCTGAGGTCCGCCGAAACCGGACGATCGGAACGACACAAGAGAACATCTGGCGCGATACCGATCTCACGAAGTTCGCGAACGCTGTGCTGGGTCGGCTTTGTCTTCAATTCGCCGGCCGCTGCAATGAACGGCACCAAGGTAACGTGAACGAAGATCGCGTTCTCGCGGCCTTCTTCGTTGCCCATTTGGCGGATAGCTTCGAGGAATGGGAGCGATTCGATATCACCGACCGTTCCGCCGATCTCGACGATCAGGACATCCGGCTCGTGTGAATCGGCCACCGTGCGTACGGCCGCCTTGATCTCGTCGGTGATATGCGGGATCACCTGGATCGTCTTGCCCAAATAATCGCCTCGGCGTTCTTTTTCGATAACCGAAAGATAGATGCGTCCGCTCGTCCAATTATTCGCCTGCGAAAGTTTCGCATGGGTGAATCGCTCGTAGTGGCCGAGATCGAGGTCGGTTTCCGCTCCATCGTCCGTAACATAGACCTCGCCATGCTGAAAAGGCGACATCGTCCCCGGATCGACGTTGATGTACGGATCGAGCTTCATCATCTGGACGTTCATACCGCGAGCTTCCATCAAACAGCCGATCGAGCTTGCAGCGAGGCCTTTGCCGAGGCTCGACACAACGCCGCCTGTAACGAATATGTATTTGGTCTTTTTGTCGGTCATTCAAGTCTCCTTTGCTCCGTCACCTTCGTCCTTCTTTTTCTGGTACCTTCCGTCTTTCATCTCTGTCTGAACAACTTTCGCCCGCGCAAAGCCGGGATCAACAACCTCCTGCAGTGCGTTTGCCATCGCACCCATCATTGTCGAATTCTCTGCCGCCGATCGCTCGAACTCTTCGGCCGTGCTCTTTCGCGGACGGCTCAATATTCTAAGCCCGACGATCGCCCCAATGGCCAGCGACGCAATAAAGATCAACCCGATCCAATCAAGAATCCCTTTTGAAATCATTACTAATTACTACCAATGCTCGTGGAAACTTGCGTTTCGACGATCCTTCTTACTTTTTCGAGATCCGCCTCTGTATCGACGCCATGCGACCGAGCGGCCGCCTCGACAACTCTTATCCTAGCTCCGCTCTCCAGTGCGCGAAGCTGCTCAAGCATCTCGGCCTTTTCGAGCGGCGACTGCGAGATCCGCGTAAACTCCAACAGGTATTCGCGTCGATAGACATAGATGCCCGTATGTTTCTTGAAACGCCGGAGCAGCTCAGGTTCCGCCTCGATGGCCTTCCGAAGGTTGCCTGCGAACCGTACGCTTGCATCCCGCAGCCAAGGCATCACCGAACGCGAAAAATATAACGCGTAGCCGTCGCCGCCGACGACCGCCTTGACATTATTCGGGTCGAACAATTCGCTCACACTCTCGAATGGCTCGAAAACCGTCACGATGTCCGGTCCTCGATCCTCCAGCATTGCCGCAATGGCACGGTCGATCGTCTCGGGCGAGATCAAAGGTTCGTCTCCCTGAACGTTGACGATGATAGAACCTTCGGGCAGCGTCTCGGCCACCTCGGCAACACGATCGCTGCCTGAGGAATGCTCTGTCGATGTCATTTGGGCTTCGCCGCCGGCCGCGAGAACCGCGTCCCGGATCTCGGCATCGTCCGTCCCGATGATGACGCGCGAGACGGCCTTCGCCTTTTTTGTCTGCTCAAGTGTGTGGACGACGAGCGGCTTTCCCGCTATATCACGCAGCAGCTTGCCCGGCAAACGCACTGATGCCGCCCTTGCAGGGATGACCGCGATCACATTATTTGATGGAGAATTCCCGTGTGGTTCCACGGGATTTTAGGTTAGCGTTAATTGGTCGGCTTCGCAAGGCTCAACTATCGATTTATTTTTTCGAGCTTGTTAAGATCGCTGTCGTTTCGCTACACTTCGATAGTGCAGAACGCCGACGAAGCAGAACAGCAACACTATTATTCGCAGCTTCCATCGTCAGCCGTTGAAGCAAAGCCTCCAACGCCGAGCGATCCGCCATGGTCGCTTCCCGTTGGCATCGGCGTCTGGGTACTCAGCATACTAGCGATATTGCTGATGCCCGTCTTCTTTGTCCTTCCCTATTATGCACTCCGCGGACAGTCGATGCCGGCCGATCTCGAAAAGGACCCGACCGTGATCCTGTTGAGCCTGATAGCGGTCGTCCCCGCACATCTCTTCACGCTGGCTGTTTGCTATCCCGTTGTTACAAAGTGGCATAAGTTCCGCTTCTTCGAAACGCTCGGCTGGCGGATGGGCATTCTCCGCTGGTGGCATCTTGCCCTGATCCTTGTCGGCTTCTTCCTTGTAATGCAAGCTGTCAGCTCGATCTTTCCTGAGACGGACAACGAACTGCTCCGCATTCTGCGAAGTTCACCGACCGCCGCATATTCAATGGCGATCCTTGCGACGCTGTTCGCACCGTTCGTAGAGGAATTGGTGTATCGCGGTGTGCTTTATTCTGCATTCGAACGGTCGACAGGCAAGATCGCCGCCGTTGCGATTGTCACGCTTCTTTTTGCAGGGATTCACTATCCTCAGTATTGGGGAAGCCCCGGCTCGATCATCGCGATCACACTGCTTAGCCTTATCCTCACCGCAACACGTGCCGTGTCCGGCAATCTTCTGCCGAGTGTGATACTTCACTTCCTATTCAATGGGCTGCAGTCGATCTCGATCGTGTATCTCACAATGAACGGTGGCATTGATGCTCCCGCGGCGGGCTTTTTCCACTAACGATCGCGTGGCCCCAAAATGAAAACGCCCCGAAGATCTTTCTTCGAGGCGTTCGTTCTCATCCTTCCGCGACGTGTTATTGCGGCTTGGCTCCATTATTGCTTCGTGCACCAGTATTTGCCGGCGGCGAAGGCGGAATATAGATCGGACGCGGCGGAGTGTAGGTCGGCCTTGGTGAATCATCGTTCGTCTGAATGCCTCGGCCGCCGCCGCCGTTCATCCGCACAAATGGCGGTACCGGTTCACGCGTGCCTGCAGAGACGATCGGAGTCGGCTGATTCTGCGGCGGTGTCGAACTGCCTCCGCTCGGATTCCCATGACTTCCTCCTGTGGGATATCCGTATGGATACCATGGGTTGTTCCACCAAGGATAGTTGTAGGGATAGTAATATCCCAGGTAGTTACCGAAGCCATACCCGTACGGGCTGTACCAGCCGTAACCGAACGGCAGGAAACAGTATCCGTTCAAAAAAGGATCGAATACCCACAAACCGAACGAATTATAGGCGTTAAAGGCGGTCGTATAGAGCGAATTCCGAAGATCATCGCGCACAGCCCTGCGTTTTAGGTTCGCGGTCGCCTTTGCAAGTTCCTTGGAACGGGACTTGCTCCATGCTTCAAGCGAATCTTTGTCATGATCGAACTTCGTGATCGAAACGGCACCGTTCGCCAGAATGCCTTTGCGGTCCTCTTTGACGACCGTTTCGGCCCCACGACCCATCAGAGCCTTACCTTCCCAAACGGCGACAGCGGTCGAATTCTTATCGACATCGACACGATAAACCCCGGTTTCGGCGAGCCTGATCTTACCGTGCGGAGTCAAAACATCGACACGGAATTCGTTATTCGCATAGACTTCAAGTACCGCGGCACCGCGGTCAAGACGGATCCGCAGGTCCTCGAGATCGGTCGAAAGGAATTCAAATGCCGAGTTCGCCCCCAGACGCAGGTAGGAGCCCGGATTTAGCAAGACCTCGGCACGCGCGTCGGCTCCCGTGGACACACGGTCGCCAACAAAGACAGCGTCGCCCTTGAGCAGAACGCCGCTTTTTCCGACCTTTCGTGCTACGGTAACGTCTCCTTCCGTATAGCTGATGCCGCCCGCAGCGGCCGAAATAACGAACTTATTCGTGGACGCGCTAATGCCTTGCGAAAATGCGAGGCTCGCACTGAACACGGCCAATCCTGCGAATATCGCAAGTCGGGAGATGAATCTGGTCATTGTTTTTTCCTCCTGACGGCTTTCCGCTGATTCTACGCTATTTATTGTAGAAAATCCAAACTTTTTCATACCTGCTGTTTAGATGCAGGAATTTGCTGCTTGGCTGGATTGTATTTTTCGCATCTTTGAAAACAACTTGTCCGGCTAATTTGCATCTAAAGATCGAACACCTTTCGTATCGCGGTGTCAACAGAATGGCAAGTTTCAATGACCCGAAATTTACTTTTGCCCCTATCGAAGTGATCGATCGGCTGCTCGAGATCCGCTCCGAACTCGGCTTTGCCGAGACGCTCTACCTTGACCGTTCTAACGAATTGACGGACATTTTGGATGCTTACGGCTTCGATATCTATGCGTTTTCGACGCAAAATGACAAGATAGATCTTAACCTGCCGTCAACGCCGGTTGTGCCTGGCGGGGATACGCTTCACTCGTCCGCGACCGGCCATTAGTACGCCTGATCTCAACACCGAACGCCGGAAGGTCTTTTTCCATCAACTTGGCATCGATGGGCGGATGCTTCCGGCGTTGTTTGATTTTCAAGTGCCATATTAGACCGCTTTCACGATGAACAAGGTGCCGTCGTCATCAAGGACCTTTCTTTCGGTGAAATCCGTCACGCCTTTCCGGACGTGATCGATCAGCTCCTTTGCAGGCAGATGTATTCCGTCCAGAACGCGTTTGGCGAATCTGTCAACGCCGTATTCTTCGCCAAGATCGTTAGCGGCCTCCGTGATCCCATCTGTGTAGATCACCATCACCTGGCCCGGTTCGAACCGAATAAAATGCTGGTGAAAATGAACGTCGTTGAACATCCCAAGCGGTTGATCCCCATACTCGACAAAGCGGTATTCACCGTCCGGCTTGATCAGAAGCGGCGGGTTGTGCCCGGCGTTCGAAAAGACGAACGTGCGGTTGGTTGAATCAAGGACGCCGTAGATCGCCGTGATGAATTGGTTGTCGTCGATGGATTCGTAAAGAAGGCTGCTCACCTTTGAGAACGCGACGTTAGGGGCATATCCGGTCTGAGCGCTCGTCCTTAACGAGGCTCTGAGGAAGGCCATCAGCAAAGCTGCCGGAATGCCCTTTCCTACTGCATCCGCGACCACGATCCCAAATTGGTCCTCAAAGAGCTTGACCCAATCATAGTAGTCGCCTGAAACCTCTTCCGCAGGAAAAATGAACGCGCTCACATCAAAGCCGGCAACGTCAGGATCATCTTCGGGAAGCAATTCGAGTTGAACTTTTCGTGCAATATCAAGCTGAGCCTCGATGCGCTTCTTTTCAACGACCTGCTCGTGCAGCCGAGCCTTTTCGATAATGATCGCAACCTGCGAAGTAAGAAGCTGCAGGACGGCAAGATCATCCTCGTTGTAGGAGTTCACTTCATCGCTTTCAAGATCGAAAGCTCCGATCACTCGATCGTTCGAGATGATCGGCGCAACCATCTCTGAACGAGTCCTTTCGCGTGCCCTGAAGTATCGCGGGTCTTGGCTGACATCCGGCGAGATGATCGGTTCGCCCGACTGCACCACCGCACCGAGGAAGCCTTCACCCATTCGAAGACGCGGTTCGATCAGCTCGAAACTCAGCTGATAACCGCGGATCGCTTTCGCCTTGAACAATTCTTTCGGGCTGCCCTCTTTCGGTTCGACAAGGTAAATACCGGCAGCGTCATACGGGATCAGCGAACCGAGCGTATCCATAACAAGGTTCAGTACTTCTTCCAGATCGAGCGATTGCGAGATCGTTTTCGTGATATCGAGAAGAAGACGCAGTTTGTCTTCGACGGTGAGTCTTGATGTGCGGTCGGATTGTTCGGGCTGAACCTGCTGCATTGAAAAGTGTCCGGGTCGAACGAGAAGCGAATCGCTGCCGTAAAATTCGCCCAAAACGAATATTATACACGATTCCTCGCGTTAGCCCTTGAAGAGATGTTCTTCGTATTCTGCCCAAAGACGGGAGATCTTGATACGAAACTCGACAAGCGCCGAACTCACGCCAAAATGACGAGCGATCTCGCGAACGGTCTTCCCTTCCCGGATCATCTTCTTTAGTCCGGAATACGGGACAAGTGCCGCGGCGCCGGTCGAATATGCTTCTTCTTCGATCGCGTGATTGTAATCCCGAGTCTTTGTTGTCTTGCCGTCGCTGTCCTTCACCGCAAGTTCGTTGGCCTTGTGGCCAAGAAAAACGTGGCTCACTTCTTCCATCAGGGTCGCAGCGTGTCGATTCTTGTTGTGTGTCGGGTTCAGAATGATCAGAGTGCGGCCGTCCGGAAGCGGTATCGACGCTGCGCCGCCCGACCAGGCATCCTTCCCTGCGCCAAGAAGATGTTCGCGGGCCGAGGCACCTAGAGCCAGGACCTCTTCAAAAGGCACGACCAGCAGATTCGCGTGTGCGGCAAGCTCGAACGGATCGAGACGGTCAGTGTCCGCCTTTAGGCCAGCGAACTGCCGCAGACCCTGCGCACGCATCTCGTAACGCCTTCCTTTCTCTGTAGGTGGAAATTCCTTTATCACGAGAAAATATCAAACGACCCCGGACGAGACACGCTGCGACGCATCTCAGCCGAAGCCGTTCCAAAAAACCAAATTCTCCCTAAACTTCCTTGTACTCCGAATCCACAACTTCACTCGAGAGAGCGACGCGGTAGTTATTCGATTGCTTCTGCATTGTGATCAGAAGGTCTTCCTTTTTCTTCAAGAGATCGGCCCGGTTAAACACTGATATCTCGAAATTATATCCGTGGGTGATCGCGTCTTTCGGGCAGGCCTCGACGCAGTAGCCGCAGAAGATGCAGCGGCCGTAATCGATGTTATAGACCTTCGCGTAGCGCTCATCGCGGCCGATGCGTTCAGCATACGGCCTTGCGTCCTGTTCGGCCTCGATGTAAATGCAGTCCGATGGACACGCCGCCGCACACAGATAACACGCAACGCATTTCTCCTTGCCGTTCTCATCGACATGCAGGAGATGCTGGCCGCGATAACGCGGCTGGACCGTGACCGGGACATCCGGATACTGCACCGTCCATTTCTCACGCGGAATCTCAGCGAGCGTGCGCTTCATACCCTTGACGACGGCAACAGTTGATTGAAGTACATCTGAAATTATTGACATCTATCTAAGTATGTCGTCGTCCCCGACAAAAGACAATGGGACGATCAAAATCCTCGTTGAAGCATCTGCATGCCGCCGAACGCAAACATAAAGACCAAGTAGGCGATGCTTAGCAGAAGGCCGACAATACCGGTGATCAGACCGACCATTGCCATGCCTGAGCCGCCGTAATGTGCGGGGTCGCTAGATGCTTTGCCCCGTGCCATAAAACCGAGAATGATCGCAACAAAGCTTGGCAGCACCGTACCGCAGCAGAGCGTGAATCCAAGAATGCCAAGGATCATCGAGACGATCGCAAGGGTCTTGCTTTGCCCGCCTGCGGCTGCGGCCGGAGGCGGAGGCGGAACCGGAAGCGGAGCTGACGGCTCGAACTGCGCTTGCGGAATCTGTGCGACGGGAGCGGCTGCCATCGGGACGGCCGGTATCGGTGCCGGCGGCTCGGGAAACGGCTGCTTCATGGTCGGCGGTTCGTCTTCGATGCCCGAAAGATCCGACGCCGGTTTCGGCACGCCGAACGGTGACGCAGGCGGTGCGATATCGCTGAAATTCGGAGCATTGCTGAAATGCGGAGAAGCGATCTCGGGCTCGGTGAATTTCGGAGGTTCGGGAACCGCCACGGGAATCGGTGCGGGCGGAATAGGCGCTGGCGGAGGCTCCGCGGCAGGTGCCTCGGGAATCTCCATGCCCGGATCGTCCTTTTCCTCCAGGATCGCCCGCATTTCATCGGCAGAGGCGACCATCGTCTTCATCATATCGCCGCCGCCCGGAGCTGGCAGATCGAGCATATTGTCCGGCTCTGCGATCGGCACAGGTGCATTGTCGGCTTCCGACGCGGCCTTTATCTCCGCGGGGCTCGCGACCATCGTTGCGTAAGGATCGACCGCCGGGGCATCGTCCACAAGCGGCGTGCCGTCCGCCTGGCAAAACTTCAACGCATCCTCAAAAGTGTTATCGCAGGTCGGGCATCGTTTCATAGGTTTTTCCTAAGCTACAAAGTTACGAAGTTACAGAGTTACGAAGTTACAGAGGTAAACTTCAGTCGCCGGATCGTGTGGGTAATTCGCACGTTGGTAAGGCACTCTTCGCAACTTCGCAGTCTCTTAACTCCGTAACTTTATACTCTTAACCGCTATACCAATTCAAGCCTGCTGAAGAAATATGCTATCTCGATCTGCGCATTTTCTTCAGAATCGGAGCCATGGACAGCGTTCTCGCCGATCGATGTCGCAAAGTCCTTGCGGATCGTGCCTTCAGCGGCATCTGCCGGATTCGTCGCGCCCATCAGTTCGCGCCAAGCCGGAACAGCATTGTCCTTTTCAAGCACAAGCACGACGCACGGGCCGCTTGACATAAAATCGCAAAGCTCATCGAAAAAGCCTTTGCCTGCGTGGACCGCATAAAAGCCTTCTGCCTGCTTACGCGTCTGGTGCACGAGCTTCATTCCGCGAATGGCAAAACCGCCGCCCAAGATCCGCGAAATGATCTGTCCATATTTCCCTGCCCGAACTGCGTCGGGCTTGATTATTCCGAATGTTAAGTTACTCATAAAGCAAACAGTCTAGCAGGAGAACCCCATCCCGCAAAAAACGCCGAGACACTTTCCAAAAGCCGCGGCTTTTCTTTGCGAACTTTGCGAACTTGCGGGCTTTGTGTCCCTTGCGTTTTGCATTTGGGCCAAACGCAAAGGCCGCGGTCAGTACCGTCTGCGTCAGCGGGTGGTCAGCGTTGCCGCAAGCCCGCACGTTGGTAAGGGCGTAACATTCAACGCAGATTCCCGCTGAATTGCCACGGCATTTATGCCGTGGGACCGTGCCACAAAACCAACC
>CALMYB010000002.1 GCA_937873515.1 uncultured Acidobacteriota bacterium
AGAAGGGCCTGCGTTTCGCTATCCGCGAAGGCGGCCGCACAGTCGGTGCAGGTACCGTGTCAGAAGTTGTTGAGTAAGAGATTATGTTGAACGAAAAGATCCGCATCAAGTTGAAGGCCTACGATCACCGCGTCCTCGATCAGTCGACGACCGAGATCGTTGATACCGCAAAACGTACGGGAGCAAGGATCGCAGGCCCGATTCCGCTTCCGACCGTCAAGAATAAATGGACGGTGCTGCGCGGTCCGCACGTCGACAAGAAGTCGCGTGAACAGTTCGAGATCCGCACGCATAAGCGGTTGATGGATATCCTCGACCCGACGGCCGAAACGGTCGATGCGTTGATGAAGCTTGACCTGCCGGCCGGTGTTGATGTCGAGATCAAAGCGTTCGGAAAGAATTAGTTGGTTCGAAAATAGTTGATGGTTGGTCGTTCATTGCAACACCCGGTTTCGATGACGCCTCAATTGACTGCTTACCATGAACGGTTAACAAAACTATGATCAGTGGAATCATTGGTAGAAAAATGGGTATGACGCAGCTCTTTGCTGAGGATGGCACGGTAACTCCCGTGACGGTCATCAAAGCAGGGCCTTGCGTTGTGATCCAGACAAAAAGTGCTGCAGGACGTGATGGTTACAACGCCGTCCAGTTGGGACTTGTCGAAGAAAAGCCGGTTCGCCTGAAGAACGTCTCGAAGCCGCTTCGCGGCCACTTCGAGATCACGGGCGGCGGAGTGCCGCCGACTCGTGTGCTGAAGGAGATCCGTCTTGCGGCCGAACCGGAAGCTTCGGTCGGTGACCAGGTGAAGGTCGATGTTTTTGCGGACGGAGATAAGATCGAGGTCGTTGGACGCTCAAAGGGCCGCGGCTTCGCGGGTACCGTAAAGCGACACAACTTTGCTCGCGGCCCCGAGTCGCACGGTTCGATGAACGTTCGTCGTCCGGGTTCGATCGGCCAGTCGGCATATCCTTCGCGTGTCATCAAGGGTACGCGTTCGTCGGGTCACATGGGCGACGACAGGGTGACGATCAAAGGGCTGACGGTCGCAAAGGTCGATGTTGACAATAACCTGCTTATGATCCGCGGTGCAGTTCCGGGAGCAAACGGCAGTCTTGTAGTGGTGAAGAAATCATAGTTCAGGGAGCGCCGCTCCAGCTTCGAAGCCAGATCGGCTTTGAACCAGGAGTGAGCATCCCGGACTCGAACGGAGTGAGATTATGCCTACCGTAAAGGTTCGCAATTTGAAGAATAAAGAGGTCGGTGACATTCAGCTGTCGGATGCCGTTTTCGGTGCCGAACTGAACGAATCGCTCATCCACGCGGCGGTGATGAATTACCGTGCGAACGGCCGGCAGGGAACGTCAGCGACGAAGACCCGCGGCAACGTTTCGGGCTCGGGCCGCAAGCTTTGGAAGCAGAAGGGCACAGGCCGTGCGCGTATCGCATCGCTTCGTTCTCCTCTCTGGAAGGGCGGCGGTAATGTTCACGGCCCGCAGCCGCGCGACTGGTCATACCAGATGCCGAAGAAGATGCGCCGCGGTGCCCTGCGTTCGGCTCTTTCGGAAAGGCTTCGCGAAGGCAATTTGATCATCGTTGACGAGATCGGCTTCGCGGCCCCGAAGACCAAAGATTTTCTTGCGGCACTTTCGGCTCTCGGGCTGATCGAGAACGCAAAGAGCGCAAAGACCTTGATCGTTGATTCGCTCGACAATGCGAACCTCGTGCTCTCGTCGCGCAACGTTCAGAAGACGAAGGTCACCAATAGCTTCGGCCTTAACATCTACGACATCGTTTACCACGAAAAGCTCGTGATCTCGAAGGCTGCGGCAGAGGAGATCGTCTCGCTGCTCGATCCTAAGCAGGAAGGTGCGGCAGAACCTGCTGCTGAAGCTCCGGCAAAGGCAAAGAAGGCAGCTCCTGCTAAGAAAGAAGCAAAGGCAGATGCTGAAGCTCCTGTGAAGGAAAAGAAGGCGGCAGCTAAAAAGCCGGCGGCGGAAGAAGCGGCTCCTGCGGCTGAGGAGGCAAGCGACAATGAGTAACTTGAGCGTTTGGGATATTTTGAGATCGCCCGTTGTTACGGAGAAGAGCGTGATCCTCAAGGAGGATTCGACCGAAGAGGGGACGGATCGCAAGCAGGGGCAGGTGCTGACCTTCCGTGTTGATAAGAAGGCAACTAAGCCCGAGATCAAATCAGCGGTCGAGGAGATCTTTAACGTCAAGGTCGCCGCCGTTCGCACCGTCCAGTACGAAGGCAAGATGAAACGCCGCGGACGCATCGAAGGACGTCGTCCGGATTGGAAAAAGGCCTATGTGACCCTGCGAAAGGGCGAGCCGATGGTCGATTACGCAGAAGCGATATAGCGGATCGTTGATGGTTAATTGTTGATAGTTCATTGGAACCGCTGTAAGGCGACAATGAACAACGAACCATCAACAATGAACAAATTTTATGGGAATCAAGAGATTAAAACCGACATCGCCGGCACGCCGCTATCAGACATATCTGACACGCGATGAGCTGACGCCGGGAGCAATACCCGAGAAATCGTTGCTCGAACCGAAAAAGAGAATCTCCGGGCGCAATAGCGACGGCCGCATCACGATCCGTCGTCGCGGCGGAGGCCACAAACGTTTTTACCGCGTGATCGATTTCAAACGCGACAAGGCAGGCATCCCGGGCAAGGTGGCGCAGATCGAATACGATCCGAACCGCTCGGCCCACATTGCGTTGATCAATTATCTTGACGGCGAGAAACGTTACATCATTGCTCCCGTCGGATTGAAAGTCGGGACGGCGATTCTTAGCGGTGAAGACGCGGATATCCTGCCTGGCAATGCCTTGCCGATCACGCATATCCCGCTTGGTACGGAAGTTCATAACATTGAGCTTCGTCCGGGCAAAGGCGGCCAAATGGTCCGTTCTGCGGGCGGGTTTGCTCAGATCATTGCGAAGGACGGTGATTTTGCTCAACTTAGGATGCCGTCAGGTGAAGTTCGCCGCGTACCGGTGGTTTGCTATGCAACTGTCGGTCAGGTCGGCAACACGGAGCACGAGAACGTCTCGCTTGGTAAGGCAGGACGCAACCGCTGGAAGGGAAAGAGGCCGAAAGTTCGCGGTGTCGCGATGAATCCGGTCGATCACCCGCACGGTGGCGGTGAGGGCAAAACGTCAGGCGGACGTAATCCGGTTACGCCTTGGGGACAGCCGACCCGCGGTTACAAGACGCGTCGCAACAAGCGCACGAACAATATGATCGTTCGCGACAGGCGTAAGAAATAAGGGTTTTTATAGTCAAGAGGACTGTTTAAGATATGCCACGTTCAGTTAAGAAAGGCCCGTTCATCGACCTAAGTGTTCAGAAGGTCGTAAAGCGCATCACAAGCGGAGGTGCGAAGCCTCCCGCGATCCGTACGTGGTCGCGACGTTCGACGATCTCGCCGGATATGGTGGGCCTGACCTTTGGGGTTCACAACGGCAAGCGCCATATTCCCGTTTTCGTTACGGAGAATATGGTCGGCCACAAGCTTGGCGAATTTTCACCGACACGCGTTTTTAAGGGCCATCCGGGCACAAAAGCGGAGAAGGCGGCGAAGAGGAAATAAATGGAAGCGGTAGCAAAGACAAAATATTTGAAGGGCAGCCCGCGTAAGACACGCCTCGTGATCGATATGATCCGCGGCGAGAACGTCTCGCGTGCACTGGCTATTCTTAAATTCACGGACAAGCGTGCTGCGGATCCGATCGCTCAATGTTTGAGCTCGGCGATCGCGAATGCGACCTATAAGGCCGAACAGCAGAATATCGCGATCGACCCGGACGATCTCTGGGTGAAGACATGCTTCGTCGATATGGGCCCGACAAAAGGCAGAAAGCGTATGCGTCCTGCTCCGCAGGGGCGTGCGTATCGCGAACAGCGTCATTACTGCCACATCACGATCCAAGTGACGAGCGAAGAGCAGCCGAAGACCGAGAAGGAACTTCGTGCCGAGGCCGCAAAAGCCAAGAAGGCCGCTGAGGGTGGAAAAGCGAAGCCGAAGAAGGCAAAGCCCGCGGTGAAGAAGGCTGAGAAGGCGAAGGTCGAGGATGTCGAAACAGTCGTTGAAACTCCGGTCGTAGAAGCAGTTGCGGAACCGGCAGCGGCCGAAGTCGTCGAGACTCCAGCGGCCGAGGCTCCGGCGGTAGAAGAGAATGCTGCTGAAACCACAGTTGATAACACAGAGGAAACGAGCGAGGAGACCGCAAAGGAATAGGCCTCGAGCCAAAAAGAGCTAAATATGGGACAGAAAGTTCATCCTTACGGCTTTAGGGTCGGATACAACAAAGATTGGCACTCGCACTGGTATGCAAAGCAGGATTTTGCTTCATTCCTCGCGGAGGATCTGAAGCTCAAGCGCGTACTGAAGAAGAAGTTTGCCGGCGGCGGAGTTTCGCACATCGATATCGAACGTGCGGCCGCTCGCTTGAAGATCGTGATCTACACCTCACGTCCTGGCATCATCATCGGACGCAAAGGTGCCGAGATCGACAAACTTCGCGAGGACCTTGCACGCAAGACCGGCCGCGACGTCCTGATCTCGATCCTTGAGATCAAGCACCCTGAGCTCAATGCTCAGCTTCAGGCCGAAAAGATCGCGCAGCAGCTTGAGAAGCGTATCGCCTTTCGTCGTGCGATGAAAAAGACGATGGAAGAGTCGATCCGATTCGGTGCCCAGGGCATCAAGGTGATGATCGCCGGCCGTCTTAACGGAGCTGAGATCGCACGTACGGAATGGTCGCTTCAGGGCCGCCTTCCGCTGCACACGCTTCGTGCGGACATTGATTTTGGTTTTGCCGAAGCTCTTACGACCTTCGGCATCATCGGAGTAAAGGTTTGGATCTACCGCGGTGAGATCCTCGATCCGAAAGCATCGATGGCACGCGGTACGACGACCGATCCGATGAACGAAGTTAAGGTTGACCGAAGCGCGATGCGGGAGCGTCGTCCGCGTCGAGACGACAGAAGGTAAAGAGGTTAATGGTAAATGGTTGATGGTAAATGGTTGATGGTTAATGGTTAGTGGTTAATGGACGGCGACATCCTGCGGATCGATCAACAATTAACGATCAACGATTAACAATTAACGATTCACGATTCACGATTGACGAGGGTTTGAATTATGTTGATGCCGAAGAAGGTAAAGCACCGAAGGGTTATGAAAGGCCGTATGCGCGGTAAAGCGACACGCGGCGAAAAACTTAACTTTGGTGACTTTGGGCTAAAGACGCTTGAAGCCGGCTGGATCACCGATCGTCAGATCGAAGCTGCCCGTATCGCGATGACGCGTCACGTCAAACGCGGCGGCAAGATCTGGATCCGTATGTTTCCTGATAAGCCGATCACAAAGAAACCGGCAGAAACTCGTATGGGTTCAGGAAAAGGTGCTCCGGATCACTGGGTGGCGGTAGTAAAGCCCGGCCGTGTTTTGTACGAGATCCAGGGCGTTGAAGAGACATTGGCACGCGAAGCTATGCAGCTTGCGGCACAGAAGCTCCCGATCAAGACGAAGTTCGTCTCGCGAGCTGACCTCGAAGGAGGCATCGTTTAAGAGAAATGAAACGCAAGGAGCAGTTAGATCAGTTGAAGGATATGAGCGTCGAGGAGCTCAACGAGCAAGCCGAAGCTCTGAAGGAGTCGCTTTTTCGCTTGAAGTTCCGCAGGGCTCTCGGTGTTGGCGAAACGTTGAATGATATTCGCCGTGAGAAGAAGACCTTGGCACGCGTTTATACACTGCTAAGTAAGAAAGGAAGCGACGCAGAAGCGGCTTAAGGCCTGGCGTAGATATTTGATCAGCAATGGCTACTAATAAAAAAGAAGAAGAGATCGCCGCAGCGGGCACCGAACAGGTGGCCAAGGCCGGTCGCAAGCGCATCGAGAAGGTCGGCGTCGTCGCTTCGGACAAGATGACGAAGACGGTCACCGTTCGTGTAGATCGACAGGTCAAGCACCCGGTCTATCGCAAGTACGTCAAGAAGCGTAAGAAGTTCATGGCACACAACGATCTCGAAGCAAAGGTGGGTGATCGCGTAAGGATCGTTGAAACACGGCCTATGTCGGCAAGGAAGCGCTGGCGTGTTGCAGAGATCCTGCAGCGTGCGGAGAGTTAAGCAAAGTTTGATTAAGGAGCGTCGCCTGCTCATGAAGTTCGGCGGACGCCCAAGTCGGAGCAAATAGTTATGATTCAGATGCAGACCTCCTTGGCGGTCGCTGACAATTCAGGTGCAAAGCGCGTCGAGATGATAATGCCCGTCGGCGGTTCGACGAGCAAGATCGCACGCCTCGGCGATACGATCAAAGTTACCGTCAAAGAAGCGGCACCGGATGGCACGGCGAAGAAGGGAAAGGTTTACAACGCAGTGATCGTCCGCACGCACAAAGAAGTTCGCCGCCGTGACGGTTCGTATATCCGATTCGATGAGAATGCGGCGGTCCTTATCAAGGACGACGGAACTCCGATCGGAACACGCGTTTTCGGCCCCGTGGCACGTGAGCTTCGCGAGAAGAATTTTATGAAGATTGTAAGTCTCGCTCCGGAGGTTATCTAGAAAGAAATGAGACCGGTAAAGACAGGAACAGTAAACAGCAAGATCAAACGCGGCGACCAGGTCGTTTTCATCGCTGGCAAAGAATACAACCGCTATGACTCGGCAGGCAAGCGCCAGCCGTATCGCGGCAAGGTGATCGCCGTCGATGCCCGCAACGGCAAAGTTAAGGTCGAAGGTGCGATGATGGTCAAACGCCACGTCAAGCCCGTTCCGCAGCTGAATCGAGAGGGCGGCATCAAAGAGCAGGAAGCTTGGGTGAGCGCATCCAACGTCGCCCTGGTCGATCCTGAGACAGGCAAGCCGACCCGCGTGAAGATCGAGATCCGAGACGGCAAGAAAGTTCGACTCGCCAAGAGCGGAAAGGTTATCGCGGAAGCCGGTGAATACCGCCGCGAAAAGAGCCACACGCTTGAAGGCGTAGATGACGTCAACGAAACAGAGAAGTAACTTTTCGAGCCGGCAACGCTTTATTTCGCGGGTCCCGGCAATAGATAGGCAGGAGAAGCCAGAAACGAAATGGCAAGGTTAAAAGACAAATACAAAGACGAGATCGCACCGGCGCTCGCCAAAGAATTCGGGATCAAGAACCCGATGGCCATACCAAGGATCGAAAAGGTCGTGATCAACATGGGCCTCGGTGAGGCCTCGTCGAATGCGAAACTGCTCGATGTGGCGGCTGAAGAATTGAAGTCGATCACCGGCCAGAAGCCCGTCGTGACAAAGGCGAAGAAATCGATCGCTGCATTCAAACTCCGGCAGGGAATGAGCATCGGTACGATGGTCACGCTCCGAGGTGAACGGATGTTCGAGTTTCTCGATCGCCTGATCTCGGTGGCTCTGCCGCGTGTAAGAGACTTTCGAGGCATTTCCGGCAAGGCGTTCGACGGCCGCGGAAACTATACGCTCGGCATTCGCGAACAGCTCATTTTTCCTGAGATCGATTTCAATAAGGTCGAGAAGACCCGCGGAATGAACATCTCTATCGTAACGACGGCTCGTAATGACGACGAAGCGCGTTCGCTGCTAAAAGGGCTCGGAATGCCCTTCAGACAATAAGTTATGGCAAAGATCAGCAAGGTAGTTAAGAACAACAGGCGAAAGGCGATGGTCGCAAACTATGCCGAACGCCGCCGCGAACTCAAGAAGGTCATCAACAACCCGGCGTCTTCGCCCGAGCAGGTTGATGAAGCGGTTCTGAAGCTTCAGAAGTTTCCGCGTGATGCGAGTCCGATCCGCGTTCGCAATCGCTGTTCGCAGACGGGACGTCCGCGTGGATTCCTGCGTAAATTCGGTATTTCGCGTGTTGCACTTCGAGATCTCGCACGGGAAGGACAGATCCCAGGCGTTGTGAAATCGAGCTGGTAGGACGTTTTTGAATAGGTTACGGAGTAAAGAAGAACAATGACAGACCCAATAGCCGATATGCTTACACGGATCCGCAACGCGATCGCTGCGAATCATCCGCGTGTCGATATTCCCGGCTCGAAGCTCAAAATGGAAGTTGCCCGCATCCTAAAGGAAGAAGGCTACATCAACAGCTTTTCGACCAAGGGAGAGGGGCCGAAATACGTTATCCGCGTATTCCTTCGTTATGACGCGAAGGGAGTTTCGTCGATCACGCACCTTTCGCGCGTTTCGCGGCCCGGCCGCCGCGTTTACGTCGGCTCGCAGGAGATACCGAAGGTTCTCGGCGGATACGGCATCAATATTGTATCGACCTCGAAAGGTCTAATGAGCGGCAAGAAGGCTCGCGCCGAGAAGATCGGCGGCGAACTGATTGCTGAGATCTACTAAAGCTTTGAATGAGGACGCGGCAGAGCGAAATGCTCGACCCAAGCCTCGGTAAATGATATGTCACGAGTAGGAAAAAAACCGATCGCTATCCCGTCGGGAGTAACCGTTACGATCAGCGATGACAAACTCGAAGTAAAGGGCCCGAAAGGAACACTTTCGACCCCGATCCCTTCAGGCGTCAGCTTCAAGCAGGAAGAAGGTTCGCTTGTTGCAGAGCGTGCGAGTAACGATGAGGCCGCGTTTCACGGCCTGGCACGTGCTCTTGCGAACAATGCCGTCGTCGGTGTTACGGAAGGCTTTTCGAAGGCGATGGACGTAGTCGGCGTCGGATATAAAGCTGAGGTCCAAGGCAAGAAGATCGTTTTTGCTCTCGGATATTCGCACCCGATCGAGTACCCGCTGCCCGAAGGTATCGAAGCAAAGGCCGAACGCCTTAATACGAAAGCGTCGATCAACCAGTATCAGACGACGATCACCCTTTCCGGCATCGACAAGCAGAAGCTTGGCCAGGTCGCCGCGGAACTCAATCGTCTCCGCAAGCCCGATGCCTACAAAGGAAAAGGGATCCGGTACGCCGATAAATATTACAAGCTCAAGCCCGGAAAGACCGGCAAATAGAGCGTAAACCAGGACAAGAGTTATGGCACAGAAAAGCAGAGCAGATATTCGCCAGGGCGTGCACAGCCGCATTCGTAAGAAAGTGCGCGGTACGGCCGATCGTCCGAGGCTTGCGGTGTTCCGCAGCCTGAACCACATCTACGCACAGGTCATCGATGATGCGACGGGCAAGACGATCGCTTCGGCCTCGACCGCGGAGAAAGGTTTTTCGGGCAAGACGGGCGGAAATATCGACGCCGCAAAAGAGATCGGAAAGTCGATCGCAGAACGTGCGTTGAAGGCGGGTGTTTCGAGCGTCGTTTATGACCGAGGCGGTTATCTTTATCACGGACGCGTCAAGGCTCTTCTTGACGCAACCCGCGAGAATGGACTCAATAAGCACGAGGCAAAGCAGAGCACCGGCGAGGCCGCGTAACAGCATCATTTAGAAATGAATAAGAAACAGAGAATTTCACCCGCAGGCTTGCTCCTCAAAGACCAGCTCATCTCGATCAATCGTGTGACGAAGGTCGTAAAGGGCGGTAAGAATCTTTCGTTCGCGGCGTTGGTCGTGATCGGTGACGAGGCTGGCCATGTCGGTTTCGGTACCGGCAAGGCGAAAGAAGTGCCGAACGCGATCAAGAAGGCTGTCGAGGCAGCAAAGAACAATTTGATCCGCGTTCCGCTCATTGACGGTACGCTGCCGCACGAACTGATCGGCGAGTACGGCGCAGGCCGCGTTCTTATGAAGCCGGCGGCCGAAGGTACAGGCGTTATCGCAGGCGGTGCTGTTCGTGCCGTTATGCAGTCGCTCGGCGTCCACAATGTGCGAACGAAGATCTTGGGATCGAACAATGCGCACAACGTAATTCGAGCGACCTTCGACGGCCTGCTCAGGATGAAGGATCCGATGGAAGTCGCACGGCTTCGCGGCAAGCAGGTCGAAGAACTTGTATAAGCGACACGCGCGAAACGTAACGATTGAAGAGTTTAGCAAGCGGATCGCGGAAGAGAGCGAGACTTGATCGCAACTGAGCGATTCGCGACCAGAGATTAAGAGATGGCAAAGAAAGCAGAAAATCCGACGGCTGGAAGCATCAAGATCCAGTACTACCGAAGCATGATCGGCTATGCGAAAAAGCAGAAGGAGATCGTAAAGAGCCTCGGTATCACGAAGCTGAATCAAACGGTAACGCGGCCGGATTCACCGGCAACGCGTGGGATCGTTGCGAAGGTGCCGCATTTGCTCAGAATTGTGGAGCGTTAATGGTGAATGGAAATCGTAAATCGTAAATCGTAAATGGTGAATGGTAAATGGTAAGTCGTAAGTCGTGGATGCGATTCACAATTCACGATTAACGATTAACGATTCACAAGTAACGATTAACGATTCACAATTAACGATTCACGATCAACGAGGAATATATGGCTTTATCACTAAATAATTTACATCCGGCTCCCGGTTCGACGCACAAGAAAAAGCGCGTTGGCCGCGGTCCCGGTTCGGGTCTCGGAAAGACGTCCGGCCGTGGAAACAAGGGCCAGAAGTCGCGTTCGGGTTATGCGAGCCGTCCGGGTTTTGAAGGCGGACAGATGCCTTTGCAGCGCCGTCTTCCGAAGCGTGGTTTTACGAATATCTTTAAGAAGCAGTGGCTTGAGATCAGCCTTGCGAAGATCGAGGATAACTTCCAGGCGGGCGATGAGGTCACGCCGCAGATACTCCACGATCGCGGCCTGATCAAGAAGGCGAAGCACGATCTCGTCATTCTTGGGAACGGGGATTTTACGAAGGCTTTGAAGATCTCTGCCCATCGCTTCACGAAGACAGCGAAGGAAAAGATCGAGAAGGCCGGTGGTACGGCGACGCAGATCGGATAACACGTTCTATAGATTTTTTGAGGGCTCGAAGCTCGATGCCCTTGCTGGTCAGACCTTTTTAAGCCGAGACTTTTATGGAGAAGTTTTTTAACGCGGTCCAAAATATGTTCCGGATCGCCGAGCTGCGGAAGAGGATCTTCTTTACGCTCGGACTTCTGGCGGTCTATCGCCTTGGTGCTCACATTACAGCACCCGGAATCAATAAAGTTCGTCTCGAAGCAGTTTGGGCCGATGTTGCAGGCACGCTGCTCGGGGTACTGGACCTTTTCTCGGGCGGAAACTTCCGCACGATCTCGGTCTTTGCTCTTGGCGTTACGCCGTATATCACTGCGTCTATCATTATGCAGCTGATGCCGGTGCTCTCGCCGACGGTAAAGAAGATCCAGGAAGAAGGCGAGGTCGGCCGGCAAAAGCTGAATCAATGGACGCGCTATGCGACCGTTGGCCTTTGTGCCGTTCAGACCTTCTTTGTTGCGACGTGGCTCTCGCGGAACCAGGTCATTGCAGACAGCTGGGTTGCGACGGCGATGATCATCGTCACGCTTACGACCGGCTCGATCTTCGTGATGTGGCTCGGTGAACAGATCACCGAACGCGGTGTCGGCAACGGCATCTCGCTGCTCATCTTCGCAGGTATCGTCATCGGGCTGCCGCGGGGCCTGGCACAGGTCTCGGAACGCGTTAGCAGCGGTGATGCAGCTTCGACCCTCGGTGTCGTGTTCCTGGTCGTCGTCATGGTCGCATTGATCGCGGTCATCGTTTACGTTGAATCAGCGAGAAGGAATATCGCGATAAGTTACGCAAACCGACGCGTCGGCAACCAGACGTTCCGCGGGCAGGAAACGAGCCTTCCGCTGAAGATCAATATGGGCGGCGTTATTCCGGTGATCTTTGCATCTTCGGTGCTCGCATTGCCTCAGACGGTGTTTGCTGCATTTCCGCCTGATCCGAACAACCCGAACGCTCTTTGGACGAAAGTTTATACGTTCTTCCAGCAGTTTCACGGCGGCGACCCGTATTACGAACTCGTATTCTTGTCGCTTATCGTTCTGTTCACCTTTTTCTATATCACGATCATCTTTAACACGGATGAGGTCGCTGATAACTTGAGAAAGCACGGCGGATTTGTTGCCGGCATTAGGCCGGGAGCTCCGACAGCGGACTATTTGAACGATATTATGACGAAGCTGACGACCGTTGGCGCGATCTATCTTGCACTCGTCGCCTTCATACCTCAGCTTCTTCTTAGCGGCTTTAAGGTTGCACGGCTTCCGTTCATCGGATCCGGTCTTGATAACTTCCTGACCTCGACGCCGGGACTCAGCTGGATACCGACGGGCCTTGGTTACCAGTTCTACTTCGGCGGCACATCGTTGCTGATCCTGGTCGGAGTTGCGATGGACACTGTCGCACAGATCGAGGCTCAACTCGTGATGAGGAATTACGAAGGCTTCCTCGGTGCGGGTTCGAGACTCCGCGGCCGCAGAAGCTAGACGGTCTTTTTTTTGAGCCACAGCGAGCACCGGAACGGCGTGAGAGATGCTCTCATCTTGTTCGCTGTGCTCCTGTGGCAAGTTGCTTTTTTTGATGGATAAGATAATCGTACTGATCGGAGCTCCGGGAGCAGGTAAAGGTACACAAGCTCGGCTGCTGACGGAGCGAAGGGGAATTCTGCAGATCTCGACAGGTGATATGTTCCGTGCGATGAGGTCGGGGGACACTCCGCTTGCTCGCGAAGTTCAGGCAGTGATGGCCTCTGGAGCGCTTGTTTCGGACGATCTTACATTCAAGGTGGTTCAGGAGCGCACGTCGCAGCCTGATGCTGCGGGAACATACATTCTCGACGGATATCCGCGAACCCTCGTTCAGGCTGAGCAGCTCGAAGAACTCGCCGAGGCTCAGGAAAAAGAGATCGTTGCGATCGAGGTCGATGTTCCCAGGGAAGATCTTTTGAAACGGCTGACAGGGCGACGAACCTGTCCTGTCTGCGGAGAGATCTATAATGTTTATTCCAAGCCGCCGAAGGTTGAGGGCCGGTGCGATCTTCATCCGGACGCAGAACTCGAACATCGCAATGATGATAGGGAAGCTACCGTTGCGACGCGTCTTGCTACGTACGATGAGTCGACCGCACCGCTGCTTGATTACTATCGCAAGACCGACCGCCTGAAAGCGGTCGATGGCACGGGCGATCCTGAAGCGATCTATTCGCACATCGAAAGGGCTATCGGATAAGTTGCAATGATCTTCGCAAAATCAGCAAGAGACCTCGATAAAATGCGTGCCGTCGGCGAATTGATCGCTGAGGTGCGTGAGGCCTTGCGTGCGATGGTCGCTCCCGGAATTTCGACGCTCGAGCTGAATAGCGCCGCGGACAAGATGATCCGAGATGCCGGTGCGATACCGACGTTTATCGGCTATCACGGCTTTCCGTATGCGATCTGCGCATCGGTGAATCACGAGATCGTGCACGGGTTCTCAAAGCCTGATCCATTGAGAGACGGCGACATCATTTCGCTCGATATGGCGGCGACCTATCAAGGTTTTGTTGGAGACACGGCGACGACGGTCCCGGTCGGTAAGATCTCCGATGAACTCGCTCAGCTGATACGCGTGACGGAAGAGTGCCTTGCCTTTGGCATCGAAGCCTCCCGCGTGAACAACCGTATCGGCGACATCGGTTGGGCGGTTCAGCAGCACGCTGAAAAATTCGGCTACGGGATCGTCCGCGACTATACAGGTCACGGGATAGGACGGAATATGCACGAAGCGCCGCAGATCCCGAATTACGGGCGTCCCGGAACAAAGGAAAAGATACGTGCAGGGTATTGTTTTGCGATCGAGCCGATGCTGAATATCGGCACCGCTGACACGCGAACGCTCAGCGACAAATGGACGGTCGTAACGGCCGATGGCAAGCCTTCGGCACACGCGGAACACACGCTCGCAGTTACGCCTGAAGGGCCGGAAATACTGACTCTGACAAAGGAGCAGAAGAGTCGGCAAAAAGCCGCGTCTGCGACTTGAAAAGCGGGTGTAAAAGGGCTAATATAGGTAGTTTGCCCCGTCTGTAGGGTATTTGCTCTGTGCGACTATGTCGAAAGAAGAAGCAATAGAGGTCACCGCGACCGTTTTGGAGACATTGCCGAACGCGATGTTCAAGATCGCCGTGGATGACAATAACCACGAGGTTCTTGCCCATATCTCGGGTAAGATGCGGAAGAATTTCATTCGCATTCTGCCGGGAGACAAGGTCCTTGTCGAGCTTTCGCCCTATGACTTGAAGCGTGGACGCATAACCTATCGATATAAGTAGGTGACGATAAAATGAAAGTAAGGCCGTCAGTAAAAAAGATTTGCGATAAGTGCAAGATAATCCACCGCAAGGGCGTGGTGCGGGTGATCTGTGATAACCCGAAACACAAGCAGCGGCAGGGATAGTATTTATTTGGAGAAATTATGGCTCGCGTAGCAGGTGTTGATCTTCCGCCCAACAAGAGGGCACAAATTGGACTGACCTACATTTACGGTGTAGGCAAATCTCGCGCTTCCTCGGTACTTGACGAGGCAGGCATCGGTTACGACGTAAAGATCCGTGACCTAAGTGAAGACGAATTGAACAAGGTTCGCGGCATCCTCGACGCTCAGGGCGACATCGAGGGCGATCTTCGCAAACGCGTGCAGATGGACATCAAACGTCTGATGGACATCGGCTGCTACCGCGGCCTTCGCCATCGCCGCAGCCTGCCGGTTCGAGGCCAGCGTACGAGCACGAACGCCCGCACCCGCAAGGGCCCGCGTAAGGCTGCCGTTGCCAAGAAGAAAGCGCCGGGCAAGAAATAGTTGACGTAGAGCGGCGGTTTTTGGCGATCGGTTCGCCGGAAAGTCTGCCGCTCACTTTTGTATTACGAGAAAATGGCAAAGACACCAGCTAAAAAGACTTTTAAGAAGAAGGAAAAGAAGAATATCCCTGCCGGGATCGTTCACATTTCCGCTTCGTTCAATAACACCCTCATCTCGATCACGGATACGAACGGGAACCTCATCTCGCAGTGCTCCTCGGGTGCACGCGGTTTTCGCGGTTCGCGAAAGGGCACGCCGTTCGCCGCTCAGCAGGCTGCGGGCGAATGCGCGCGCAAGGCCGCTGAGGCCGGTGTTCGGGAGGTCGAGGTTCGCGTAAGAGGGCTTGGAGGCGGTCGTGAGTCCGCGATCCGTGCCGTTACGCAGGCGGGAATTCGCGTAACGTCGATCCGCGACACGACGCCGATCCCGCACAACGGATGCAGGCCGCCGAAGCGCCGCCGCGTCTGACGATTTGGGATTTTGGATTTGGGGTCGAAACTGGTTCGATCCCGTGGGTATCGAAAGGACGAAGGGGAGCGGTGAGTTTCCCGTAAACTTTTTCTGCAAGAATGAATGCTGGGTCTACATTTGTGGGGTTTGGGTTGTAACGATCCGAAATCACAGATCTAAAATCCAAGGTCATTTTTGCTGAAGGCAAAAATAATATATGGCTAGATATAGAGATGCGGTGTGCAGGCTTTGCCGCCGCGAAGGTGCAAAACTTTTCCTTAAGGGCGATCGCTGCTTCAAACCTTCATGTGCGATCGAGAAACGCGGAACAAATCCTCCGGGACAGCACGGCGGAGCCCGTCGCAAGATGCTTGCGGGCTACGGCGAACAGCTCCGTGAGAAACAGAAAGTGAAGCGTATCTATTTCATTCTCGAGAAGCAGTTCCATACTTATTTTGAGAAGGCTCTTCGTCAAAAAGGCGTTACGGGCGAAAACCTGCTTTTCCTTCTTGAGCGCCGTCTCGACAACGTCGTCTATCGAGCAGGCTTTTCTACGTCGCGTCGTCAAGCTCGCCAGCTTGTCAATCACGGCCACATCACTGTGAACGGCCGCAAGGTCGATATTCCTTCGTTCCAGGTGAAGGTCGGTGACGAGGTCGTCGTGAAGCCGAAGACGCAAAAGAATCCGCACGTTGATGGTGCATGGTCAACTGCAGTTGGCCGCGGACGTCCCGCATGGCTGTCGGCCGGCGGACGGGATTTCACGGTCAATGTGGCCGCGAACCCGCGTCGCGAAGACATCGATCAGAACATCAACGAACAGCTGATCGTCGAACTTTACAGCAAGTAGTATTTTGACCGGCTTGGCTAAAGTAGCCGACACGCATCTTTTGGGGTCCGTTCTTACCCCTGCGGCTGTCGGGGACAAAGCCAACGCTTTAATAAAAGAACAACTATGACACAAACAAACTGGACAGAATTTCAGATGCCGGGGCGCTTGAACGTCGAAACTTCGACGCTCAGCGACCGTTACGGCAAGTTTTATGCGGCTCCGTTCGAGAGAGGTTTTGGTACGACGGTCGGCAATTCGATCCGCCGTGCGTTGCTCTCTTCGATCGAAGGTGCTGCCATAACCGCGGTGAAGATCTCGGGCGTCGAGCACGAGTTCTCATCGATCAAAGGCGTTGTCGAAGATGCGACGGACGTCATCTTGAATTTGAAGCAGGTTCCGTTCAAGCTGCACGGCAGCGGCCCCAAAATGCTGACCATCAGCCGCAAGGGAGCCGGTGAAGTAACTAGCGCGGATATCGTGGCCGACGGTGATGTCGAGGTGCTCGATACGGGCGTTCATATCGCGACGATCAGCACGGGTGGTTCGATCGAGATCGAAATGCGGCTCAAGCAGGGACGCGGTTATGTCTCGGCAGAACTGAACAACGACGAGGATCTTTCGGTCGGTTTTATTCCGATCGATTCGGTGCACACGCCGATCAAGAAGGTCAATTATAACGTGGACAAGACCCGTCAGGGTTCGAACACGGAATACGACCGCCTTACTCTCGAGGTGTGGACGGACGGCAGTGTTACGCCGGATGATTCGATCGGGCTTGCGGCAAAATTGGTCAAAGATCATATGTCGATCTTCATCAATTTCGAAGAAGAGGAAGAAGAGTATAAATACGAAGATATTGCGCGTCCGCCGCTCATGCGCAACGACCTTCTCGATAAGTCGGTCGATGAATTGGAACTTTCGGTTCGCTCGTACAACTGCCTGAAGAACGCAGACATTCGGTCGATCCGCGATCTGATCCGGCGCAGCGAAAAAGATATGCTTCACACGAAGAACTTCGGCAAGAAATCGCTCACCGAGATCAAGGATATGCTCCACGGCATGGGTCTCGACTTCGGAATGGAGTTCGACGAGCAGGGCAATCCGATCCCGGGAACAGGCGGCAGAGATCTAGATTAGCAGGCGGTTCCAGGTTCCAGGTTCAAAGTTCAAGGTTCAAAAAAGAACAGCTTCGACCTTGAACTTGGAACCTGGAACTTGGAACTTGGAATTTGTCATCATGAGACATCAAAAAGCACATCGTAAACTGGGACGCACGACCGAGCATCGTATGTCGATGCTTCGCAACCTTGCGACCTCGCTTATCAACGCTGATAAGGAATACATCGTAACTACAGTTCAGAAGGCGAAAGAGCTTCGGCCGTTCGTTGAGAGAGTGATCACGCTCGCGCGCCACGCTCAGCAGGCCGAAGGCAGCGACACAATGAGAGTCGTAAATCTACGTCGTCAGGCCGCAAAGTATTTCCATTCCGGCAACACGACCTTCAAGATCGCACAAAGCCGTTTTCGCGGGAAAAAGGGCGAGTCGAAAGAAGCGCCGGTGCGTACGGCGGGTGTTGCGGCCGTCCAGCGGCTTTTCAATGAGCTCGGTGTGCGCTATAAAGACCGTAACGGCGGTTATACGCGTATCATCAGGCTCGGGCGTCGTCAGGGCGACAACGCTGAGTTGGCAGTTATAGAGCTTGTGGACAACCCGCGTGAACTCGCCGCAAAGGGCTAGTCATAAAAGCGGAGGTTCACAAACTCAATGAGCGAGACCGGATCAGCAAAAGCGGAAGACGGAAAAGTGGGCGAAAAGAAAGAGACTGAAAAGCGATCGGGAGCGGAAGGCCAGTCCTTCGATATGGACGAACTGCAGTCGCTCGCGGCTCTTGTGAATGAGCACGGATTCACGGACTTCGAATTCGAGAACGAGAATATCCGTGTGAAAATGAGCAAGGCGTCCACGGTCGTCGCTGCTCCCCCGATGATCGCGGCGCCTGCGGCGGTTCAGCCAGCGGCAGTATCGTCGACGGCCGCCGTGCCCGAAACTCCTGCTGATGAGGACGCCGGGCTCTTCAAGATCACCTCCCCGATCGTCGGAACATTCTATCGTTCGCCGGGCCCTGATAAGCCGCCTTTTGTAAGCGAAGGTTCGAGCGTGTCGTCCGACTCGGTCGTCTGCATCGTTGAGGCGATGAAGCTGATGAACGAGATCCAGGCCGAAACTTCGGGTACGATCGTGAAAATCTATGTCGAGAACGGCCAGCCCGTCGAATTTGGCCAGCCGCTTTTCGGAGTGAAGAGCTAGGATCGTCTATCCAAGGTCAAAAGTTAAAAGTCAAAAGTTAATGTCTGAGGGACGAGGGCTTTTACCTTGAACTGTCGGCCCTACCTTTTGACTTTTAACTTTTAATTTTTGACTTTTTGAAGAATGCCTCGTGAAATTCGAAAAATTTTAGTCGCTAACCGCGGTGAGATCGCCTGCCGTATCATCTGGACCTGCAAGGAAATGGGCATCAAGACGGTTGCCGTCCATTCCGAGGCCGACAGGGAATCGCTCCACGTAAAGTTCGCAGATGAGGCCGTTTGTATCGGTCCGGCACCCTCTTCACAGAGCTACCTTAATATCCCTTCGATCATCTCGGCGGCGGAGATCACGGACGCGGATGCGATCCATCCCGGATACGGATTCCTCGCCGAATCAGCCACCTTCGCGAAGATCTGCGAGGACTGCAATATCAAATTCATCGGCCCGCGTCCGGATGTTATCGCGATGATGGGCGATAAGGTCGAAGCACGGCGGACGATGACGGCCGCAGGCGTTCCGATCCTGCCGGGCAGCCCTGATCCTATAGAATCTTCGGAAGAAGCAAAGGCCCTCGCCCTCGACATTGGTTTTCCGGTGATCATCAAAGCGGCTGCCGGCGGAGGCGGCCGAGGAATGCGGATCGTCAGAAGCGCTGACGAACTCGCGTCAAATCTCGAACTAGCTCAGACCGAGGCCCTCGCTGCGTTCAAGAATGGAGCGGTTTACATCGAGCGCTATATCGAACGTCCGCGTCATATCGAGATCCAGGTTCTGGCTGACGAACACAATAACGTCATCCATCTTGGCGAGCGCGAATGCACGATCCAACGCCGGCATCAGAAGTTGCTCGAAGAAGCACCTTCACCGGCGATCTCTTCCAGGCTTCGCGAAGAAATGGGTGCGGTCGCGGTCAAGGCCTGCCGGGAGATCGGTTATTCGAGTGCAGGTACGTTCGAGTTCCTGCTCGATGAAGACGATCAGTTCTACTTCATGGAGATGAATACACGCATCCAGGTAGAGCATCCTGTCACCGAGATGGTCACGCTTGCAGATATCGTCCGCAATCAGATCGTCATCGCGACCGGCAAAGATGTTGGATACACGCAGGACGAAGTTCAGATCAGCGGGCATTCGATCGAGTGCCGTATCAACGCGGAGGATCCGGTGAAGTTCACACCGAGTCCCGGCAAGATCACGGCGTTCAACTTTCCCGGTGGGCCTGGCGTCCGTGTCGATACGGCGGCCTACCCCGGCTATGTCGTCCCGCCATATTACGATTCGATGATCGCAAAACTGATCGTTCATGCACGCACCCGCGAACTTGCGATAGCACGTATGCAGCGGGCCCTCGAGATGATGGTCATCGAAGGCATCAAGACGACCATTCCGCTCCATCAACGCATTATGGCGGACGAGAACTTCCGCAGCGGCAACTTTTCGACGAAGTTCATGGAAGAGTTCAAGTACGAGGTTTAAGCAGTAATTTGTTGCTTTTTTGAAGGATATTTAGTATCGTAGATTTGCAGTCAAGAGGTCTGACTTTATTCGGGCCGTGAAAGCTTGGTCTTTCCTTGACTGATTTTTTTGTGCATTTACTTTACGCAGACGAATCCGGAACCCCATCCGACGCGGCACAGACGCACTTCGTGCTAGCCGGATTTTCAGTTTTTGAGCGACAAAGTTACTGGATCGCTCAGGAGATCGATAAAATCGCGGCGCGGTTCGATCCAGCGGAACCGACAAAGGTTGAACTTCATGGGAATCCTCTGAAAATGGGAAAAGGGATTTTTCGGCGTTTTCCTAAGCAAGATCGTTTGACCGCGATCCACGACGCTCTTAAGGTTTTCTCGACATCAAACCCGGGGAATCGAGCCTTCGCTATCGTTGTCCGAAAGTCTGCAGTCTCCCCGGTCGATTCTGTCGAATACGCATTTGAACAGCTCGCAAGTCGGTTTGACCATTACCTGGCAAGACTCCATAAAGCTGATGATACCCAACGCGGGTTGATAATCTTCGACAAGTCCACCTATGAAACAACGATTCAGACGCTTGCCACAGATTTTCGCACGGTTGGACACACATGGGGTGTTCTCCGCAATATGTCGGAGGTGCCGCTTTTCCTCGATTCTTGGGCGTCAAGGTTGATCCAACTTGCAGATTTGATCGCATATGCTGTCTTTCAAAAGTTCGAACATGACGACGACAGCCTATTTACGCTGATCGAGCCAAGATTTGACTCAGTTGGCGGGGTTGTTCATGGGCTTTATGTGCGGACTTGAAAGTCGTATCAGTTGGCATAACTGTTCGTATTATGCTACATTTATTCGTTTGAGGTCGTATCGAACTTTTGGGCAGTTAGTAAGAATAGTAAGAACAAAGGAGTTAAATCTTCGCGGTTACCGAGCAAATGGCCGAAGTTACTGCGAGCAAAAGGAGAGGCTGGTTCAAAGCAGCAATTGATAAGAATGGCAACAGGCACAGAACTTAAACAACAGATAGTCAGCGACTACAAAACGCACGGTACGGACACTGGTTCGTCGCAGGTGCAGATCGCATTGCTTACGCAGCGCATCAACGAGCTGACGGAGCATTTCAAGATACACAAGAAGGATAATAATTCGCGCAAGGGCTTGCTCAAGCTGGTCTCGCGTCGTAGGAAGCTTCTCGATTATTTGCGTCACCGTAATATCGACGAGTATCACACGATCATCAGTAAACTCGGACTTCGTCGCTAAAAGGCGGCGTCGAGTGGTATTGTCTTGGCTTCTTCCGCCAAGAATGAAAGAAATTTTGGGATCCATGCGAAGAGATCGCCTTACAGGCCGCTGAACGTGACAGCACAAAAAGCCTGGGGTGTATTCGGGTCCCGCGTCAAAATTAGAGTTTTGTTCTAAGGACGACCAAGAGCTTCACGAAATGCTCTTTGTCGTCCTTTTTTGTAAAGAAAATGGAAAAGAAATATTTGAATGAATCGATCAAGCTCGGAAACAAAGAGCTGATCGTTGAAACAGGCAAGGTTGCCAAGCAGGCCGATGGTTCGGTCGTTATCAGATACGGAGACACGATGCTGCTCGTTGCGGCCGTCTCCGCCCGCACCGCGAAGGAAGGCTTGGACTTCTTTCCGCTGACGGTTGAATACCGCGAGAATTCGTTCTCGGCCGGCCGCATTCCCGGAAACTATTTCCGACGCGAAGGCCGCCCGAATGAAAAGGAAGTTTTGACCTGCCGTCTCATCGACCGGCCGGTCCGCCCGCTGTTTGCTGACGGCTACCGCTTCGAGACGCAGATCGTCGCTTCGGTCATTTCGGCCGACACGGACAATGACCCGGACGTGATCGCGATCACGGGTGCATCTTGTGCCCTTTATCTTTCGGACATTCCGTTCAACACGCCGATCGGCGGCGTCCGTATCGGCCTTGTCGACGGCAAGTACCTCATCAACCCGACATACGACGAACGTCGTGAATCACAGCTCAATCTTGTGGTCGCGGGCACCGAAGAGGCGATCGTGATGGTCGAATGTGAGGCGGAGGAAGTGGCCGAGAACGTGATGGTCGAGGCCCTGATGCTCGCGCATCGCGAGATCAAACGCCTTTGCCAGTGGCAGAAGTCGCTGTTTGCGGCCCTCGACATCCAGAAGCGTGAATTCGCGGCGCCAGTGCTCGATGAAGCGATCTTGAATGACGTCAAGGCGAAATTTGCGGATCGTCTACGCGAGGCTCTCGATACGACCGGCAAGGACAAGCTTACCAGCTACGCTGCGGTCGACGCTCTCAAAAAGGAAGTTGTTGAATCATATCCGGAGGACGACCCGACGTCTCGTGCGATGGCAGGCAAGGTGTTCGGCAGCCTGAAAGAGACGATCTTCCGCGAGGATATGCTCGTCAACAAACGTCGTCCCGATGGCCGCAGGTTCTCAGAGATCCGTCCGATCTCGTGCGAGGTCGGCTGGCTTCCGCGAGTACATGGATCATCGCTCTTTACACGCGGTGAAACGCAGGCGATGGTCTCGGCCACTTTGGGAACGAAGATGGACGAGCAGTATATGGACGACCTTGAGACCGGCGAGGTCAAACGGCGCTTTATGCTGCATTACAATTTCCCGCCGTATTCGGTCGGTGAGACGGGCCGTTTCGGCTCGACATCGCGACGCGAGACCGGTCACGGGAACTTGGCACGTCGTGCGATCCAGTCGGTGCTTCCGGACGAAGCAGACTTTCCCTACACGATCCGTATCGTCTCCGATATCACGGAATCGAACGGTTCATCGTCGATGGCAAGTGTCTGCGGCGGCATCCTGAGCTTGATGGATGCGGGCGTTCCGATCAAGAAGCCGGTCGCGGGCGTCGCGATGGGCCTTGTGATGGAAGGGAACCGCTACGCGATCCTTTCGGATATCGCCGGTGCGGAAGATCACTACGGCGATATGGATTTCAAGGTGACGGGAACCGCCGACGGCATAACCGCTCTCCAGATGGACATCAAGATCGGCGGCATCAACGCCGTGATCCTGCAGGAAGCACTCGAACAGGCGAAGAAAGGCCGGCTTCACATTCTCGATATCATGCAGAAGACGCTCGAGACCCCGCGTGAGGACATTTCGCCGTTCGCACCGCGCATCATCACGATCCAGATCAATCCGGAGAAGATCCGCGACGTCATCGGCAAGGGCGGTTCGGTCATCCGAGCCCTGACTGAAGAGACAGGTGCGAAGATCGACATTCAGGATGACGGCACCGTTATGATCGCGACGAACGATGGGGCGGCCGCTGAAGAAGCTATCGCCCGAATCAAGGCGATCACTGCCGAAGCTGAGATCGGGCAGACCTATATGGGTACTGTTTCGCGGATTGTTGACTTCGGTGCGTTCGTCGAAATTATGCCGGGGCTCGACGGCCTGCTGCATATCTCGGAGATCTCGGATCGACGCGTCAAGGACGTTCGCGACGAGCTCAAAGAAGGCCAGCAGATCCTCGTCAAGTGCATTGGCAAAGAGGGCAATAAGATCAAGCTTTCACGCAAAGCGATCTTGAACGAGGAAAAAGCGAAATCGCACACTGAAGGCGAATAGTCGCCTCCGTCGCCCAATTTAGTTGGAATACAACACCGGTTCGTCCTTTAGCTAGGACAACCGGTGATTTTTTTTAGGAATTTTGAAGAATTTGTGGAATATTCCGCAGATTAGTTGTATTTTCCACTTGAAATTGGTGAAAATACAGCTATATTGGTAAGTAAAGCAGACTTACGCCATCAAATAATAATTGCATTTGCCCGCAATTTTGGTGTAAGCTCCTGATTCTGCCCCAATAATTCGATCACATTTGAGTGCCAAATGACTGTGAAGGCGTATTTTCTTTTGCAGGGAAATTTTTTGTCAGGGTACTTAAATGGACAAACTCAACTTCAAGACTTTGCTGGCGGCGATCTGCTTGGCATCCCTATTTGCAGCGGTAACACGCATTGAAGCGGGCCCGATCAAATTCGATCAGCTCGTGCAGGTCGTAAACGCGAATCCGACCCGTTCGGCCTCGGGTACGTTCGCACGTCTGCAGGTCGTATCGTCGCTCGACGATCTTTTTGTGAAAGGCGACGGCGATGACGACGACAAGGACAAAAAGAAGAAAACCCAGGACACCCGTGTCATTACGGAAACGCGTACGGACATCGTTACAGACGAAGACTGTAATTGTGAGCAGGTCGAGGTCGCGCGCAGTTTCCCGAAATGGACGCTTCTAGGGTTGGCCGCAATTCCGATCGCGTTCATCCTGATCAGACATAAGAAAGATACGCCGACGCCGACGCCGACATCGTCGATCCCTCAAACACCGACGCCAACGCCGACAACTCCGACCCCAACGCCGGAGACGCCGACGCCGACGCCGCCTGTGACGCCAACGCCGCCGCAGCCGGTTCCGGAACCGATCACGATCCTGCTCTTCGGAACAGGTTTGGCATCGGTCGGCCTTGCGGCACGCAAGCGTTTCGGTAAGAAGAGAGGCGATGATGATCCGAAGGACGGCGAGGAATAAGCAAGCGGTCCGTAAACCTTTCGCCAATGGAGAAGGCTCGCGTAGAAAAAGCGAGATAGGCGAAACCTTTAGGGGAAAAAGAATGGGTACTAAAAGAAATACATATTTGTTCGTTATCGGGCTGATGCTGACGCTAGGGCTCACAAGCGTCTTTGCAAATGACAACGACAAGGTCCGACGCAAACGCCTCAAGACCGAAGGCATCTTGAGCATCAAGAGCTCACCGGCCGCTTATCCTGTCCGCATAGACGGGCAGGATGTGGGAATGACCGGCGTCAATGAAGGAAGGGAATATTACCTCTCACCGGGCGTTCACAAGGTCGAGGTCATCGGTGCCGACGGCAACGTTGCCTGGACGGATGAGGTTACGATCCGGAAGGGAATGCGAAACTGCATCTGCGTCAAGGCCGTTGAAACGACCACGACGAAGGCGTGTCCGTATCGTTTCCACCTCGAAGGGCCGGCACGCGTTACCGAGGGCGATCTGGTAACGTTTACGGCCGTGCCCGATGTTCAGTCGCCGATCCCGCTCAAGTTCGCATGGCGTGTGGACAACGGCACACTCACGGGCGGCCAGGGAACGCCGACGATCACGGTCGATTCCAGGGGAATGGGCAACGGCGTGATCAACGCGGAACTCGATGTCAACGATGATGTATATGACGGCCGCTGCCGTCAGACGATCTCGGTGCCGACCGATGTCGAAGCACTGCCGCCGGACGTTCCGAGGCCCAGGGCTTTCACCTGCGACGAGTTCATCTCCAAGTCTGCTGACGACGACAAGGCTCGCTTTGACAATTGTGTTATCCAGGTTCAGAACACGCCGGATGCAAAGCTCTACGTCGTCATATATCCGGGAACGGACAAGGCCAGCAGGACACGAAATACATATGAACGGCTTTCGAAGCGTGCACTGGATTATATGGTGCGGACGCGCGGACTCGATCCGACAAGAGTTCAGTTCATAAAGGGAAGTTCCCGAGAACGGACGACCTATAAGATGTGGGTCGTGCCGCCGGGTGCACAGTTGCCGCCGATCGATTAGGAGATTCTTCTCTCAACCGAAAGTCAGCTTTGCGGGTTCGTCTGGGAACAGGCGGCCCGCCTTTTTTCTTTTCGTGAAATGAATAAGCTCGGAGTTCTTGCTAAAATCTTCGTTTCTCGGCTGTTTTTTGTTCAGCCTGGATCCGATCGGAAATTATGTCAGCACCAAATATCGAAACGATCGTCTCGCTCTCCAAACGCCGCGGTTTTGTGTATCCGGCGTCGGATATCTATGGCGGATTAGGAAGCTCGTGGGATTACGGCCCGCTTGGGGTCGAGCTTGCGAATAATATCAAGAAGAGCTGGTGGAACTGGTCAGTTTACGAACGCGACGACATCGAAGGCTTGGATTCATCTATCATCCTCAATCGCAATGTTTGGAAGTATTCCGGCCACGAAACGACCTTTTCGGATCCGCTTGTGGATTGTCGCGACTGTAAGGCCCGCCTTCGACAGGATAAGCTCGATCAGGATGCGAGCGGCAAATTCATTTGCTCGAATTGCGGCTCCACGAACCTGACCGAACCGCGTCCGTTCAACTTGATGTTCCGCACTACGATCGGTGCGGTCTCGGCCGATGACGATCCGTCTGCTCTTGCTTATCTTCGCCCGGAGACCGCTCAAGGTATCTTCATCAACTTTAAGAACGTGCTCGATACATCGCGGCGAAAACTGCCGTTCGGCATCGCTCAGATCGGCAAGGCGTTCAGGAATGAGGTTACGCCGGGAAATTTCATTTTCCGCACGCGGGAATTCGAGCAAATGGAGATCGAGTATTTCGTTCGTCCGGAAGAGGTTCAGCAGCTCCATCAGGAGTGGCTCGATGCATATGTTGCCTGGATCAAAGCTCTGGGTATTTCTGAAGCGAACCTGAAACTTTACGAACAATCGGCTCAAGAGCTTGCACATTATTCTGAGCGCACGGTAGATATCCTGTATCGGTATTTCCCCGAACGAAGCGATGAAGAAAAGCAATGGGATGAGCTGATGGGGATCGCGAACCGTACGGATTACGATCTGCGCGTGCACTCAAAGAAACCCGAGGACGCTGAAGGCAAACGCATCAATCCGGATTCAACGGAAGATCTTTCGTATTTTGATCCGCAAACGAACGAGCGTTTTTATCCATACATCATCGAGCCTTCGATCGGCGTAAATCGGACGCTGCTCGCGATAATGATGGATGCCTACACTGAGAAGACGACGGAAAAGGGCGAGACGCGCGTGATCCTAAAACTTACGCCGGAAATGGCGCCAATAAAGGCCGCCGTTCTGCCGCTCGCAAAGAACAAGCCTGAGATCGTCGAGATGGCTAAGCGTATCAAGAAGGATCTGCAGCCTTCGATGCGTGCGGTCTATGACGACACCGGCGGCATCGGTAAGCTTTACGCACGGCAGGATGAGATCGGCACACCGTTCTGCGTAACCGTTGACCACGAATCGCTCGAAGACAATTCGGTAACTGTCCGGCACCGCGACACTTGGGAACAGGAACGCGTCAGCACCGACCAGTTGAAGACCTACCTGGCGGACCGCTTATAGGGACCCCGGCCTAGCGTCGATCTCTAGCGGTGCAGCGGCTTAAGAGCTTCTGCCCAGCGAACTAGCTCATCGAGCAGCGTTTTGGCAGAAGAATCGATCGATTTGTTAGAAGAGAACTCGCCTGAATTCTCTTCAATATTGCTGTTTACGAAAGGCACCGCGACGCCTTCCGGAAGCGGCATCATCTTGAGCGTTGTAACCTGCAGACGAGCGGCCTGAGCTCCGCGAAGGCCTGCAGAGAGACCACCATAGCTGACAAAGCCGCACGGCTTATAATTCCATTCATTATAAAGGAAATCCAGAGCGTTAATTAGAGCCGGAGTCGGGCTGTAGTTGTATTCAGGCGCAACGAAGACGAAAGCGTCGGCCGCGGCAACACTCGCACTCCAACGCTCTGTGTGTTCGTGTTCGTATTGCATCATCCGCGGATGGATCGGTTCGTCATACACGGGCAGATCGAAGTCTGCTAGATCCACCAACTCGACATCGAATCCGCCATGTTCGACGGCAAATTCAAAGAACCAACGCGCAACCGAAGGCCCGACGCGTCCTGGGCGTGTGCTGCAAATAATGACCTGTAACTTAAGCGACATGATGCTCTCCTATTGGTGTTCGCCGCGATATATCACAAGGATAACGCCGCAGGTCGTTTCGGTCTAGGCAAGCTCACTTAGCCGCCGACGTGGACGCTTGGGCGGAGTTCGGGGTCAGGTTCAGCTTGCCTCAGGATCTCGCGCGTCACCGGAGCGGTATCGCCTTCACCGAAAAGAATGTATCGGATCAAGTATTGGATCGGATTGCCTTCGCTCCAGCCGAAATATACGTGAGGGATCTTGCCCGTTCGGTCACGCAGGTTAAGGAGCAACGCGGCGATCGCATTCGGGACCGCGGGAGCGTGGGTGCGTAGGATGCGGTAGCCTGCAATATCGACACCCGTAATGTGCAGCTCACCCGTAAATTCGGAAGCATCGCCGATCTCGATCTCATAGAACAAGATCGGATCGCTCGCGGGAATGTGGTTATCGGTGCGCTTCTCGTGCTCTTTGAAGCGATATTCGACGACATCGCCGTCTTCGCGTCGATTCGTGACGATGCGTATCTCTTCGTCCGCAAGGTCCTCGATGAACGTCTGGGCCGTGTGGTCGAATTCGATCTTCTGAATTCGGATCTCGGTAGTACGCATCGCACGTGAAACGAACGAAGCGACTACAATCGCGAGAATAAAGAGAGACGCGATCTTAAGGCCGTCCGGCCGTTCGATGATGTTCGCTATCGTTGTGTAGGCGAAAATAACGGCGATGATCAAGAAAACCCATTTGATACTTTGCTTTCGCACCCATGCCGAAATTGTCACTGCGATCGCGGCCGAGGTTATCAGCACCAAGACCCCGGTCGCGTAGGCTCCGCCCTGAGCCTCAACATCTGCCTCGAAAACGTAGGTGATAACGAAACAGATCAGAGCAAAAATGATCACAAGGGGCCGCGAAGCACGTGCCCAGTTCGGAGCCATTCCATAACGAGGCAGATACCGCGGCACGATATTCAAGAGGCCGGCCATTGCCGATGCACCGGCGAACCAGAGGATCAATATCGTAGAAAAATCATAAACCGTTCCGAAGCCGTCGCCGAGTTTTGCGTGGGCAATATAGGCCAAAGCACGGCCCTGGGCCTTTCCTTCAGGACCGAATTCCGCGGCCGGGATCAAGATCGTCGTGACCAAGCTGCTGCAGATCAGGAAGAAGCTCATAATAAGAGCCGCCGTCCTTAGAAGCTTGCGCGTCTTTTCGATCCGTTTTGGAGTGTTCACGAGCGGCATTACCGCCACGCCGGTCTCGAAACCAGACAAGCCGAGAGCAAGCTTTGGAAATACGATCAGCGAGAGTCCGATCACGACGAAGATGCTGCGCGGTTCGCCCGTGTCCGGAAAGGTGAATAAGGCCTGCTCCCAGGAAGTTAGCAGATCCGGGTGCGTAAGGATCTCCCAAAGCCCGACCGTGACAACGATCAGGTTCAAGAATAGGTACGAGCTTACAAGGATCAATGCGAGGCCGATCGCTTCCTTGAAACCTTTAAGGAAGATGAGCGCAAGGAAAGCGATAAGGCAAGAAGTGACTATGACCGGATGGTTAAAGCCGCCAAACGTGCTTTCGAAAATGGGATTATGGATCAAGTGCTCTGACGCATCAGCAGCCGAGAGCGTTATCGTGATAACAAAGTCGGTAGCGACGAAACCAAGCAGAGCAAGGACGAATAGTTTGCTTTTCCACCTTGAAAGCAATGCTTCCAGCATTGCGATCGAGCCTTGGCCCCGCGAGCTCTCCGCTGCGACACGATTGTAGATCGGAAGGGCTCCGCCAAGTGTCAAGAGTACAAGGAAGAGAGTTGCGATAGGCGACAGATAGCCTGCCGCAACGAAAGCGATACCCGGCTGGTAGCCCAACGTCGAAAAATAATCGACACCGGTCAGGCACATCACTTTCCACCATGGATGAGTGTGGTGTTCGTTGTTCGTGGGAGCGGCGGCGTTTCGTGAAACGCCTTGCATCAGCCAGTCTCTAAATCTGAATTTTCCCGCCTTAGGCTCTGTTGGCATAGATGCGACGCCCTAAACGCCATAAGGCACAAATCCAAGCCATCGAACGGCGGATACGTGCCTTGCCGCCTTTCCCGAATTGCGGGGAAAGACCACTCAAGATAGTGTATGTACTTTAGCCGGATTCGTAAAGCGCCCGAAGCGGCAGGCGACACAGGGCAACATAGGTATAGTAAGTTTAGAACCGTGATGAATGTTTCAGGAGCTGAGACGATCGAACTTGCGAGAACGATCCGCGAAGGCGGCGGACGTGCGATGCTTGTCGGCGGCTGCGTGCGCGACGAACTGATGGGCATCGAGCCGAAGGACTGGGACCTTGAGGTTTACGGCGTCGAGGCTGAAAGGCTGAAGGAGATCCTTGAGGCATTCGCGGCCGATCAGCCGTTGAGCATTGTTGGGGCAGCATTCGCGGTCTATAAGATCGGGCAGAATATCGATGTATCGATCCCGCGGCGTGAGAGGAAGGCCGGACGCGGCCACAAGGGATTCGTAATTGAAGGCGATCCCGAAATGTCGTTCAAAGAGGCGTGTTCGCGACGCGATTTTACCGTCAACGCGATCTTGAAGGATCCGCTGACGGGCGAGATCGTCGATCCTTTCAACGGCCGGGAAGACATCGACAGGAAAATTCTCCGGCACGTGTCGGATGAGACATTCGCCGAAGATTCACTGCGTGTCTTGCGTGCGGCGCAGTTTGCCGCAAGGCTTAAATTCGAAATCGACCCGCGAACCGTAGCTCTTTGTCGTGAGATCGACCTTTCTGACCTGCCAAAGGAGAGGATCTGGGGCGAACTTGAGAAGATATTGCTCCTCGCAGAAGAGCCTTCGAAGGGCCTTAAATGGCTTTACAGCCTAAAAGTGGCCGAGAAGCTATTTTCAGAACTCCAGACGCTTGTAGGGGTGCCGCAAGAGCCGGAATGGCACCCTGAGGGCGACGTTGACGTTCATACGATGATGGTCGCAGACGAGGCTCGCAAGTTGATCGACGACCTGCCTTACGAAAAGAAAGTTACCGTCATGCTTGCGGCGGTCGCTCACGACTTCGGGAAGCCGCCGACCACAAAGTTCTTTGACGGACGCTGGCGTTCGCACTCGCACGATGAGGCGGGCGTTGAGCCGACGATCTCATTTCTTGATCGTCTCAGCATCTATACGATAAACGGCTTTGACGTGCGCGAACAGGTGATCCAGCTTGTACGCTATCACCTAAAACCCGGCGAATTCTACAAGGCGAACGCAAAGCAGGCAATAGGCGACGGCGCGTTTCGGCGCCTTGCTCGCAAGGTCGAGCCCGATCTGCTCTATCGCGTCGCAAAGGCAGACAGCCTCGGGAGAAATCCGGAATGGCTGCCGCCCGAAAAGCGTTTCGGCTCCGAAGCCCAGGAGTGGTTCATCGAGCGCGTTCGCGACCTGAAGATCGAGGAACGGCCGCCTGCACCGATACTTCTTGGGCGGCACCTGATCGAATTGGGTCTTGAACCTTCGCGACAGTTCAAAGCGATCCTCGATGCCGTCTATGAAATGCAGCTCGACGGAAAGATCACCGACTTGGACGAAGCGGTTGATGCAGCGAGGGAGATCCTTAGTGGCAATGCTCGAAAGGTGTGAGGTTTTGACGATGGGAAGAATGAAATCATTTCGGTTCGGTCTAGGCTTGATCTTTTGTTTGCTTCTTGCGAACTTCGCCGCTGCCTTTGGACAGCAAACGTCAGATAAGCCTGAGGCGTTGGTGCGTGAGATCACACGAAAGGGTCATGGGAATATTTTCCCTTTGCGGGAACAGCTTTTTTTCAGACTTTATGGCAGCGGACGGATAGAATATGAAACACCCTCGCCATTCGACGCGGAAGCAAGTAAACCAAACTGGGACTTTCTTTTAAAGACTTGCTATCTGACCAAGGAACAGACCGAAACAGGTGCTTCAGCAAGTGTGTAAAGTCGACGTTGAAAGACTGAATTCCTTTTACCCGCCCGTTGAGAAAGAGATCGATGCCTGGATGGTGACAACAGTTCGATTTCCTACTTCAAAAGGCTCGAAAGAGGTCACTTTGCAAAATATTCGACTTCACGACGAGAAGACCACGGAAGTCTATCCTCCTTATTTACTCAAGCTTCTCAGACTTATAGAAAAGTTAAGACCAAAAACCGAAGAAGAGAGCACATATAAATGGGACAAGTTGTATTGAAGGGCTTGCTGGTCCACAAGACGTTATTGATTGAGGACGCTCAAAAGTCAATATCAGAATGTTAACTAGCTCCGCTAGGAGCAAAATGTTTGTAGCTTACAAAGACAATAAAAACGATCAAGCCCGCTAGGGGCGACACCAGCGTATTGAGAAACAACAAGATGTCGCTCCTAACGGAGCCTGCTGGCATTTGCTTGCGGTCGGAGCCTACAAACATTCCGCTCCTAGCGGAGCTAAAGCCGAATTCCGTGCTTTTGAGGCAGTTTCCTGTTGAATGGGTCCCTTGCAGGGCCGGATGCAGGCAGGACGCCTGCCTCTCCAGTCGATAAGACCTTCAGTTAGAATTCCGTCTCTGAGGTGGCGCGTTCGCGGCGTGCGACACCGGTTTCGTATGCGGCGTCCTCGACGCGGGCGGCAACGGCTTCGCCCACGCGGCGGTCGAAGACGGACGGAATAATGTAATCCGGATGCAGCTCTTCTGGAGCGATTATGTCGGCGATGGCGTTTGCTGCTGCCAGCTTCATCGCTTCATTTATCCGCGAAGCACGGCAATTCAACGCACCGCGGAAAATTCCCGGGAAGCAGAGCACGTTGTTGATCTGGTTAGGATAATCAGAACGGCCCGTCGCCATCACCGCGACATGGCCGACCGTATCCTCGGGCATGATCTCCGGGACGGGGTTTGCCATTGCGAAAATGATCGGGTCTTTCGCCATCGCCCTTACATCATCGAGATTGATAACGCCGGGAGCGGACAGGCCGAAGAATACGTCGGCTCCTTTAATTACGTCGTGTATCGAACCGGATTCGCGGTCCGGATTCGTGTTGTTTGCGTACCACTCCTTGACCCAGTTCATATTCTCCGTCCGATCTTTGTAGATCGCACCGGTCGTGTCGCAGCCAACGATGTTCTTGACACCGGCGGCCATTACGATCTTCGAACAGGCGACACCGGCCGCACCGATCCCGTTGACAACTACCTTTACGTCTTCGATCTTTTTCCCTACGATCTTGAGGGCATTCAGGAGGGCCGCAAGAACGACGACTGCCGTTCCGTGCTGGTCGTCGTGAAACACGGGAATATCGAGCTCTTCCTTTAGTCGATCTTCTATCTCGAAGCAACGCGGAGCTGAAATGTCCTCGAGGTTTATGCCGCCAAAAGGAACCGCGATACGTTTGATCGTCTGCACGATCTCGTACGGGTCTTTCGTATTCAGACAGATCGGAAATGCGTCCACGCCGCCGAACTCCTTAAAGAGCTGGCATTTGCCTTCCATCACGGGCATTGCGGCCGCCGGCCCGATATCGCCGAGCCCAAGTACGGCCGTTCCGTCTGAAATGACGGCGACGGTATTCTTTTTGATCGTTAGATTGAAAGCTTTTTCAGGGTCTTTGTGTATAGCCTCGCAAATTCTTGCAACACCCGGCGTGTATGCCATCGAAAGATCCGATCGGGTCTTCAACGGCATCTTCGACGCGATCTCGATCTTGCCGCCCAAATGCATCAGAAACGTGCGGTCCGAGACGTTGACGACCTCGACGCCGTCGATAGGATCGAGCGAATTGATGATCTCTTCGTCATGTGTTTCGCTCGCCGCGTTTACGGTAATGTCACGTACCAAAAAATCCTTACCGACGCTAACGATATCGATACCCTCGATATCGCCCCCAGCCTTCCCGATCGCGGTCGTGATCTCGCCGAGTTTGCCGGGAAGATTGTGTATTCGAACTCGAAGTGTGAGGCTGTAGCTTGCGTTGGGTGTTTGTGTGTTGCTCATTCCTTTGAACCTGACGCCCACGACCATAAGGGCGGTGTAATCGAATAAAAGATAAACAAAAAGTATGACGAAAATCGGTACGGTAAGCAAACTTCGCAGCTTTCGGCCGGCCGTGCGCCGCAGTTCCTTAGGCAGAAATATCCTTTGATTTTGCCCATTTTGCTATAATAGAGGGCGAGGAGACGAGTTTACTTATCAGTAAGGTCAGCGGCTTTACACGAGGCCTAAAACACAATCAATTGGTGCGTATCGAACGCCTTGGCACTCGACGCGTACCGCCGTCGGATATTGTCTCGCCCGAGTTTGCTAGGCAGATGTCCGAGATCTCGCTCGAGACGGGCCGCCAGGTCGGCGTCCTTCTGAATCGGAAGGGCCAGGTCGAATACGTGATGGTCGGCAACGCGAAACAGATCGAGATGCCGGACTTCGGCCGTGCTCGCGTGTCGAAGGACCGTTTTCGCGGTCTTCGCTGCGTCCATACCCATTTGCAGGGCGAGAAGCTCACGCAGGACGACCTCACCGACCTCGCGCTGCTACGACTCGACCTGATGAGCATTATTCAAGTCGAGGCAAACACCGGCCTGCCGGGAATGGTATATTCTGCGCACCTTGTGCCGATGCCGGCCAAAGAGCTTGGTCAAAACGTTGAAGATGCAGCTTCCGAGCCGTACCAATTCCTCGAACCGAACATCCCGAGCCAGCTCGACGCGGACTTTCTGCAGCTAATAACATCGCTCGAAGCCGAAATGGCGCGCGTTTCGGAGAGTGCCCGAATCCGTTCGACGGGCCGCGAGCGTGCGATCCTTGTCGGCGTTACGACCGGAGATATAGATGAGGAACTCGAGTCGATGACCGAACTCGAAGAGCTTACGGTCTCAGCCGACGTTACGGTCGTCGATTCGTTCATACAGCGGCGTCCGCAGATCGACCCCCGTACCGTTCTCGGACGCGGAAAATTGGATGACCTTTTGGTTCGGTCGATGCGGCTGGGCGCTGACCTTTTGATCTTCGATGCGGAGCTTTCACCGGCGCAGGTGCGTTCTTTGAGCGATGCGACCGAACTCAAGGTCATCGATCGTCCGCAGCTGATCCTCGACATTTTTGCGCAGCGTGCACAGAGCCGCGAGGGTAAGCTTCAGGTCGAGTTGGCTCAGTTGAAATATCTGCTGCCGCGCCTTGTGATCGGGCAGAACTCAGCATTTTCGCGGCTCGCGGGCGGCATCGGGGGACGCGGGCCCGGTGAAACAAAGCTTGAGACCGATCGCCGCCGCGTTCGCGACCGCATCGCACAGCTTGAACGTCAGGTCGACGCTCTCGGCCGTCAGCGGCAGGAGAGGCGAAAGAATCGCCTGCAAAAACATCTGCCGATAATTTCGCTTGTCGGCTATACGAACGCGGGAAAGAGCACGCTGCTGAACGCACTTACGCAAAGCGAGGTCTTTGCACAGAAAAAGATGTTCGCTACCCTCGACCCGACATCACGGCGTTTGCGGCTGCCATACGAACAAGAGGTCATCATCAACGACACGGTCGGATTTATACGTGATCTGCCCGATGCCCTTGTTTCGGCATTTCGTGCGACGCTCGAAGAGATATCTGACAGCAGCCTTCTCGTGCACGTCGTCGATGCGTCGAATCCACGCGTCCTTCAGCAGATCGGCTCGGTCGATCACATCCTGGAGGAGTTGGAGTTGAACAAGATCCCGCAGATAATTGCGTTCAACAAGGCCGACCTGCTCGGCGAAAGCGAGATCACGGCCCTTCAGCGGGAGATCAACTCAGATATCGACTCCGTTGCCGTTTCTGCGATCGAAAAGGCGACCTTGAGGCCCTTGACCGAATTGATCGGCCGTCGGATCGGCCATATGCTGACCGACGCAGCGATCCTGCCGACGACCGGTGTTTACGCGGAGGTAAATGGCTAAGCGCATAAAAGACCTAAGGTCGCCGACGACGGCGTTTCGAGATCGTATGAAAGCGATCTTTGTAAAGCCGTTCGCGTCGCTCTCCGATCCGCAGCGGTTCTGGCTCGGATTCGGCATCTTTTGCCTTGTTACAGCGCTACTGATCCAGAATCCGTTTTGGCGTCGTTCGGGCGAAAAACTCTATCGTGTCGGCGATATTGCGCGCGAGACGGTCATCTCGCCCGCGGATATTACGGTAACCGATCAAGGCGAGACCGATCGTTTGCGCGCTGATGCACGATCGAAGGTCAATCCGATCTTTCGTTACGAGTCGGGCAAATCCGAAGAAGCTCTTCAAGGCTTTATCTCTGCTTGGGAGCATATGCAGCGGCGTTCGAGCAACGCAGCGAACTCGAATCGCCAACCGGACGCAAATTCGCGTGCAGACGATCACTGGACGAACAGTGACATCGGCAAGGTTTTGAGTTCGCGGACTTTCAGCCGCAACGAACTTGATGCCGTTCAGTCGGCCCTACGCGATGCCGCCGAGGGCTACATCTACGACGATGCCGAAAGACAGTATTTTCAAACGCAGGTCTTTGTTTTTGACCGCTCGAAGCCGACGCAGCGTTCGACCGTTTCGATGCCCGAAAGCAACTGGACGGCTCTCTCGGCAGCCAGAAACAAGCTTCGAACTCGCATCGACGCCATTCGGAGCCTTTCAAAAAAAGAAGCAGATGCATTTTATGCTGCTGCCGAGAATCTTGTGACGCCGAGCGTTCAGTACGACAGCGTCGCCACGGAGACTGCGCGGAATACGGCAGCATCCGACATCGAGCCGATCACGATCGCCTTGAAACGCGGAGAGAATATCGTTGACGAAGGCCACCTGATCACTCCTTCGGTGATGTCAAAGATCGAGGCGATCGGAACGTACACGGCTTCGACGCGGCAAGTGAATCGCTTTATCGGCGTTCTGCTGCTCGTCATTGGCCTTTTTTGGGCCGCATGGAAATTCGTGCAGAACCGCGGCACACTTTCTCGTCTCTCACTTACGGCGCGTCGAACGTTCTTCCTGCTCGGATTTGTCGTCATTTGTCAGACGCTCATCTCCTCCGTGCTTTTCCGGCTTGCGGATTTTACGGCGCTTCAAAACGTAAAGGCCCCGATGAACGATGCGACGTTGTGGGCCTTCGCGATTCCGTTCGGTGCGGCAAGCCTTTTGATGACGCTTCTTGCGGACAGGCCAACGGCGCTTTTCGTCGGGCTCTTGAACTCACTTTTTGCCGGATTGATGGCTCCGAGGCCGCTTGAATTCGTCTTCTATTCGGCGATCGCTTCAGCCGTTGCGGTTTACGGCATCGGACGTTATCGCAACCGCCAGACAGTCACGATCGCGGGCTGCCTTGTCGGAGCGGTTTCTGCCGTCGTCGCTCTTGCGGTCCTCGCCTATTCGCAGCAGCCGATAATTCTGAATACCGTTCTGCTTGCGATCGCGTGCGGGCTTGCGGGCGGTATTTTGACGGCCGCGGTGACAAGCGTTCTTCTCCCGGTGTGCGAATCCATCTTCGGCATCCTTACGGATGTAAAGCTTCTAGAATTGTCGAATGCCGATCTTCCAGTACTCGGCCAGCTTGCGCTGCGTGCGCCGGGCACGAATCAGCATTCACACGCTGTCGGCCAGCTTGCCGAAGAGGCCTGCCGCGTGGTTGGCGCAAACGGTTTGCTTGCTCGGATCGGCGCTCTTTATCACGACATTGGAAAGACGGCAGCTCCCGAACACTTCGTCGAGAATCAGCTGTCGAAGAATCCGCACGACAAACTCAAGCCCGCTCAGAGCGCGAAGATCATCATCAGCCACGTTACCTATGGAGCAAAGCTCGGACGCGAGGTCGGGCTTCCCGCACGTATCGTCGATTTTATTCCGCAGCATCACGGCACGCGGACGCTGCATTATTTCCTCAAAAAAGCACAAGCAGAAGCTCATCCCGACGAGGTCATTTCTGAGAATGAGTTTCGCTATCCGGGTCCGAAGCCGCAGTTCAAAGAAGCGGCGATAATGATGATCGCGGATTCGTGCGAAGCCGGCGCAAGATCGCTCGCCGAACCGACGCCAGAGAATGTTCGGTTCATCGTTACAAAGATCATCGACGCGATCATTCAGGACGACCAGCTCGACGAATGTGACCTCACGTTGCGCGAATTGACGCAGATCCGCGAATCAATGATCAAGTCGCTTGTCGCGATCTATCATTCGCGAGTCGATTATCCCGGATACGTGCCGCCGCCATCCGGACAATTCCGTCTTATCGATACACACGTCGACAGCGAAGAACGCGGCCTGAAGTTCAAGAACCCGGCTGACATTCCCGTCTCTCCCGGCGGCGAGATCGAAGACGAGGCGATCGACCGCTCGCATCCGCCGAAAGGTTCCGATGTTAAGGCAGCGGGCTAGAATTTATCTTTTAATTTTGCGTAGGTGTCGATCAGGGATTCGGGCAGGGTGCGGGTTTCGCCGATGCTGGTCATAAAGTTCGCGTCACCGACCCAACGCGGCAGGACGTGCATATGATAGTGGTCTGCGACACCGGCACCTGCGGCACGCCCGATGTTCATTCCGGTATTAATGCCTTCCGGAGAATAGACGGTCTCGAGAGCTCTATGAGCGGTCTTGACGAGGTCCATCATCTCGTCTGTAGATTCCTTTCTCGCAGTGGTCAGGTCGGACCGATGCTCGAATGGGACGATCAGGATATGCCCGGCGGCATAAGGGAAGATATTGAGGACCACAAAATTAAACTCGGCACGCGTGAGGATGAACTTTTCCTCATCAGATGCCGAGCTCGCAAGAATTGAGCAGAAGACGCACTCGCTGTTCGGTTCAGCGCAGTTCTCCTTTATGTATTTATATCGCCAGGGACTCCAAAGGACATCCATTAAGCCTCTTCAAGATTGATAAGTTCCTTCAGTTCTTTGCCGGGCTTGAAGTACGCAACGCGCTTTGCGGGAATCTCAACGGTCGCTCCGGTCTTCGGGTTGCGGCCCTGCCGAGAATTGCGTTCCCTTACACGAAAGCTGCCAAAGCCGCGGAGTTCTATCTTTTCACCGCGATTCAAGCTTGCCGTAATGCTGTCGAAAATGATCTCGACAAGCTGCTCGGCATCTTTTTTGGTCATTTCGGCTTCAACAGCAACTCGTTCTACAAGGTCCGCTTTGGTCATCGGTTTAAATTGTGTGGTCAAACGGGCGGAAAAGCTCCGCCCGGTCAATTACGCGCTTTGCGATTCGGTCTCAGAACTTTCAGCAGAAGGTTCGGGCTGATCGCCGGCGGATTCAGGAGCTTCAGCTGCGGCTTCTTCGCTTGGAGCAGCAGCTTCCGCTTCAACAGTTTCAGATGAGGTTTCCGGGACCGCGGGTGCGGTCTCTTCAGATACTTCGGCGGCAGCTTCGGGTGTTTCTTCTTTTGCTGCGGCCTCGGCCTTAGCCTTCTTTTCTTTTTTCGGCTTTGCTTCAGCGGCCGGAGCTTCTTCTGCCTTAGTACCAAAGCTGATATTCGCAAGTTCAGCAAGGCTGGCCATTCCGCCTTTCGCTTCGCTCGAGTAGCTGCGGGTATCGACGACCGGTTCGTCATCCTTGCCAACCGCACGGGCCGAAAGCCCGATCTTCTGCTCAGCAGCGTCGATGCGAAGGATCTTGAAGTCCATATCCTCGCCGAGTTTCGCGACGGATTCAGGGCTCTCGACACGTTCATCCGAGAGTTCCGAAATGTGGCAGAGGCCTTCGAGGCCTTCACCAAGTTCAACGAAGACGCCGAAATTCGTGAAGCGCGACACCTTGCCGCGAACGACCTGGCCCGGACGATGCGACGAAACGAACGTTTCCCACGCGCTCGGCGTAAGGTCCTTCATCGAAAGCGACAGGCGTTGGTTGCGTTTGTCGATGTTCGTAACGATCGCTTCAACTTCCTGATCTTTCTTCAAGACGTCCTTCGGATGCTTTATCTTCTTTGCCCAAGTGATATCGGAGACGTGGACAAGGCCGTCGATGCCTTCTTCAAGCTCGACGAACGCACCGAAATCCGTAATGTTGCGAATACGGCCGGTGATGCGTGTGCCGACCGGATAGCGAAGGTCGACAAAATCCCAAGGATTGTCCTGGAATTGCTTCATTCCAAGGCTGATGCGTTTCTCTTCGGTATCGACGCCAAGCACCTGGACATCGACCTCATCACCTTTGTTGAACATTCGCTTGGGCGATTGAGCACGACGCGACCAGGAGATCTCGGAGACGTGCACGAGGCCTTCGACCCCGGACTCGAGCTCGACAAAAACGCCGTAATCCGTGACCGACGAGACCTTGCCCTTGATCTTCGCACCGACGGGGTAGACCTCGATAACGGTTGACCACGGATCGGGCTGGAGTTGTTTGTAACCGAGCGAGATCTTGTCCTTTTCCCGGTCGAGCTTCAAGATCTTGACCTGAACCTGATCGCCGGTCTTGAACATTTCGCTCGGGTGATGCAGGCGTCCCCACGACATATCCGTAACGTGCAGAAGGCCGTCGATGCCGCCGATGTCAACGAATGCGCCGTATTCTGTGAGGTTCTTGATCGTACCGTCAACAATATAGCCGACGTCGATATGCGAGAGCGTTTCGGCCTTCTGGGCGTTGACGACCTCGTCCGTCATCACCTTTCGCGAAAGGACGACGTTGTTGCGGCGGCGGCTGAACTTAATGATCTTTGCTTCGATCGGGTTGTTCAAATAGCTGTCGAGGCTGTAAACCGGCCGGGAATCGACCTGCGAGCCCGGAAGAAATGCTTCAACACCGTCGAGATCGACCCTGAGGCCGCCTTTTGTCTTTGCGACGACGTTGCCGGTAACAGGCGTGCCGTCAAGAAACGCCTTTTCGAGCGCGTCCCAGGAGCGTCGGGAAAGAGCATCATTACGCGAAAGCACCGGCGGGCCGTCGCCGCCATGCATCGCTTTCAGCACGACCTGAACTTCATCGCCTTCGTTTACGGAAAGCGCGCCGTCTTCGGCGGTGAATTCTTCTGCGGGCACAATGCCTTCCGACTTGTAGCCGAAATCGACCAAAACGCCGCGATCGGATACTCCGACGACCTTGCCGTCAACCAACTGGCCGACGTGGAAGGTCGCTTGTTCCTGCTCGAATTGCTCGAGGATCGCGCCGAAATCAACGTCGCCCGAATTGGTCTCTTCGGCGGGTGCAGGCGTCGCCTGTGCCGTTGGTTGCTCTGCTGCCGGTTGTTCCTGAGCCGAAGATGCTGCAGCCGTCGTTTCCTCGGTTTCCTGTGTTGCCTCGTTAGTCATTTACGGGTAATTTACTTCCTCTAGTTAGATACGCTTCCGGCGCGGTGTCGGATGCGAATTTTTTTTTGCCTTGCCGGACACCGGGCGGCCGAAATCTACCTTCCAGAACCACGATATGGCGAAATACACCATTCCCTTTTGGCCTATCAAAAGTTGGGCGGGAATGTGGATCGCCAAACCTTGCGATCCTAACCTGCTCAAAAAAGAAAAAGCCTTTAGATTACAGTGCCTTTCCGCTCAAGCTTTGGCAAAACTCAAAAATACACCGATTTTTCGCGCTTTGTCAAGGCATTGACGTCCGAAAAGCATTGAAAAACCTACGTTTTAGGGAAAATCGATGCTCGCCTTAGGTCAGTTGCGGACTATTAGGTCGCCCACCGTCCCAACACCGCTCGACCGCTCCATTTCTTCCTTTGCGATCGTCGATGTGTTGTGAATGCCGGCAAGCCGCAGGCGGAATTCGTCAGGATTCGTCGATCCGCGTAAGGCCTCGTCGAGCGAAATGAGTCCGGATTGGTACAGATAGAAGAGCGATTGGTCGAATGTTTGCATCCCGTATTGCGAGGTGCCGGCAGCGATCGCATCGCGGATCGACGAGGTTTTGTCCTCATGGAGGATATAATCGCGGATCAGCGGAGTAGCGACGAGTATTTCGACCGCCGGAATACGGCTGTTGCCTTTAGCAGATCTCATCAAACGCTGCGAAACGACCGCCTTTAGAAGGCCTCCGAGCTGAATCCGTACGGATTTTTGCTGATATGGCGGAAATGCTGAAATGATTCGGGTCAGCGTCTCGGCTGCATCAAGAGTGTGCAGTGTCGAGAGCACCAAATGGCCCGTTTCGGCAGCAACGAGAGCCGTCTCGATCGTCTCAAGGTCGCGCATCTCACCGACGAGTATCACATCGGGATCCTGTCGAAGGCTGCCGCGAAGAGCTTCGGCGAAATTACGCGTATCGACATCGACCTCGCGCTGGGTGATGAACGATTCTTTGTCTTTGTGCAGGAACTCGATCGGGTCCTCGATCGTAACAATGTGGCAGTTTCGGGTCTGGTTTATGTGGTCGACGATCGCGGCCAGCGTCGTGGATTTGCCCGATCCTGTCGTGCCCGTGATCAGGACGAGACCTCTTTTTTCGTCGGCAATGTTGTTCAGGATCGGCGGCATTCCCAGTTCAGCAAAGCCGCGTATCGTGTCCGAAATGACTCGTGCGACGATACCGATCGAATTTCGCTGCTGAAAGATGTTTACGCGAAAACGGCCAAGACCGTTGACACCGTAACCTATATCGACCTCCAAAGAATCCTTGAAATGCTGCTTTTGCCGGTTCGACATCATCGAGAATGCCATCTCCAGGGTCTCGTCCTGCGACAGTTTCGGCACGCCGCCGAGCGGCTTGAGTTCACCTGTTACGCGAACCACAGGGAACGAACCGGCCCGCAAATGCAGGTCGGATGCGCCAAAACTCATCGCCATTCGCAGGAGATCGTCAATTCGGGTCGGCATAATAAACTATAAGGACAAGGGAAAAGCGAACCGGCAAAGCCGTTAAGGCTCCTTGGGAAGCCTGAGTACAAGGCCGGAAACCTTGTAAGATCAGGATACTTCTAAGATTCTAGTTTGAATGAGCGGCTCGCGTCAATAAAATTCTAAGCCTCTTGTTCTGCCAGTGTGATTCGACAAGCAATCGCTGAACGCTTAGAATCAGGCTTTCATGGGCAAGGCAGGAACTATACTTTCGATCAAACCGCCGTTTGCGATCCCCGGTGCCGAGATCATTGTCGAGTGCGAAGGATTCGAGCTCGATCTCGCTGCTGACTGCGGCGTGTTTGCGAACAATGCCCAATGCCGCACTGTAGCGGCGTCGCACGAGCGGGTGATCGCACGTCTGCCCGAAGAAATCGAAGGCGGCACTGTCCAGGTAACACTTCGCAGCGGGCCGGAAATAAGCGTCCCCAAACCCATCGTTGTCGGGAAGATGCTTGCCGACGATATGCACATGGTCGCAAATCCTGCGGTCGATCCGGCGGACGATTCGATCATACTAACTCGTTCAGGTTCGCGGGGACAGCAACTCCCGGTTACCCTTTATCGGCTTGAAGCAGACGGCTATTTGGATGAATTCCCGGAGCCGATCCTGAATCCGACAAGCGTTGCATTCGGCCGCGACGGAGAATTATTCGTAACGAATCGGGCGCAGGGCGAGGTCTATTCCGTCGACCGAAGCGGCTCGACGTCGATCTTTGCCTCAGGGCTCGGCATCGCGTCCGGTCTTGCTTTCGATAAGACGGGCGTGATGTTCGTCGGTGATCGAACAGGAACGATCTTTCGTGTGCACGATTTCGCGGATGTTGAGACGTTCGCCGTCGTTGAACCCTCGGTTGCGGCCCATCATTTGGCATTCTCGCCGAGCGGGGACCTTTACCTGACAGCACCGGGTTTTGCCAGCAAGGACGGGATCTACTTGATAACCCCTGATGGAGGAGTTACGACGTTTCATCGCGGATTGGGACGTCCGCAGGGGATGGCGTTCGACATTTCAGGCGATATGTATGTTGCCGCTTGTCATAGCGGAAGGCATGGCGTTGTAAAGATCAAGGCCGACGGATCGTCCGCCGAACACCTCGTGTCGGGCGACAATATCGTCGGCCTGTGTTTTACCCGCAAGGGCGAAATGATCGTCGCGGCCAGCGACATCATATATTCGATCCCGTGCGGGATCTACGGTTCTATCCTTTCGCACTAAGCTAGCTGCTAAGTTTCCACTTAGCGAGCTGCTTTTCTAGGTTCGAGGTGTCCTCTTTGGCGGCTTTCCCAACTAGGACACCACGTTCGGCCGCCTTCACGGCATCTGCCTTCCGGCCGAGATTCATCAGGATCGTCGCCTGCTGGGCGAGATCCTTCATAGTCTCTTTCTGTGCGACCTTTGCCTCGGAACGCTTGAGAGCCATCTCGAACCACACATTGGCTTCGGAAGTTCTCTTGTTCGCCTTTGCGTAATTTCCCGCGGCAAGCGGGGCTCCGGGATCGTTCGCGTCCGCCGCGGCTACGAACTCTCGCAAGTGGCCGATCGTCGCCCCGACAACATCCTTTACTTGCACGGTGAAAGGCACGCGTACCTTGTCCCAGCTGAGGACGACAACGGCGGAGTCGTCGGTTACATTGTCGATCGCATAGGTAAGCAGTTCCGAATGGGCCGACGATGCTTCCGGCTTTGCCATTACGCGAAGGGCGTCCTTTGCGGCGTCGTAACTAAAGCTGCCCCATTGTCCATCATCCTTATTGAATATGATCGTCCATTCGCCGTTCGTCGGGATCATATGAAGGCTGTATTTGCCTGCGGGAAGCGGCTTGCCGTTGACGAGAAGGTCGTCCGTCGTTGAAAAGACCGTTGCTTCATTCGCACCGGCACGCCAAACGTGGCCGTATGGCACAAGTGGCTCGCCTTCTTTGTGCTGCATTGAATTGTCGAGTGTCGCTTCGCCCTTCGCCCGAGCTGCCATCTCAGAGGGCGCGGTCGCAAAGATCGTGCGGCCTTTTACAAGCGGCCGGCTGTAAAGGATCGAGACCTGCGTAGAACCGATGGTTTGTACGACCTCGGCCTTTTGGCTCGCGCGCGGCGTCGGCGGCCGGTTCTGGGCGGTTGCGCCGACCATCCCTAAGCACATCAAAACAAATAAAAGAAAGGTTTTTGACCTCATAAAACAAGCTCCCCACAAAGAATTTAATTGGACAAGGAAACTATACCATCTGCTTGATGGCATTGCCTCGCGGACGAGAAGACTTCGGGTCAATGTTCGAAGATCCGAAGTCTTTCGTTAGAATTCGCCCGCGGGCTATTCGTCGTCATCGTGCGCTCGGACGCGGCCTTCTGCGACGGCCTCGTCGATCACCTTTTGGGCCAAATTGTGCGGCAGCGGGTCGTAATGCGAGAACTGCATATGATACGAACCGCGGGCCTGCGTGACGGAATTCAGCTTCGATTGATAATCAAGCATCTCGCTCAAAGGCACCTTCGCCTTGATGACCTGCTGCTTTCCACGCATATCCATACCGCCCACGCGGCCGCGGCGTGAGTTCAAGTCGCCCATGATGTCGCCCGACACTTCCTGCGGCGTAAACACCTCGACGTCCATTATCGGTTCGAGAAGTGTCGGCCTTGCACGCTCCATTGCCGCACGGAAAGCCTTGCGGCCCGCGGCCTTAAAGGAATGTTCGTCGGAATCGACCGTGTGGTAACTGCCGTCGATGAGCGTTACTTTGAAATCGACAAGCGGATAACCTGCGACGGCTCCTCCGGCGGCGGCTTCGAGAATACCTTTCTCGATCGCCGGGCGAAAGTTCTGCGGAACGGCGCCGCCGAAGATCTTATCGACCCATTCAAAGCCTGCACCGCGATCGAGCGGCTCGAAGATCACCTTGCAATCGCCGAACTGCCCGCGGCCGCCGGACTGCTTCTTGTGGCGTCCCTGTACCTCGCAGGATTGTGTGATCGTTTCCTTGTACGGGACCTTCGGCGGATGGAGCGTCACCTCGACGTGAAATCGATTGTTGAGTTTATCGACAACCGTCTCTATGTGAAGCTGTCCGGAACCCGAAAGGATGAATTCTTTCGTCTGCGGATCACGCTCGAACGTAAGGCTCGGGTCCTCTTCAAGAACCTTGTGCAGGGCGACGGAGATCTTCTCCTCGTCAGCACGCGATTTCGGTTCGATGGCGAACGCGATCGCTGCCTCCGGATACTCGACCTTTGGATAGACGATCGGTTTTGCCTTGTCGCTCAAGGTGTCGCCGGTCTGCGTGTCCTTCAGTTTCACGACGGCGATGATGTCGCCTGTCTGTGCGGAATCTACCTTCTCGAGTGTCTTTCCCGCGATAAGGTGCAGAGCGCCGAGACGTTCGGCAGAATCACGCGAAGAATTCTGCACCGTCGCATCAGACGCGATCTTGCCGCTAACGATCTTCATCACGTTGATGCGGCCCGCAAAAGGGTCGGCGATCGTGCGGAAGACGTAGGCCGAAAACGGTTCGTCGTTGCTGTATTTTCTCGAAATGCGGTCACCGGAAAGGTCAGCGTTCGCAAAGCCGTACTCCGCTTCGTGGGTTGCGGGGTTCGGCGCGAACTCGACGAGGTGATCGAGTAGAAGCTGCAGCCCGACGAGCGTCGAGGACGAAACGGCATAAACCGGACAAAGCTTGCTGCTTGCGATCGCCTTTGCAAGATTCGGATAGATATCTTCTTCGGGAAGCGTGCCTTCAGCGAAATACTTTTCCATCAAGGCGTCGTCGGATTCGGCGACGATCTCGATGAGGCGTTCGCGTGTTCGATCAAAAACGTCGCGGCCTTCTTCCGGGATCGGGATCTCTTTTGCCTTGCCTGCTTCGTCATACGAGTACGCTTTTTGATGGACGACATCGACGACTCCCTTGAAGTTGCCTTCCTGGCCGATCGGAAGCGAGAACGGCACGATCGAGCGTGCAAAGCTCGACGTCGCGGTCTCGAGAGCGTGTCCAAAATCGGCGTGTTCCTTATCGATCTTGTTTATGACCATAAAACGCGGCAGAAGAAATTCATTCGCGTACTGCCACGTTTTTTCCGTTTGGACCTCGATGCCGTGAACTGCGTCGACTACGACTAGGGCGCAATCGGCAACACGCAGTGCAGGCCGAGCGTGTGAGACGAAGGCCGCGTATCCCGGCGTGTCGATGAGATTTATCTTGGTGTCCTTGTATTCGAGATGGGCAAAATTGTTATTTAATGAGACCTTCCGCTCGATCGAATCTTCATCGTAATCGGTCACGGTCGAACCTTCGTCAACCTTTCCCCAGCGGGGCGTTGTTCCGGCGACATAAAGAAGCGACGATACAAGCTGGGTTTTACCTGCGTCGCCGTGACCAATGACAGCCAGATTTCTGATGTTCTCAGTGCTAAATGCTTTCATTTCGGCAGAATCTCCTTATTGTAGATTTTGGGGGTATGCAAAAGACGAACGAACAACATCGCAAGGGAACTCGAAAGGCGGGTTGAATTCCTTGCGGTGAGCGGCATAATTCAGCAGTTCGCTCCGATCATTTGAATAACTCCAAATTTAGCTCAATAAACACCCAACGGCAAGGAACTAAAATACTCCGAGCCTAAGTGCACTTCTCACTTGACCCTTGATATATACTGTTTGCATCAGGAGTTAGGACAATGTTTGCAAGATCATTCCCGGTTGGATTCGGATTAGTCATTGCGTTTGCTCTTTTTGCAAGAATAGCGTCCGCTCAGCCGAGCGGCGTCGATCCGGCGTTCAACGCAGTTCCCGCTCTTCCGCTTTCTTCGCAAAGCGGCGGCTTGTTTCAGGAACAGGCGATCCAAGCGGGCGGGAAGATCCTTATCTGGGGCGGAGCACTCGCCGTCGATGGCGTCGCGAAAGGCAAACTCGCCAGGTTGAACACCGACGGGTCACTTGACCCGACTTTCGCATATTGCCAGTGCGGACTTGATATCTTCCTCAATGCGGCTCCGCTGCCAGACGGCAAGATCCTTGTTGCCGGATCTTCCAACGGCCAGGCAAAAGTGGTTCGGCTCAACAGTGACGGAAGCCACGATCCGACGTTTGTGTTCGGCTTGGCCCCTGTTGCGTACAGCTACTCGGAAGCCCGCATCGCTGCGGTTAGGGGCGATGGCAAATTTTACGTCAGGCACGACAGTTTTTTTCAAGGATTTTCCGGACAAAGCCTTTATCGATTCAATGCCGACGGTTCCCCTGACGCTGCCTTTACAAGTATCTTGATCGGTTCGGGTAGTCCCAATTACTCGTTCCTGAGTGCGATAGAACTCCTGCCGGGCGGTGGTTTTTTTATTGCCATCAACACGTCAGGCGTCTTCGGTACGCTTGCCGGAGTTAGGAAATATACCGAAGATGGCGCGCAAGATCAGGTGTGGGATGCCCCGGCCTTTCCGAACGGATTCCCGTCCCAAAACTCCGTGACCGGACTTTCGGCCGCAGCCGACGGAAGCTTGCTCATTGCCGGATGGTTCACAGCCGTCAACGGTACTCCGAAAAAGAACCTTGTGCGCCTGATGCCGGCCGGCAACGTCGACCTCGGCTTTACTGCGCCTGATACGTTTCGGGGTACGGGTGTTAAGCGTTTAGCCGACGGCAAGATCCTTTTCTCAGCGGAAGACGGGCTTGCGTTTCCGATCAGGATGGGTCGCCTCAATTCCGACGGAAGCCTCGATTCGACCTATACAATGGACGCTTCTGTGACCGGCATTGCGAATCCTTGGTCGCTTGATGCTTCTGAGCGGATCGTTTTCAGTTCGGGCGACACCTTCGTGCGGCTGCTTCAGGATGGGTCGCTCGATACGACATTCAACACAAATGTCGGTATCTTCGGCAAAGTCAGCGCTATTGCGCGTCAAACGGACGGCAAGGTGCTCGTAACCGGGGAATTCACAAAGTTCAATGGTGGCGCGACAGCCAATTTTGTTCGAACTAATGACGACGGTACACTCGACCCGACATTCAATGCCGGCAGCGGGTTTAACACGCCACCGGCGGCTCTTTTCTTACAGCCTGACGGCAAGATCATTGCGATCGGGACTTTCAACCAATATAACGGCTCGCCCGTGCCCGGAATCGTCAGGGTCCTTGCGAACGGCGCGATCGATAGCGGATTCAATATAACCCTTGACGCGGGACGTCATATCTACTGGATCGAGGTGCTGAGCGACGGAAAGATGTACGTGGCTGGCGATTTTTCGACGATTGGCGGCACCTCGAGACCCGGAGTTGCACGCTTGAATTCCGATGGCAGCTTGGACCCGAGTTTCAATGCCTTTATCGGTGGAAATCCGAACATCACGGCCGTAGCAGTACAGCCGGACGGTAAGGTGCTGATCGGCGGCAACTTTAGCGGGATCGGCGGTTTCAACCGTTCGGGGTTTGCAAGGGTCGATTCGACAGGTGCTCTCGATGTAGCGTTCGATCCCTCGAATACGGTGGCCGGACGTATCGTTCTTTCGCCCGATGGCCACATTTTTACTGCAGCGATGTATTCCGGTTCGTCGGTGCGCCGCAGGAACTCCGATGGAAATATCGATGCAGGTTTTGCGCCGCCCGCCTTCCAGAATAGCCAAAATTCCAGTGACGTTTTTATAGATACCCTTCTTCCGGGAGCAGACGGAACGGTCATTGTCGGCGGACAGTTCGATCTTGTCGGCAACCAGCGGCGATACAACTTGGTCCGGCTAGCGCCTAACGGAAAGCTTGACCTTTTGTTTATGCCAAAGGGAGCCAATGGTCGGATCCGGAGCATTGTCTCGAGCTCGGGTCAAGTCCTGGCTGGCGGCGACTTTACGATGATCGGTGGAACCGTGAGGTCAGCCATTGCGCGACTCACCATCGCCCCTTTCCGCAAGACTACTCCGTATGACTTCGACGGGGACGGCAAAGCGGATTTCGTTGTTTATCGGCCATCTTCGAGCACCTGGTATCAGCTCTTCAGCAGCGGTGCGCCATTCGAAGCAACAATATTCGGCGTTCCCGGAGATATTTCGCTCCCGTCCGATTACGACGGAGACGGCAGGACCGACTTTGCGATCTTCCGGCCATCGACGGGCGATTGGTGGTATGAGAACAGCAACACGGGTACGCAGAATGCCGTCCATATCGGAGCCGCGACCGACCGCTTCGTCCCGTCGGATTTTGACGGCGACGGAAAGACGGATTTTGTGACCTTTAGGCCGTCAAACTCGCTGTGGTATCGGTATGGGTCGACGCTCGGTGCCCAAAGCCCGGTAAGCTTCGGGATTGCTGGTGATATTCCGCTCGTTGGCGATTTTGATGGTGACGGGAGAGGCGACCTTGCGATCTTCCGGCCTTCGACCGGCGACTGGTGGTATGCGGCGAGCGGTTCGGGGAATGCCCAACGTGCGACGCATTTCGGCGCGAGTGGCGACGTTCCCGTTCCGGCCGACTTCGACGGCGACGGCAAGACGGACATGGCCGTATTCAGGCCATCGACCGGCGTCTGGTACATCCTGAACTCGAGCGACTATTCGGCGACGATCGTCCCGTTCGGTCTCGGTACGGATAAGATGATCCCGGCCGATTACGACGGAGACGGCAAAGCCGACATCGCCGTATTCCGCCCATCAACGGGAATCTGGTACATACTGCGTTCTTCGGCAGGTTTCCTTGGCCTGCAATGGGGTATTGCGACGGATGTACCCGCCGCGAACTCTTTCATCTTTCAGGGAAGTACGTCGCGGCCGGCGGCATCAACTCGCGACTCGCCGCGAGTCAAGCCAACTTACCGAAGGTGACTTGAGTAATCGAAGAACAGATCACTGATCAATCTGCGATATACTGTTCCGTGATCGCTTTTTGGGCAAATTTCGCCCGAAATGCGCGTCTAATCCACGGAACACTCTCCCGGGGAGGCCTGTCAAACTATGCTAACAGCCCGAAAGAACACGCTTTTCCGCTCGATAGCAACTGTCTTTTGTTCAGTGTCGCTTTTGCTGTGCACGCTCTTGCCGGCCAGCGGCCAGGATCTTGTGCCGGTGAGTAACATTACCGGTGGGTCGAGTGTTTTCGTTTTCCGGAAGGCCTCCGCACCTCGGCGTTTTACAAGCAGCGTAAAGACCTCGCGGAGCCGCGAACAGCGCGTCGCATCCGCAAAGCGGGTTCGCAAGCAGTATGAGACCCATTCCGCCGAGACGGCGAAGACAACCCGCTCGGCGGTAGTTTCGCCTGATAAAGCAACGGCATCGATCCGCACGATGAAACGCCAGGAGGCGTCGAAGGTGATGGCCGGCTCGGGCGAGTATTATCTTCAGGAGAACGATCTTGACAATGCGGTGGACAGCTTTCGCGAGGCGGTAACGCTTGATGCCGCGAACTCAAAGGCAAAGCTCGGCCTTAGCGACGCCCTTGCGAGAAAAGGGAATTCGCTGCTTGACGGCCCGAAGGCCACGCTCGCAAAGAGTTTCTTCCTCGAGTCGCTGAAGTACGACATGAAGAACGCGGCAGCATATCTCGGGCTCGGCGAACTCTTCGCCGATGAGAACGACAATGCGCAGTCCCTCGCGAATTACGAAAAGGCACTTGCGGCCGACCCGAAACTCACCGAGATCTATCAGCCGCTCGGGATCCTCTACTATCAGCAGGGTGAGATAGCGAAGGCCGACAGCCTGCTCGAGAAAGCGCTTGCCCTTGACCCGAACAGCTCGGAAACTCAAGTTTTTGTCGCCTCGATCCGACTATCGCAAAATCGGAATCAAGAGGCTCTTGATGCTGCGAAAAGAGCATTGACGCTCGACCCGAATTCTGCCGAAGCGGCGAACACTGCCGGAGATGCTCTCGTCCGTCTCGACCGGGTAAAAGAAGCGATCCCGTTCTACGAAAAAGCAACGACTCTCAAGCAGAATTATTTTGATGCTCTGCTTTCGCTCGGTGCCGCGTATCTCGAAACCGGTGACTATCCGAACGCAGTCAAGGCTTACGCGGGAGCTTTTCGTGCGAAGAACACGAGTGCAGAAGCGGCCGAGGGGCTCGCGGATGCGTATCGTTTGTCGGGCGATTTCAACTCCGCTGCCGGTGCTTATAGGAATGCGGCGACATTTATGGATCGCGACGCGACATTCTCGAACGCTCAAAAGGCTGATACTCAGAGCAAACTCGCGTTCGTGATCGGCCAGCAGTGTACGGTCAACATTCGACAGGCAAAACGCTGCGAATGGCCGTCTGCTATCGATGCGATGGAGAAGGCCGTCAAGCTCGGCAACGGGAACTCGATCGATTATGCAAACCTCGGATGGGCGTACTACAACGCCGCACAGATAGACAACGCGGACAAGAAACCTGCCGATGCCAAGGCCAAGACCGAGCTTGCCCGTACGAATCTCGAGAAAGCTCTCGCGATGAACCCGAGCTTTGCTGCAGGTCCGATGCTGAACCTCGGAATGGTCCGCACCGATCTTGGCGACTATGCGGGTGCCGCCGACATCCTTTCGAAGGTAGTCAAGGAAAAGCCCGAATGGGCGTTCGCTTGGAACGAACTTGGGCTCGCGAACTACAAGCTGAACAAAAAGGCCGACGCGGCCGCGAATTACAAGCGTGCGACGGACGAAGACCCCAATCTCGCTGCCGCATGGTTCAACTACGGCCGTACGTCGATCGAGCTTGGCAATATGGGCGACGCCAAGAAGGCGTACAAAAAACTCGTGAGCCTGAAGGCTATCAATTTCGCGAACTTCCTTGAGCTTATGAGTAAAGGAGCGGTCAAGAAGTAGTTTGTCCGACTTGATCTTTGAAGAGAATGTGCCGCTTGCGCCGCTGACCACGCTGAAGGTCGGCGGCCCGGCACGATATTTTGCGCGGCCGAAAGATGTCGAAGAGCTAAAGGCGGTCTTCGAGCGCGCAAGGTCAGAAGATCTTGAAGTCTTCGTCTTGGGCGGCGGCAGTAACGTGGTCGTCTCGGATGCCGGTTTTGACGGTGTTGTGGTCCAACCGAATTTTCTCCATATCGCGTTCGGCTTCACTTCCGGCTCCAACGTGATGGTCGTTATTGCGGGAGCTGGGGAAAGCTGGGATAAGGTCGTTGAGCAGTCCGTTCGGATGAACCTCGCAGGGATCGAGGCTCTCAGCGGAATTCCCGGACGGGTTGGCGGCACGCCGATCCAAAACGTCGGGGCTTACGGCCAGGAAGTGTCGGAAACCGTTGTTTGGGTCGAGTGCTTCGATCGCGAAACGAATTCGGTCGTTCGCCTTTCCAATGCGGACTGCGGATTCAAATATCGCGAGAGCATATTCAATACGACCCATCGCGATCGCTACGTCGTCCTCGAAGTGAACTTCCGACTTGAGGCCAATGGCCGCCCGAAGATCGCGTATCGCGACCTGAAGGAGCGATTTGGAGGCCGCGAACCAAGCCTTGCGGAGGTGCGAGAAGCGGTTCTCGAAATTCGACGCTCGAAGTCGATGGTGATCGATGAGGACGACCCGAATTCGCGTAGTGCGGGTTCTTTCTTCAAGAATCCGATCGTCGCAAGCTCTGTTTATGACGCGATCGCGGCCAGGTTTGACAATGTTCCAATGTTTCCGGCTGGCGAAAACTGCGTTAAGATACCTGCGGCGTGGCTTATTGAGAGTGCTGGCTTTCAAAAAGGAACGAGAATGGGCCGAGCCGGTATTTCTTCGCGACATCCGCTTGCCATCATCAACGCCGATGGAGCTTCCGCCGCCGAGATCATCGCCTTGAAGAACTCGATCCAGGAAGCCGTCAGCGAAAAATTTTCTATCGATCTCTCACCCGAGCCCGTTTTTGTGGGCTTCTGATAATTCATTTAGGTGCTTCGTATGACCAAATTCAACCTCGAGACACTCAAGATCGCATCTACCTCCTTCGTTATATTTTCCATGCTCTTTGTCGCGATCCCTGCTTCGCGGCCCGCGGCCGCTCAGGATCTCGTTGCGACTGACAGCATTGCGAGCGGTTCGAGCGCGTTCGTCTTTCGCGAATCGAGCAAGAAGCCGCAGGCGTTTCTTGCCGGCGGCGGCAATGCGTTTGTTCGTGAAGGTGCGGGCGGCGTCAGCGCAAACCGACGCACCAACACGCAGATCGCGTCTGCGGCGAAGAAGCGCCGGCTCGCTGCCGTTGCCGCAAGAAAGCGAGCAATGGCCGCTGCCCGAACAAAGAAACTCAAACTTTCGAATGATCTTGCAAAGGCGGGCGAGAACGACCTCGATGCAGGGCGTACCGAGGATGCTATCAAGAATTTCCGCGCATCCTTGAAGGAAAATCCGCGAAACACTCGTGCATCCGAAGGTTTGAGCGAGGCTCTGACCGATCAGGGGACGACGCTTGCGGGAGATAGAAATAGCTCGTCTGCGATTCCGGCCCTTGAGGAAGCGGTCAAATACGACAAGACGAACGCGGAGGCGTTCGCCAAACTCGGTGCCGTTTACGCGGCAAGTGGGGACTTTGCCGCTGCGATCAAGAACTATTCGCAAGCCATAACGCTGGACAAAGATCTTGTCGCCCTTAACGCGCCGCTCGGTATCGCCTACCTCGAAACCGGCGACGTTGGAAAGGCAGATGCCGCACTGACGCTTGCAACTCGCGGAGCTGTCGAAACTGTCGATTCGAAGATGCTCGAAGGGCGAATTCGCCTAAAACAGAACCGCAACAACGAAGCGCTTGCGGCCTTCGACAAAGCTCTCCAACTCGATCCGCAGAATGCGTCGGCGGCATACTACCGCGGCCAGGCATACTCGCGTATGGACGAGCCGGCAAAGATGATCGACTCGTACAAGCAGGCTCTTAACCTCGAACCGAACTATTCGCCCGCGGCCTTTGATATGGGAGTCGCGTACTACAATGCCGGCGACTACAAAAATGCTGCGGCATCCTATGAGATCGTAGTGAGCGAAGATCCGACGAATGCACAGGCTCATGCGAACCTTGCGAGCTGCTATCGCCAACTCGGCCGCTATGAGGAAGCAAACGCCCAGTACAAGCTTGCCTCGGAGAAGATCAAGACGGACGAGCTGTACAGCGAGTGGGGCTATTGCCTTGGCAAGGTGAACGACTGGAACAATGCTTCGGCAAGACTGCTGACCGCGCGTGACCTCAATCCCGCCGCGATCAATGATTCGAATATCGCTTGGGCATACTACAACCAGGCCGTCGAGCAGCAAAAGACCTCGCCGTCCGCCGCAAAGGCAAATCTCGAATTGAGCCGTTCATTTGCCTCAAAAGCGGTCCAACAGGACCCGAAACTCGATGCTGCATACTTGAATCTCGGCTCGACGGAAAATCGGCTTGGAAATTACCCGGCGGCGGTCGCTGCCCTTAAGAGTGCCTTGAACATTCGCAGCGATTGGGTGATCGCGATGAATCAGCTTGGCGTCGGCTACCGGGGGATGAACAACCTGACCGACGCGATCTCGATGTTCAAACGTGCGACAGACCTTGACGGAAACTATACTCTCGGCCTCTTCAACCTCGGTGCGGCATACAATGCTAGCGGCGACAAGAAGGCCGCACGGCGCATACAGGATCGGCTTGGCAAACTCGATGCGGCTCTTGCAAATACGCTAAGTGATGTCTTTAAGGGCAAGATATCGGTCGATGGCTTGACCCGCGGCCTGACGAACGAGATACCAAAGGTGCCTCATATCCCAAAGATAAAGCTTCCGTACTAGGCGAGCGGGAAAAAAGGACGGGGCGGTTCGTTAACGACCGCCTCTTTTTTATATAATCGTAAATTTACAAAATGCCGCGTAGAGACGATATACAGAAGATCTTGATCGTGGGCTCCGGACCGATAGTCATCGGACAGGCCTGCGAATTCGACTATTCGGGAACGCAAGCCTGTCGAGCACTCAAACAAGAAGGCTTTACGGTCATTCTCGTAAACTCCAATCCGGCGACGATAATGACCGATCCCGAGATCGCCGACAGGACCTACATCGAGCCGCTTACCGTCGAGGCTCTCACCGCGATCATTGAAAAAGAACGGCCGGACGCTGTCCTGCCGACCGTCGGCGGTCAAACGGGCTTGAACCTCTCGGTCGAACTCTACGAGAAGGGCGTATTCGAGAAATACGGAGTAACTCTGATCGGTGCAAACATAGACGCGATCAAGGTAGGCGAGAATCGCGAGCTTTTTAAGGCCGCGATGGACGAGATCGGCATTCAGTCGCCAAAAGGCGGATTTGCCCACTCGTGGGAAGAGGCAAAACAGATCGTCGAAGAGATCGGCTATCCTGCGATCATCCGACCGAGCTTTACTCTTGGCGGCACAGGCGGCGGAACCGCGTTCAATCCCGAAGAGTTCGAAGAGATCGCACGCGGAGGCCTCGCCGCTTCGCCAACTTCACAGATCCTTGTTGAAGAATCGATCCTCGGCTGGAAAGAATATGAGCTCGAGGTCATGCGCGACCTCAACGACAATGTCGTCATCATCTGCTCGATCGAGAATTTTGACCCGATGGGCGTCCACACGGGCGATTCGATCACGGTCGCACCGGCACAGACGCTTTCGGACGTCGAATACCAACGCCTTCGCGATATGTCGAAAGCCTGCATACGCAAGGTCGGCGTCGAGACCGGCGGGTCGAACATACAGTTCGCCGTAAATCCAGCCAACGGCGATATACGGATAATCGAGATGAATCCGCGCGTATCGCGGTCGTCCGCTCTCGCCTCGAAGGCGACGGGATTTCCGATCGCGAAGATCGCGGCGAAATTAGCGGTCGGCTATACGCTCGACGAGATCCCGAACGACATTACCAAAAAGACTCCAGCATCCTTTGAGCCGACCATCGACTACGTGGTGACGAAGCTGCCTAAGTGGGCATTTGAGAAGTTCCCGGGGGCCGAGGATGTCCTGGGAACCCAGATGCGTTCGGTCGGCGAAGCGATGGCCATCGGCCGTACTTTCAAGGAGTCACTATTTAAGGGGTTACGTTCGCTTGAAGCTGTTAAACCATTGCGTCTGCACGACATACCTGATGAGGAACTTCAGCGAAAACTTGCCCGGCCGAACTCTAATCGATTCTCCTATCTGACCTATGCCCTGCAGAACGGATATTCCATCGACGAGCTCTATCGGTTGACCCGCATCGACCCGTGGTTCCTCGATCAGGTGAAGCAGGTGATGGAATTGCAGGCCGAGATCGACGGGCGTCCGGTTGTCGAATATTCAGCGGACGAGCTGAGGAAGGCCAAGGAATACGGCCTTTCAGACCGACGTCTTTTTTACCTGTCCGGTGATGACGAGACCGCTGTCCGCGATATCCGGAAAGGAAAAGGCATCAAGCCTGTTTATAAACGCGTGGATACGTGCGGGGCCGAATTCGAATCCTTTACGCCGTATCTCTACTCGACCTACGAAGAAGAATGTGAGGCCGCACCGACCGATCGCCGCAAGATAATGATCCTCGGTTCGGGCCCGAATCGCATCGGGCAGGGGATCGAGTTCGATTATTGCTGCTGTCACGCGAGCTTCGCCCTGCGCGACGCGGACTTCGAGACGATCATGGTGAACTGCAACCCTGAGACCGTCTCGACCGACTATGATACGAGCGACCGGCTTTATTTCGAGCCTCTGACGTTCGAAGATGTGATGAACATCGTCGATGTCGAGAGGCCCGAAGGCGTGATAGTCCAGTTCGGGGGCCAGACGCCCTTGAATCTCGCAAACCGCCTGCATCGGGCCGGCGTCCCGATCATCGGCACCTCGCCGGATTCGATAGACCTTGCAGAGGACAGGAAACGCTTCGGAGCGCTGCTCGATGACCTCAAGATCCCGTGCCCGGAAAACTCCAGTGTTACATCAAGTGAAGAGGCGAAAGCTGTTGCAAAACAAATAGGTTATCCGATCGTGGTTCGGCCGAGCTTCGTCCTTGGCGGGCGGGCGATGGCTATCGTCTATGACGAAGCGTCGCTCGACGAATATATGCGAATGGCGACCGATGCCTCGCCCGAAAAACCGATCCTGATCGACAAATTCCTCGAACGCGCCGCTGAGATCGACGTTGATGCTCTCGCAGACGAGACCGGCGTCGTGATCGCAGGAATTCAGGAGCATATCGAGGAAGCGGGTATTCACTCCGGTGATTCTTCGAGCGTTCTGCCGCCGCAGAAGGTCGCCGAGGAACATCTCGATACGATCAAGCACTACACACGCCTTCTCGCCCGCGGATTGGCGGTGAAGGGGCTGATGAACATCCAATTTGCCATCAAGGACGACCGCGTTTACGTGCTTGAAGTGAATCCGCGTGCTTCACGCACAGTTCCGTTCGTGGCAAAAGCGACCGGCGTCCCGATCGCGAAGATCGCCTCGCTCGTCATGGCGGGCAAGAATACGCTCGCTGATTTCGATCTCCCGGAAGTGCTCGACGTGAGGCGGGTCTTCGTAAAATCACCCGTCTTTCCGTTCAAGAAATTTTCCGGTGTCGATCCTGTTCTAGGGCCCGAAATGCACTCGACCGGCGAGGTCATGGGAGTCGGAACCTCATTCGGCGAGGCTTACGGCAAAGCGATGGAAGGTGCGGGTTTGGAGCTGCCGCTTGCAGGGCGAGCGTTCGTTTCTGTGAACGATGCGGACAAAGGGCAGGCCGTGAAGATCGCAAGACGCCTGAGCAAACTCGGCTTTGACCTCGTGGCAACTTACGGGACCGCGAATAGGCTTCGTGAGGTAGGCCTCGAATGCGAGAGCGTCTTTAAGGTCAACGAAGGCCGCCCGAACATCGCCGACCTTATTCGCCAGGGCGAGATCGCCCTCATCATCAACACTGCACTTGGCAAGGCATCTTTTTACGACGAAAAGGCCATCCGCAAGGCCGCACTCCAATTCAACGTCCCGTGCGTAACGACGATAACGGGTGCGGAAGCGTTGGTCGAAGCCATCGGTTCCAAGAGGTCGCAGACCGCAGTTTCCGTCCGTAGCCTCCAAGAGATCCATTCGAAAGAATCCGCTCGGGCCGAAACAACCTAAGAGCATGCTTTGTGCATCTATTGGGGCAATTCAAAAGGAGGTCATCCCAACGATGTCCATTTCACGCTTCCTATTCTCGGGCAGTTTGATGCTGCTATTTGCCCTCACGCTCTTTTCTCAGAGCAAGCCTAATTTTACGCGTCTTGACGGCAAGCCGGATGAATCTGCGTACCGACAGATGGTCGAAAAGATCAAGGGCGGCGACGATACGGTCGATTTCGTGAAGTTTCGAGCCGCATATCTCGAATGGACGCTCGATGAATGCAACGTGGCCGAATCGCCCGACAGGGACGCATTCGTTGCTGCGTACGAAGCGAAAGAGTACGAAAAGGCCCTGGCGAAAGTTGATAGCGTATTGGATTACGAATACGCAAACTACAACCTGCACCGGGCCGTCGCGAATGCGTACACTACTCTTGGAAACGCCGAAAAGGCTGCCTTTCATACTAAGATTGCCGATAAACTGATCGACGGCCTGATGGCTTCTGGCGACGGAAAGTTCGCGAAGACGGCGTATCGCGTGCACTCGATCCGCGAGGAATATTTTGTGATGCGAAAACTCGGATATGCCGTCTCGGGCCAAGCTCTCAGTATGGACAAGGAATATGGAGTGTTCGATATCCTGACCGGGAAAGACTCGAGCGGGAAGTCGGGCTCTTTCTATTTCAACATCACGGACGTGTGGGTCGGCAGCACCTCTTCGAAACCCTGCGCCGCAAAGAAGACCACAAAGTAAAATATTAGTTCGCATAGACAATAGCGGTAGAATACCGACCTGTCGGCAGAGCGGTTACGCATTTCGTGCATTTTGCGCATTTCGTGCAAATCGTGCATTTCGTGCACTTTGATACGTTTTGTGCGGTTTGATACATTCTGTGCGGTTTGTGCTTCAAACGGATGCGGTATTTGGCTATGATGACAACACGGTC
>CALMYB010000003.1 GCA_937873515.1 uncultured Acidobacteriota bacterium
ACCGTTCACCACTCACCATTCACATTTTTTCAAAACCCAACGGCCGGCTCGACCGTGTTCTCATCATAGCGAAACGATGCGCCCGTTAGAAGCACAAAGTGCACGAAATGCACAAAATGCACGAAATGCACAAAAAAGTCAGGACCGAGAGCAGAGAGAGGACAACGTTCTGTGGTTATTCCCTACCAGCTTCCGGATGCTCCGCCGGTGTTAAGTTTTTGAGGCAGCGGAATGTCGGGCATCATATTGCCGACCATGTGCCGCGTAAAGAAGTTGCCGTTGGCAGTAACCTTTACATCCCTGCCGGGGTTTCGGCCGGGCGAACTGCTCACGATCTCACCGTTAATCGGAACATAGTTGATGATCTGCGGGTTACCCCGAAGTGCTCGGAACGACATCATCCCGACGAGCGGCGCAGGGTTTATGGTACTCGCAAAAAGGCCGGTCGCAACCGACGAATAAGCCGCTAGTCCGCCGCCAAGCGAATGCCCGGCTAGATGAAGGTCACCGTAGCGCTGCATATAGCGTCGGGTCAGGTTCAATGCCTGTGAATATTGGACGGAATACCCACCAAGTGCCTGCACGCCGTCGTGCAGAAAGTCCAAGCCGGAATCGCTGCCTGCGAAGGCAAGGACGTAGAGTTCGCGATTCTCTGGCTTTGTTAGCACCGCCTTAAAACCGGTGGACCACGTGGCTGCATCGTCAAGGATCGACCAGACAGAGCCGTCCGGGAAAGTGTACCGATCACCTTCGACACCGTCGTACGCGATGTGGCAAACCCCTTTGGTTTCGGCAATTGTTATGTTAGGCATAGCTCATCAACCTTCGAATGCTCAATTCTCACAGGTTCTCGCTGTATGGACGTTCGTTAGCATACTTTTTTGCGGACGGATCTGCAAAATTTCAGCAAAAAGGACGTCCGGCGGACACAAGGCCTGCCGGACGTAAATGGTCAGCGAATTTGAGCCCGCTTAAAGCGACGCGGCGATCGCCTCGTCAAAGATCTGAAGGGCAACGTCGACGTTCTCCCTCGTCAGGATGAGCGGCGGGGACCAACGTATCGAGTTCGAGCCGCAGCCGAGGATGATGAGCCCGCGGTTATAGCATTCCATCTCGACCTTATCGCGGAGTTCGGCGTTCGGCTTCAAGGTCGTCTTGTCCATGACGAATTCGACGCCGAGCATCATTCCCAAGCCTCGAACATCGCCGATGCAGTCGTACTTATCCTTAAGCTTGTTGAGGCCGGCCTCTAGATAAGCTCCGACCTCGCGGCTGTTCTCCACAAGCCCGCCCTGCAGCAAACGGATCGTTGCCATTGCCGCTTCAAGTGCAACGGGATTGCCGCCAAAGGTCGAGGCGTGGGCGCCCTTGTGCCAATCCATAATGTCTGCCCGTGCCGTGCAGGCGCCGATCGGCATTCCGGAACCGAGGCCCTTTGCCATACAAAGGATATCGGCCTTAATGCCGTCGTAATGGTCGAGAGCGAACATCTTTCCGCTGCGTCCCATTCCGGATTGCACCTCATCGACGATGAGCATAATGCCGTTCTCGTCACAGATGCGGCGAAGTTCCTTCACAAATGCCTTGGGCGCCGGAATATAGCCGCCTTCGCCCTGCACGACCTCAAGGATGATGCCCGCGACCTCAGAGGGCGGCGTGGTCGTCTGGAATACGCGATTCTCAAGCCAGTTGATCACGTCGCGCGTGATGGTCGCCTCGTCGGTCGGCATATCCGTCGCAAAGTGGCGGAATTTGTTCGGATACGGAATGTGGACGACATCGAGTGCCTGCCGCATAAATCCAAGTCGCTGAGCACGCTTCGAAGATGTCAGCGAGAGAGCACCGAGCGTTCGCCCGTGGAAAGAGCCGTAGAAGGACACGAACTTCTGCCGGCGTGTGTGGTACATCGCCACCTTAAGGGCGGTCTCGATCGCTTCGGCACCGCTATTGGCAAAGTGCGTGCGTGTCGGGCCTTCGATCGGAACAATGTCCTCGAGCATCTTCCCAAGCTCCGGCATTTGGCGGTAGAAGTAGTCCGTTCCGCAGAAGTGAATGAACTCATTCACCTGCTTGGTGATCGCTGCAACGACCTCAGGATGACAATGCCCGGTCGAACACACCGCGACCCCGGCATTGCAATCGAGGAAAAGATTCCCGTCCGGATCTGTCACCCAAACACCTTTGGCGTGATCGACCACGAGTTTGTAGTCGGGCCGTGGATAGCTCGGCGTTACGTATCGAGCATCGGCATCGATGATCTCGCGGGACTTCGGCCCCGGCAGCTCTGTCTTTATCTGTGGTTTCTGTAATTCTGTTGACGGCGTCATTGTCTTTTGTCTCCTGAAAAAGATTTGCTTCGCATGCTGGCGAAGTGTCTGAAGGCTTATCGAACGCAAATGCGGACGTCCGATGCTAACTGTCGAGCTTTCTAGGATTAATCGCCGCCAAAGAGGTTGGCGCGCTGACGTGCGGGTCTAAGCTTGGCAATGGAACGCGAAGTCATAGATAAGTGCAATATACCAGAACTTTGTGAAAGACAGAAAAGGGCGGCATCCATTGTGATCTTGAGGCTCTCGTTCCGGCGTGAAAGAATAGACCTATGTCATCACCAAAACCCAAAGCTAATCGGCTCATCAACGAAACTTCGCCCTATCTGCTCCAACACGCATATAACCCCGTGGACTGGTATCCATGGGGTGACGAGGCATTTGATCTCGCCAGGGCCGAGGATAAGCCGCTATTGGTCAGCATTGGCTACTCTGCATGCCATTGGTGTCATGTAATGGAGCACGAATCGTTCGAGGACGAAGAGACGGCACGGACGATGAACGAGAACTTCGTCAACATCAAGGTCGATATGGAAGAGCGGCCGGACGTTGACCACATCTATATGAGCTTCGTTCAGATGACGACCGGCCGCGGCGGCTGGCCAATGAACGTATTTCTAACGCCCGACAAGCGGCCATTCTTCGGCGGAACATACTTCCCGCCCGCACCGAGATACGGAATGCCGTCGTGGCAGCAGATCCTATTGAGTATTGCCGAAGCTTACCGGCAACGCCGCGACGAGATCGACCACTCTGCAAATGAGATAGTAGGTGAACTCCGCCGACTCTCAATGGTCGATGAAGGAACGACGCTGTCGAACGCCCTCCTCGACGACGCATTCGCCTCGTTCGAGCGGAGTTTCGATGCGAAGAACGGCGGATTCGGCGGCGCTCCGAAATTCCCGCAGGCGATGTCGCTTGAGTTCCTGCTCCGGCATCACTATTCCACCCACGATCAGAAGGCTCTTGAAATGACGCGGCTGACTCTCGACAAGATGGCATTCGGCGGTATGTACGACCAGCTTGGCGGCGGCTTTCATCGATATTCTGTGGACAATGTATGGCTTGTGCCGCATTTCGAGAAAATGCTCTATGACAATGCCCAGTTGGCACGCATCTACCTTCACGCTTTCCAGGTTACCGGCGATCCGGAATACAGGCGGATCACGACGGAGACGCTTGACTACGTTCTGCGAGAGATGACGGACGAAAGCGGCGGATTCTATTCGAGCCAGGACGCCGACAGCGAGGGAGAAGAGGGCAAATTCTTTGTTTGGAGCGAACCGGAGATCGATGATCTGCTGGGCGATGATGCACATGCATTCAAGTTTTTCTTTGATGTTTCAAACGAAGGAAATTTCGAAGGAAAGAATATCCTAAATCGCCCACGCTCCATCGATTCAGCTGCGGCAGCGCTCAAGATCGAACCATTTGATTTCTTCTCGCTGATCGAGAATGCAAAGCGGAGGCTCTTTGAGGTGCGAGAGACCCGCATCAAGCCGCATCGCGACGAGAAGGTTCTTGCATCCTGGAACGGCTTGATGCTCGCCGCGTTCGCTGACGCGGCTGGAGCGTTAGGCAACAAAGACTATTTGCGGGCGGCCGAGAAGAATGCGGAATTCTTACTTGGCAAGATGCTGACGGACAGCGGGCGCCTCTTTCGCTCATGGAAGGCAGGCGAAGCAAAACTCAATGGATACCTCGACGATCACGCTAACGTTGCAGACGGCCTGCTTGCCCTTTATCAGGCGACCGGAGACATCAGCTATTTCCAGAACGCAAGGTCCTTGGTCGATCAAATGATCGAATATTTCTGGGATCAAGAGGCCGGCGGGTTCTTTTATACCTCGAACGATCATGAAGAGTTGGTCGTCCGCACTAAGGACTTCACAGACAATGCTACGCCGTCGGGAAATTCAGCGGCCGCGGACGTGCTGTTACGGATCGCCAAACTCACAGGTGACGACCGCTACGAGCGGTTCGCGGTCGCTACGCTTCGGCTTGCCGCGCGTCAGATCGCAAGATACCCGCAAGGGTTCGGGCGGGCCCTCTCTACATTAGGATCTCACTTGCACGACGCCGGAGAGCTCGCGATCGTCGGCCCTAGGGACAACGAGCTTGCCAAGGTCGCACTTTCATCATATCTGCCGACAACGACGGTCGCCCTTTCATCTGATCCGGACAAAGATGCTGCCAAAGTTCCCTTGTTCGAGGGCCGCGGCAGATCCGATGGACCACTTGCCTTCCTTTGCAAGAATTTCGTCTGCTCACGCCCGGCCACTTCTTCAGCGGAACTTCGCGAGATGCTTGCCGCCAATGAGAAAGGCTCGAATGTCTAGAACATTCGAGCCCGATCAAAGAAAGTAACGGAAGTTCCGTCAACTATTTCTTCTCGTCTTTTGCATTTGCGTTGGCAGGTGCATTAGCAGCCGGCTTAGCAGAGTTGGCCATCGTGTTTGCAGCGTTTCCAGCAGCGTTTGCAGCGTGGTTAGCAGCGTTTGCCACGGCGTTAGCAGCATTTGCCATAGCATTTGCAGCGTTTGCCATCGCAGCGTTCGCGGTATTCATCGCGTTTGCGACTGCTTTATTAGCAGCGGTGTTTGCAGCTGATTCACCGCAGGCCATTCCAAGAGCACCCAAGGCCAAAACGGCCGAAAGAGCGATCACTTTTTTCATAACAATTGACTCTCCTGTCTTCTTCAAAGATTAGATCTAATTTCCTTCAAAGGCAGCATACCTAGCGGCACGGCCTTGAATTGTCCCTTTAAAGCTTGTTTCTGGGAACATTCGACAATATATGCAGGTAATGCCAACAAGTCAACCCCTAAAAGTGCTTTTTTCAACAAACTTTTAACAAAAGAATGGGCACGATCCCCGATAAATCGGAAAGCGTGCCCATCGAAGCGTTTGCCTTCACGCAGTCCTAAGACCACGCAGTAAGGAAACTATTTCTTCTCTTCTGCCTTCTTATCGCCAGCTTTGTTAGCTGCAGCGTTTGCAGGCTCAGCCTTTGCATTCGAGTTTGCAGCGCTGTTAGCAGCACTGTTGCTGTGAGCGGCGTTCGTGTTCGAAGCAGCTGCGTTCGAGTTCGAAGCTGCCGCGTTCGAGTTCGAAGCTGCCGAATTGGTGTTCACTGCGTTCGTGTTCGACGCATTGGTGTTGTGGTTGGCATTGTTAGCCGTGGTGTTAGCAGCCGGTGCACCGCAGGCAAAGCCGAGAGCGGAAAGACCGAGAACTGCTGAAAGTGCAATTGCTTTTGTCATTTTATTTAAGACTCCTAATCTATTTCTCAAAGTATCGTTTACCCTTGCAAGGTAAGCCGGCCGATCAAACACGGCCTATTGCTCCAAACTCTTTCTTTTTTAGAGCAAAGGTTAAGATAAGAATCTGGAAGGCGTTTGTCAACCTAAATGTCACAAAATCCGGACATTTTTGAAAATAATTTTCAGCCCGATTTCCCGCCTAAAATTGGACACTTAAGCCCGCTTGGCCGCGGAGCGCAGATTCCCGAAACGGATACCGGCAGATCGTCGGCCGACGAGGCAGGAATCTTTCATTCGGCCACCAAGGTCGGGCTGTTATGGTAGATTATGTCAATGGCAAGTGTTTCATTTTTTGGCGGCGTTGGGACCGTCACCGGTTCAAAATACCTTCTACAGCATAACGGTAAAAAAATTCTCGTTGACTGCGGCCTTTTCCAAGGCCTCAAAGAACTGCGCGAACGCAACTGGCAGCCACTTCCCTTCGACCCGAAGGACCTCGACGCGATCATTATCACGCACGCGCACATCGACCACACAGGTTTTCTGCCTCGCGTCGTAAAACTCGGATTCAATGGCCCTGTCATTACGACAAAGCCGACCGGCGACCTGATGCGCGTACTGTTGACCGACTCGGCACGCCTCCAGGAAGAAGAGGCGGACTATCGCAATCGCCACGATCTCACGTCTCATTCGCCGGCCCTTCCGCTCTACGACGAGAACGATGCACGTGCCGCTCTCGACCTTCTGCAGCTCTATCACAACGACGGAAAGCAGGTGGAAATCTGTGACGGGGTGAAAGCGACTTTTCTTGTGGCGGGCCACATCATGGGATCTAGCCTAGTGCTCGTCGAACTGGAGAGCGCAAGGTCTGACGGGAGCTCGATCAAGTTCCTATTCTCGGGCGACTTGGGGCATTACGACCAGCCGATCCTTAAAGACCCTGCGACACCTCCCGCCTGCGATTATTTGATGTGCGAATCGACCTATGGCGACCGCCTGCACGCAGACGTCGATCCGGGCGAGAAGCTCGCACGTATCATCAATGAAGCGATCGACCGCAAGGGCCCGATCCTTATCCCCGCGTTCGCGGTCGGCCGAACTCAAGAGATCCTTTATCTCATCCGTGAGTTGGAGGATGCCGGCAAGATCCCGATCCTTCCGGTCGTCGTTGACTCTCCGATGGCTGCACAAGCGACCCAGATCTATAACCGTTTTGCCGAGGAACACGACGAAGAGTACACGTCCATTCTCGCTGCAAAACGCCATCCTTTGCGCACCGGTTCAATGCAAACGGCATCGACCCGCGACGAATCGAAACGCATCAACGACATGCGCGGTCCGCGCATCATCATCTCTGCTTCGGGAATGATATCGGGCGGCCGCGTGCTACATCATGCGATCCGAATTTTACCCGACGAAAAGGCAACCGTCATTTTTGTCGGGTTTCAGGCCGCAGGGACGACCGGACGCCGTGTCCAGGACGGCGAACGTGAAGTTCGAATTATGAAGACGCAGGTAAAGGTCAACTGCACGATCGAGGGCATCGACGGTTTCTCTGCTCACGCAGACTGGAAGGGCGTTCTGCGCTGGCTCTCGGGCCTGCCGTCCGCCCCAAAGACGATCTTCACCACGCATGGCGAACCCGAGGCCGCCGCCGCGATGGCAAAGCACATTCACGACCGCTTCGGCTGGAATGTTGAGGTCCCGCATTTTGAAGAGGTTTATGAGCTGGTTTGAGAAGCCGGTCGCACTAAGGACAGGAATAAATGTATGACGGTAAAGGATCACGTCGCTTTTGCATTCGGTTTATTGTTCTCACTGGTCTTGCTCACAAGCTTTGCGATTGGACAGCCGAAAAAGGCCGCTCCTACTTTGCTCAATGGCGAAGCAGCGGACTGGCAGGTATATCGAGCAAACAATTCAAGTGTTTCGGCAATTTTCCCAAAGGTTCCCGTTTCGGCCGAATCGAACGATATGTGCAACGAACTCGCGGGCGAGTCGATGACCGCATATTCTGACGAAGTCGTTTACGAACTTTCGGTTTTTAGAAAAGGCTCACGGATGACATACCCTTGTTCGAACCCGATGAAGTTCGATGCCAGATCATTCGCAAGGTCGCTTGTCGGCCGACGAAGGACCGGTCCGACAATCGTAAATGAAGCCACAAACGGAAATTGGTCGATCAAACAGCTTAAATGGGAGAATCCTGGAAGCACGCGTATCACTTATGTCTTTTATGACAATACGAACTTCTCGTGGGTCGAGGCGACAATGACCTTCAGAGACAGATCAAAGGTAAAAGAAACTGAATTTGTTTCGTCCGTCAAGTTCGACAAGCCCCTCGGCAAGAAGATAAAGAACGGCAGCAAAGCGATCGTCGGAGACCTGTTGGAGCCGGGAAAAGCTTCAGACCAAGAGGTGAAGGCGACCGACACATCACCACCACCGCCACCCATTTCGATGAAATCTTCTCCTTCGACCGATCCTGATGAATTGGTCGTCGTTGCCAAAAAAGTCCCGGGCTATACCGATATGGCTCGACAGAACCAGGAGAAAGGCACGGTCGTTCTAAGGGTGATCTTCCAGGCAAACGGGATGGTCGGGAAAGTTGCCGTGCAACATGGCCTCGCGTATGGCCTGACCGAGGCATCAATAGCCGCCGCCAAACAAATCGCCTTTCTGCCCGCACGAAAAAACGGACACGCCATATCCACTATCCGGACCGTCGAATACTCATTCACTATCTACTAGGAGGCCCGCTCCATTCATCACTCGTACCGCAAACATTCGATCGGATCGAGTTTTGCAGCCTTTCTTGCGGGCAGGACACCGAAGATCAGGCCGACGCCGATCGACGTCGAGATGCCCGTGATTATCGCCCATAAAGGCACTTGAGCCGGCAGCGACGGGATCGCAAGGACTATGAGCGTGCTGATCCCGATAGCAAGCACGATCCCGATGATGCCGCCGAAGAAGGTCAAGGTCATCGCCTCGAGCAGGAATTGCAGCACGATCGCCGAACGCGTGGCACCGAGGGCCTTTCTTATCCCGATCTCCTTTGTTCGCTCTGTGACCGAAACGAGCATAATGTTCATCACGCCTATACCTCCGACGAGCAGCCCGAGACAAGAGATCGCGATCGCAGCGATCCCGACTCCGCCGATTATTCCGTCGAACTGAGCTATCATCTCCTCGGCCGTCTGGATGTCAAAATTATCAGCGTCACCGACCTTTAGCCCTCGGCGTTTGCGCATGATGCTTTCTACATCGTCAACCGCGAGGCTAAGTTCGCCCGGTTTCGTTTGGGCGATGATCCGCAGTTCTTCCCTTTCCGGAGCAGCCTTTCGGGCAGTACGAAACGGCATAAGCACCTTTCGGTCTTCGGGATTCTCACCCAGGAAGGCAGCTTTCCGCTTTTCGATCACGCCGATTATCTCCCACGTCTGGCCGTTCATACGCACGACCCGTCCAACAGCGTCTTCTTCGTGATCCGGAAAGAGAGCTTCGGCGCAGTTGACGCCTATTACAAGGACGTTGCGTCGCTGAACGTTATCCGCTTCGGTGATGAACCGGCCCGCTCGAAGAACAAGATTCGAGAGATGGGCATAATTCGGCTCTACTCCATCCGTCAGGGCCCAACGATAATTTTTGCCCTCGTAAACGAGGTTGTCGTTAAAGTTACCGTTGAATGAACCGATATTCGGGGCGACCTTTGTCAGATCCGTGACCGACGCCGACTGTGCAAGGATCGCTTCGGCATCCGCATCTGTCAGCGGTTTGCGATTCCGTTCGTCGCGGCTCGGCTCGTCGAAACCTGACGACAGGTGATAGATCTCGATATTGTTACTGCCGTATTCTTCGACGATCGAGACGATCGAATTCCGCATTCCGGTCAAAAGGGACGCGACCACGATCGCCGTGATGATCCCGACCACGATGCCGAGCACCGTGAGCGCGGACCGGAACTTGTGCGACAGGACGGAATCCATCGCCATTAGCAGAACTTCACGTGGTAAAGATGTCGTAAGCCGCATAGGTATCTCCTGTTAAGCCTGCGTAAGCGCGACGATCGGATCGAGTTTCGAGGCCTTCCAGGCCGGATATAGCCCCGCAACGATCCCGATCGAACTTGATACGACGATCGAAAGCACAATGTAGCCCGGTGTGATCGTCATCGTCATTCCGGCGAGGATCGTTATCAGCTGCACAACACCGACCGCTAAGATCAATCCGGCCAATCCGCCGCAGATACAAAGCAGGGCGGATTCGATCAGGAACTGAAGCAGTATTTGCTTCCGTGATGCTCCGAGAGCCTTTCTCAATCCCACTTCAAAGGTTCGTTCCGTTACCGAAACGAGCATAATGTTCATCACGACGATTCCGCCGACGACAAGAATGATCATCGTGATCGGTACGACAACAGCGGCGATCGCTCCTGTGAACTGATCCATCTGCGAATTGAACTCGTCGGTGTTCACAAGGCTGAACGTGTCTTCTTCGCTGCCGGTGAGCTTTCTGTAATTCCTCAGCAGAACGCTCGCCTCGTCCATCGCCTCGGGGAATTCTTCCCGTGTGAGAGCATTGGCGTGGATCTGAACACCGTCACCTCGGTCAAAGATCTGCATATGCAGCGAGATCGGCAAGTAGACGAGCCGGTCCATCGGCGATCCCATAAAGGAACCGCGGGCTTTCTCGACGCCGATCACGGTCACGGGAACACCGCGGACCTTTATCTCCTTGCCGAGTGCCGAACCCACCGGGAAATATTTATCCCTGACGTCGGCACCGAGAACCGTGACAGGGGCCGAACGTTCGATCTCCTGAGCGGTGAAGAACCGACCCTCTTCGAACTCCTTATTCTCGATCTCGGCCATCTCCGGCGTCACGCCGCGGACGCCGACAGACGGCATCTCGACGCCGTTCAGATCGAGATCCACCCTTCCGCCGACCTGGGCGGCGACATAAGAGCACGAAACGCAATTCTTGCGAACATATTGGTATTCGCCCCAAGTAACCTTCTTATTGCGGCGGTTCTTTCGTTCGTACTCCTCATCGGACATCCTCCCGGTCGATGCCATCCGTGTGATCATAAAATGTTCGGAGCCAAGGGCCTTCGACACTCGGTCCATCACGTAGGTCTTAAGGCCTGAGATGCTTGCTCCCACGACGACCACGGCGGCCACACCGATGATAATTCCGATCAGCGTCAGGAATGCACGAAGCTTGTGCTCGAGGATGGATTTCAACGCGATCACAAAGGCGTCTGTGTAAAATGAGTAAACCTCTCGCATAGGTACGCTGGTCCCGGAATTCTTCGAAGGAGTTCGTTTCTTGGCAATCGCCTTTTTGTAGAACGACACGCCCGCCGGCAAAGTTCCGTAGAAGATAGAACGCTCCCGCAGCAGGCAGTATCCGCTCGGCTGTGCTATACTCGACGTTTGTTTTCAATACCTTAGTTTTCAAGGAGCTATTCAAAATTGAGTATCCTAGTCGATAAGAACACGCGCCTGCTCGTTCAGGGAATTACAGGCAAAGAAGGCACCTTCCACATGCTGCAGATGCGTGAATACGGCACGAATGTCGTTGCTGGTGTCACGCCCGGAAAAGGCGGTACCACGCACGAAGGCGTTCCGGTGTTCAACACCGTCGAAGACGCGGTCAAGGAAACCGGCGCGAATGTTTCCGTGATATATGTTCCGCCGGCATTCGCCGCAGACGCCATTATGGAAGCTGCGAACGCCGAGCTTCCGCTCGTTGTCTGCATCACGGAAGGCATCCCTGTCGCCGATATGGTCAAGGCCAATGAATACCTCGCTTCCCGAAAAACGCGTCTGATCGGCCCGAACTGCCCCGGCATCATCTCGCCCGGCAAATGCAAGGTTGGAATCATGCCCGGCCATATCCACAAAGAAGGCCGCATCGGCGTCGTTTCCCGCTCCGGCACGCTCACCTACGAAGCTGTCGGCCAGCTCACCGCTCTGGGCCTCGGCCAATCGACGGCCATCGGTATCGGCGGTGATCCGATCATCGGAACGACGCACACCGACGCTTTGCGTCTTTTTGAGGCAGACGAAGAGACCGACGCCATCGTAATGATCGGCGAGATCGGCGGCACTGCCGAAGAGGACGCCGCGGCGTTCGCCAAGGACAATGTCTCGAAGCCGATCGTTGCCTTCATCGCCGGTCAGACCGCTCCTCCGGGACGCCGCATGGGCCACGCCGGTGCGATCATCTCCGGCGGCAAAGGAACCGCCTCAGAGAAGATGAAAGCTCTCGAAGAGGCCGGCATCCGCGTCGTCAATTCACCAGCTGACATTGGCAAGGCCATCGTTGACGTCCTCGGCTCGAAAGCCGCAGCCTAAACGCATCCTCTGTCGTCAGAACCACCTGCGCCGGAACGGCGAACGCCCTCGTCCGCACCACGTCAGAACCGCCAGCTCCCCTCCTGCCCAAGGAGGGGTGGCCGAAGGCCGGGGTGGTGGGAGCAGCAGGCGGTCAGAATGTCGATCCTAGTATCCCGCACTCCCCAGGGCTTGCCCTTTGGCAGTGCGGTCGGGCTCGCCCGACCGTCGCGTCACCCACAAACACCTCGGAGGCGGCTCCGCCGCCGACTTCTTGGCTCCGTAGGAGCCGCATGTTTGTAGCACGCCCATGCCCCATCATGCCCGGAGGCGGCTTGCCGCCGACAATGGCCTCGCATAGCCACGTCGTTTACGGCGTGGTTTAGGACGGAGAATAAATTCCGGGGAGGCGGCTTGCCCCGGACAAATCCCTCTGTCGCTCCTAACGGAGCTCCAGGATCTGTTCTGCGACCTCTTTCCCAGGGTGGCGGCCGCGGCCGCCTTACCCTGGGCTATGATCTCGCGTCCCCTACGGGGACTACATCAGGTGCAGGCCTCAAGGACCATCGATGCGGCCACGAATGCACGGATCGGAAGCCCGATCGATCAAAAATTTCAAATCTGAAATGTGAAATTCGAAAACTCAGACGTGGCTCCACGAACAACGAACAACGAACCATCAACCACGAACAACGAACCACGAACCATCAACCACCAACCATCCACAATCTTTCAAAGACCAACAACCAACACAAGGTTATCTGACCTCACATTTTCATTTGAAGCACAAACCGCACGAAACGTATCAAACCGCACAAAATGCACGATTTGCACGATCTGCACAAAAGGTACCTTTTGGATCCGGAATTCCGAATTCCGCATTTCAGATCCCGCATCTCGAAAGAATCTATGAAAACATTGCTATTTTACTATTGACTTAATTAAGTGTTGGCTATACTATTCTGATTGTGGATACATTCAGCGCCATCGCAGAACCAAATCGGAGAAGGATCCTCGAGCTGCTTGCGGCCTTCGGCGCCCTGGCGGCGAGCGACATCTACGCGCGGTTCGGTACAACGCACGCGGCCGTATCCCAGCATCTCAAGGTGCTGAGAGAGGCCGGACTTGTTGACGTCGAAAAGCGAAAACAGCAGCGGATCTATACATTGAACGCCGACAAGATCGCCGAATTCGAAGTCTGGGTCAAGCGATTCACAGAGAGGACCGACGAAGCATTCTCCCGACTAGATGCTCTGTTGGAAACAGAGAAGACGAAACTTTCAGGAGAAAAATAATGACGAATAAGACAGAGATCAAAGCCGAACCGGACAAACAAGAACTCTTTATCATCCGCGAGTTCGATGCACCGCGGAAACTGGTATTTCGCGCTTACGCCGAGCCGGAACTCTATGCAAAATGGGTCGGGCCGAATGACCTGGCGATGACGATCGAGAAAATGGACGTGGTCGACGGCGGTTCATATCGCTTCATTCACGAACGGGATGGCCAGGAATACGCATTTCACGGCGTTTATCACGAGGTACTCGCGAATGAACGGATCATCGGAACGTTCGAGTTCGACGGGCTCCCGGAGAAAGGCCACGTCATTCTCGGCACGACACGTTTTGAAGATCTCCCGAACGGACGCTCGCGGATCGCCCACCAATCGGTCTTTCAGACGGTCGAGGATCGTGATGGAATGCTGCAGTCCGGCATGGAGCGAGGCGTAAGTGAGGGCTACGAAAAGCTCGACCACCTGCTCGGCTCGATGAAGGACCTGGCCGGGACGGCATGAACGATAGCGATTCACTGGCGTAATGGCCAATAAAGGCTTCGCCGCGAATTCACGAATTTGATCTTTCCGAACTCGTGTTTTCGCGGCTAAATTGTCTTCTTACTTCGCGGTTTCGCCACGAGGCCCTTACGCTTTTGCTTTCTGAACCTCTTCGATCAAGACCGGGACGGCCTCAAACAGATCGCCCACGATGCCGTAATCTGCGATATCGAAGATCGGGGCTTCGGCATCCTTGTTAATGGCAACGATCGTGCCCGAATTCTTCATTCCGACGATGTGCTGGATGGCGCCAGAAATGCCTAGCGCCAAATAAAGCTTTGGGGCAACGGTCTGGCCCGAGGAGCCGATCTGGCGGTCGATCGGCAGCCAGTCTGAATCACAGATCGGGCGTGACGCGGCAAGATCGCCTCCGAGGGCTTCGGCAAGCTTTTCGGCAAGGGCGATATTCTCCTGCGACTTGATGCCGCGGCCAATTGCGACAATGACGTTAGACTTTGTCAGATCGACAGACGCCTTTGCCTCCTGAAAAGCAGCTTCCGAGGTCATTCTGACGGCGCCAACGTTCACTTCGCGACTCTCCGTCGTGGCAGTTCCCGAAGCAGCATCGTCCGGGCGGAAGGCACCGGACTGAAACGTCACAAAATACGGCGCATCACCGCCGAGCGACACATCGGCATCGAGTTTGCCGAGGAAAATCCGACGCGTAAGGACGAGTTTGCCGCCATCGACGCGATATCTAATGCAATCCCCAACAACTTCGCGTCCGGCACGCGCGGCGACCTTCGGAGCAAAGTCGCGCACTTGGTATGTGTGCGACATCACGACATACTGCGGACTTTCAGCGTCAATAACGGCCGAGAGAGCATCAGCGTAAGCGTCCGGCGTGTATTGGGCGAGCTTTTCGTTCCTGGCGACGATCACTTTCTCTAGATCGTAACCCGCGATCTCGCTCGATATCGGACAATCCTTATCACAAAAGATCACGGCAGACGCTTTGAGCCCGAGATCGCTACCGATCTTCTGTGCCGCCGCTATTGCCTCGATCGAGGCCTTGTTCAATACACAGTCCTTGTGCTCGATGAATACCAAAATATCGCTCATAGATCGAAAATACCTATATAAAATCGAATTGAAATTATGCCAAGAATCCGCCTTGTAAGCAACTTTGGGACGGATCGCGGCAGCCTTCCAAATGTGAAGAGGCTGCCCTTGCGGACAGCCTCTTCAAACGCAGCTTTGCTGCGATCTTTGACGTTACGGGTTGGCCGAAGCCGGAACCGGCTTGTCGGACGCCAGTCCAAAAGGCACGACTGTGAGCCCTGCGGTCGATCGGTTTATCCACCAAGTACCGCCGCGGTAGATCGCGAGGTCTTCCGTACCGTCTCCATCGTAGTCGCCCGGAACGGGAACGTCACCCGACGCTCCGAACTGGAACACCGAGGTCTGTGAATCGCTGCTTCTTACGATGTACCAAGTTCCATCCGAAGGACGGAAAACGGCAATGTCGGTCTTCGAATCTCCATCGAAATCGCCCTGGACGGGAATGTCGCCGGCCGCACCGAGCACACCTGAAAGCACACCGCCGCCCGAAAGCGGGCCTGCCCAGGTGCCGTTAGTGTAGGTGATCGGATCGGACTTGCCATCGTTGTCGTAATCACCGATGACCGGCGTTGTCCCCGGAACATTTGTGACGACCAGGCCGCTCGTACTGCCTAGAATGTAAAAATTCGATTCGGACGAGCGATAGATCGCTACATCGGCCTTGCCGTCGCCATCAAAATCGCCTACGGTCGGAACATCGCCGGTCGATCCCCAGGCGTATCCCTTCAGGGTCAAATCTGAGCTGTTCAGGATATAGAAATCCGCAGCTCCTTCAGTGTCGTTGGCGCGGAATATCGCCACGTCTGCCTTGCCGTCATCATCGTAGTCGGCCGGGGCAAGAACGTCCGTTTCGATTCCCCAATGAACAGCAACAAAGCCGCCGCCCGATTGACGGTACCAGTTGCCTTCGCTCGGGCGATAGACAGCAACGTCCGTTTTGCCGTCGCCGTCGAAGTCAGCTCTTGACGTCGCGGTCGGAACACTCGAGGAAGTACCTACAAGCTTGAACGGAAAGTCCATCTGAACATCCGGAGCGGAGGCCGGGTTCCCGGCGTCTAGAGCATCGGTCCATGCGGTTCCGTTCCACTGACGTCCGTTCCAGCCGGGTTGGGTGCGACTCCCGACCACAGTACCGAGCGGTGCAAAATGAGCCGCATTTGCCGCGACAGCAGTTTGGAAATCGACCCAATAGGTGCCGGGACCCAGCACTTGCGCCGGGCTAACGTTGATGTTGTTCTGCCAAACCTTTCTGGTCGTTCCCGGCGTTGAGGGTGCCGGCACGACCGTACCGCCGATCCTGTAAGTAAGGGCATCTGTGGACGTTGCCAGTCGGTTCGTTGTCGTGTCGCCGAAAATTATCGACGAGCCGGAGTCGCCGGGGCGACCGCTCCAGATCTGAAGCGTCGCTGCCGTGATCGGGCTCGTCGTTCCGGTAAACCCTGTCTGATATGCAAACGTGACCACCTGATCGATCGTCCAGGTTTGGCCTGCCGGAACGGTGAAATCATCCGCGCAGCGAAATACCGTGGTGGTCAATGAGCAGCTGGTTCCGAGCGTGGTGTTTGCCTCCGTCGTATTGCCGGTATCATGCTGGAGCTCGCTCCATTGCGTGCCCGTCGGCGCTGCGACGCCGCTTTCTGTCATCGTGCCGCTCGGCAACGGAGCGTTATCGTAAAGGTAAGGTGATCCAACTGTTGAAACCGCCGTCTTTGCTGTTGTGTCGGTTGCCGACCAAAGGCAAAGAATGGCCAATGTGCCGATCGCGAGAACTCCCGTGATCAGACGAAGGGATTTTCTAAGGTTCATAACTTTTCTCCTTTTCAAACTAGAAAGATTCCTCGAAGAACAACGATTTGCAAATACCTTTCTCATCAGATCCGAAAGGGTGATCGAACCGCGAGGACCGTTGTTCGACTCCAACAAAAAAGGTCGTAATGTTGACCGAGTTACAAACGATAATGCCCTAAGTGAGCGAGAAAGCCAAACCGCCTTTGTCGCTAAGCCATTAACGCAAAGCCGAATACACAAGTGGCCCGACCCGTCGACGCAAAAAGCCCGACACTGCTGACAGTATCGGGCGGATAGAAAGCTGAAGATGTTGAACTTGGCTTAGATCACGCGGACTTCGTTCCTTAGCTTTTCGACGAGTTCAACGGCGCCTTTCTTAGCGTCACCATCACCAAGTATTTGGGTCTGCTTTGTTTTTAGGGGCATATAGATCTTCTCGATCTTGGTCGCTGAAGCAAATGGCTCGACCGTCGGCGTAACTTCGCGGATCTCTTTTGATTTCGCGGCCATAATACCCTTTAGCGAAGCATATCTGATCTGTGAGATGCCGGATTGGATCGTAAGAAGGGCGGGAAGGTCATAGGTAAACCATTGATACCAGCCGCCTTCGAGTTCGCGTTTGATGCGGATCTTGTCACCGAGGCTTGCCCGATCGACCTCGATCACGATCGTCGCATGCGGGATACCGAGCAGTTCTGCGAGAATGACGCCGGTCTGCCCGAAGCTCGCATCATCTGACTGCAGGCCGGAGAAGATCAGATCGGGGGTCTCGTCGCGAATCGCATCAGAGATCGTCTTAGCGATCTGATATGCAGATAGCGACTTCGTATCGTCAACGACGATGTGTATCGCACGACTCGCTCCGCGAGCCAAGGCGTCCTTTATAACGGTCTTCGCAGACTGCGGCCCGAGCGAACACACAACGACTTCGCCCTCGCCCTTTGCCTCGACCGTCCGAAGGGCCTCTTCGAGAGCGTACCCGTCGGACTCATTCGTCTGCAGAGCGACATCGGCTTCGTTGATCCATTTCTCATCGCCGGCGATGCGGAGAACCGCATCCTTGTTGGCGACCTGCTTCATTAGAACAATGATCTTCATCTTGCTTTATTCGGAAAACCTCTTAAAGATCAGGCATGCATTTGTGCCACCGAACCCAAAATTATTCGAGAGGACATATTCGGCCGAATGTTCCCGAGCTTTGTTCGCCACGTAATCAAGATCGCAATCCGGATCTGGCGTCTTATAGTTGATCGTCGGCGGCACAACGTTCTCGTTCAAGACCTTCACGGAAAATACGGCCTCGAGGCCGCCGGCGGCACCTAGAGCGTGGCCGGTCATTGATTTCGTCGAGCTGACCGGGATCTTGTAAGCACGCTCACCAAAGACCTTCTTGATCGCGAGCGTTTCGAATTTATCGTTATACGGCGTCGAGGTGCCGTGGGCATTGATGTAATCAATGCTGTCAGGCGAAATTCCGGCATCTTTCAGTGCCCGCTGCATAACGGCGATCGCGCCCGAGCCGGTCTCATCCGGCATCGTAACGTGAAACGCATCGCCGCTCATTCCGTAACCGACGATCTCACCCAGGATATTCGCACCGCGTTTTCGGGCGAACTCGAGCTCTTCAAGTATCAGAATGCCCGCACCTTCGCCGATGACGAAACCATCGCGTTCCAGATCAAACGGCCTTGAAGCCGTTTTAGGGTCGTCGTTACGGGTCGAAAGTGCACGCATCGAAGCAAAACCTGCAACCGACATCGGAGTGATCGCGCTTTCGGCGCCGCCACAGATCATCGCGTCCGCATCGCCTCGTTCGATCAAGCGAAAGCTGTCGCCGATAGCGTGCGCACCTGCCGAACAAGCGGTCGCGGTAGCAGAATTGGGTCCTTTGGCACCGTGCCGGATCGAGACATTGCCCGAAGCGAGATTCACGATCGCCGAAACTATGAAGAACGGCGACACACGATCCGGCCCGGATGTGAGCAGCTTCTCGTGTTCGCGCTCGATCGCCCAGAAATCGCCGATTCCCGAACTGATATAGGTCCCGACCATTTCGGCGTTCGAGTCGTCAATCACGAGGCCGCTGTTTTTTACGGCTTCGTCCGCGGCGGCGAGGGCAAAATGGGTGAATGCGCCCATTCTCCGAGCCTCTTTCTTATCAAGGAATGAAAGCGGGTCGAAGTCCTTGACCTCACAAGCGAATTTCACCGAGAAGTCCGATGCATCGAACTTCTTGATATAGTCGGCACCGCTCTTGCCATCAAGCAAAGACTGCCAAGTCGTTGGCACATCGTTGCCGACGGCCGTTACCAGACCAAGTCCTGTTACAACTACTCGACGCTTCATATAGTGTTCATTTTAGATGCCAAAATGGTGAATGAAGGATCACGTCCTCTTCATTCACCATATTGCAAACCTTATTCTAAGCAAGGCTCGCTCGAAGCGAGTTAGCCCTTGTGCTGTTCGACATACGCATATGCATCACGAACGCTCTGGATCTTTTCTGCATCCTCGTCGGGTATCTCGATATCGAAATCCTCTTCGAAACGCATAACCAGCTCAACCAGATCGAGTGAATCTGCTCCGAGATCTTCGATGAATCGTGCATTCTCAGTAACCTCGGCTTCATCGACGGCGAGCTCATCTACAATGATCTGTTTGATCTTATCCTGTACTTCTGACATAAGTTCTCCTTTTTGAATTGTTTGCTTAACTTAAACTTTCTCGTAAAGACTGAGTGTTTTCGATATTACTATAACTTGCGTCCTTTTCTATCTGACGGACGAGGCCAGTTAGCACTTTGCCCGGGCCGATCTCTACGAATCTTTCAACGCCTTCCTGCGACAACCGCCTTACGGTCTGCAGCCATTTTACCGACTGCGACACCTGCCTTTCCAGTTTTGACCGAACGGTCAACGGATCCGCATTCGGTTCCGCATCAACATTCTGCACAACGGGAAACACGAAGTCCGCGTATTCCAATGCCGCTAGATCACCTTTCAAACGCTCCTCGGCCGGCTTCATCAACTCACAATGGAACGGAGCAGAAACATTCAGCTTGATCGCCCGTTTCGCACCCTTTGCCTTTGCAAGTTCACAAGCACGATCGATCGCTTCCGAGTTCCCTGCAATGACGATCTGCGTTGGCGAATTGATATTCGCGGGCGAACAGACCTGGCCATCGGCCGCCTCGGCACAAAGACCTTCGACGCCTTCGAGCTCGAGCCCCATTATTGCGGCCATTCCGCCGACTCCTACAGGAACCGCGTCCTGCATATACATTCCGCGATTGCGAACGGTTCGAACAGCGGAAGCAAAATCGATCACACCAGCGGCTACCAAAGCTGAGTATTCACCCAAGCTGTGACCGGCCGCAAAGGCCGGAGTCGGCAGCCCTTCTGCACGCCCGACGCGATAAAGGGCGGTCGATACGGTCAAGATCGCCGGCTGTGTATTCGCTGTGAGCTGCAGATCGCTCTCGTCACCTTCAAAACACATGTTCGAAAGCGAAAACCCAAGGGCATCATCGGCTTCTTGGAAGACCTCACGGGCCGCGGCAAAATTGCCAAACAGGTCCTTGCCCATCCCGACGGACTGTGATCCCTGTCCGGGAAAAAGATACGCGACTGCAGAATCACTCATCGTTCCTTAGCTTCGTCGATCTTAGAATCGAATGACAGTTCCGCCCCAAGTAACACCGCCGCCAAAGGCCGTCAGCAGTACGAGCGACCCTTCCCTGATCCGTCCCGATTGAATACATTCATCCATCGCGATCGGGATCGAAGCCGACGATGTGTTGCCGTGCTCAGCGATATTCGAAAACACTTTCTCTTCCGGCACGCTCAAACGGGCTGCAACTGCATCCGTGATCCGCTGATTGGCCTGATGCGGTATCACGAGATCGACCTCGTCTGCGGATACACCCGCTTTCTCCAGCATCTCGGTCGAAATTTCCGCCATCGACCGCACCGCCACTTTGAAAAGTTCGTTGCCCTTCATCTTGAAGAAGCAATCGCGGTTATCGATAGATTCGTGTGTCAATCCAAGCTTTGTGCCGCCGCCGGGCGAATAAAGCTGCTCCGCGTAACGGCCGTCCGACTTGATCTTGGTCGCAAGTATGCCCTTTCCTTCTTCGACAGGTCCGAGCACGGCGGCTCCGGCACCGTCGCCGAAGATCACGCAAGTGCCGCGGTCCGTGTAGTCAACGTATTTCGTCAAAACTTCGGCTCCGACCACCAAAACGTACTTCGCCTGGCCCGTGCGGATCATCGATTCGACCATCGTCAGGCCGTACAAAAATCCTGAGCAAGCCGCAAAAACGTCCATTCCGGCCGCGTTAACAGCACCGATCTCGGCCTGAATCAACGCACCCGTCGAAGGAAGTATTTGATCCGGAGTGGTCGTTGCGCACACAAGGACATCGATGTCCTCCGGCTTTAACCCTGCGCGCTCTATCGCCTGCAGTGCGGCACGCGAGCCAAATTGCGACGTATATTCATTATCCGCCGCCTTATGACGCTGCTTAATGCCGGTTCGCGTCGTTATCCACTCGTCGCTGGTCTCGACCATCTTCTCCAGATCTGCATTCGTTAAAATACCTTCCGGATAAGAATGGCCCGTGCCGAGGATTCCCGCGTTTTGTCCCATTGATCAGACTTGATTGGTCTTTAAGAAATTTAAATTATTCGGCCTCTTTGACGTCGATGATCTTGCGGCCCTTGTAAGTGCCGGTCGCAAGGTCGATGCGATGCGGAATTTTTGCTTCTCCCGAGTCCTTGTCAAGATAGAACTGCGGCGTATTCAGCGCATCGTGAGCACGGCGCGTTCTTGTACGCGCTTTTGAATGTCTTCGTTTTGGATTTGGCATGACTACCTCTAAAAATTCTGTTCCGCACGAGCTTATCGGCGGCTAATTAAGATCCTTTAATGCTGCCCATCGCGGATCAATATCTGCGGAACAGTTACAATCTATCAAATTTAGATCCTGCCCGCATTTCGGGCAAAGGCCGCGACAATCTTCGCGGCAAAAAGTCTGTTCGGGAACCTCCAGAAGTATCTGTTCCCGCAAGACTTCGGCAAGTTCTACCGAATCTCCCGCGAACGATACGTCCATCAACTCCGGAGTAAGTTCGAGCTCGCCGGGAGTCGTTTGCTCTTCTTCAGCAAATAGATCGTCGAAATCGCCCGCGATCGCCTTTTCGATCGCCGCAAGGCACCGAACGCATTCGAGCTTCACCTTCGTTTCAAAGTGCCCAGAAACATGCCGTCCTCGCGGATCTCGCCAGACGGAGCCGCGAAATTCGACATTCGCGACGATCTCCGCGTCGGCTGCGATGTCAACCCCTTCCGGCGGTAAGCTCACCTCAATTGTCTCAGGTGTTGTCCGTGCCGCTGCGAGATCGATCTTCATTATCAAATAAGCCAGTTAGGGCATTCATTCTGCCGAAAATGGCAAAAGAGTAATTATAGTGTCTCAAACGGGAGTGTCAAACAGTTGACAGCCCTTCTGAAGCCTGTCAGACAGAGGATCCAACGGCCTCATCCAGCGACTTAAAGCCGCGAGAACTCAATATCTCGGCCAAACCTGCACAAACATCGTGCGGAAACGATGGGCCGCCGTAAATGAAGCCCGTGTAGGCCTGAACCAACGAGGCGCCTGCCGCAATGCTTTCGAACGCATCCTCGGCAGTGAAAATGCCGCCGACTCCGATGATCGGCAATTTCCCTTTTGTGAGTTTGTAAATGGTTTTGACGATATTTCGCGACATTTCCTTTAGCGGTCGGCCGCTAAGCCCGCCGTTGCCGATGCACTTTGAGACGGCCTCATCGATACCGGGCCTCGTAATGGTCGTATTTGTTGCGATCACGCCAGAAATGCCGATCGAAAGACAAATATCCGCGATCGCCTCGACTTCGGCTCTCGAAAGGTCGGGCGCGACCTTTACGAGTAGCGGCTTTGCTCCGAGCTCGTCGTTCGCTACATTCAAGGCCTCAAGAAGCTGCGAAAGGCTTGCTTCTTGTTGCAGATCGCGAAGTTCGGGGGTATTCGGCGATGAAACATTCACCGCAATGTAATCAGCAACCTCGTGAACTATCCTGAGGCAAGCAACATAATTCTCGACCGCCTCGTCGTTCGGAACGCTGCGGTTCCTGCCGATATTTACGCCAACGATGGAGGCCTTTTCGATCAAGCGCAGCCTATCAGCAACCGCCTCTGCGCCATCATTATTAAATCCAAGGCGGTTGATCAAAGCCTGTTGTTTCGGCAGACGAAAGAGCCGCGGCCTTGCGTTGCCGGGCTGAGCTTCAAGCGTGACAGAGCCGACCTCGACGCACCCAAACCCGAGAGAAGCAAGCGGAGTGACAACTTCGCCATTTTTATCAAAGCCGGCCGCCAGCCCAAGCGGATTCGCAAATTTAAGCCCGAACCTCTCTATGGTTCCAAACGCACCGCTGGCACATTTCCTATAGTACGGACGCGCAAGGCCGGCCTTTAAGCTCGCGACACCGAGTTCGTGCGCACGCTCCGGATCCATTCGGAACATCACGGGCCGAGCAAATTTTTCCCAAAAGAGTGTCATTATCGTGAAAACTGAAGTGTATTCAAAAACCTTCTCTGCGTAAAAGAGGCCAGCCGTTTTGAAAATGAATTTCGCGTTTGTTACGATTTGCGTGACCTATGGCATCTGACCTTAACCTCGTAGAAAAGTCCCGCGTGATGGATGCATCGGCCATGAACCGGGCATTGCGGAGGCTTGCGACCGAGATCGTTGAAAAGAATAACGGTGGAGAGAATCTATACCTTGTCGGCATACGGCGACGCGGTGTGCCGCTTGCTGAACGCCTCCGAGACAAGATCGAGGCTCTCGAGAACATCAAACCTCTTTACGGTATTCTAGACATCACGCTCTACCGCGACGATCTATCGACCGTCGGTGCAAACCCTGTTGTAAACCGAACGGAACTAGACGACGATGTCGATGGCAAAAAGATCATCCTCGTGGACGACGTGCTGTACACGGGACGCACGATCAGAGCGGCCCTCGACCAATTGATGGACTTCGGCCGTCCGAAAAAGGTCCAGCTCGCAGTGCTCATCGACCGCGGCGTCGAGCATCGCGAGCTCCCGATCCAAGCTGACTTTATCGGCAAATACATTCCCACTAAGCAGAACGAGATCATCAAGGTGATGCTCAAGGAATTTGATGAGACCGAAGCGGTCGGTATTTATCACCGATCGAGCGAGTAACTCGACACAATGACTACAGAAAAGCCGTATCGACGAAGGGATCTGCTCGGTATTCGAGAGCTGACCGCTTCCGATATTATCGGCATTCTGGACACCGCCGAGAACTTTCGCGAGATATCGAATCGCGAGGTCAAAAAGGTACCTGCACTTCGCGGCAAGACCGTGATCAATCTATTTTTCGAGAACTCCACGCGCACTCGAACGTCCTTTGAGATCGCGGCAAAACGCCTATCCGCCGACGCCGTCAACATCTCGATCTCCTCATCATCAGTCTCAAAGGGCGAAACCTTGCTTGACACCGCGCTCAATCTCGATGCGATGGCTCCGGACTGCATCGTTGTTCGACATTCTAGCGCCGGCGTGCCGCATCGCCTTGCAGAAGTGAGCAAGGCGGCGATCGTCAATGCGGGCGATGGAGCGAACGAGCATCCAACTCAGGCATTGCTCGACGCTATGACCATTCGCGAGCACAAGGGGCAGATCGACGGCCTTTCGGTCGCGATAGTCGGCGACATCGTACACAGCCGTGTTGCCCGCTCGAACATCCATCTGCTGACGAAACTCGGTGCGAACGTTCGGGTAGCGGGCCCGCGAACTCTCGTACCAAAAGACTTCTCTTTTCTTATACGCGACCAGGAATTTCACGGCGACAAGAAACCGCTCGAAGTGTGCGACCACGTCGAAGACGCGATCCGCGACGCGGACGTCGTGATGATCCTGCGTATCCAACGGGAAAGACAGGACGCCGCGTTCTTTCCTTCGCTTAGCGAATACTCGATCCATTACGGCCTGACAAACGAGCGGCTGAACCTTGCCAAGAAGGACGCGATCGTCCTTCATCCGGGCCCGATGAACCGCGGCATCGAGATCGCTTCCGACGTCGCCGACAGTTCCCGCTCGCTCATTCTCGACCAAGTAAAATACGGCGTCGCTGTGCGAATGGCGGTGCTTTATCTTGCCACAGGAGGCAGCCCCGCGAGTTGATAGGTCTTTCGGGCTTATCGACCGCATCGAATTATGTTCGGCCGCCTGTGAATCGTATTCACACAAGATTCCAATAAGGAAAAAACGGGCCTTTTGGGCCCGTTTCTGTTGCCGGCCATCGAGATCTACTTAAAAGGTAAATCTCGCGCCGAATTGGAATGAACGCGGGCCGCCGGTTCCGAACACGCTGTTCGAACGCTGCGACGGACGCAAGGTCGTGATCTCGTTCGCGGGAGTTCCCTCGACCGAGAGAACGACATCGCTCACATTCACTAGATTGGCAAAGTTGAATACGTTGAATACCTCGCCGATCAATTGAACACGAAGCCGCTCGTTGAAGTTGAACGATTTCGTAAGACGCAGATCCTGGGAATAGATCGGGTCTCCGCCGATCTGAGTGTCCGCGGGAAGTTCTGCGAGCCTCACCAACGGTGTACCGAACGGATCGGTCTGTCCGGGCGTCAGCGAAGAGTTGTACGCTCGGATCAGATCATTGAGCTGTCCGACCGTCCGAATATTTCGGCCGATCGCTCCGCCCGTCGTTCCGGGAAGGTAGGTCGCGAAGGTTCCGGTTCCGCTCATATCGATGCTGTTCGGCAGAAAAACGCTTTGCGGCGTTCCGCTGAACATAGTCGATATCATCGAGACGGTCCAGTTTCCGAGAAGGTTCCGTTTGAACCAATTCTCATCCTTCTTGAACCACGGCGTATCGTAAACCGTGCTGAACACGAAACGATGTCGCCGATCAAGGCCCGCAGGGCCGAAATCGCCTCGCAGGTTGTTCAAATCGGTCGGTGCTCCACCCAATCCCAAGGAATCACCGTTGAATGCCTTGAAGCTGGACAATGCGTAACTCGCCGTGAACTGAAATCCGTTCTTGAAACGTCGATCGACCCTGGCAAGCAGTCCCTTATACGTAGAGTACGCAGATGAATCTGCATACGGCACTGGAACAGGGAACGCCGCAAGACGTGGGCCTGCCACCGAATCCGCCTGATTGATGTCAAAGACATTGACCTCGTTCAAACCCTTGCGGTAATTGAAATCGACCTGGCCGATCAAATTCCACGGCAATTCCCTCTGCATACCGATCGAATACTGCAGCGAATACGGCACCTGGAAATTGCTCGAGAAGATCGGGCCCGAAACGCTATCGGTGCATTCGAGTCCGGTCGGAAGCGAGCAGTTCGTCAGCCTCGATTCGAGATCGGTCCGGATCGAAGGATAAAGGGCAAGCATCTGCGCAAGGGTTATCTGCCCACGCGTAAATCGCCCGTCTCCGCCGTACGGATTCAAAATCGGGCTGATGATCGCCGTTCCGACGAGGAATTGCTCCGCACCGACCGGGCCGAGATCGGCACGTTCAAATAGACGCAGATTGTCGATCGTGTTGTCATAATACACTCCGAATCCGCCGCGAACGATCGTCTTCCCATCGTTGAACGGATCCCACGCAAAGCCGACCTTCGGCGACCAGTTGTTATTGTCGCGTCCTGCCGGTGCCGTTCCTTCTTCGAACAACGGAGCAATGACCGCCGGACGTGCGAGGTCGTGGTTCCAAAGGTTGGAATCCCATCTATATCCGACGCCGTAATTGAACGTCAAATTCGAACGAATACGCCACGAATCTCCGCCATAGAACGAAAGGCGGTTATTGATGGTCGGGCCTTTGCTGTTGAACGGAAGGTTCGGGCTGCCAACGCCCATCGAAATATCCTGAACGTACAGGTTCATAAAGTCGGCTTCCGTGTCGAGCGGCAGCGTATTGCCCGCTCCATCGGTCGCGAACAAACGAATACGCACGGGATTTGCGAAAACGAACAATCCACCGATGGATGTCCGTTCGTAATTTCCACCGAACGTCATCGTGTGATCCCCATGGATCCAGGTCAGGTCGTCACGAAACTGAAGACGCTTTTGAGGCGTTTCCTGCGGCGTAACTGCGTTCGTGCCTGAACGCCAATCCTGTTCGGGATTCAAACGGATCTCCGGAACGCCCGGGGCGACGGGATTGATCGCATTCTTAAAGTTGCTGTAATTGACAACAAGGTTGTTGCTGATATTCGGGCCGAGAACGTACGTCAGGCCGCCGACGAAATTGTGAGAGCGGTTCGTGATCAGCTGATCGTTGGATTGAAAGATCCCGCTTGCGCTGTCACGCGGCATTATCCCCGATCCCGGAGGAAACGGATTTTGTGCCTTGTTGTCGTTGAACGAATATCGGAAGAACGCCGCAGCATTCTTCGTAGCCGTCCAGTCAACCTTGCCCGTAAACAAAGTTTCATCGAACGGGTTGCCCGAAAAGCCTGCAAAGTTCGGTGCCCGAAGCGGATTGTAGATCGACGAACCGTCTTGATTATTCCGCTCATAGCTCGTAAAGAAGAACAGCTTGTCCTTTACGATCGGGCCGCCGATGGTTCCGCCGAACTGCTGGCGGTCGAATGGAACACGGGTCGCCTGTGCTGCGAGCGGAAGTCCGTGTGCGGCGTCCAGACGGCTAAGGCCCGGAAACGCAGCGAACTTATCATCCCGCGCGAAGACGAAAGCATTCCCCTTGAACTCATTCGAACCCGAACGCGAAACGATGTTGACAGAACCGCTCGCGGTCGCTCCCGTTGAAAGGCTGAAATTCGAAAGGCCGATCTGGAATTCCTGCACGATCTCCTGAGAGAAATTCTGCACGGTCGTTCCAACGACGTTGTCAACGACCGAGCCGCCGTCAACCGTTATCTGCGTAGAACGTCCGGCCTGGCCGCCGATCGAAACGCCGGTGAAGTTGGCCTTTGTCGGATCGAACGAGCCGCCGTCAACCTTTTCGGTTCCCGGCTGCAGCTGAGCAAGGTCCAAAAAATTGCGTCCATTGAGCGGAAGATTCTCGATCTGACGCGTACCGACAACGCCGGAAACCGTGCTGTCGCTCCGCTCGATCTGAGCTTCGCCGCCGCCGGTTACGACCACTGTCTCGGTAGCGCCGCCGATCTGAAGAGAAACGTCCGCGGACGCGATCTGGCCGACCTGAACCTGGACGCTCTCGATCACCGACTGTTTGAAGCTGGCAGCACTCGCCTTGACCTCATAGTTTCCCGGCTGCAGCTGAAGGATGCGGTATTGCCCGTTGTTATTCGTAACCGCGGTCCTGGTGGCGTTCGTCGCCAGATTGCGCACCGTTACGCTCGCCGCAGGAACGACAGCGCCTTGCGGATCCGTTATCGTTCCCTGGATCGATCCGAATGGATCCTGTGCGAGAGCCGCAGAAGCGAAAAGGGAGACAAAAAGAACAAATACAAGAAAAGGTATTCTCATTTTTCAACTCCTTAAAAAATTACAAAGAAATCGAAAGATGCTATACTTCTCAGCATTCGACTGCGGAAACGCTGTCGAACAATGAGTCTGAAGAGTCTCATTCGAGCTTAGAGCCTTTGGATCCGGCGGGATATTTAGCGGTAGAACGCCGTTTCCTTAGGCTTTAAGTATGTATAGCCTCAGTCTTTCTTGAAAGACCTCGTAACAAATGGCTTTCCCTCAAAAAAGGAAGCCGCTGAAAAAGCTGCATATCAGCCTTTCTAATTTCCAACGCAAACTTTGAACCAAAAGTTTCCCGTTTGCGCCGGATGTCCATTTTTCGGGGGAAAATGCAATTTCTGCGGGAGGTTGACCGGTCTGAGATGGCAGCAGAAAAGCACAAAATTGAAGTTTTCGGATGAGTATCCATAAATTTCATTTTTCATATCTCGTGTATCCACAACTAAACCTAATAATGACCGATCCCTATTGGATAGCTGAGGCGGAGCAATGGTTGCCTCGCGGTCAAATTTTTCTGTGAATGTTGTCAATTCCGATCCAAGCGTTCAGCGAACGCGAATGGTCTGTAATATAATTCGCACTAGACAAAGTTCATAAAAACACCTCCGACGACGAATGAAACTCATTATCGCCAACGGCCACCTAATCGACCCGGCCGCAGGCCAAAACAGCGGCAAGGACATACTTATCGAGGACGGCAAAATTGCCGCCTGGCTCGACCGCAGCGAAGCACGCCCTGACGACGCTGAGGTTTTCGATGCGACGGGCAAGATCGTTGCACCGGGCTTCATCGATATGCACGTGCACTTGCGTGAACCCGGGCACGAGCACAAGGAATCGATCGCTTCGGGATGCGCGGCGGCCGTTGCAGGCGGCTGGACGAGCGTCTGTCCGATGCCGAACACGAACCCTGTGAACGATAATGCCGCGATCACCCGCTATATGATCGAGCAGGCAGAAAAGACCGGCCTCGCGAACGTATTCCCGATCGGAGCGATCACGAAATCGTCTGACGGAAGCGAACTCGCCGAGATGGGCGAGATGAAGGCGGCCGGTGCGGTCGCTGTTTCGGACGACGGACGTCCGGTGCCGAGCGCCGGAATAATGCGCCGGGCGATGCAATACGCCGCGGATTTCGGACTGCCGGTGATCGACCACTGCGAAGACAAGTCGCTCTCTGCGGGCGGCGTTATGCACGAAGGCAAGATATCGCTCCTTCTCGGGCTCAAAGGACTGCCCGCACTTGCCGAAGACATCGACGTCGTACGCGACATCCTGCTCGCACGCGACACCGGTGCACACGTCCACATCGCACATATCTCGACGGCCGGTGCCGTTCACGCCGTGCGCGAGGCGAAGGCCTCCGGCGTCAATATAACGTGCGAGGCCGCGCCGCATCATTTCACGCTCACGGACGCCGCTGTCGCCGGCCTTGTCAGAACCGGGAGCGAGAGCGACCGGGTAAATTCCGCGTACGACACGAATACGAAGATGGCGCCGCCGCTCCGCGGCGAAGAGGATCGCAACGCGTTGCTCGAAGGACTTCGCGACGGCACGATCGACTGCATAGCGACGGATCATGCACCGCATCATGCCGACGAGAAATCGCTCGAGTACGATCGTGCACCGTTCGGGATCACCGGGCTTGAGACCGCTGTCGGCCTTGCTTTTACCGAACTCGTCCACAAAGGCATCATCGACCTCGTGCGCCTTGTCGAACTCTGCTCGACGAACCCGGCACGCATACTGTCGCTTGCCGGCCGCGGCACTCTCGCGCCCGGTTCCGTCGCGGACATCACGATCCTCGATCCGGAAGAAGTCTGGACGTTCAAGGTCGCAGACTCTCGTTCCAAGTCGAAGAACTCGCCTTTCGACGGCCGAGAATTCCGCGGCCGCACCAGAGCGACAATCGTCAACGGACGTGTCGTGTTCAACACTAACGCTGCCTAAGTTTTCAAAGATCTCGATCTTTGTTCCGTTCCGCGCGGAACGGAACAAGCGGAACAAAACGGAACAAAAATCGGCGTTTTTGACGCCCCTCGCAACAATTTTTGTCACTTTTCCGCACCATCTGCCCTATTCACGCCATTTAGGTAGCGATCGACGGTCGCAACGCCGACGCACAACTTTTCTGCGATCTCGCGAACGGTGTCACCGGCGTTGGCTAGTTCGGCAGCCCTGATCTTACGTTCACGGCGTTCGGCCTCGGCACCTTGGGGAGAACTCTCAAGATGATCCGCCTCCGGCTCGTGTCCGACAAATGTAAACTTGAGCATTCTTCCCTCCTTCGCAAGCCGCATCACCGGAACGGTGTTTTCATCAAAACTCGGCGCTGCATTCCGCTGTTTTATCGGCTTCAAGTATCTTAGGTTCGCCGACTGGGTGCTTTTGCCCATCGCGATAACATTATCGGCAAAGTTCGCGAGCATCTTGGAGCCTTGCAAATGATTTAGATCGAGCGGCAAACCGCCGCGCATCTTCGGCGTGTGGGCGAGTACCAATATCGAAAGGTCGCGGTCGCGCTTAAGAGCAAGGAGCATCCTCATTAGCCTCTGCGCGGCAACTGCATTGTGCGTACTCGCCGAAAGCCAGGTGAGGTTGTCGAGAATAATGGCCTTTGCGCCGACATATTCGATCGTGTCCACGATCGAATGAAAAACGAACTCCTGGACGTCGTCGAATTCTTCTGGAATCTCCCAGATCCGGCGAGGCGTGCAGCGGATGAACTGAACCGGAAACAAAGAGCTGCCGGTGTCGTCCTGGTCATCTGCACCTGCTGAAGCCTTCAGATCGCGGTATCGCGCTGCGAACTGCTCGTCGGTGAGTTCAAAATCGAAATAGAGCACGCGCTGCGGCTCGGCCTCCAACTCGAAAGGCTCGAGAGGTTCGCCTCCGGCGAGTGCCGATGCGATCTGCACCGCCAGGGCGCTCTTGCCGACACCGGTGTCGGCGAAAAGCAGCACTAATTCGCCCTCCCGCCAAAGGTCGCCAAAAAGCCGACGCATTTGTGGGGATCCGACCGGCGTTTCAAGATATCGGTTCGCGGTGCGGGCATCAAAAAGATTATTGATTCGCCTGAATGCAAGTTCTGGCAGGTGCTCGTCGGTGAGTTCGAACAGGTGATGATAGTTCGTTCCGTTCGCTCCGAGAAAGTGCTGCTCCGCGAACAGCCTTGCAAGCAGTTTTTTGTGGCCTTCGCGGCCTTTCTCCGAGATCATTCTCCGGTTATCGCCGCTTTGCCCGGACAATTCGGTTTCGGGCTCTTCGGAATACAACCACGGATAACGCTCCCTCGCTTCCCGATCATCAAACTCGTTATCGGTCAACCCATCCTCAAGCTCACACCTATCCTCGGTCTCGTCCATCTTCGATCAAATCGCTCCTTTTCACCCAAAACGGGCGTTGTAATATTATAATCGAATATATCGTTGTTGACAAGCTGTGCCGTCTATGCAACACGGGAGGTAACTCGGTCAAGTCCTCGAGTATCGGCAAAGGATATAAAGACGCGGTTTACGAATCTGCGCGATCTTAAGGCAGAATACTAGGAATGGGGCGGCTTTAAGAAGGGGTTGATAAGTCATCGCTAAAGCTAGTGGCAATTCAGGGAACAAGAAACCATTGAAATAAATTGGAGGAACTTTATGCCAACAGAGATCAAAACAAAAAAATCATTTGGAACGCTCGACATTGCCCGCATCAGTCCGCAGCCACAACCTGGTGCTGTAAAAAGCATGAACCTGATGTTGACCTTTGAAGAAGCGTTAAAACTACACTTCGGACTCGGCCAGGCATTGGCAAAGCTTAATACCTATAGTCGTTCAACGGCCGACGGGAAAAGAGCCTGCGTTAATGTTTGCGTTTTCCCTGAGATAAGCCGGATCACGATCAATGAAGACAAATTGCCAAAGTCCAAATAGCACTCATTGAGCGTTGCCCGTCGATGGGATAGTTGAAAGGGCGTGAACGCCCTGGCGGCTTTTTTCTGACATCGTCCACGCCATAAATGGCGTGGCTAGGCTAAAACCATCAATGAAGATCGAACTAAAAGAGATAACCGTCAGAGAACTTTCGGAAGGCTACAAGGACAGCTAGGAACCCGGCGTTGTGGCCTTTGGAATGGAGGATCACGTTGCGCGTTCTCAAGATAATTATCAAAGGGAGATCCGGAAATGAAGACATTATTCAAAGAGATCAGCTAAATGAAAGCCAAAGAAGAAACATCAATAAAACTCTTTGAGGAGAAACTGGTTCGTACCGTCTGGAACAAAAACGAAGAGGAATGGTATTTTTCGATCGTAGATGTGGTAGCTGCCCTGACAGACAGCGAAAACCCACGTCGATATTGGAGCGACCTGAAGATCAAGTTGGCAAAGGAAGGCAGCCAGTTGTACGAAGAAATCGTACAACTGAAATTGCCGTCAGCCGATGGCAAAAAATACTCTACCGACGTTGCAACCACCCGGCAGATATTCCGGCTTATACAGTCGATCCCTTCTCCCAAAGCCGAGCCTTTCAAGCAATGGCTGGCAACGGTCGCAAAAGAGAGGTTAGACCAATTGCAAGACCCCGAGCTCTCCATCGAGCAGGCAATGGCCGACTATAAACGTCTTGGGTATTCCGATAATTGGATCAATCAACGGCTCAAGAGCATTGAGATCCGCAAGGATCTGACGGACGAATGGAAACGGCACGGCCTGAAAGAAGGGGTTCAATTCTCATCTCTGACCGACATTATTTATCAAACATGGTCCGGGAAAACATCGAAAGAGTACAAAAAATTCAAGGGACTAAAAAAGGAGAGCCTTCGGGACAATATGACCAACAAAGAATTGGTTATAAATATGCTCGCCGAACTCTCGACTAAAGAAATATCCGAAGTTTCCGACCCGCAAACAATGTCAGACCATAAAGACATCGCCTTTCGCGGCGGCAACGTTGCCAAGGAAGCACGTTTGAAACTGGAAGCGGAAACAGGGAAAGAGGTAGTTAGCCGACTAAATGCAAAAACGGTATTAAGCATTGAAGAAAGTAAACGATGAAGCTCGAACTAAAAGAGATAACCGTCAGAGAACTTTCGGAAGGCCATGAATTTTTATATGAATTGCCACTAGCTTCAGCTAGTGGACAGAGTTGTATATATTGTTGCTGCGGGCTTTAGCCCGCTGACCTTTTGCCGCGTGCTCCGCATGCTGGCGAAAATAGCCTGAATTAAGATTTCTATGGAATGGATATTTGACCCGAATATTTGGATCGCGTTCTTGACGCTTTCGCTGCTTGAGTTGGTCCTTGGGATCGACAACATCATTTTCATCTCGATCTTGTCGGGGCGTCTGCCGGAGAAGGATCAGCCGCGTGCGCGTTTCATCGGGCTCTCGCTTGCGCTGGTGATGCGCGTGATATTGCTCTTCTCGCTCACTTGGGTGATGAGTTTGACGGCGCCGCTCTTTACGGTCTTTGGGAACGCACTTTCAGGCCGCGATCTGATATTGGTCATCGGCGGCCTCTTCCTTCTTTTTAAGAGCACGCACGAGATACACTCTGCGCTCGAAGGCGGCGACGGCGAGTCTTCACGAAAGGTCTATTCGGGTTTCTCCGCCGTCATCATTCAGATCACGCTGCTCGACATCGTCTTTTCGCTCGATTCGGTCATTACGGCGGTCGGGATGGTGAATAACATCTGGGTGATGATCGCGGCGGTCGTCGTCTCGATCGTCGCGATGATGCTCTTTGCGAGCACGATCGGCGCGTTCGTCCAACGGCATCCGACGATCAAGATGCTCGCACTCTCGTTCCTTCTGATGATCGGATTTTCGCTCATCGTCGAAGGCCTTGAGTACCACATTCCAAAGGGCTACATTTACTTTGCTATGGCATTCTCCGTTATGGTCGAATTCTTGAATATTCGGCTGCGAAAGAAGGCCGACAAAGTTCATCTGCACAGCCAATTCTCCGAAGAAGACGAGGCGAAAGCGATCCAAGGCGAGGCTTAGAATACGATGCGAGACAAACTTCTATTTTTTACTTTCTTTATTGTCATCACGGGGATCTGCGGCGGAGGCACGGCCGCTCAGAGCAACTGGGCGGGCGCCGATCTGCGGAATTTTACCTATACGCCGAGCTGCGCGTCCGAGGATTCGGCGAAGCCCGTGACCGTAAAGAACGGCGAATATTCTTACGAGAAGCAGGAAGACGGTTACGTCGATCGTTTCTCTTTCAATGTCTTCGATATCGTTTACGGCGACCTGACCGGAGACGGCAAGGAGGAGGCAGTGGCTCTTACGGTCTGCAACACAGGCGGCACCGGCAACTTCTCGGAAGGCTTTATCTTTGGGGCTCAGGGCGGGAAGGCCGTACTGCTCGCAACGCTGCCCGGAGGCGATCGAGCTTACGGCGGAATTCGAAAGGCGTGGATCGACAAAGGCCGTCTCGTCGTCGAGACGAACGACCCCGGCGAAATGGGCGGAGCTTGCTGCCCTACGGAGATCGTCACCTCGACCTACAAGCTCGCGGGTAAGAAACTCAACGAAGTGACCGCCCCGACAAAACGCTCGATCTACCCTTCGCGTCGTGTGAATTTTGCGAAAGGAAGATCCGAGGCCGTCGTCAAACTTACGATCAGAGGAGACGAGGGTGCCGAACTCGTTCTCGGTGCAAGAAAAGGCCAAACGATGACCGTAAACGTGAGCGATGAGGCCGTCGAGGCCGGTTTGACCGGTGAGGCAAAGATCACGACGATCGCGAACGGCTTTCGCGCCGTACTCGCCGCATCCGGCGATCAGACGATACAACTCCGCAACGGTGCCGCAGATCCTGTTACCGTGACCGTTACGATTCGCATCCAATAGCGCATTTTTTCGAAATGAGACGTTCGAACTCGAGAGGCCGCGGAGCTTCGAACGTCATTTTTTCATTAGATGCGGGATGCGGGATCGTGAGCTTGTGTGCGTGCAGATAGAGTCGGGCCGCCGTGCCGCCGCCGCGTTGTTGATCGCCTAGGATCGGATGCCCTAGATGCTGACAGTGGATCCGCAGCTGATTCGTGCGGCCGGTCACGGGTTCAAGCTCGACAAGCGAATGTCCGTCCAACCGCTCAAGCACTCGATAGCGTGAAAGGGCGTCCTTCCCTTCCGGCATCACCTTCCAAAACTTTGCCTCAGCATCTCGGCCGATCGGTGCATCGATCAAACCGCTCTCTTGATCGGGGCAGCCGACGACGACCGCAAGGTAACGCTTGTCAACGTGCTTTCGCATGAACGCTCTCGTCAAATTCCGCTGCGCGAGTTTCGTCTTCGCGACAACGAGCAGCCCGGACGTATCTTTATCGAGTCGATGCGGAAGCCCCGGCCGTATCGCGGGTATTGTCAGAGTTGGTTCGTGCGGATTCAAATAATACGCGAGGCCGTTCAGGAGCGTGCCGCGATTCTCGCGGTGCGACGGATGAACAAGAACGCCCGCCGGTTTACTGAGAACGATCAGCTCGGCATCTTCGAAAATGATGTCGAGCGGCATTTTTTCGGGCAGCATAGCCGTTTCCCGCTCCGTGTCGATCTCGATCTCGATCAGATCGTTCGGCCGAAGCCGATAGCCGATGTTCTCCCAGCGGCCGTTCACCTCGCACAACTCATCGTTGACCCGATCGCGAAGGTACATCTTGCTCAGCCGCGAGAAATGCGCGAGCAAAAAATCCTCGAGCCGCATCTTTCTTGCGGCCTCCGGAACGACAATGATCTGGCGGCTTTCCACCTAGACAGTTTGCATACTCGGCGGCAAACTTGCAAAGCGTCCAAAAATCCTACATTTTTGTATTACTTTGAAGGTCCGGCCGATCGACATCGCTGAACTCTTTGCCGAGATCCAAGCCGAAACGCTTGGGCCGCGAGGCTCGGCGTCCGGCATTTGTGAAACCTTATTTCATTCAGCCGACGCGGTTTACGCCTTCGTGATGTACGATGATGCGGCAGCGGCGGGCGAGATCTCGCTGCTCGCAGCGTCGGGGATCGATGCCGCAGCCTATCGGCGGCTCGAGCAACGTGCAGGCTCGACCGCCCTAATGCGTGCGTTCGATCAAAAGGAGGTGATCTTCCTCCTCGTTCACGACGAACCGAGCCTCGATTTCCTTTTCATTGAAGGGAGCGTGATCGAGCTGATCATTGCCCCGTTCAAGATCGACGAGTCCCGCGAGGGGTTCGTCGCCGCGGCGTTCGACAAGAGAGAGCTTCCCGACCGACACGGTGCTGTCGCGGTAACGAGGCTAGCTGCGAGAACGGTCGCCCAAACGATCCGAGTTGATGATGTCCAGCGGCAATCCAGCGATCTTGCAAGCGAAGAAGCTGCCAAAACGCAGGAAGCTCTTAGAAACAAATACGACATTGCGAAGGTGATCGGCAATTCCGGCCCGATGCGGCAGGTTGCGGATCAGATACGTCAGATCGCGAGGTCAAATGCAGCCGTTCTTCTTCGAGGAGAACGCGGAACCGGCAAAGAGATGCTGGCCTACGCCATCCATTACGCAAGCCTGCGGGCGAGAAGAGAATTTCGGCAGATCAGCTGCGCCGGAGTTCCGCCGGCACTTCTCGAAGCCGAACTCTTCGGCGTCGAGACTCAGCCGCCGAAGTTCGGAATGATCGAGCAGGCAAAATTCGGAACGCTTTTTATTGACGAGATCGCCGCGACGCCGGCAGCAACTCAGGATAAGATACTTCGAGTCATTCGAGACAGCCGTTTCGAACGCGTCAGCGGCTCTGAGGCGATACGCGCGAACCTTCGCTTGATATTCTCGACCGTCGCGGATCTGGAAGACCTGGCCGCGAAAGGCAAGTTCAGCGAGGAACTCCTGTACCGGATCAACGCCTTTACGATCTTCGTGCCGCCGCTTCGCGATCGCAAAGCCGACATACTTCTCCTCGCGGAACATTTCATCGAGAAATATGCGCAGGAACATCGCCGTCGAGTCGCGCGCATCTCGACCGCGGCGATCGATATGCTTGCAAAGTACCATTTTCCGGGAAACGTCCGGGAACTCGAGAATGTGATCGAACGTGCCGTCATTGTCTGTGACGAAGGCGTCATACATGCGCGGCATTTACCGGCGACGCTTCAGACCGCGGAGGAAACCGATACGCGGGCGGCGTCAACACTCGACGCCGCGGTCGCCGCCTTCGAACGCGACATGATCGAAGATGCATTAAAATCATCCAGGGGAAACATCGCAAAAGCGGCCCGCGACCTCGGCACGACGGAGCGGATATTAGGATACAAGATCAAGAATGGCGGCATTGAGCCCAAGCGTTATAAATAGATGCTAATCGAGGATCAGATCATTTCAGAATTGCCCGCACCCGAGACCGCACGCCGCTTTCGCGATGCGCTGCCGCCGAAGATCGTTTCGCGGCTTCGGCGTGACGAAGGGCTCTTTTCGGATGTGCTGACGCTCGCCGCATTTTCACCGCTGCTTTCAACGACGCTGCTTCAGAACGAAGAATATTTCGCCTGGCTCGGGCGCCAAAGAACGACAAAAGGCGGCCGTACAAAAGAAGAACTGCTCGAATCGCTCGGCAGATTCTCTCTGACGAACTCGACGCTGGAAGCACAGGTAATGTTCTCGCGGTTCAGGCGCCGCGAACTGATACGCATCTTTCTGCGCGATATCCGACGGCTCGCGACGGTCGCGGAGATCACGGATGAGATCTCAAGTCTCGCCGATGCGATCCTTGAATCTGCCTTAGGCGAGGCCCGCCGCGAAATGGAGAAGCGATTCGGCCAGCCGCTCGAACTCGACGAGAAACAACGGTCGCGGGCAGCCGAGATCGCCATCGTCGCCTTGGGCAAGCTCGGATCGCTTGAGCTCAACTACGCGAGCGACGTTGACCTCCTTTTTATCTATTCTTCCGATGGAATGACCGCCGGCGGCGAACGCGAGCCGGTAACGAACCGCGAATATTTCACAAGGCTCGCCCAGCACGTCATCAAGCTGGTCGGCGAACGCAATGGCGAAGGTGCGGCGTACCGCGTCGATATGCGTCTAAGGCCGAACGGTTCGCTCGGTGCCCTCGCAATGTCGGTCAAGGACACCGTCGAATATTATCGAACGACCGCTCGTCCATGGGAGCGGCAGATGCTGATACGCTCGCGAATCGCGGCCGGCGATCAGGAAACATTTCGCCGATTTTGGAGCAGTGCGGCACCGTTGATATATGACGAAGAGACGAACGTCTCTGAAGCTCTCGCCGGTGTGCGGGCTTCGAAAGAATCCATCGACGAGAACGCAAAGAGGAAGAACTCCATCGATGTAAAGCTGTCGCCGGGCGGTATCCGCGAGATCGAGTTCATCGCACAGGCACTGCAGCTTGCTCACGGCGGACGCGACAAATGGCTCCGGAGTCCGCACACGCTGATCGCGCTGTCGAGGCTGGCGGACCGCGAACTGATCTCGCCAAGCGAGCGCGCGGAACTCTCAAATGCGTACGATCTGCTTCGCCGCACGGAACATATTCTGCAGATGGAGAACGGCCTGCAGACGCACACACTTCCCATTGACGGCGCGAAGCTGAAACTCATTGCCGAACGGGTCCGGTTTGCGACCGGATCGAATATCGAGAAAGATCTTGAACGCTCGATGAAGCGTGTAAGGAAGATCTTCGATCGGGTGTTCGATAGCAGTACCTTGGCCGATGCCGTAAGCAGCCGGGCGAGCGGCCGTGTTTCTACGAAAGCCAGGCAGCCGACCCGTTCGAAGATCGAAGACCTTTCACCGCCATTCGCAAGCCTTGTCTCTAACGCACCCTTACTTTCCGAACGTGCGGCACAGTATCGTACCGAGATCGAATCTCTCGATCTTCGCTCCTCTATTTTCGCGAGCCTTGAGCAAAGCTCCGACCTCCGCTCGCGGCTCGACGCATTGCGGCGCGAGTGGACATCTGTTTACATCGCCATCGGCCTCGCCGATCTCTTCGAAGAAATTTCCGTTGATCGATCTAAGGCTCTGCAAACTACTCTCGCAGAGGTAAGCCTTGATGCCGCTATGCATATCGTCCAGCAGGAAATGCCGGAGATGCAGAACGCACCTCGGATCGCGGTCATCGCGTTGGGTAAACTCGGCGGCCAGCGGCTCGACTTCGGCTCTGACCTCGACATCATCCTTTCCTACGATCCCGAACATTTTGCCGCGAACCAGGCACATCAAGAGAACTTCTCGCGGGCCGCTGAACTCTTTATCAACGCCCTCTCGTCGATGACGCGTGCAGGCAGCCTGTATAGAGTGGATCTCCGTCTCCGTCCCTTTGGATCAAAAGGATTGAGCATAATCTCGATGCCTTCATTTCTCGAATATATGAACGCGACCGCCGCCGTTTGGGAGCTGCTTGCCTATGTAAAAGTTCGGGGTATCGCGAGCGGCGATCATCTGGACAGTGTGGGTGCCAGTAAGCTCGAGGCCGCGATCCGAAAGATCGTTCACTCACGCGGATCCGCACTTTCCGCCGAGGAGCTTCGCGACAGCACACTGAACGTCCGAGAAGCTTTGCGAAAACAAAGAACGACGGCACGACGAGGTGTTCTCGACATCAAGTACGACGAGGGCGGAATGCTCGACGTGTATTTTGCGATGCGCTTCCTGCAGCTTCGTGACGGAATGCTGGATGACGACAAGGACCGCTCAACACCATACACGTTGGAAAGACTCTTTGATGCGGGCTCGCTCTCCAAAGCGGATCTCGATGCTCTGGTTGCGGGGCATTCGCTGCTCTCATCGATCGATCACGCTACGCGTCTTTGCAGCGGCCGGTCAACGAGGCTTCCTGTTGCGGATTCGCCCGCAATGGACAGGATCGTCCGCCGACTCAAATATCATTCGACCGCCCGCATGTTGGAAGACCTCACCGTCCATCGAATATCTATCCGCGAGGCATACGAGTCTATTTTGCGATAGCGATCATCTTTTAATTTCGAGTATAATTTCGGACTATGGTTCGCTTGGCCGCCTTCCTTTTGATGCTCCTGCTCTCCGCATCGATCGCGGCGGGCCAGTCCCGTCATAAGAAACCGTATTCCGAAAGCGTTTCCCGCTATGACATCACCGTTCCGAAGGACGAAGGATCCAAGCCTGACGGAGCGGCCGCGAACGATGATGTCCTTCGCATCGAGACCGATCTAATAATGATCCCTGTAAAGGTCACAACAAAGAACGGCCGTGCGGTGCCGGATATTCGGCGTGATGAATTTCGGGTCTTCGAGAACGGCGAAGAACAGGAGATCGCATATTTCAATTCGGACGAGGCACCGTTCTCCGTTGCTTTGCTTCTCGATATGAGCTACTCGACGGTCTTCAAGCTGCAGGAGATACAAAATGCGGCGAAACAGTTCATCAATGAACTTAAGCCGGATGACCGCGTTATGATAGTCGCCTTTGCGGAAAAAGGCCGAGTGCTTTGCGAATTCACCGACAACCGCACTGCCCTTCGATACGCGATAGATGCGACGAGGATCGAAAGCGGCACGTCATTTTATGACACCTTGGACGACGTGCTGAATCACAGGCTGGCAAATGTCGCCGGCCGGAAAGCGATCGTCGTGCTCACCGACGGCGTCGATACGACCAGTAAGAGGGCGAGTTTCAAGAGCGTGCTTGACGACCTGACAGAGTCGAATGTCATCGTCTATCCGATCCGATACAGCACCTATGATGACGTCCAGAAGAGCCGCCGGAACGATGCCGAGATCAGATACGATGACGACGACCGGCCGTATGTCGTCGAGACCAGCCCGGGCAAGGGCGAGCGGATCGAAGACTATGCGAGTGCGGACGATTTTATGCGTGAAGCAGCCGAACGGACCGGCGGCGGCGTCCAGCGGGTTTCTTCCCGCACAAATCTTGTGGCAGCATTCTCCCGCATCGCAGATGAGCTTCGCAAAACTTACAGCTTGGGGTATTATCCTACAAGCGATCGCATACCCGGTTCGCGAAACTTTATACGCGTTCGGGTTTACCGTCCCGATCTCGTGATTCGTGCAAAAGAAACATATTTGAAACCGCCTCACCGTAAAGACAATTAGACATCCCTGACTTAGGAGTGAAACTTGAAATGAAGAACATACTCGCTGTGCTTATGCTGGCTGCCATTCTGGGCGTTGCGGCCGTAAGCACTTTCGCACAAGAGAAACTGACGAATGCAGAAGTGATCTCGCTGACAAAAGCGGGACTCGCCAGCTCTGTGATCGTCGAAAAGATCAGAACGTCATCAACCGATTTCGATACTTCGACCAACGGCTTGATCGCTTTGAAACAGGCCGGCGTCGCCGACGATGTCGTTGCCGCAATGGTTACCGCAAAGAGCGGGGGAAGCACGCAAACACCTGCGACACCCGGCGGAGAACCGTCCGGCGACCCGAACGACCCGATGAGCAAGCACGGGCACGGCATATATCTCTACACCGAAGAAGATGGCGCCAGGAAGATGACGCAGCTGCAGCCCTCGATGTCGGCACAGAACAGGACCGGCGGACAGTTCACCGCATCGATCACGCCGTTCGGACTCGGAAAGGTGAAGACCAAGACGAATCTGCCCGGCCGCAACGCCGCGATCCAGATCAAGGAAACGTCGCCCGTGTTCTATTTCTACCTCGACGCTTCGAGCGGCGGATTGAATACATCGAGCGGCATTCCCTCAAGCCCGAATGAATTCACGCTTGTTCGCTTCAATCAACGCAGCGACAATCGCGAAGTAACGATCGCAAAATCGAATTCGTGGGGCGGCAAGGGCGGCCTCTCGGATGAATATGTCGTCGGGTTGACGGCCGAATCTCTCGGCAACGGAGTGTATAAAGTAACTCCGACTTCGCCGCTCAAGAAAGGCGAGTATGGATTTATGATGCTCAACTCGGGCAACTCGAACACGTCGGCCGGCGTCGGTTCGAAGTTCTTCGACTTTGGCGTGAATATGACGCCGTAACTCTTCGTCGAAGATCGAAAGTATAGAAGGCATCGGTCATTTCTCGGCCGATGCCTTTTTCCTTTTCACAAAAAAAGAAGACCGCAGAACGCGGCCTTCTTTTTTTGAAACCATCCTAACCGGACTCAATGATCAATCAGCCGCAATGCCCGCGGAATTTTCGTTCCGCAAAATACTCGAGCCGAAGGAGTTTGCTGTTCGCTCCACGTACATTCTCATCGATGTAGATCAACTCGGGTCGAACTAGCTGAAGCCGGTTCGCCTGAGGTGGCAGATCAGAATGTATTTAATATGGAGTTGGTCACTCGTTGATCAAGAGTAGCTAGGAATATTCAGCTATTTTTTCGCCGGAGCTTTCTTTGCTGCCGGTTTCTTAGCTGCTGGCTTTTTCGCGGCTGCTTTCTTAGGAGCTGCCTTCTTTGCCGGAGCCTTCTTTGCTGCCGGTTTTGCGGCCTTCTTCGCTGTCGAAGCCTTCTTTGCAGGAGCCTTCTTAGCTGCCGGTTTCTTTGCCGCAGGCTTCTTAGCAGCCGCTTTCTTAGCCGGTGCCGCAGCCTTCTTTGCAGCAGCTTTCTTAGGAGCTGCTTTCTTTGCCGCCGGTTTCTTAGCAGCAGGTTTCTTTGCTGCAGGTTTCTTAGCAGCGGTTGCCATTTTGGCCGTCGAAGCGGTAGCTTTCACTGCCGCCTTTTTGGCCGGTTTCTTAGTTTTTTTGGTAGTTGCCATTTTTTTCTCCAATGTTTTCTTTTTCCGGGATAGCTCACAAACACATCAAAAAATTTCCGCAGCATCAATGTCGTATCTCTGCCCGCCTATGCGGCGCGTGTCTTAGCCGGCCGCATAAATTTGCAAAGCACCGATGCGCTTCACACCTTCCTCTCTGTCTGTGATCTTTCAAACCAACAGTTCGTGCAGAACTGTCGAGTTTCTTTTCCACGCTCATCGTTAAGATGAGTCTTGTAAATTCTTTCGACGATGATCCTTTCGTCTCTGTCGAGTTCCTTCCAAGTTTTCAATTTAGCAACCGAACATCGCGGACAAGTTTCTTGATGCGCTGAATTCATTGCTATAATTTCACGCGGTTAAAAACCACTGAAGATTCTATCAGAAAAAACGAAAAGTAAATGAAAAAAACTGCACAACTGTTTTTTATTTTTATATTTTTTTTCACGGCAAATTTTTCGTTCGCGCAAGCAAAGAAGGATTTTGATTTCTATGCGCGCGGAAATTATCGCGCAAACGTTCCGCGTCCGTCGGAAATTCTCCGCTTCGATGTCGGGAATTTTCATACGAGTTACGCGCAGATGGAATCTGTTGTGAACGCGATCGCGAAGTCTGCGCCCGATCGCGTGCGCGTGTTCGACATCGGTGAGACGAACGAACACCGGATGCAGCACATCGTCGCGATCTCTTCGCCGGAGAACATCGCGGCACTCGACCGCATCAAGTCGGACAACGCGCGTCTTACGGATCCGCGCACTACTTCGCGCTCTGAAGCGAACGCGATCGCCGAAAAGAATCCCGCGATCGCATGGCTTGCTTACACGATCCACGGCAACGAATCCGCATCCTTTGAGACGATGATGCAGGTGATATATCAGCTTGCCGCGTCCGATGAACCCGCAACGCTCGAAATACTAAAGAACTGTGTAACCCTTATAATTACAGGGGAAAACCCCGATGGACACGAGCGATTCGTCTCTTGGTACAACTCTGTCGGCGTCGGTGATGCGAATCCTTTCGCGCTCGAACATCGCGAACCGTGGTCGGTTTACGGCCGCCTTTCCCACTATCGTTTCGATCTGAATCGCGACGCTCTCGTCACGTCGCAAAAGGAATCGCAGAACTTGCAGCGCGCATTTCTCGAATGGAATCCGCAGGTCTCCGCCGATCATCACGGGCAGCCGTCGCAATATTTTTTTCCGCCCGATGCACTTCCGATAAATCCGAATCTTCCCGAACCTGCATTCTCGAAATGGAATGAGATCTACGGACGCGCAAATGCGGCCGCGTTCGATCGCAACAAATGGGACTACTACGTGCGTGATGTTTTCGATGCGTTCTATCCCGGCTACTGGGATATGTATCCGTCGCTCAATGGCGCGATCGGAATGACGTACGAAACCGACGGCGGCGGCACGAAAGGTTTGCGTTACACGCGCGATGACGGAACGATCGCGACTCTTCGTTCGGCGATCGCAAAACATTTCGTCGCGTCGATGACGACTTTGGAGACGACCGCGAAACACAAAGCGGATCGCATTCGAGACTATTATTCGTTCCGTGCAGATGCGTTGAAGGATTTCGCGTCGTCGAAAATGAAGCGCGTTGTGATCGTGCCGGACAACGATCGCGTGAAATCTGCGGAGCTCATCGAAGCTCTCACGCGTGCGCGCATCGAGGTCAAACGCGCTGACAAAGCGTTCTCTTCCGCCGCGGCACATTCTTATATGGAGAAGAAGAATTCTGCCGCTACGCGCGAGACGTTTCCTGCCGGAAGTTATGTGATCGATCTCAACCAGCCGCAGCGGATACTCGCAAAGTCGATCCTCGAACCTGACACGCCGCAGGACAAGGCGTTCGTTGACGACAATCTCGGCCGCTTCCGCCGGAATCAGATGAAAGGCAAGCGGCAATCGAAGGAAGACTTCGGCTTTTACGACATAACTGCGTGGTCGCTGCCGCTCGCGTTCGGAGTTGACGCGTATTGGACGGAAGATGGCGGCAATACTTCGGGCCAACTCGTCGATGCGAGTTCCCTTGCGGCCGCGAAGGCCGGTTCGTTTCCCGGACGTGCCGAGATCTCGTACATCATTCCCTACCAGACGGACTCGACCGCCGCGTTCGTCATCAGGCTTCTGCAGGACGGCGTCCGTGTGAACGTCGCGTCAAAGACATTGAACGCGGGCGGACGGAATTGGCCCGCCGGAACGTTCGTGATCCGCGTCTCTCGCAACGATGAGAGCGTTCACGACAAGGTGGAGCGGCTCTCGAAAGCGATGGGCGTGAATGTTGCGTCGGTCAACTCGGGTTTTGCCGACGAGGGCGACACGAGCGTCGGCGGTGAATCCGTCGTGTCGCTCAAAGCTCCGAAGATCGTGGTCGCGGCGGACGACGGCGTTGACCAAACTTCGTTCGGTTCGATCTGGTGGACGCTTGACCGTTACGGCATCGAGTTCACGCCGATGTCGATCCGTTCGATCCGCAACGGCGGCCTGAAAGACCACACCGTGCTCATCATTCCCGACGGTTCGCCCGGCCAGATGATGTCGCAATTCGGTTCGTCCGGCGTCTCGGCATTGAAGGATTGGGTCGCGGACGGCGGCACTGTCGTCACGATACGCGGCGCGTCGGTGTTCGCAACGCTCAAAGACGTCGGGCTCACGTCGTCGCGTCTTGTTGGAAGCTCCGATGACGAGAAGAAGGATGTTCCCGACGCTGCGACAAAGTCTCCCGCACCTGCGGCTTCCTTGCCTGCTCCTAAAACTGACAGGCCGAAGCCGGAACCGAAGGCGAATCCGTCGAGCGAAGAGATGGCCAACGACTCGGACGACCGCATCGCGGGCTTTCTGCCGCCGATCGTCTCGCCGTCCGCCGATGCGAACAAGACGCCCGTGCCGCTGCCCGGCTCGATAATGCGTGCGGCGGTCGATCGCACTGTATATATTAATTATGGTGTCGATCGCGACGAGATCCCTGTGCTGCTCGCCGGCGGATATTTCTTCCGTTACTCGAAGGAGGGCACGAATGCGGTCGTATTCGCGGATCGCGGGAAGGCGCCGCTCACGATCTCGGGCTTTGTGTGGCCGGGCAACACGGAGCGTCTGCTCGCCGGCACGGCATATATAATTGACGAGCCGAATGGCGGCGGACACGCTATACTATTCGCTGAAGAACCGTTCTTTCGCGGCGTCTTTCGCAGCACGACTCGGCAATTCTTCAACGCGATCGCATTCAACGGAGCCTTTTGATGTTCACTATTAAAGCCGGTTACAGCAACGATATCGAGATCCGTTCGGGCATCGAGCAGGTGCGCGAATTCTTCCTCGACATCACGAATTTCGCCGAGCTGATGCCGGGCGTCGTCAACATTCACACGGACGCGAGAGGCGTCGCGCACTGGAAAGTGCAGACCGAGATCCCTGTCGTCGGCCGCATTCTGCAGAATTTCACGCTCGAACTCGCCGAGGATTCCGACGACCGCGTCGAATGGCTGCCCTTGCGGAGCGAAGCGCAGAACTTCCTGCGTTACTCGGCCGATTTCCTCGAAAAGGCGAAGAACGTCACGCTCGTCCACTTCTCGCAAATGGTCGAATTGCGCCGCAAGTCGGCCCGCGACCTGCACATGCTCGCCGGTCTCGCCGGCGAGGCCATCATCTCGAAGGAAATGACCAAACGCATCACCGAAATGATCCGCGTCTTCATCGAAAAGGCAAAAAATCAGCTCGAAAAGTAGCTTTTCTCACCGCAGAAGAACGTTTCTCCACGCGAATAGAAGGTTTTTTAGCGCAAAAAGAGCATTTCTCCACGCGAAAAAAACCTTTCTCCACGCGAAAAAAACCTTTCTCCACGCGAAAAAAACCTTTCTCCACGCGAAAAAAACCTTTTTTAGCGGCAAAACTACGTTCTGAGCACGCTCGAAAAGGCTCTGAGCACGCTCGAAAAGGCTCTGAGCACGCTCGAAAAGATTCTGAGCACGCTCGAAAAGGTTCTGAGCACGCTCGAAAAGGTTCTGAGCACGCTCGAAAAGGTTCTGAGACTGCGTTTTCGGGGTTTTAGGTGACGGCGCCGCCGTCGAGGATCACGATCTCGCCGTTCATGAAGCTGTTGCGGTCGCTCGTCATGAAGGCGGCGAACTCCGCGAGCTCGTTCGGGCGGCCGAGGCGGCCTTTCGAGACCCAGAATTCGTGAATATGCAGCAGCCGCTCCGGCAAAGTGTTGCCGAGGTCCGTGTCATAGATGCCCGCGGCGATGGCGTTGACCGAAATGCCGAAGTTCGCCGCCTCACGCGACAGACATTTCGTGAAGCCGATCATCGCACTCTTCGATGTCGCGTAATGAACCGACGTCGGCAGGCTGCGGATCGCCCCGACCGACGTGATATTCAGGATCGCACCCTCGCGGGCACGTATCATCTGCTTGTAAAAAGGTTTCGTGACGGCAAAAAGACTGTTAACGTTCGTATCGACGACCCAATCCCAGCTCTTATCCGTCGTCGTCGCGAAATTATCGGACTTGTTGACCGCGGCATTGTTCACAAGCACGTTCAAAGGCCCCCATTTTTCGAGGATCTCCTTTGCGACGTGCTTCATTCCGAGGCGATCGGTCACCGAAACTTTGAAACTCAACGCACGGCGGCCGTGCCCCTCGATCTTGGCCGCAACCTCGGCCGCGAGATCGTCCCGCGAGTTGTAATTAAATGCGACATCGGCACCTTCGCGCGCGAATATCTCGCATATCGCCGCCCCGATACCGCGAGTTCCGCCCGAGACGAACGCACGTTTTCCTTCAAGTAACAGACTCAAATGTGTGATCTCCGTAAAATGACAAGGTTAAAGAAATCCGAAAGAACGGGCAAGTCGGCAAAACGGATTGGCGCCTGCTGGAAGAGGTTCTGAGGCGTGTCACGCCGCAATTTGGTGCGAAACAGCCGTTTGCGGCAGCAGCGAATATATCTCGGCGATGATGCGTTCGGTCGAATCGGGCAAGGCAAGTTCGGCCGCCGCAGCCTTCATCCGCGCGTAGTTCGCACGATCCGACGCGAGGTCCCGGACCGTCGAGACAATGTCGTGACTGTTCTTTAAGAGGATCGCCGCACCGCGTTCCGCCATCAGACGAGCGGTGCCCGCTTCCTGCGGCATCGGCGGCGTCGTCGCATCAGCGATTATCGGCAAGCGACAGGCTAAAGCCTCGAACGTCGTCAATCCGCCGAGTTTTGAGACCATCACGTTCGCCGACTGCATAAGCTTCTCGATCTCGTCGGAATAGCCGATTACCTTCACAGGGAACTTCGCCGAGCGTGCGAGAGCCTCTGCCTCTTCGCGGAGTTCCTGATTCTTGCCCGCAAGAAAGATCGCCTGGACGTCGAGATCACCGCGAACAAACTCACGAAAGATCGCAGGGATGTTACCGCCGCCAACCCAGCCCGCATTTACGAAGACCGTGAACTTGTCGGGATCGAGCCCGAAAGCACGACGCGCGGTCTGGGCATCGGCTTCTTCGACCTCGCGGAACTTCGGATGCACCGGCATCCCGGAGATCTTGATCTTCTCGGAAGGAACACCGTAATCGATCAGCTGCCGACGCGCATCGTCATTCGCGACAAGGTAGAGCGTTACTTCGTCGCACGCCCAACCTTTCCAAAAACCGTAGCAGGGATCGGTAACGACCGTCACAAGCGGGATCTGCTCGGAAAGTTTTAATTCTTTGAGTACCTTCGCGAAAAAGTGCTGCGTCAAGGGATGAACGCTCACGACGATGTGCGGACACCATTTCTCGAAGATGTCCCGCGTATAGGCGAAGCATTTGCGATGCAGGAAGCTGCTCTTCTCAGGACGCATCTTGTTGACCGCCCAATAGAGATACTTCATCCAATGCTGCTTGTTCTGAAGGATCCAGTTATAGACGTTCACCAGACGCTCGGTGATGCGGTGCGCGTCCTCGATCGCACGTATCGTGCGGACCGCGACCGAATCGCCGCGCCAAAATCTCTGAAGTCCATCCGAAATGGTCTTAGCCGCCGAACGGTGGCCGCCGCCCGTGTCGGAAGAGATTATTAGGATCTTTGGTGTAGTTGGCGGCATTTATAACAGCTTTCGAAGGTCTTCAACGGTCAGGTCCGCGTCTCGAAGGATCGCTCTTAGCGTCCCCTTAGCGATTGCAATAGTACCATGAACGGGAACAGTCACACGCTTTTTGTCGTCGTCACGAACAAGGTGCACATGACTACCCTTCTGACGGCGAACCGCGAAGCCGACTCGCTGAAGTGCCTTAATAAGTTCGACGCCCGAGACGGTGGGGAGTTTCTGGCTCACGCTGCGATCGGAACAGAAAGACGGCTCACAAAGTAGGGTTCCCTCTCAGCAGGAATCTCTTCACCATCCTCGATCATGCTTTCAATGTGAAGTTCAATTGCCTCAGCGATATTCGCACGAGCCTCATCGAGCGTAAGGCCTTGCGAATGGCATCCGGGAAGCGCCGGCACGAACGCATGAAACCCAGGATCGTCTGGCTCAATAACTATGGTGAACTCGTATTTCATCAACGCTCCTCAAACCTTCAACACAACTTCTTTTGCCGCCGCGAATTTCATCTTTTCTGCGGCCTTCTTCATATCGCGTTCGAGTCCCTTGATCTTAAGCAGGTGGCCGGGATTGAGCGGCAGCGACGGATAGAAGCAGTTCGATTCGTGCGTACAATGGCAGCCGTCCGCGACCTCTTTGCGGCGGGTCTTCATCGCGTCGCTGTGCCATGCCTTCGTGAAGTCCCAATCAAAATCCCTAAGGTTCAAGACGTCTGTCTTGTTCTCGCACGACGACAACGCACCGTTATCATAGATCACGGCGCCGGCAGAACCTGCGTAGCATTTGAGCTGCGCCTTGTTCTCTTCCTTGGTCTTCGCGATGATATCGTGCATATAGATATCAACCGCGGCCTTGAACATTCCCGAATCGCCGCCGTAGTTATTCTTGAGCGCGGCATTCTTCGTATCCTCAAGGATCATATGCGACAACTCTTGATAACGCTTGTGGTCGAACTCAAGTTCTGTCGGATCGGCCGACGGCGGGCGAATGTAGTTGATATTCACCTTGTCGGGCTTGAGGTCGTATTTGAGGTAGTCGTACCACTCGAAGATCGTGTCCTCGTTCGAGTGCATCACGCAGGTGCAGGTCTGTATGTCGAGCTGCGGATACTGCTCCTTCTTCATCTCCTGCAGGGTGCGTGCCGTGTGGATCGCCTTGTCCCAGCTTCCCTCTTTGCGGCGGATCTTCTCGTGAGCGTCCTTGAGGCCATCGATGCCAAGCGCGACCGAGACGTTCAGTTTCGGACACTCGTCCATAATTCTTGCAACGTCCGGGAATATCCGCGGATGTATCTGGCCGTTCGACATCAGGTAAACCGAATCGAGTTTGTTGTTCTCGTAGAAGGCCCGGACGATCTCCGGCAGGTCTTTTCGCGTGAATGGCTCACCACCTGCCAAAACGAGGACGCCGAGATTCCCTCCCAGCGTTTCCGAGATGCGTGCGATCTCGTCGGCCTTCATCTGGAGTTTCTTGCGCGGACGATCATCAAGTTCGTCCGTGAAGAAACAGTGCGTGCATCGCATATCGCAGACGCTCGTAACCAGAATATTTAGGAAAACGGGCGACATCGTCCGCCCGACGACCATGCTCGCATACCGCTTGAAGATCTCTTTTGTCGCAAAATCCATTTCTCTTAATTAACCGACCCCAAAACCTTTCCGCCAACCTTCTAATTTAGCCTTTATAGGGCTTGCAGGCAAGCCTTTTACACCTAGAGATCGGCTTGTTTTACGCTAGATCGGGGGAGCGAGGCGTCATGCCGGAGTATTTTGCGTCTCGTTCGAAGTCCCACCTTCAGGCGGCCTCTCACCGACGACACGCAGATCCACATCAGAACACCGAGCGATAGCGACCGGTTCTTACAATCCGCAATCCGTATGCCTATCTTGAAATTTGACTATTGAATTTTGACTTTTCGAATCGGGCTTGCCCTTTGGCAGTGCGGTCGGGGTTCTTGGGTCATAGATCCCCAAGTGTTGCAAAGGACGCAACCAAGCCTCGTATTAGAGTCTCAAGTTTCTTGGGCTTGCCCTTTTCAAACGACCGTCGCCGTCGCTCTCGATTCTGGCGATGCGTTATAATAAATAACATCGTGCTCGACCGAATATACCTTGATAATAGTGCCACCACACCGATCGATCCGGCGGTTCTTGAAGCGATGATGCCGTATCTGACGGAGGATTTTGGGAACGCTTCGAGCATCCACACCTACGGGCAGAAGGCCAAGATGGCCGTCGATCGCGCACGGCATCAGGTCGCGGCTCTCCTGAACGCAGGTCGCCCGAACGAAATAATTTTTACGTCCGGCGGCACGGAATCGAACAATCTGGCGATCCGCGGCCTCGTCGAGTCCAATTCGCGTTACGGAAACCACATCATCCTTTCGGCGATCGAACATCCTGCCGTTGAATCAGTCTGCGAAGACCTTGAAAAGAGAGGGTTTGAACTCACCGTTCTGCCCGTTTACGAGAATGGGGTCGTCAAGATCGAAGATGTCCGTGCGGCGATACGCGACAACACTGTCCTGATCACGGTTATGGCCGCAAACAACGAGATCGGCACTCTTCAGCCCATAAACGAGATCGGCTCCTTGGTGCGCGATCTGCGAAAGTCGGGCAAGAAGATCTGGTTTCATACGGATGCCGTGCAGGCAGTCGGAAAGATACGCGTCAATGTAGAAGAGATCGGCTGCGACCTACTTTCTTTTTCCGGGCACAAGATCAACGGGCCGAAAGGAATCGGCGGCCTTTATGTGCGCCGCGGCGTGAGGCTTCATACACAGAATATCGGCGGCCGCCAAGAAAGGGGAACGCGGGCAGGAACCGAAAACGTTCCGGGGATCGTAGGTCTTGGTGCCGCTGCAGAACTTGCGGATTCGAGCCTCGGCGACCTTGATTCGCGAATACGGTCCCTTCGCGACCGAATTGAGAACATCATCCTCGAACGAGTACCAGAAGCGGTCCCGAACGGCGACCGAACAGATCGGCTGCCGAACATCGCAAATATCTCTTTTCGCTCGGTCGAGGGTGAAGCCCTCTTGATAGCCCTCGATATGCAGGGCATCGCGGTATCGACCGGCTCGGCTTGTTCGTCAGGTTCGCTCGAGCCATCGCCTGTCGTTCGTGCCTTAGGACACGGTGATGATATCGCTCGCGGAGCCATACGCTTCAGCCTTGGGCGCCAGAACACCGCCGCAGAGGTCGACAAACTCCTCGACATACTTCCTTCTGCGGTTGAACGGCTCCGGGCCTTGCAGCCAAACGCAAAACACGCATAAAAAATGACCCGCCGCTTTCGCGACGAGTCATCTTGGTGGTGTCACCGTGGTACCCCGGTGTGTCACAACCCAATTTCGGAAGGCCTAGTCCGTGATGATGATTCCATCACGAGCACTGCAGCTAGACGGAGCCGTACGGTCGGTAATGAGGATGCCTACGAGATCCGTGATGATGATGCCGGTGAAATCCGTGATGATAATGCCTGTTGCGCTGCTGACGAGGATGTCACGCGATCCGTTCACGCTGGTGCATGCTGTCGGCGTGCGAGTGCCGCTGTCATCAACGAGTGTGCCGCCGACGATGATTCCATCACCTGCGAATGCGTTTCCGGCCATGAGCATAAGTCCGAGTGCGAGTCCTGCGATTGTCTTTTTCATTTTCCCTTCTCCAGTAGATTTATTTTTTTTGGAAGCCCCTAAGCTTCGGCGTCTTTCGCCCTTCTCTATTTCAAGACGCGTGCCACAACGCTCAGTCCTGTCGACAAGCGATCTAACCATTGTATTTACAGGTATTTACGAGCCTCGATATAGAGGCAGGCGTGAGGCGGTCGTGGTCGGGATTTTCTGTATACTTACTACTCAATTCAGTTAGATATGTGCTAACTGGCGTAGTTTCAATGATTTACCGCCATTGGATACTGGCTATACACTCAAAGCTGCTGAGTATTTTGTATACACTCGAGATCGAACCTTCTCAAAAACACAGAAAAATGCTTGCATTTAGGAGTTCAACACGTGTTAAACTTAATACCGGCCTTGGTTTTCGCCTTTATCCCGTCTGCTCCGTTATTCACCGTCAAGGATGGCCATCGACCCGAACGAAAAACTTTCACGGATCTTAATGATCGCCCTTGGGGTGTGTGCGATCGGGTTTGGCATTGTCAGATTCGACGTCTCGAATCTAACGCCGCTGCTCGCTGCCCTCCTTCTGTTCGCAGTAGTTATCGCGCCGCGGGCAAGCATTCCCCTGCCGGGAACCGACATTGCACTAACGTTCTCCGACGCCTGCATCTATCTCGCCTTTCTTTTCTACGGCGGTCCGACAGCGATCCTCTTTGCGGGAATCGAAACGACGGCAAACTGTCTTTATCTCTACTACCGAAAGGGCTTTAGATTTCAGCCCTACATGGTTCCGTTCAATATCGCTCTGAACGTCGTCAGTTTCACGGCGGCATACTTGATCTGGACGGTTCTGCCATCTACACGGCTGGTCACGGGGCCGTTCGGAAGTGTGCAGCACCTTATCGTGACCCTCGGGACGATCTCGGTCCTGCATTTCGTGATCGCTTCGTCTTTGCTGTCGTTTATCAGGGCGAAGAACCGTCTTAGCGAAGCGTATCGGAGCTGGCGGAAGGATTTCTCCTCGCGCGCAATGATGCACATCGTCGGCGCTGGCCTCGCCGCTTTGGTCTATATGCTCGCCACCTACGGCGACATTCTTACGGCCGTCATCTCGGCGGTCGGTATCGCGATCGTCTATTTCAGCTATCGAAGGTCGGTTCAAGACCTTAAAGAGGCAATGCTGGAGACCGAAGCGGCTCAAAAAGAAAAAGCGGAAACCGAACGGATGCTTCGAAGAGAGGCTGAAGTCTATGCGTCCGAACTCGCCGTGTCATTAGAGAGCCAAGAGCGGGCAAATATCGCGTTACGCAAGAGTGAGCAGAACTTTCAGCATGCAGCTTTGCACGATGCATTGACAGGCCTTGCAAACCGAAAACTCTTCCACGAAAAGCTCATGGATCGGATCGCGGCGTATCGCAGCGACAACACGGCGGCCTATCACGTGCTCTTCCTCGACCTTGCAAGATTCAAGAACATCAACGACAGCCTCGGCCATACGATCGGGGACAAGGTCTTGAGTATAGCTGCCCGACGGTTCCTGCGGCTTGTAACGCCCGCGGACATGGTTGCGCGGCTCGGCGGCGACGAATTTGCGATCGTACTGAAAGGTCCATCCACCGCAGCAAAAGCAAAGAAGGTCGCGCAGCGGATACACAGCAGTATTTCGCAGCCATTCTCGCTAAGCGGCAACCGCATCTCGATCTCGGTCAACATCGGCATCGCCCCAGCCGACATGGAATACACGACACCCGAAGAGGTCCTGCGCGATGCCGACATTGCAATGAATTATGCAAAGGCGCAGAGGGAGAGCGTCGCATTGTTTACGCGTGATCTACGCACGCGATTCCTTGAACGTGTTCGTCTGGAGATGGACCTCAGCCACGCTATCGAACGCGGCGAACTCTCGATGAGCTACCAGCCGCTTGTCAGGATATCCGACGGAAAGCTGCTTGGCTTTGAGTCCCTTCTGCGGTGGAATCATGGTGAATTCGGAAACATCCCGCCGGCAAGGTTCATACCCATAGCCGAAGATTCAGGACTCATCATTCCGATCACCAAATGGATCCTGCGTGAAACGACCGATCAGATGGCCGAATGGCGAAAGATCTCGGCTGAGACCAGCGACATCCTCGTCAGCGTGAACATCTCAGGAAAACATCTGTCAAGCGAAGATCTTGTTTACGATATCGAGTGTGCCCTCGAGCGATCGAGACTTGCGCCCGAGGCGTTGAAGCTTGAGATCACCGAAAGCACCGCGATGGACAATCCTGAATTCACGCTGAAACTCCTGAAAGACCTCAAGCGGCTCGGCGTTCAGCTTAGCCTTGACGATTTCGGAACAGGCTACTCAAGTCTTAGCATCCTGCATAAACTGCCGTTTGATACGATCAAGATCGACCGCTCGTTCGTCTCCGGAGTCGGCCCGAACGGCGAAGATTCGGAGATCATCCAGACGATCATCTCGCTCGCGAAGAACCTGCGAATGAAGGTCATCGCCGAAGGCATCGAAACGCAGGCTCAGCTCTCCGTCCTGAAACATTTAGGCTGTGACTACGGACAAGGCTATCTTCTTGCAAAACCGATGACCGCCGCCAAGGCGGAAGCGGCGCTCTACGCCGGGCGAGGTTGGCTTCCCTACCAAACAGCGGACAACGGCAAGTCGGCCAACGCCGAATTTGATCGAAACGACATCAGCGTCTTTTGACGATCCGCTCGCCGCCGGGCCGACATATCCAACCGATCTCGGTCAAGGTCGACCGCTAAAGAATTGCGCGTCACGCAGCCGCACTTCGTTTTGGAGCTGTCGCGGTCTATACTCTTCGCATCAATCTAGATGTGAGGTGACCGTTCGATAATGCTCAAAAAGAGTTTCGCCCTATTCCTGCTCCTTTCATTCTTATCCGTCAGCTTTCCGGCTCAGACGAAGTTCGCTTATCCTGCGGCTCATCGTTCCGACCAGGTAGATGACTTTCATGGCGTTAAAGTTCCCGATCCGTACCGCTGGATGGAGGACACCGAATCCGCTGAGATGCGAACCTGGATCGAGGCCGAGAATAAGCTGACCGAATCGTATCTCGAAAAGATACCGCAGCGTGAAAAGATCAAGGAACGCCTGACCGAGCTTTGGAATTACGAGCGTTATTCTGCTCCGTCAAAGGTCGCCGACGGTTTCTATATCTACTCGAAGAACGACGGCCTGCAGAATCAAAGTGTCCTCTATCGTGCGAATTCCGTCTCGGACGAGGGCAAGATATTCTTCGACCCGAACAAGATACTCGCGGACGGAACGGCCGCCCTTTCCGGTTCGAATTTCACGGACGACGGCAAACTTTGGGCGTACGGTGTCGCCATCGCGGGCAGCGACCGAACCGAATGGCATGTGATGGACACGGCGACCGGCAAGCTGCTTCCAGACACGCTCGCTCCTAATCGCCAAGGCGTCTCTGCTTGGAGCAAGGACAACAGCGGATTCTATTATTCGAGCTACGCTCCGACGAAAAAGGGCGAGGAACTCAAGGAGAATACGTTCTTCCAAAAGATCTACTACCACAAATTAGGAACGCCGCAGTCTGATGATTACGTTGTTTACGAGCGTCCCGACAACAAAGAATATTTCTCGGGTGCAGAGATCAGCGAGGACGGAAATTGGCTCATCATCACGGTCGGCAAAGGTACCGAGCGGATGAATATGGTCTATTTCAAGAATCTCAAGATGGACAAGGCTCCGATCCTCCCGCTCATCGAGAATCTCGATAACAGTTGGAATTTCATTGGCAACGACGGCTCAACCTTCTATTTTCAGACCGACAAGGACGCCACTCGCGGCAAGATCGTAAAGGTGAACGTGCTCGCCCGCGACCACAAGTTCGCCGATGTGATCCCGCAAACGGCGGATTCGATCGCAGGTGTGAATCTCCTCGACAACAACAAGCTCGTCGTCAATTACCTGCACGACGCACACACGCTCATCAAGATCTTCACGACCGACGGCAAGCTCGTTCGCGACGTCAAGCTGCCGGGCATCGGTTCCGCAGGCGGTTTCGGCGGAAAGCGTAAGGACAGCGAGACGTTCTATTCCTACTCGAGTTTCAACGCCCCGCCGACGATCTACAGCTACGATATGAAGACGGGGGCAAGCAAACTCTTCCGCAAGTCGAACGTCGAGTTCGACCCATCGCAGTATGAGGTAAAGGAGGTCTTCTATCCGTCAAAAGATGGTACGAAGATCCCGATGTTCCTCACATACAAGAAAGGAATAAAGCTCGACGGCACGAACCCGACGCTGCTTTACGGCTACGGCGGATTCAATATCGCGATGACGCCCGGATTCTCGGTCGCCCGCGTCGGCTGGCTCGAAATGGGCGGCGTCTATGCCGTCGCTTGCCTACGCGGCGGCAGCGAGTACGGCAAGGATTGGTGGATCGGCGGCTCAAGGCTCAAAAAACAGAACGTCTTCGACGACTTCGCGTGGGCCGCGAAATGGCTGATCGCCAACAAGTACACTTCAACGCCGAAACTTGCGATCAACGGCGGTTCGAACGGCGGACTTCTCGTCGGAGCGACACTGAATCAGCATCCGGATCTCTTCGGTGCCGCGGTGCCGCAGGTCGGCGTGATGGATATGCTTCGTTTTGATAAGTTCACGATCGGCTGGGCTTGGCGTAGCGACTACGGCGACCCGACGGATGCCGCCGACTTCAAGGCGATGTACGCGTATTCGCCTTATCACAACGCGAAGAAGGGCACGAAATACCCGCCCGTTCTCGTTACGACCGCCGATCACGACGACCGCGTATTCCCGGCCCACAGCTTCAAATACACGGCCGCGATGCAATACGCTCAGGCCGGCGACGCTCCCGTTCTGATACGCATCCAAACACGCGGCGGCCACGGAGCAGGACTCCCGACGACGCTTGCCATACAACAGCAGGCCGACATCTACGCCTTCCTCGTAAAGGCCTTGAATATGAAATGATCGAATGCCGTGTGGTCACCGATCGTGACAAACAATAGGGCGTAAGGTGCAAACCCTACGCCCTGAATTTTGTTCGTCCCCCGTGGGGACGACATCAAATGGTCAATTCTGCTGATCAGTCTTGACAAGTGTGTTATACTTACAGGGAGATACACAACACACGTTGTGTGCTTTGTTCTTTGAAAAAATGGTAACTTGCAGATGGGGCGAGGGCGTCCGCCGCTCCAAAAATAAATTTTTTTATTTTTCTTCGCAAAAATGGCTGTAAGTGTTGAGAACAAAGATACTTATTTGTCCCACGGGGTGTTTGGGACACTTTGTGACAGTTTGCGTAAGTGCTGGCAATAAAGGAGTTGCGTGTCCCGCGATTATTGGAACTGGATGGGACAGCGGCTTTGAACCATGAGAAAAGCCACTGGTCGGCTTGAGGCCGGCCAGTGGCGTTGGATCGTCCAAAGGCTAGTTTGCCTTCTTCACATCAGCCGGCTTATCGGCCGTTTTGCTGTCCGTCTTCTCACCGTCCTTCTTCTCGGTCGCCTTCGGATCGGAGGTTGTCGGCAAACCCGGTTTCGCGTCGTTATTCACGTCGCTCTTCTTGTCCGTGGCCGCAGGAGATGCGGCCGGCGATGCTGCCGGACTTGCGGTTGCCGTCGGTGATGCTGCCGGTTTGATCGGCGGAGTGTTCGTGTTCGGTGCAGGCGTACCCGAACATGCTGATGCCAATGCAGCCGAGGTTGCCAAAACTGTTCCAAGAATTACTTGTCTTCTCATTGTTTTCCTTTTGCTCACTAAAACAAGCGGCTCTTTCCGGCATTCCGAGCGAGCGAACGGACGCCTCCGCGTGGGTTGTTCACGAGCAGACGGGAGCGGCATTTTGAACACACTTCTCCCAACCTCGCGCAGTAAGAACGGGGGCGGAAAAGTTTCTTGCAACTTTTTTTTCGAGAATGTTTCGCTAGCGATGGAAAGTGCAGAATTCCTTGGGTTCTTGGCCCTTCGGGAAACTCCGCGGCTCCCGCTGCGGGCATTTCGAGGTCGCGCGCATTCCGGTCATTGGGCAGATCATCACGGTTACGAGATCCTTTGCTGCGGGCTGCGATTCGTTCTGCGGCGCCCCTTCGGTCGAATCGGCAGAGTCGGACCAACTTTGCTCGATCGGCGTCTGCGACGGCAGCGGGAGCGGTCCGTCGCCCGCCAACGCGTCTTCCGTCGAGATCAGTTGGCGATTCGGCAAGGTTCCCGAGATAAAAAGCTCGGTGCGAACGAACTCTTTGGGGACGTTCGTAACGTAGATCTCGGGTTCGGCCGACTCGGTCGGCGGTTCGTCGATAAGTGAAGGATCGACGCCGGGGCTTGGCGGCATTGGAGTCGGAGTCGGCGAAGCGGCGGCATTTGGGTCGGTCGAAATCAGGTCGTCGAGCGGCCGTATGAGCGAACCATTGCGAATGTCGATCTCCGCACGGCGAATTCCGGCGGGCATCGCCCAATCGCCGTTCCATTCGGGATGAAGAGCGAGAGCGGCTTTCATAAAGTCCGCCCAGATGGGCAACGCTGAATCCGAGCCCTGCATTCCGAGATCGTCGCCGTTGTCAAAGCCAACGTAAACGACCGTAACGAGTTCGGGCGTGAACCCCGCGAACCATCCGTCGCGCGAGGTGCCGGTCTTACCTGCGAACGCAGTTTTGCCCGGTACGTTCTGAAAGCCCCAGGCACGTGCGCTCGCAGCGGTTCCGCGGTTCACGACATCTTTCATCATATCGTCCATAATGTAGGCGACATCAGGGCGTATGACGGACTTCCGGTCGGGCGTGACGAGTTTCTCGGTACGGCCATCACCGGTCGTGATCTGCGTGATCGGCGTAGGAAGGACACGGTCGCCAAGATTCGCGTACATCGTGTACGCGGTCGCAACTTCGAGCGGCGTTGCCTCGGCGGTTCCAAGAGCCATCGACGGATAGGCCTTCTCGACCTTCGGAAAGCCGGCCTTTGCCGCAAGGTTCATAACCTTACCGATGTTCAGCTGCATCGCAAGATCGACCGTGATGACGTTCTTGCTCTTGACGAGAGCATCTCGAAGCGTGAGTTCCTTGCCGGAGAACGTGTCCCCGAAATTATTCGGCGAATACGAATCCTGGTTGAACGTGAAGACCTTCTTCTCGTCCTTGATGACGGTGGCGGCCGTGAAGACACGCGAACCCGAATCGTACGCCGAGTTTATCGCCGTGCCGTAAACAAAAGGCTTGAAGACACTGCCTGGCTGACGCTTTGCGTCCGTCGCACGGTTGAATTGGTTCTTGAGATAGTCGCGTCCGCCGACCATCGCGACGATCTCGCCGGTCTTCGGACGGATCGAAACAAGCGCCGCGTTCAGGTTGTCCTTCTTCTTCGGGAAATACTTGTCGAGTGCATCAAGGCGTCTTGCGACCGTCTCGTAAGCCATCTTCTGCAGATCGGGATCGATCGACGTATAGACTCGCAGATGCTGCAGGGCTTCTGGATCAGACACCAATTTCGGCAGCTGCTCGATCGCGTACTGCGAGAAATACGGCATTCCCTGCAGATCGCGTCTGCTGTCGATCTTCTTCAGTTCGATGGGCGTCGCCTTTGCGGCCTCCGCCATCTGAGGCGTGATCTCGCCGGCCTCGACCATCGACTGAAGCACTTGATTGCGGCGTTCTTCCGACTTTTCAGGGTGCTTATACGGGCTGTATCGATTCGGGCTGCGAATGATACCCGCAATGAACGCGGCCTCGGGCAGCGTAAGCTGAGCGACATCTTTCCCAAAATACGCGTCTGCCGCCTCGCCGACGCCGTAGATCGAAACGCCGGATTGCTGGCCAAGATAGATCTGATTCGCGTAAAGCGTGAATATCTCCTGCTTGGTCAGCCGCGTTTCCAGGATCACGGACATATAAGCTTCCGTGACCTTTCGCGTCAGCGTCCGCTCATTCGATAGAAGCAGATTCTTGACAAGCTGCTGCGTTATCGACGAACCGCCCTGATTCGAAAGCGGGCCGTCGTCATCACCTTCGTACCGACGCCACGCGGCCCGTGCGATACCGCGAAAGTTCACGCCGTAATGGTCAAAAAATGCTCGATCTTCGGTAACGGTGATCGCCTTAACAAGCGTTGGCGGAATATCGTTGAAGTTCACGGTTCGACGGCGGCCGTCGCCTTCGCTCGCGATCGAGCTGAGCATTTTCGGTTCGAGCTTTGCCTCGTTGACCTGCTGCCCCGAATCGCGATCGCCGATCGCATCGACCGTCTTGCCGTCCTTTGAGAATTTCACCGTCAAAGCCGGAAAGCTCTTCTGCCCGTCGATCATCGCCGAGGCCCCGGGTTCAATGCCGAAAGTGTCTGTGTCGATCGAATAGCGGCTGCGTGATCGGTCGGCCTTATCGTTACGCTCGATGTAGCCCGCCGACTTCAAATAGGCAATGAGTTCATCTCTCGAGATCTTCTCGCCCTTTCGCAGTGTCTTCGGAGCTGAATATATACCCGCGGTCGGCGTAAATACCTCGCCGGAAAGCAGTCTGCGGTCGATCTGTTCAGAAAAGTCGAGCCAGAAATACGTCGCCGTCAAGAACGCGGATACGATCAGTATCCCGGCGATCGAGATCGTCCATCCATTGAAGATCAGTCGCAGAAAGCGCCGAAACTTCGTCCGCGGCACCGGCTTTGCGTCCTGCGGCCGATGCTTCTTAAGCCATGCCTTTGGCGGCTTCTTAGAGCGAACGTGATTGGAGCTTGGGCTGTTGGGCATTCTCTTGATCGTAGGGCGGGCGGCACGAACTGCGGCCGTCCTTAGATTTTACTATATTCGGACGGTCTTGATGTAGAGGAAATAATACTTTCTAATTGAAGTGTGAAGATACTCGTAACAGGCGGAAGCGGCTATTTGGGCACGCACATCCGTTCGCATTTCAAGGCGGACGACCTTTCTCTGCGGCACGGCCAGGATATCTTGAACGTCGAGCACGCACGGGCTGCCGGAGCATACGACGTCGTCATCCATCTTGCGGCAAGCCTTGATCGGTCCGGCGTCGGGTCGGAAAACACTCTGAATGTCAACGTTGACGGGACTCGTAAGATACTTAAAGCAATGCGAAAGGGCAGTACGTTCATCTTTATGTCAACAAAGGATATATATGCCCGTGTCGCAGATCAGTATTCGGAAGTCCCGGAAACGTGTCCCATCGACTATCTGGGGCAGACGGCATACGAATGGTCTAAATATATTGCAGAACGATATGTCGAACTCTATGCGAACACGAACGAATTCCGAAGCTGCATATTTCGCCTATCAACACCGTATGCACCGCCGAGCGAAGGAAACTTGCCGAACTTTGTCGGTGCGATCGCCGAAGCGATAAATTCGGGCGAACCGATCGCACTTCCCGCTGAAGGACGCCCGGTTCGGGACATTATCCACGTCGATGACATCTCGGCGGCATGCGAGAGTTTCCTCGAATCAGCGGTCCGTCACGGAAAGTACAATCTCGGCGGCGGCGGGATGAACGCCGTCTCGATGAAAGAGCTCGTCGAAAAGATGGAGGAAGCCTCCGGCCTGCAGGCCGCGATCGACAGCGAGACCGTCTTGCCGGACCCGTCGCCGATGAACTACGTTTCCGATCTGAGTTTGATCGACCACGAACTCGCGTGGAGCCCGAAGGTTTCGATCGAAGACGGCCTTGCCACACTTTTTCGTACCGCAGCAAAATGAAGATACTCGTCCGCTCGGCAAATTGGATCGGCGACGCCGTGATGTCCGTGCCGGCGTTGCGCGAGCTTCGCCGAGCGTTTCCAAGCGATCAGATAACGCTGCATTCGCGAAGTTGGGCCGACGGGCTCTTTCGCGACGCTGATTTTATTGACGAGATCGTCACCTATGATCCGGCAAAATGGCGTATCCGCGACATCTTCGATAACTCAAAATTCCTGAAGGAAGATGCATACGACGCCGTCATTCTGTTTCCGAATTCCTTCGAATCGGCACTCACCGTCGCCCTTTCGCGCATTCCGATCCGCATCGGCTATAACAAGGACGCTCGCGGCTTGCTCCTTACCGCTCCGATTGCCGTTCCCGAATGGAAAGATCGCGCTCACGAGTCGTTCTATTACCTTGAACTTGTAAAGGAATCGATAAAACGGATCACCGGCCGTGAATCGACCTTCGGTGAGCCTGATTCTACGCTCAACGTTTCCGATCAGAGGATCGCGGAAGCGCGTCAGTTCATGGCAAGCGAGGGCGTTGATCTCTCAAGGCCGGTGATCGCTCTCGGAGTCGGGTCGCAGAATTCGCTTGCCAAACGCTGGCCCGCCGAGAGCTACGCGCGCCTTGCAGAGATGTTGGACGACCACGCTTCGCTTGTCATACTTGGCTCGAAGGCCGAATCAGCCACTGCAGCAAAGGTCGTCGGGCTGAGCAAAGCAAAACTGATCGATCTATCAGGGAAGACCGAGCTGGCCTCTGCGGTCGCTGTCCTCGCCGCCTGCGATGCAATGATCTCGAACGATATGGGGTTGGCACACGTTGCGTCGGCCGTCGGCACAAGGACATTCGTCATCTTCGGGCCGACGAATCCGGCGACCACACGGCCATTTTCGCCGAATGCTGAGGTCATCTCGCATCCCGTCGATTGTTCACCGTGTATGCTGCGGGAATGCCCGATAGACCATCGTTGTATGACCGGCATCACATCCGAATTTATCTTCGAGCGTATCCTTAACTATTTAACACTACATGACTGAGACCACTACACTTAGCCCAGCAATTTTCCTTGACCGAGACGGCACTTTGATCGAAGAGGTAAACTTCCTTTCGCGGGTTGAGGACCTCCGTATCTTCCCTTTCACTAGGCAGGCCCTCGAGGAGCTCAATGCGGCCGGTTTTCGCCTCTTTATCGTAACGAACCAGTCCGGGATCGGCCGCGGGCATTTTACCGAGGACGATATGCACAATATCCACGAAGCACTCAGGAAGGCGTTCGGCGGGCTGATCACCGGCTTTTACTATTGCCCGCATTTGCCGACCGCGGGATGCGATTGCAGAAAGCCGAACACCGAATTGATCGAGCGCGCTGCAAGCCAGCACGATATCGATCTTTCGCGCTCGTGGTTCATCGGAGATAAAGATCTAGATATTCAAACCGGGGTCAACGCCGGCATAAGAACTTGCCTGGTCTTAACAGGTTACGGAATGGAGCATAAACAGACACTTGGAACTATGCCAACATTGATCGCGGACAACATTGGCGAGGCCGCCCGCGAGATCATCACATTTTTGGAGGACTAAACTCGGCCGAAATCGTCCTCAAGCCGCTCAATGTCGTCTTCGCCAAAGTAGGTACCGGTCTGCACTTCGATGAAGACCAAGGTCTCGGCGTCCGGGTTTTCGACGCGGTGGGCCGTGCCTGCAGGAATATCGACGGCGTTTTGTGCGTTGACAAGGCTTTCCTGCCCGTTTAGTGTTACTTTAGCCGTCCCGGCAATAACGAACCAATGCTCGCTGCGTTGCTTATGACGTTGGTAACTCAGACGTTTTCCCGGCAGAACCTCGATCCTTTTGACCTTAAATGTGTCGTGCTCTTCAAGGATCGTGAACGAGCCCCAAGGGCGAGCTTCAAAACGCGAAGAGTTTTCCATCTCTGCCATATTTGAATTCCTCGGCTATTAGATGACGAGTTTAGACGAAAATTCAGTTCCCGCCAATAGCGGAAAGGTCACACGGGTCCAGACCTTGATAATCGGGCGGCTCGTCGTTATTTTCTTGCTGCTGGTCGCAAGTTGGGTGTGGCATAGCGGAACGCTTCGCCTAAGCTACGAAAACCTGCCCGACGGCCTGCTTCTCGTCTTTGTGATATCGGTCGGCCTTACGATCGTATATTTCTTTCTGCTGCGGCTAAGCCGCTCGATCGCCTGGCAGTTAAGGGCCCAGTTCATCCTCGACGTTTTATTGACTACATGGCTTGTGTGGCGGACTGGCGACCTTTCCTCGCCGTATATCACACTCTATATAGTGATCATCGGCGTCGCGAGCTTCTTCCTAAAGCCGCTGGCGACTCTCTTGATGGCGATGTTCTGTTCCGCGGCCTTCGTAGCAATGTCTGCCCTTGTTGCGGGCGGCATCATTGATTCGAGCGGGATCGCTCAGCCGCCTGGCAAATTCGTTCAGATCGTAAGCTTTCACGTAGTAGCGTTCCTGGTCGTTGGACTGCTCGCTTCGCGGCTCTCAGATAGGCATTCCTCGGGCGAAGAACTTCGCGAAACAGCGAAGACGCTGGCCAGCCTTCGTCTTCTGCACGAAAGGATAATTGAATCCATTCGCTCCGGCCTAATAACGACCGACCTCGACGGAACGATATTTACGTTCAATGCCGCGGCCGCCGAGATCACAGGCCATCACGCCGATCAGGTTACGGGCGAGAATATAACGGTCATTTTTGGAGATATTCGCGGTCCGATCGCAATGTCGATCGGAGCGGCAGAGGCAGGCGAGCAAGCACCTAGGTTCGAGACCGAGCTATCGACGCCCGAGGGATTTCTCGTCCGCGTCGGATACAGCATCGCACATCTGTATTCGCGAGAAGGCGAGGCGTCGGGCCTTATAATCACCTTTCAGGACGTAACTCAGATCCGGTCGATGGAGGAGAATGTACGTCGAAAAGATCGGCTTGCCGCCGTCGGACGGATCGCGGCCGGACTGGCTCACGAGATCCGAAATCCGCTTGGCGCGATGCGCGGTGCTATACAGGTGCTCGAATCATCAACGCAAGCCGGTTCTGCGCAGGCCGGTCTGATGGACATCATTCTGAAAGAATCCGACCGGCTGAACGGGATCATCACGAACTTTTTGAGTTATGCGCGGCCGGCGACGGCCGAGTTCGCGGACGTGGACATCCAAGAAGTTTTGCGCGAGACCTTGATGCTCTTGAAACACGGCCCGGATGTCAATGACCGGCACGAGATCATCGATGCCGCAGGTGACGAGCGAATAATAATGTCCGGCGATGCTTCGCAGCTAAAGCAGATCTTTTGGAACCTTAGCCGAAACGCGATGCTCGCTATGCCAGACGGCGGAAAATTGACGGTCTCCATCGAGAAGATACTCGATAACCGCATTCGTATATCGTTTGCTGACACCGGCTGCGGAATGCCGCCCGAACAGGTAGAACGATTGTTCGAACCTTTCTCGAGCTCGCGTACCGGCGGGACCGGACTTGGCCTTTCGATCGTTTATCAGATCGTCCGCGATCACTTCGGGACGATCAGCGTACGCTCTCAGGAGAACAAGGGCACGACGATCGTCATCGATCTTCCGACAGACAGCAAACCTTTACCGGCCGTGCAAAAGCACGAATCCGACCCGCCGAATCCGCATCTGAACAAATTCCTGAAGGTGCAGAAAGAAGACGAAACTTAAGTTGACCGCTAATGCACCGTTTTGTGAGATAATGACATTGGCCGCTATTTGCGATTCTCAGCGGCCGCATTTAAGACAAAGAATGGCAAAGATCCTCATCGTTGACGACGAGCAAAGTTACCGACAGCTATTGACGCATGTCTTTGAGCTCGACGGCCACTCGGTTCGTACCGCGCGTAACGGACGCGAGGGTCTCGAAGCTTTCGAAGCCGAGCCCGCAGATGTTGTCATCTCGGATGTAAAAATGCCCGACATGACGGGTATCGAGATGCTCCGTGCGATCCGCGAAACCCAACTTGATCTCGGGCTGATCCTGATGACCGCGTTCTCTTCTGTCGAAAATGCCCGCGAGGCCTTCAAACTCGGCGCTGAAGATTTCATCGAAAAACCGTTCGATGTCGAGGAATTGAAGCTCATCGTCCGAAAAGTTATCGAAAAGCAGCAGCTTATCGTTGAGAATCGTGCATTCAAACGAGCTCAGCGCGAACGCGGCAGCGTCGGGAACATCGTAGGAAGTTCGGCGAAGATGCAGGCGATCTTCCAGATGATCGAGACCGTTGCAGAAGTTCCTTCGACCGTTCTTATCTTTGGCGAAAGCGGAACGGGCAAAGAACTCGTGGCCCGTGCGATACACGATCTGAGCCCGCGTGCCGAAAAGCCTTTTGTTTCGATAAACTGCGGTGCTTTTACCGAGACGCTTCTCGAAAGCGAACTGTTTGGCTATGTGAAGGGTTCGTTCACGGGTGCGAACACGAACCGAAAAGGCCTTTTTGAGGCGGCCAACAACGGAACGATCTTCTTGGACGAGATCGGCGAGATGTCGCTCGCAATGCAGGTAAAACTTCTGCGCGTGCTGCAGGAAAAACGCGTCCGCCCGGTCGGAGCTCACGAAGAGATCGCCGTCAACGCGCGGGTCATCGGCGCGACTAATCGCGATCTTCGTAAGATGTCCGACGAAGGAACTTTCCGCGAAGATCTTTTCTATCGCATCTCCGTCATTCCGATCGAATTGCCGCCGCTCCGGGAACGGCGCGATGATATCCCGATGCTCGTCGATCATTTCGTCGCGAAGTTCGCCGAGATGACGGGCCGCACGATCGGAGTTTCGCCGAACACTCTCGAAATGCTTGAGAATTATGCGTGGCACGGAAACGTGCGCGAACTTGAGCATACGATCGAGCGTGCCGTCGCCTTGGAACGCACCGACGCGATCCAGCCGGAACGCCTTCCGACCCACATAACGAATTACAACCCCGACCGCATTCGCTCGGAATTCGAACTCCCCGACGACGGCATCGACCTCTCCGCTCACCTCGACAACCTCGAAAAGACCTACGTCGTCGAGGCGCTAAAACAATGCGGCGGCAGCCAGACGAAAGCCGCTGATCTCCTCAAGATGCCAGTCCGTTCGCTCCGCCACCTGCTCGACAAACACAACATCCGCGAACTCTCCGCGCAGATGCGAAGCTCGTAGGAGTCTATCGAGTCTGCGGAGTCTGCCGACAGATGCGACTCCGACGACTCGATAGACTCGATAGACTCGATAGACTCACAAGACCCAAATTCACACTTTTTGTCACCCATCGAATGCCATTTTCCGTTAATTTGACCACTTTCCTAATGGCGTTCAACCCCAATTGCCGAATCGACTCGCCTCCACTAACCCATCTAAACTCAATAAACTCAATACTCTACGAACTTCCTTAACCCCGTACTTTCCTTTTGGCACGCCCCTTGTATCTACACCACTGCCTGGGAAAGGTACGTAAGACTTTTCAACATTTTTAGGAGATTGTGAAAAACAAAATGAAAAACCAAAAGGGCTTCTCGCTTATCGAACTCTTGATCGTCGTTGTTATCATCGGCATCATCGCTGCTATCGCTATCCCGAACCTCCTCGCTGCACGTCGTTCAGCTAACGAGGGCTCGGCCGTTTCTTCGCTCCGCACCGCTCATGGTGCTCAGATGACCTACGCTGCAACCTATGGTGCAGGTCAGTACGCCGGTTCGACGGCTGCTATGGATAACACAGGCCTCGTTGCAATGGCCGCTTCGGGTGTCAACCTTGTTGACGGCAGCCTCGGCAGCGGTTCAAAGAGCGGTTACACGTTCACGGGTCAGGCTAGCACGGCAAGCCCGAGCGCTCCTGCAACATTCGTGTTCGGTGCCGTTCCGCAGTCGGCTTCGGGTGTTACCGCAACCGGTACGCGTAACTTCGGTATCGCAACCGACGGTGTCATCCTGAACAGCCCTGCGGCAACAGCTCTTACATTCAGCTGTGCATCAGGCTGCTCGGTCACGGGTGGTACGGTAATGGGTAACTAATGATCGACTAAAATCGGTCTATGGACTAGGGAGGCTGTCTGAAAGGACGGCCTCTTTTCTTTTGCGTTTGAATGCATGGTTCGCTCGTTGTTCGTTGTTCGTCGTTCGGTGTTCGTTGTTCGTGGTTCGTGGTTCGTGGTTCGTTCGATGTTCGTTGTTCACCGTCCGGCTTTTTATTCTTCAAAGCCTCTGGTTGTTGTAAACTAAAAGAGGCCGTTTTTTTTCGCCTCGCCCTCGAATGACAGCAAGAACAACCAGCATTCTTCCCTACGCGTTCAGTGCGGCCGTCGCCGTTGTCTTCCTCGTGCCGATCATAAACGTCTATCCGCAATGGGATGTATTCATGCATCCGTGGCGGCCCGAAACAGCGGCTTCGATCCTGCTTTTGGTCCTGCTCGGCTACGGTTGGTTCACTGGTGGACTAACGCGAACCGTACTGTCGATGTCGCGGGTCGAAAAGCGTCTTATCATCGCTCCGATCGCTCTCTTTATTCTCTGGAGCGGCACTTCGGCTCTCTGGGCAAATTCCCTCTCTTCGGTAATCCATCACACAGGCGTCTGGGCGAATTATCTCGGATACTATCTTGTCGCAAGATGGATCCTTGCCAGGCGTGACGCTCAAGAACGTTTTACGATCGGCCTGTGCGTTTTCGTACTTCTCCTCACCATATCGCCGCTTATCGAATTCTTCACGGTCTCGATCTTCAAAGAAGGAGGCACGACGCTAGGGCTTCGCTTCTCAAAATATACCGAACTCTCGAACACGATCTATCCCCTCGTTGGAATACTGGCAATATTTGCAGGCAGGCGTGCGCGACGGTTGGCGTTTGTTGGCGTGTTTATTCTGGGAATGTTCGTGGTGATGAGTTTCAGCCGAACCGGCGTCGGAATCTTCGCGATCGAAGCTATCGCATTAGCGGCTGCAGCCCTGATTTTTCCGCTCTTTCGTAGTGCAAGAAAGAAGGCCTTTGCGACGGTCGGAGTCGCAATTGCGGGAATCCTGTTGGCCACCTGCTTACCGTTCGTCATGGTCGAGAAAGCTCCGATGGTCGAAAGAGTGGTCGATCCGGGCTCCGCCGAGAGTGCCCGAATTCGCCCGTTCTTTTTCGATATCGGTACGGAGATGTTCAGAAGTTCGAAGCTTGTCGGCGTTGGAGCTGATAACTTTGGCCAGGAGTTCGTCCGATATCGCATGCAATACGGCGAACGGAATCCCGGCGATCCGAATCTCGTTCTCGGCGACGATGCCCTTGCCGAACGTGCTCACAACGAATACATACAGATCGCAGCAGAGCTTGGTATCGTCGGGATCGCGATCTTCGCGTTTCTGCTCGCCGGCATTGTTTATTCGGGCATCGATCTTCTTCGGAATTTCCGCCGAGCTTCGCCGTACGCGGTAGCAGCATTTATCGGCTTGGCTGCGTTCCTTGCGAGTTCGCTGGTAACGTCGTATTCATTTCGGATGATCCAGAACGGTGTCGCGTTCTTTATTGTTCTCCCGATAGCCGTCAGTGGAACGATCGGACGCCGATCTCACGAAAGTACATCTCCAACGAGCAAGACGAAATGGCTTACCCTTTTCGGGTTTACAGCAGTTCTTGCCATAATGCTCGCGTCCTACTCGATAGTCCGTATCGCTGCACTGCAGACGGCGATCAGCGGTATGTCCCTGAGTGATTCCGATGATCGCAACGCAGCGGTTGAAAAGGCGATCGCGATCGATCCCGCGAACGCGACGCTCGAATGGGGCTTTGCAAAAGCTCTGTTGTCCGACAAGCAGTATGGCGACGCTGCGTTGCATTTCCGCCGAGCGATCTACAAAGGCAAGGCTACCTCTATTGACTACGCGCGGCTCTCGATCGCTCAAGCTTTGGGCGGCGACCTTGACGGAGCAGAAGCGACCATACGCGAGGCTTTGCGGGCATATCCTCGATCGCCTTTCCTTTACGTGCGGCTTGCATATATTCTCGACCTCAACGGCAAACACGAAGAGTCTGCGGCTGCTTTGAACCAAGCGCTCGGCCTTGATAAGGGACAATCTCTCTCGTGGTGGAACTTTATGACGAAAGGCGGTGCCGTCGCCGCCAAGGAGGCGTTCGATCAGAAACTTCCGCCGCTTATGGAGTTGAAACCGCGAGAAGCCGTTTATGCGATCATGGGCGAACGCGAGGTTCTGCATCCTGAGGAAAAGATGAATATTCCGGGACTCGAGTCACCATTCAGCAACAACGACTAAGACGAATCTGGATGATGGGTGACGATATCGCCCGGCCTAATGTAGAATATTTTATGTCGCACGCTGCCCGCTCGCGATAAAAGACTAGAGTGCCGAATCAGAATTCTTTTTCCACGATATACGCGGTTGCCCGCAATGCGTTTCGCGAAGCGGTGCGCGATCGTGTGCTTTATAACCTGATCGTCTTCGTGCTGCTGCTTACGGCTGCGGCGATCTTTCTTGGCGAATTGACCGCCGGGCAAGAGGCACGCGTCGTCACGGACCTTGGCCTAAGTGCGTCGCTCATATTCGGCGTCTTTATCGCCATCTTCGTCGGTGTGAGCCTTGTGTGGAAGGAGATCGAAAAACGCACCGTCTATTCGATCTTCGCAAAACCCGTGAGCCGCACGAATTTTATTCTTGGCAAGTATCTCGGATTCTGTTTAACACTCCTTGTGAACACCGCAGTAATGGGCGTCGGAATCACGCTCGCTCTCGTATATGTCGGCGGAACGAGATTTATCGCGGGTGTGTGGCCCGCGATCTATTTGATCTTCCTTGAAATGACGATCATTACAGCGGTCGCGATTATGTTCTCGTCATTTTCGACACCGGCGTTGTCTGCGTTACTCACGTTCTTCGTTTTCGTGATCGGGCATTTCAGTTCGAGTCTTCGCGACCTCGCACAGTCGATGGGTTCTGAGGCCGCCCTCGTTTTTTTCAACGTCGTCTATTACTTGCTGCCGAACTTCTCGAATTTTTCTGTGATATCGAACGCGGCTGTAGGCCAGCGTCCGTCGGCATCAATGCTCGGGCTTGCGTTCGCTTACGCGCTCGTTTACGACATTATTCTGCTGACCATCACAACGATCATCTTTAAGAGGCGAAACTTCAAATGAGGGATCGTTCGCTCGTAAAAGATCTGATCCTACCGATTGCGATCGTCGCGGGATTTGCATTGCTTTCGCCGCTGAGCGATCTCGTAGCCTCGCAGAAGCCGCAACTCCCGGAAAGTTACGCCGATGCAGATCTTTTCGTAAAGGGCCGCGAATTGAAAGGCTTTGTCCTCGGAACTGACAGCCTCGTTGCCGATTGGTATTGGATGCGGTCGCTGCAATACATCGGCGACAAACTCGTGAACTCCACTGAGGACGTACGTCTCGACGACCTGCGGTATCTCAATCCGCGATTGCTTTACCCGATGCTCGATAGTGCAACAGATCTTGACCCGCATTTTATAGCCCCATACACTTATGGAGCAATGGTGCTGCCCGCGATCGACGGCGAGCAAGCCATCGCTCTCACGCAAAAAGGGATCGCGAACAACCCAAAAGAATGGCGGCTCTATCAGCACCTTGGCTATATCTATTGGCGGGCAAAGGCTTACCCACAGGCCGCCGAGACATACGATATCGGGTCGAAGATAGAAGGTTCCGCACCTTTTATGAAGATGATGGCGGCGGCGATGAAAAGCGAAGGCGGAAGCCGTACGACCGCTCGTGCGATCTACCAGGAGATGTATGACAGTGCTCCGGATGAGGCGGTGAAAAGGACGGCAGAGAGCCGTTTGCAGGAACTCAAATGGTTCGATGAGCGCGATGCGATAAATGAAAAGCTCGCCGAGACAAAGACACGCACCGGTGAATGCCCGCAGAACCTTAGCGACATCACATCAGCGTTATTGACCGTAAACTTGCCGGACGGAGACTTTGGCGTCAACGCTCGGGGCGATCTTGTCGATCCGACCGGAGCTCCATATCTGCTTGATCGAACCGAATGCCGGGTTGAGATCGACCGCAACTTGAGCAAATTGCCGCTGGAGACAAATAGATGAAATACGTCGTAGAGATCGAAGGCCTTTCGAAAGAGTACGAGACCGGTTTCCTAAAGAAGAAACGCAGCCTCGCCCTCGACGATCTATATTTGCAGGTCAAGGGCGGACAGATCTTCGGCTTCTTAGGCGGCAATGGAGCGGGCAAGACGACGACGATAAAGATCCTTATGAGCCTCATCTTCCCGACCGCCGGAACGGCAAGCGTGTTAGGGAAGAACGTTGCCGATACCGCAATGCATGGACGGATCGGCTATTGCCCCGAAAGCCCGTACTTTTACGACTATCTGACGGCGAATGAGTTGATGGACTACTTCGGCCGTCTCTTCGGTCTCGATGCTGCTGCGAGAAAGCGAAAGACCGACGAACTGCTTTCCGAGGTCGGGCTCGCCGAGAAGGACCGCCGGCGGCAGCTTCGAAAATTCTCCAAGGGAATGCTCCAACGCGTTGGCATCGCCCAATCGCTCATAAATGACCCTGAGCTTGTCTTCTTCGACGAACCGATGTCGGGCCTCGATCCCGTCGGCAGACGCGATATACGCGACCTGATCGCGAACTTGCGTGCGAAGGGCGTGAGCGTCTTTATGTCAACGCACATTCTCTCGGACATCGAAGCACTGTGTGATGAAGTTGCCATCCTTCGCGGCGGAAAGCTCGCGGCATCCGGGAAACTTGGCGACCTTCTCGCAAAGGACGACGCCGGACGGTCTTTGATCGTCGAGGTTCAGGGCGTGAATGCCGATGCTATTCGCGCTTCGGTCGAGTTCATCGCGGGTGCGTCGATCGAGGCGACGCCCGACGGCGCCAACATTCAGATCCTGGACGAAAGCGACCTCGACGCCGTCCTCGACCTTATCCGAAAGAACAGCGGCCGCCTCACGCGGGTCGAACCCGCAAAGCTGTCCCTCGAAGAGCTTTTCGTCCGCGACACCACGCTTTAGAACCTCTGCCGTTTGTCATTCCGCCGTGATTTTGATTGAATTTAAGTTTGGTCAAAAATCGATATGGCAAACGAACTTTTCTCTCACTTACGCACTTTTTCTGAAACCAACTGGCTTGATGCGGTCGGCGAACTTCAGTCCGAGATCCACAAGGTCGATCAGGACGCGGTGAACATCTGGTTCCGCTTCTTTCCGCTTGAACTTCGGCTATATATCGAGGCTGCCGAGGACCGCAAAGAGGCCGAACGCGTACTGAGCCTTCAGGGCGACTATATGCTCGAAGATTCGCTCGATACGTCGCACCATTTCCTTTACGGTCATAGGTATTGGCCCCACGCGAAAGCCGCGGTAAACGAGGAAGCTTCCGCATTCAGGGCCGACGCGAAACCCTCTCTTCCGGAGATCATAAGAGCCGTCAGCTCGAACGCAGCAAAGAAGGCGGGCGTGGACGAAAAGCTCATCACCGCGATCTCGGCCGTCGCCCTTGCGACATTCAACCAGGTCGGTGCGGATGAATTCGCAAAGACTGCCGGAGATGTCGCAAAACCGACAGGAGCGATGGCCGGCTCGGCAGATTCGGTGTTTGCCGCACGCGAAAAGGACGATTCTCAGGGGCTTTTTGGCTTCCTAAAGACGGTCGATAAGAAATTCTCGGTCTCCTATGCTGCAGAAGATTACGCGGGTAAGTTCCAGGTCTATGACGATCAGGAGATCACTCAGGCCGCCGGTCAGGACAGATCACGCGATTGGAAAGCGCTCGACGAACGCTGCTGGCAAGGCCCGATACCGATCGAATGTACGGCCGCAGCGTGCGGCACGTGCTGGGTCGGGGTTCTTGGCGGCAAAGAAAAGCTAGATCCTGTACATCGACGCGAACGCCGCCAGGCCAAGGTCTTTGGTTACGGTCAGTCCGACGTGGAACGTCCGTACCTGCGGCTTGCGTGTCAGGCGCGTGCCCACGGGAATGTTACGCTCGTTATCCCGCCCTGGAACGGTGTTTTCGGCAAACAGATCTACAAAAACGTCGAGGAACGTGAACTCGAACCAAACACCACTTCAGCTAAACACCTTCGCGAGGCGATAGCAAGCGGTGTAAAGGCGGCTTCGACCGACGGCGAAGAATCGGAGTAGGTTTCTGTCCGGGGAGACGCTGCTCGCTCCTTTTCGAGGCCCGCGAACGGCATAAATCGTCCCTTCTTTCCCGCCATGTCCCACGAACCGGTGGGACACGCACTCCTTTATTCCCAACACTTACGGAAACTGTCCCAAAGTGTCCCACACACGCCGTGGGACAAATAAGTGTCTTTGTTCTCACCACTTACCGCCATTTTAAACAAGAAAATCGAAAAAAAATTTTCTCGCGGGCGATCGCGGCCTTTTCGGAACTCGCTAGTTTGGCCAACGTTGCCGGCGTGGCCGCCATTACGAGGCTGACGCGTGGAGGGCACCGCATCTTCTTACTGCGACGGGAAAGAGCAAAAGATCGTCTCATCGGTCGGGTTCATTATCAAAGATCAAGATGGCAACAGATGTGCCTGTTGCATAAACAAGTATAGCATAGCTGTCAAGCTTGTCTCTTTCTTCTTTTTTGCCTATACCATCTGCCGTCAATTTGATCGCTCATTTCCATTTGGATTTTTCAGGCGTCTCGATATAATTTCGTGTGCACAGCGAAAAGAGCAGGTTTCCGCCATATCTCTACGTCGTTTTCGGCGTGCTGCTATGGAGCACGGGCGGGCTTTTCATCAAGATCACCACGCTTGACCCATTTCAGCTCACCTTTTTTCGATCGTTTTTGGCGGGGCTGACCGTCCTGCTTTTTACATACAAACGCGGACTGCGGCTCACGCCCGTCGGTGCTCTCGCATCGGTGGCGTATGCGCTGCTGCTCTTTCTGTTCGTTTGGGCGACCAAAAATACGACAAGTGCGAACGCGATCTTCCTTCAGTACACGGCACCGATCTACATACTCGTCCTTTCGCCCTTCATTATCGGCGAGAAATTCCACCTTCGCGACCTTTTCACCGTGATCTTGTGTATTGCGGGAATGTCGCTCTTTTTTGTCGGAAAACTTGAGGTAAGCGACTATCGCGGGAACCTCGCGGCCCTTGCGAGCGGCGTCTTCTACGGGCTTTATATAATGCTCTTGAAGCACCCGAAGGCATCAGGAGCGGCAGCACTTCCCGCTTCGGCAGTCGCTGACGATGATGCTTCGATCCCGAGCCAACATGCGGGAAATCCCGTTGTTACGGTAATTTACGGCAACTTTCTGCTCGCGGCCGTGATGCTTCCATACGGGATCTCGGCAGTTCCCGTAATGACCGCCGGGGACGCCTTCGCCGCCGCATTCTTGGGGATCGTCCAGATCGGCATCGCGTATATGCTCTTTATCAAAGGCGTTTACGGCGGTACGCGACCGCTCGATGCAAGCATTATAGGATTTATCGAACCGCTCTTGAATCCTGTATGGGTATTTCTATTTATCGGCGAAAGGCCCTCAAATTGGGCGATCCTCGGCGGTATCGTCATCATCGCCACCGTCGTGGTACACACGCTTATGCAATACAAAAGCTCGAACGGCTCACCAGCCGGGCAGAATACCTGACGGAAGGATCACCACCCTACCTTTCCTCTTATTTTATGATAAGCTATTCGAATATCGCTCGAAATCAGGACTTATTACTCCTTTGTTAAATTTTGCTGAAAAAAAAGGTGATAATTGGTCTATTGGAGACAAAAAATATGACTGATCTAAATATTCCCTCCTCTATCAAGAACGAAGAACTTATCAAATTCGTCCAGGAGGCTGTTGAACTTTGTAAACCGACCAATGTGCATTGGTGCGACGGCTCTCAGGAAGAGTACGACAAAATGTGCTCCGGAATGGTCGCAGGCGGCACCTTGATCAAACTGAATGAGGCAAAACGCCCGAATTCGTTCCTGGCCCGCTCGCACCCGTCGGATGTTGCCCGCGTCGAAGACCGTACATACATCTGCTCGCGTGCAAAAGGCGACGCTGGCCCGACCAACAACTGGATGGCGCCGGTCGAGATGAAGGCCATCCTGAAAAAGAAATTCGACGGAGCAATGAAGGGACGCACTATGTATGTTGTCCCTTTTTGTATGGGTCCGATCGGCTCCCCGATCTCACAGTTCGGCGTGCAGTTGACCGATTCCCCGTATGCGACAGTTAATATGCGGCTCATGACCCGCATGGGCACGAAAGCTCTCGACGCTCTCGGCGACGGCGAATTCACAAAATGCCTTCACTCGGTCGGAATGCCGCTTGCCGACGGACAGGCCGACGTTGCCTGGCCCTGCTCGCCCGATCCGAAAGATAAGTACATCGTTCACTTCCCGGAAGAGAACTCGATAATGTCCTACGGCTCCGGCTACGGCGGCAATGCCCTATTGGGTAAGAAGTGCCTTGCGCTTCGGATCGCGTCGAACCTCGGGCGTTCGCAGGGTTGGCTCGCCGAACATATGCTTATCGTTGGCGTGAAGTCACCCGACGGCCGCAAGGATTACGTCTGTGCCGCATTCCCGTCGGCCTGCGGAAAGACGAATTTTGCGATGCTCGTCCCGCCGAAAGCCTTCCAGGAAGAAGGTTGGGAGATCACGACGGTCGGTGACGACATCGCGTGGATCAAACCGGACGAGCACGGGAAACTTCGGGCGATCAACCCTGAATTCGGGTTCTTCGGCGTCGCACCGGGAACGAACTATAAGACGAACCCGAACGCGATGGAGTCGATGAAAGAGAACGTCATCTTTACGAACGTCGCTCTTACCGACGACGGCGATGTTTGGTGGGAAGGAATGGACGGCGAACCGCCCGCACATGCGATCGACTGGCAGGGCAATGATTGGACGCCGGCCAGCGAGAACAAAGCGGCGCATCCGAATTCGCGTTTTACCGCTCCGATCACCCAGTGCCCCGTCGTTGACGAGAACTTTGACGATCCGAAGGGTGTCCCGGTCGCTGCATTCATCTTCGGCGGACGACGGAATTCGGTCGTCCCGCTCGTCCAACAGTCTTTCAACTGGGCATTCGGCGTCTATGCGGCAGCTACGATGGGTTCCGAAATGACGGCCGCCGCCTTTGGCAATATCGGCCAGGTGCGACGCGACCCGTTCGCGATGCTGCCGTTTGCGGGTTACCATATGGGCGATTATTTCGGCCATTGGCTCAACTTCGGACGCCAGATCCCGGATCCGCCGCGGATCTTCTCGGTCAACTGGTTCCTAAAGGGCGAGGACGGCAAATTCCTGTGGCCCGGATACGGCGAGAACATGCGGGTCCTCAAATGGATCGTCGGGCGTGCTCGCGGTGATTCCACCGGCACGGAAACACCGCTCGGCTGGATGCCCCGTTACGATGACATCGACTGGCGTGGGCTCGATTTCTCGCGTGAGGAATGGGATCAGGTGATGAAACTCGACCGCGACCTGTGGCTCAAGGAGATCGCGATGCACGATGAACTCTTCTTCAAGCTCTATGACCGCCTGCCGAAGGAAATGACGTTCATCCGCGAACTGCTTGTCTCTAATCTGTGGCGTTCACCCGAACTTGGACTTGCCGCCCCGAGGCCCGAATCAGCGGACTCGCCGTCCGAGGTGGGCAAGGCTGCGGGTTAAACTCTTAAGGAATAGCCAAAAGAGGCCGGTGCGTTTCGGAGAACACCGGCTTTTTTTGATATCCGATTTGCCGAAGCAGGCAACCTTTGTCATCATTTTGGTTACAAATAAGGGTTTAGTCTGACAACTTTTGGCTTCAGGAGCGGTATTTTATGGAGAAATTAATGGGACGCCATGCGTCCTACTATTACGCGTTCTTTCGGATCGTTTTTGGGTTTATGTTCCTAATGCACGGAACACAGAAGTTCCTTAACTTTCCGGCGTCGGATAAATGGGCCGGCATACCATCGGGAATGCCTTTTGTTGGCGGCATAATCGAGATAGCCTGCGGTCTGTTAATTATGGTCGGGTTTTATACGGCCATCGCGGCTTTCATCGCAAGCGGACAAATGGCAGTTGCCTATTTTATGTATCACCAGCCTAGCGGAGCGTTGCCGCGTACCAATGGAGGTGAATTAGCGGTCGCGTATTGCTTTGCCTTCCTTTATATTGCTTCGCGTGGTTCCGGGGCTTTGAGCCTGGATTCCGTCATTCGTCCGAACAAAGGAACGACTCCTTACTAACTTCGGAGCGAATCGGCATCAAGATCCTTTGTGTAGAGTTCACCGTCGGCCGAGCGTGAAAGTATTTCGATACGGCGCTCGGCCGCATCTAGCCTCTCGCGGCAAGTGCGGGAGAGGGAGATGCCTGTTTCGAACAGAGCAAGGCTTTCGTCGAGCTTTAGCTCGCCGCCCTCCAGCTTGGCGACGATCTTCTCGAGTGCTGATAACGCATCTTCAAATGACGGTTCTTTCATAGTAGATCATTGTAAAATTTCTTCGGCCCGGCGAAGCAGGTCTCTCAAGTCGTTCAGTCCGGTTCCATTTGCCTTGGTGCTTAGATCACCGGCCATCGCGATCGCGACAAGCTCTTCACCGATCCTGCGGGCGATCTCTGTCGCAAGAGCGTCGTCCTGAAAGCCCGTCACCTTCCAGCGATCGCCGACGCGCGTCATTTTGAGTTTCAACGGTCGATCCGGAAGCTTGCTTTCGACAATGGCATCGTCACCCTGCACCTGGACCCGCAAATATCGATCAGCCCCAACGACGATCAACGGGAATGGCACGCTGCCGAACTGATGCACCCGTTCGCGGATCAATTTCGGAAGGGCCGGACGTGCCTGAGCCTTGACAACGGGCATTATCGGAACAGCAACTTGTTTCAGCCGTTCGATCACGGCAGGCGACAGCCCTTTTCCGTACATTTCGACAGCTTTTGCTGTAACCTGCGGCGTAAAGTTATCGGTAATAGCATCAACATCAACGAGAGAATCGAGCTCGCTTTGATCATCCCGGTTGGCCGCCTCGACGATCAGCGCGAGCGAATACTGCGGCGAATCCTTCAGATGATTCCAATAGAGCAAGGCCGCGATCGCCGCAACAAAGGCAACGGATATGATAGCGATTCCGGCGAATTTAAGCACGTTCTTCATCATTTAGACCGCTTCTTTGACGCGTGAAAGGCATCGAAAGATCGCCGTGGAAAGCTACTCGTCGCCAAGATCCTGTGCCAAGACCTCCGCATCAAGTGTGCCTCTTTTGAGGCGGATCTTCAATTTATCGCCCTTATCGACAGAGTCAGCGGAAGTAACGATCGTCCCCTCCGCGTCCAAAGTTACGGAATATCCTCGAGACAACGCAGCAAGCGGAGAAAGCGCGTCGAGCTTTGCGGCGAGCAGGCCAAGTTCCCCTTTTCGTCTTGTTTGAGCGGCGTTGGCATTGACGATGAGGCGGTGCGCAAGCATCTCTGACCGTGCCTTCAGGCGTTCGGCACTTGCCCGCAACGTATTGATCGAGATCTTCGCAGCGGCCTCGAGGTATCTGCGCGATGCTGTCGAGCGGGCAGCGTCCGCCGCATTTATGAGGCGTTCGAAAGCAAGAGAAGTTGCTGCGTCGCGCGTTGAAAGCGTATTTTCGATGGAGATGAACATTCGCTCTTCGGCCGAAGCAAAATATGCCATCAGGTCTTCCTCTACGGCGGCGACGATCGCGGCCGCATCAGACGGCGTAGCGGCGCGTCGGTCCGCCGCGTGGTCGGCTATCGTCGTATCGATCTCGTGGCCGACGGCCGAGATCACGGGTATCTCACTGGCACGTATCGCCCTCGCAAGAGCCTCATCGTTAAAGGCCCAAAGATCTTCGGGCGAACCGCCGCCGCGGCCTACGATCACGGCATCGAGCTTTGCACCGTCCTTCAGGCTGCGGTTGTATTCGTTAAGCGCGTTGAGAGCTCGCCGTATGCTGTCTGCCGCACCTTCACCCTGAACCGATGCCGGAGCGAATACGACGCTCACCGAACGCGCCCGCCGTGTGATGACGGTCAAAATGTCGTGGAACGCGGCACCTTTCTTTGTCGTCACGATACCGATCCGCCGCGGGAAGAAAGGCAGCGGACGTTTGAGTTCCGGAGCAAACAGCCCCTCACGCTCAAGGCGGCCGTAGATCTCTTGAAAAGCTGCGGCAAGTGCGCCTTCGCCTGAAGGTTCGAGCGAATCGACGCTCAGCGAAAGCTCACCGCGTTCGCGCCAAAAATTAATGCGTCCGCGAACTCGAACGCAGATACCGTTCTTTGGGCGGAACCTGATCCGAAAATTCGTGCCCTTCCAACACGCACACCTGATCTGGGAAGTACCGTCGTTAAGGTTAAAATACCAATGCCCGCTTGCCGCAACGTTGAAGCCTACGACCTCGCCTTCGACCCATACGGACGCAAAACTGCGTTCGAGCTGAGCCCCGATCTCGGCATTGAGTTCAGTAACCGTCATTGGACGGCGAACTTCATTTTCGCCGTCTTCTTCCTGCAATATCGCTTCAAATAGTGTGCTTCCGTTCACGGTGTCTGTTCCTGATCGGCCCGCATCTCGGCAGCCTTTACCGACGAAATGGTCACAAAAAGGTCCTCACGTTTTACACGGATCCTAAGATTCGGCGGAACACCTTTTTCAGGGCTCGACGACCGAAAAGTAATGGTGTAGGCTCCCCTAAGCTGCTTGACAATGTCCTCGTATGCGGTATTGATCTGTGCAAGACGTGAGATCGGAAAGAACACGCCGCCCGAGACCTTCGCAAGTTTCTCGCCTTCGCCTTCGCTGCGTTTTGTCAGCGACATATACCGCTTTCGCATCGGGTCGATATCCTTCTTCCCGAGCATCTCCTCTTGGATCAACCCTGTGGGAACAAAGAGCGGATAGATCATCGCGCCGCTTTCCTGTATCGAGCCAAGAAGCGAATCGAATGCAAGAAAAGAGCGGTTATCATCGCCGTCCGAAAGAATGACGATCGCCGTACGTTCACCTTTCATCGGCCGCAGGACATCCGCGATCGTAAATGCGAGAGCGTCGTAGAATGCGGTGCCGCCGCCGGCCTCGAAAGAATCAAGCGTCTCTGAAAGGTGCTCCTTGTCGGTGGAGAAGCCGCTCAAGACCTTAACGTCATCATTGAATACGATGATCGATATCCTGTCTTTCTTCTCGACCGTTTCGATGAATGCACGCGCGGCTTTTCGGATGAACGTGATGTAATTTTCAACGCTGCCCGAAACGTCAAGCAAAAGCACTAAATTGAACGGAGCGTCTGAGCGGTCAACTTTGACGATCGACCGTTGTTCTCCCGACTCTGTAACGACAAAATCCGATTCTTTCAGATCTGGGACCGCACGATTCTGCACGTCAACGACGCGTACAAGCGCCGTCTTGAACTCTGCCGCCGGCCCCGACTCACGACCGGACGAATTGCCGAGCGAAGGCAGGCGTTTCATCGGGGGCAAGCTGCGAAGATAATCACCGTAGTACTGCGGTGCAGCACGCCTGATAGCCTCCATCAGCAACGAATCTCCGCTTCGAACGATCGCTTTGGCGGCTTCGGTCAACGGCCTTTCCCGAAGGTCGCTTCCGACCTCATTCGGCGGGACATTGATAAGAACGATGCCGCGCGCTGTCGAAAATTTGAGCTGAATATGATCAGGAACCTCGCTTTGTGCATCGACATCCTTATCTTTATGCGACTTTTTGGCCTTTTCACCGTTCTGGCCTTCGATCACAAATCGGCCCGCACTCTTCTCTTTGACTTTCTCAAGTTCGAAGTCCGCGACGAATCTCGGACGCGACTGCGTCCATTCGAGATCGTACTTAACGGAGCTTGCCGGAACGTCGGTCGTGATCGTGCCGGTTGTCGTTCTTGCTTCAACAGATTCAAAATTGCCGACGATCGCGATCTCGCCATCGCGTGTTTCAATTCGAACACGGCACCTTTGCGGCAAGATCACGGTAAGGTCAATGCGCTTATCCCGATCCTTTGGAACAACCTCGACCCTCCCGGCTGCCACCTTTACATCGCCCGAAGACACGCCGGCCGGCGAGGAGCCGGCGAGCGAAGGTATCTGGTCCTTTTCCGCCCGCACGAGCACACGGCCGTACAAATTCGTAATATCCAGCTTCGCACCATCTTTCACCTTCAATTCCGTGGTGAAATTTTGTGCATTTGCGCTCAATGCCGCTGCAAGGCATATAGCAGATAAAAAAACCAGGTGTTTAGCGAAGGGCCTGATCACTTACGGTTCGCTTTGGGGACGAATGGATTGCAGCCTGCGACGGCGGACGCGCTGCTGCCACTTTTTCTTTGGTCGGTCATCGTCATCAAATCGATCAACTAGATCATCCATCGATTCGCCGCCGGCGAGACGCGTTTTCAAATAGAGCAACGCAACGATTATAGCAGAAAACGAAAGTACGATTATTTGAACCGGCAGCCAAATGATCTGAAAGATCGACTCGAGCAAGGTTTGCTTAACACGCTTCGACGTATCCATCTTGTCATGCTTTCCATCGGTGATCTCGACAGAAGACCGGCGGCCGACACTGTACCTAATACTGTCGTCATCGCCCGAGGCCGAAACCGTAACGCCGGCGGGCGGTTCCGCTTCGGAACGAGCCTGCTCGACGGCGGCCTCCGGATCGATCCCTTTGCCGGCCAGGTTTATCAGGGACGATAACGTTCCGGCGAGAAGCATCGGCGTTAACATCATTATCATCCCGGCGGCGACCGTCGTGGCGAGAGCCCGCTTTGTCAATGTAACCGAACGGCGAAATGCCTGCACAAAGCGCAGACCTTCGATCATCGCGACCGGTATCACCAACATAGTCGATCCATAGGCAAAGAAGAAACCCGCCAGCGTGGCAATGGACCCGGCCACGAGGCCAATGATCGGCGCACCGATATCTATCCCTGCTGCGGACGAGATGATCTGAAGTACGCCCCATACGACAAGAAAAACGCCCGCAAACACGCCGACGGCCACAGCGAACGGCACGAAGGCGGCAGCGATGCCGGAGATAGACAGACTCTTCCAATGCTTTCTGATCTGGCGAACGGCAGGGCGTATCCGCACCGGCCTTAGCGGCATCACAAGGTATTGGACAACGATCCAGACGATCGTTCCGACGTTGAAGACCGAACAGAACGCGCTCACGAATGTTAGAGCCAGCACTACTCCTGCCAAGATGATGGCAGCCGTCATGTCCGAAAAGATATTGCTTACCCGAAGGAAAGAAAGAAGGATCTGAAGCAGCGTCAACACGATGACAGGCAGCTGAAAGATCGCGGTTACGATCAGGAACTTCGGAAGGTGCTCCCCATAGATCACGAGGGAGCGGCGCAGCAGCCCGAAGATCCCATCGGCTCGAGCCTGAAGTTCATCAGAGAATGCAAGCGCCGTCTGCGGACGCTTCTCCGGGTCTTTTGAAAGTGCGGCCTCGATGGCCCAACGCATTTTCTTGCGCACACCTCGAGCAACAAGACGCGGCGGCGGCGCTTCTTTGTGCGCCGCCATGACGACCTTGTAGTCGCCCTCGAAAGGTGTCCGGCCCGAGAGCATCTGGTATGCGATGACACCAAGGCTATAAATGTCCGATCGTGCATCGAGAATATCCCCACGACATTGCTCCGGGGACATATAGAGCGGCGTTCCGAGAACGGCACCCGCACGTGTCAACCCCGCCGAACTGTGAGAGTCGACCAATGACCTGGGAGTGGTCCGACCCGAATCGGCCGGATCAGAATGTACAATTCGTGTTTCCACGCCATCCGCTCCGATCGGGGTCACGTAGATCGCTGTCGCCTGGTCGTCGGCCGTAACACTCTCGATATCTAGGTCCGCAGTGCTCGCGGCCCCGGCCTTTGTCGCGTCAACGACCAACGTCGAGGCTCCGTCACCGGCCACCGTGTTTCCGTCAAGTTTCGCGTCGATCGTGTCAGAATGCGCGCCGATGGTGGGCAATGCGGCCAGGTCGGAATCCTCAGGTGCACTACTCGGCTCATTCTGGTACTCTTCCAGCTTTGCGATTCCGAAATCGAGAACCTTTACCGTATAACCGCCGCGGCGGTTCGGTTCAAGCCAAATATTATCCGGCTTGAGATCGCGGTGAATGATTCCCTGTGCGTGTGCTTCGTTAACGGCGGAACAGACCTGCTCCAGAATGTCGAGTGTCCACGAGACCGGAAGATTGCGCTCCTCATCCAGGATCTCACCCAAGGTGCAGCCGTCGAGGTACTCCATCACAAGGTACGCGACCTGCCCCTCAGACAGTTCGGCAAACCCGAAATCTGTAACATCAACAACGTTCGGATGTCGCAGGCGACCTGCGGCCCGCGCTTCTCTGCGAAAACGCTCGACGAATTCGGCGCGCTGCATGAACTGCGGCGAGATCACCTTGACGGCAACAGGTCTCTCAGTACCAAGGTGAACGCCAAGATACACCGTTCCCATACCGCCGCGGCCAAGTTCACGCGTCAGTTGGTATTTGCCGTCAATTGTCCTGCCAACGAGGGCCGGCGACTCCATAGAAGCTCACCTTTCGGTTAAATAAAGACGTTACGCGACTACCACGATCCAATGCAAGGTTCGATGCCAAAACCTTTGAAATGTTCTGCTCCGAAAAGAAACTCAGCCGGTCGAACGATCTGGTCCGGCCGGCTGAGCAAAAGCGGTAAAATGCAGAAAATACCGCTATTTCTTGATGTTCGCCTTGAACGCCGCCTCCCATTGCGTGATCACGGGCATTGCCTGTGCATTGTCCTTGAACTTCTCCTTGAGAGCGTCAAAGATCTGCTGCCCTCGCGGATCGCCAAGCTTTATCGCCCCTTGGGCGGCGGTGACCAGCCCTTGGATGTCGTTTGCGGCAAGTGCGGTCTTGAACTGCGTGAGCAAAAGGTCGAACGCTCTTGGATCACCATTTGCGGTCGCTGCAGCGGTGGTCGCGGCCGTAGCCCTTACGGCCGTCGAATGCCCTTTGTCGTTGGCGATCGCGATCGCAACATCAAATCCGCGTTTGTCGCCGAGCGCTTCGAGCCCACGCAATCCGGCGACGAGCAAGCGGTCATGCCACGACTTTGAATTCACGAGCTTTGACAATGCGTCGAACGCCTTTGCATCCTTTGTTGCACCGAGTGCCGGAGCTGCCTGGTCGATGACGCCGTAGCTTCGGTCATTCAACGCAGCAAGATACTCCGGAACGAACTTCGCGTCCTGGGTCTCACCAAGAAGCTCGATCGCATCCGCACGTATGAGCGATTCCTTATCCTTGGTAAGCCTAAGGACAACCGCCTCGACCTTCGGATCAAGCTTGGCCGCCGGACGTTTTTGACCCGGTGCCGGATCGGGCGAATAGACGTTCGCGATGAATGCGAGAGCTGCACGACGAACTCGCCAGAACGGATCCTTCTCCGCCGAGACGATCAGCGCGTCAACAAACTTTGCCTCGACCGCTTTGTCATTCTTTGCAAGGCTCTGGAGTTCACCCATTGCCCAACGGCGGGCGATCATATCCTTATCGTTCGCCATTTGGTAGAGCAACTCGTCCGCGCTCTTCTTGAAGGTCATCTCCTTTAGAAGAGTTCCTTCGTAATCGAAGTTCACGATCTTCGGCTCGGCGGCGGAATCGAACGTAAAGGTGTTAGTTTCCTTCGGGTCGATCCAAACTCGATGGATCGTGCCGTCGATCTCGACCTCGACCCACGTCTGGAAATACCGCGTCTGCGGGAACGGATTTGTCTCGTCGGGCTGCTGCGTTTGTTTGACATTGAGCGTCAGCTTCTTCGAGGCGGCATCATAGCTCTTTGTGATGTCAAAAACAGGGTGTCCCATCTTATAGAGCCATTCATCGAAGAACCAGTCGAGTGACTGCCCTGTCGATTCTTCGAACGCAATTCGAAGGTCTTCGGTAGAAACGGGCTGATGAGCGTTCGTCTTCAGGTAGTTGTTCAACGCAAGGAAGAAACCGGCATCACCGACCGTCTTCCGGAGCATATGCAGGACGCTGCCGCCGCCGGGATACGCGTAGTTGTCGAACATTGCGTCCTTGTTCGCATAGTATTTGGTTACGATCGGGCGGCGATTTCCGCGCGCCCAATCACCAAGGACGGTGTTTTGATTCGCACGCACGTCACTATAGAGAAATTCATCGTGGCCCTTGAATTTCTCATCCCACATTGACTGCATATACGTCGCAAAACTCTCATTGAGCCATATCTGGCCCCAATCTCGACAGGTAACATAATCGCCGAACCATTGGTGCGCAAGCTCGTGCGACTGCAGGCTTTCGCTGTCTTCGTCCAAGAGCTCGCGGTCGTCGTGGATCATCTCCTCAATCTGCGTGGTCGCCGAAATATTCTCCATTCCGCCGCCAAAATCTTCGACAAATGCCTGCGAATACTTTGGATACGGATAGCGGACGCCGGTGATGTCAGAAAAGAACTTGATCGTCGCCGGCAGGTTCTTCGTTGTCGCTGCGACCTCTTTTGTTTCGTTCGTATAGCCGTAGTTATAGACCGGCGTGCCTTCGAAATTCTGCACGACCGGAGTCGTTTCGGCGACGACGATCGATGTCAGGTAATTCGCGTACGGCTGGTCCATCTTCCAGTAGAATGTACGCGTGCCGTCCTTGTTCTCCGTCGTGCTTTCAAGCTTGCCGTTAGAGACAACAAAGAACGGCTTCGCGACCGTAGCTCGAAGCTCGGTCGTTCGGAAGTCGTTGGGCGTGTCGTAGGACGGAAACCAATAGCGGTTGAACTCCGTTTCTCCTTGTGACCAGATCTGTCGCGGCTTGTTCGGATCGTCCGGCCCGGGCTTTATGAATCGAAGGCCTTTTCCAAATCCGCCGATCGGCGAATTCGCATCAGCCTCATTGACGTAATGCGTGGCATAAGAGATCTTCACCGCACTTTCTTCACCGGCCTTTACGGTTCGATTGAGCGTGATCACCAGGTTGTCGTTGCCGTCTTTCCCGGCATAGTCGAATTTAAGGGGTGAACCGTCCGCAGCCTTGACCCAGTTGATCGTCATATACGCCGCATCAAGAGTGAGCTGGTTCGAATCGGCGAACGGCGCGAACGAGACGGTCTCCTCGCCCATCGCCTGTTCTTTGTCCCAGTCGAACCGAAGGTCGATCGAAAGGTGCTTGATATCGTATTTGCGGCTTCGGATCCAATTTACCGGAGGCAGTTTGCCCGCGTCGGCGAATAGGCCAAGTGAATCGGCAGGTAGAGGACGAATGAAGGCAAAACTTGGAGCGGTAAAAACGAAAAGAATCGCTACAGTCGCGATTCGACGGAAAAACATCTTTGAAATCATAGGTTTAGAGGTACGCGATCAGAAATAAATGTCCGTATTCAATTTCGTTACGCGCAATTTCTTTCAATTGTTTCACAAAAGTTTCCGCCCGCCCCGCGATCCTCCAGACCAGCGCCGCAAACGGCCCATGTTATGCACACGGGCCGTCAGCAGTCATTATAATGAAGGGTCCGTCTCTAACGATCCGGCGAATTCGCGTTTGAATTCATGTTCGAATTCCATGCGGTCCCATTAGCGTTGGATTCGGTGTTACTGTTTGATTCCATATTCGAATTCTCATTCGCATTAGAATTCACGGGCGGCGTCGCCGTTGTCTTTGCTCTGCTCCCGAGTCCGTAGTTTCCATCCGCAGCCAGCAGGACACTGCCGACTCCTCCAAGCACCAAGATCATTGCCAATATCATCCTCATCCTCATTCCTCCGTAGTGTGATTCCTCAAAATTCGGGGACGGGTATGGGGACGTAGGGTCAATTAGGCACCATAAAAGACAACCGCTCTGTCAGCAAGGATACGATTTTGTTCCTTTCCTAAACGATTCGCATCTTCGCGACCCGACGAAAAAGAGCCGGGCGACCGTTAAGGTATCGCATCGGCTCAAGATTCTTGGTTTTAGGATCGACCTACTTCTTACTAATGTAGTTGAACGCCATCGATGCAATGTCGTCGAGTGCACTGCCGTCGTGGTCGCTGTCGAGCATTGCTGATGCGATACCCGAAAGCCCGCCTGCAGAAGCCTGCTGAGATTGGCCGCCGCCTAGCAATCCGCCCAAAATACCGCCGAGCCCTTCTGCTCCGACATTCTCTTGCTGCTTCCTTTGGCCCAAGTAGCTCATTACGATAGGCGCAAGCATCATCAGTATCTGAGCAACCTGCCCAATATTAAGGCCTGTTTTTTGACTCACATCCTGAGCTACGGCATTCTGCGAATTGCCGAAAATATGCCCAAGGATCCCACTGCCGTCGGCCGCTGGTGGTGGTGCCTGCTGCTGGCCACCGCCGAAGATCGCACCGGCAAGGCCGCCAAGATTATCCAAGATACCGCCGGAAGAATGATCGCGGTCGAGTGCGTTGTTAAGGCTTGCGGCGCCTTCCGGCGTAGAAGCGTTATTTGCGAGTCCATTCAATATCGCCGGAAGCGCCATTGAGATCGCTGAATTTACCAAAGACGGCTCCGCTCCGACGTTCTGACTTATCTGATCGAGGGCTTCGTTGCCGCGGTCCTGTCCCAATAATTGATCGAGAGAAAACATATTATCCTCCAAAAAGTTGAAGCAATTTTGCGTGCAAGCTAATATTAACATCTCCGGGTCTCAAAATATCACTTTTTGAAATTCCAACCGGCTCACTGGTCTTGACCTTGCATAGATCCCTGACAATTTTGACCATAGTTTTGCTGTGGCTTGCTGCCTTAGGCTGCGGCATTGGCGGTCATTCAGCTAAGTTTCCGACCGCTGTTACTACGTTTGCCGGCCGGGATGGCGCATTTGGAGAGCCCTTCGGGATCGCGGTTCGCGACGGCGATATGTATGTCTCGGACGGCGAGAAGAGCTGTATTTGGAAGATCGACCAACAGGGTAAGGCTGCAATTTTCGCGTCCGGACTAAACACCCCGTCTCAGATCGCATTCTTGCCAGACGGCAAGCTGGTCGTCGCCGACACAGGATCGAGCACGATCCGATCTATCGACATAAGCGGTGCAGTTACAATAATTGCGGGCATCGAGAAGGATGTCGGCGACAACGATGGTGCCGCCCTTGAAGCTCGTTTTCGAGCTCCGATCGGAGTCGCAACCGACGCGGATGGCAGGATCTTCGTCGCCGATACATACAACGACCGCATTCGTGTCATCGAGAACGGAACGGTTCGCACCCTTTCAGGATCAACAAGAGGTTTTGCGGACGGTGCCGCTGCTCAATTCGACACTCCGAGCGGCCTCGCCGTATGGAAAGGCCTCGTTCTCGTCGCCGATACCGGAAATGGACGCATCCGTGCCGTTGAAATGGACGGCTCTGTATGGACACTAACGGGCGGTGGCGATGGCCGATCTGCAAATTCCACCCTATCATCGGCGTCGTTTTACCGTCCTGTCGGACTCGCGGTCGGACCGAATGACGAACTTTTTGTTGCGGACCGCAGTACGTTGAGATATGTCGGCGGTGCTGTCCCCCGGATTCGTACTCTGAACGACCCGAGTCGCGGCCTTCGAGACGGAAACCTGGGTAATTCCCGCTTCAACCGCATCTCAGGCCTGGCGGTCGATGAAAAGGGCCGCCTCTTTGTCGCCGATAGCGACAATCGCGTCGTCCGTATTGTGGAAACAGAGCCGACCAAACCGCCGATCTCGCCGGACGACGCCGCAAAGCTCCAGTATCCCTCGGAAATGATCCAAGAGCGGGCACCGGAGCTGCCGCGTTGGCCGTATGATCCGCCGGATCAGAAACGCGATATCGCCGGCACCTTCGGTGAGGTACGTGGAAAGGTGACAGGGGAAACGACAGATGTACTTCATTTCCACAATGGCCTCGATATTGCCGGCAGTTACGGAGAGACTGCCCGGATCGTGCGAAGCGAAACCGTACTTGAACCAACGGCGGCAGATAATTTCGGTACCCTACGCGAACTCGTACGCCTGCCGCAGCTCGGCTATATTCACATCCGCCTCGGTCGAAACGCGAACGGAACAACATTCGGTGATCCGCGATTTTTGTTCTCGACAGATGCGGCGGGAAAGCTCAACGGCGTAAGAATTCCCCGCGGGACGAACTTCACAGCAGGCGAGGCGATCGGAACTTTGAACCCGATGAATCACGTCCATCTTGTCGCCGGAAGAAGCGGCTACGAGATGAACGCCCTTGATGCTCTTGTTCTGCCGAACGTCTCGGACGGCATCACCCCGGTTATCGAAAGCGTTCAAATGTCGATTAACGGACACGAAATTGAAACAAACGCGCATGTAAGCCGTATTCAGCTTGCCGGAAATGTGCGTTTGCTCGCAGAGGCCTATGACCGTATGGACGGCAATCCGGATCGCCGCAAGCTCGGACTTTTTAAGCTCGGGTGGCAGTTGATCAAGGGTGATGGAACACCGGCGGCCGACGTAGATTGGACGCTCAAGTTCGATCTTTTGCCGCAGCCTGACGCCGTACCGTTCGTATATGCGAAAGACAGTTATTCGGGAGCGACGGGAATTACGCGGTTCATCTACATAGTCTCGAATCGCATCAGCGGTGACCACGTTCAAGAGAACGTCATCGGTCTGAGGAATCTAGAGCAAGGCAAGTGGTCGCTGCGCGTCTCGGCCGCGGACCGATTCGGCAATTTGGCAACAAAAGACATATCGTTCGAGGTGACTGAATGAAGACGACAATACTATTGCTGATCTTAGCAGCATTGACCTTTTCCGCATTCGCGCAAGTGCCTACCGCGCCGATCGCGACACCGCCCGCTCCCGTCTTCTCAGACAGCGAACGGCAGACAGAGCTTGCAAAGCGCCGTGCACAGGTCGCTGCACAGATGCAGGACGAGAGCGTGCTCGTCTTGTTCAGCGCCGAGCCGAAGCTTTACACCGCTGATGTTGATTACGTCTTCAGGCAGGAGAACGACCTCTTCTATCTAACCGAGCTGAAAGAGCAGAACATCAGCCTTGTCATTGAGAAAAGGAACGGCAAGGTCACGGAAACCGTCTATTTGCCGAAGCGAAACCCTCAGTTCGAAACATGGAACGGCAAACGCTATTCGCTCGAGGATGCAAAGCGTATTTCCGGGATCGACAATATCGTTGACGCTTCTAAATTCGATGAGTACCTAAAAACCCTTGCAAAGACTACTTCATCGAGCGAGCGCATCTATCTGCTGCTGCCGGATGGTGAGCAGGATTCTGAAGGCCTTCGCGAATATCGCCAGGAAGCAGAGTTTGCCTCAAGCATCGCATCCGCAAAGCCGATCAATGCGCGTCCGATATTCGACGCCCTTCGCCAGATAAAGAGCCCTTACGAGTTAAAGCTTCTTCAGCACGCGATCGACATGTCGATCGAGGGACATATGCGTGCATGGGCGACCGTCGGACGGGCAAGTTGGGAGTATGAAGTCCAGGCCGAGCTTGAGTATGTCTTTAAGCGAAGAAACGCCGACTATTGGGGCTATCCGTCGATCGTCGGATGTGGGCCGAATGCCACGACCTTGCATTACGAAGAGTCCCAGTCACCTGTGAAGGCCGGTCAACTGATGCTGATCGACGCGGCCGCCGAATACAGTCATTATTCTGCCGACATCACGCGAACATTTCCCGTGAACGGTAAATTCACAAAAGAACAGGCCGACATCTATCAGATCGTTTACGACGCACAAGAGGCCGCAGCAAAGACCGTTAAGCCGGGTTCGACATTTGCCGAGGCGAGTGCCGCTGCTGACAAGGTCATTCGCGAAGGACTCTTCAAACTCGGCCTTGTCACCGATAAGGACTCGGGAGAATATCGTGTTTGGTATATGCATGGACTTGGACACTGGATCGGCATGAACGTTCATGACGTCGGAAGCTACCAAAAACCCCTCGCTCCGGGAATGGTCTTCACAATTGAGCCCGGCATATATATTCGTGCGGACGCTCTCGATTACCTGCCGAATACGCCGAAAGCACAAGCATTCAAGGCGAAAGTTCTCCCGGCATTCGAGAAATATAAGAACATAGGCGTACGGATCGAGGATGACGTTCTCGTAACACCGACCGGTATCGACTGGCTCTCAAAGGCCTTGCCGCGAAAGATGAAGGATATCGAGGCGTTTATGAAGACCGCTCCAAAGAAAGTGCCGTTCGGGACGACGACCCCGTCCTTGTTCCCTTACTTCAGCCATTCGGCGGAATGACAAAACTGACTTCCGGGCGATCTTGAGCAGCCGTCACTGTTCGGGTACGGCTGCTCTCCGTTTTGTGCTTTGAAGTAAACAGATGATAATTGTTCAGGCGCCGAAGTCTTCAGCCCCCCAATGAGTAAAGAGCCATCTGAACAAAACTCCAAGCTGCCGCTAGTGATCGTGAACCCCAAGTCGGCCGCAGGATCAACGAGGGAAGCTTGGGCCGCAACGGCAAGCGAACTCCGAACGCATTTCGGTCCGTACTCGGCTGCGTTTACAAAAGGCTCCGGCGACGCCATTGCGATAGCTGAACGCGCAGCAAATGAAGGACGTGCGTTCATCATCGCCTGCGGCGGCGACGGCACGATCAATGAGGTCGCAAATGGCATCATTCGATCGGGTGCGGATGCTGAGCTTGGACTCCTTCCGTCGGGCACCGGCGGTGATTTTCGTCGTTCGCTCAAGATGCCGAATCAACCTCGAGAGGCTGCAAGGGCTCTGCGAGAAGGCTTTACGAAACGCATCGATGCGGGCAAAGTAACTTTCTCCGGCAATGACGGCGAAGACGTCTCACGCTTTTTTATGAACGTCTCTTCGGTCGGGCTTGCAGCATCGATAATCGATCGGGTTAAAGGTACGAAGGTTTTTGATTGGCTTCCGACAAAGCACCTTCGCGGGCAAGCGAACTTTGCGGCCTCGACCTTGCGTGAGATCGCCGATCTCGAACCGTTCATGCTTCGCGTTCGCATAGATGACGGTGACGAGATGAAACTTCGATCGATCAACTTCTGCGTTGCGAACGCTCGATACTTCGGCGGCGGCATGATGATCGCCCCGGATGCAAGCCTTAGCGACGGTTTGCTCGACATCGTGAATATCGGGGCGATTTCTGCCGCAAGGGTCGTTGCCCGCGGCATTACCCTTTATCGCGGAACGCATCTCGGGCTTGACGAGGTCGATCATCGCCTTGCCCGAAAGATCGAGGTCGCGGCCTTCGATCCGACAGAGGAGATCCGGCTCGAAACCGACGGAGAACTGCCTGGCCGCCTGCCCGCCATTTATGAATGCATTCCTAACGCTATCAGGGTGCGTGTGCCGAAAGTCGGATGACGCACACCATCCAATTTAGTAAATGAAGCTTTTTCTAAGTATTATCTTTTTCCTCGCGTTTCCGATCGCGGCCGCTGCTCAGACCGCGCCTGATCGCTCCGACACTCAGTCTTGGAACGACATTCAACTGACAGTGCCGCTTGCCGCAAAAGTGGACTTCGTCACAAAGCTTACCTTGAGATTTGGCGGCAACTTGACGAAATTCTCCGAGAATCGAATATTGTTCGGCTTTTCGTTCAAGCCGAAGAAAGGACTGTCTATAACGCCGTTCTATTGGCAGGCAAACACCAAGAACCCGCGGACCGGCAAGATTTCAACGGAGCACCAACTTGATGTAGCGGCGGCCTATCGTATTCCGGTCGGCAAGAAATACGGCATCACTCATCGGAGCATTTACGAATACCGAATGCAAAGGTCGGAAAATTCTTGGCGCTATCGGCCGCTTCTGGGCATTGACCGAACGCTTCCGGCGAAGTGGCTCAAGAATACGAAGATGTTTGTGACCGCCGAGGCCTTTTATGATTCGAAGCTTAGGAAATGGAGCCGGAGCCGCTTTACCGCCGGCATCTCACATGCGTTCACGAAGCAGCTATCGCTGGATCTGTTCTACACGCGTCAGAATGACCGCTACGCACACCCGGGCGACATCAACGTTATTGGCACAACATGGAAGGTCCGTCTTTAGATGACTACTTGGCGGCAATATTGTTTTCTTCGCGATAATGAGCGAAGATTGCTTGTAATCAAGCCAGTCTTTTCGTAAGGAGAATCAGAGAAATGAAAGCGACCGTTCTTTTTGTCTTGGTGTTCGCATTTACCGTTGTGACGTTCGGGCAGGCGCCGGCTCCAAAGGTCGACGAACTTGCCGTCTATATCAAAGAACACTACACAAAACGCGAGGTTCAAATACCGATGCGAGACGGCGTAAAGCTATTTACGTCGATCTACGAACCGAAAGATAAGTCGCAGAAATATCCGATCATGATGAGCCGTACGCCTTACAGCGTTGCGCCTTACGGCCCGGATAAGTTCAAGACCCTGCTCGGCCCCGATTATCAATTTGCTCGTGAAGGTTACATTTTTGTGTATCAGGACGTTCGCGGCCGCTGGATGAGTGAAGGTACTTTTGTTGACGTTCGCCCGGAGGTCGCTCAATACGGAAAGGCAAAGTTCGACGAATCGACCGATACGTACGACACGATCGATTGGCTCATCAAGAACGTCGACAATAATAACGGCCGAGTTGGCACTTACGGCATTTCTTATCCGGGATATTACACATCTGCGGGTTCGATCAATTCCCATCCCGCATTAAAGGCCTGTTCGCCGCAGGCACCTGTCAGCGATTGGTTCCACGGCGACGATATGCACCACAACGGTGCACTATTCCTCGCCCAAAACTATTCATTCTATCGGTTCTTCCAGCCTTTCACGACACCCTCGAACAGCTTTGATTATTTGCGTCCGTGGAAGGGTCGAAATACTCAGGACGGCTATGATTACTTCCTGAAACTCGGCGGCCTCCAAGAAGTTGCAGACAGCTTCGAAACAGGCCTCGGCGTTCGGCAGCCGTACTGGGACGATATGCAGGATCATCCGAACTACGATCAATACTGGAAAGACCGGAACGTCCTAACGCACTTGAACAAGGTGGGCTGCGCTACGATGACCGTTGGCGGTTGGTTCGACAACGAAGATCTCTATGGTGCCCTAAATACGTATCGCCATATTGAGAAACAGAATCCTGGCATTTTCAACATCCTTGTTGTCGGTCCATGGTTTCACGGCGGTTGGGCCCGTTCGGATGGCGAATGGCTTGGAACCGCGTACTTCGGTTCCGAAACATCTGAATATTACCGCGTGAATATGGAGCTTCCATTCTTTAACCATTTCTTGAAGGATAAAGGCGATATTTCACTGCTCAAGGAAGTCAATGTCTTCGACACCGGAGCAAATATGTGGCGCTCGCTGGACGGATTCGAACCAACGAACGGCAAGGACACCGCTCTTTATTTCACGAAGAACGGCGGCCTTTCATTCACGGAGCCCGCGAAAGCTGGTTTTAATGAATATGTTTCGGACCCGATGAAACCGGTTCCCTACACGCAGAAGATCACGTTGAGCTATCCGCGTGACTATATGACCGAGGATCAGCGTTTTGCGTCCACGAGGCCCGATGTTCTGGTGTATGAAACTGCTCCTCTCGAAGCAGATATCACCGTAGCCGGCGATATCAAGCCTTCCCTCTTTATATCTTCGTCTGGTACCGACTCAGATTTTGTCGTCAAACTAATTGACGTGTTCCCTGACGATTACAAGTTCCCCGAAGGCAAGAAGCCGCCTGAGAACTCGGCATTTTCGGTGTTCGAGCCGGGCGGTTATCAAATGCTTCTGCGCGGTGAGCCAATGCCCGCAAGATTCCGCGAAGGCTTTGAAAAAGGGATCCCGCTCGTCCCAAATAAAGCGACATATCTGCCGTTTACGATGCCCGGCATCACACACACGTTCAAGAAGGGCCATCGCATAATGGTTCAGGTCCAAAGCACGTGGTTTCCGCTCGTTGCACGCAGCCCGCAACAGTTTTTGGAGAACAATTTCAAGGCAACGACCGCTGATTTCCGCAAGGCAACTCAGAGAGTCTATTTTGGCGGTAAGACTGCATCAGCTATCATACTGCCTATCCAACAGTAGCACCTTTCTGTTTGCGCAAGGTGCTCAAAGATCTAGGAGAAAAAATGAAAAACGCTAAGGTCCTTCTATTGTCGCTCCCATTTATTCTCCTGCTGTCGATCTCGTCGTTTGGCCAGTCAGGCAAGGCTTCGTTCGACCAAGCTATGTCGGATTTCGACGCCAAACGTTACGAACAAGCCATTTCCGGCTTTAGGCAAGCGGCGGCGTTGGGCTACAGCGTCCCCGAGGCCACGTATAACGTCGGTCTCTCGTATTACAATCTGAAGCGGTACACCGATGCGAAAGGTGCTCTGCAGGAGGCTATCAACCTAAAGCCGACCGCGAACGCGCACTACTATCTGGGTAATTGCTTCTATTTCGAACAGGATTACTCTCGTGCCGTTGGATCGTTCCGTGAGGCCGTCCGGCTTAAGCCTGATTACTACGAAGCTATCGTGTACCTTGGCAATTCGCTCGATTATCTTAAGAGGTATGATGATGCCGTCGCTCAATACAAGCGGGCGATCGAATTGCAGCCGAACCGAGCTTGGGGCTATTACGAACTAGGGGTGGCCCATTACAACAATGAACTATACTCGTCCGCGATCGGCGCCCTTTCGGAAGCGACGCGTCTTGACCCGAGCTATACGAAAGCCTTCCTTTTCCTGGGAATGAGCTATCGCCGATCGGGCAATGAAACAGATGCTGAAACCGCCCTGCTTAAGGCGATGCGGCTCGACCCGAATTCAGCTCTCACGAACTATGAACTCGGGTTTATCTACGAGGGTCAGAAACGCGATTCCGACGCGCTCATAAGATATACAGAATCGATCAGGCTTGACCCGGCAAATCCCGATCCGCAGCTTGGGATCGGCAACCTCGCGTACAACCGCAAGGATTATCTCGGGGCTCTTGCGCACTATAAAAAGGCCTTTGAGCTTAGCCCTTCGTGGGCAACTGCGGCTCTGTATATCGGCGACACGCAATACCACTTAAAGAGCTATCAGGCCGCGATCGATTATTACAGAAAGGCTCTTGATCTCGACCCAAAAAGAGTTTCGGCCGTGTACGGGATGGGCCTCGCCTATATCGCTCAGAATGATATTCCGAAAGCCCGTGGCCAATACGCTCAGCTCTTAAAAATGGATGCCGCGATGGCCGCCAAGCTATTGAATGCTATCGATGCGGCCTCGAAGCCGTAGCGGAGTTCCGTCGGCTGATAGAAAATTGGAGATTTTTTCTTATGACGTCATTATCGATCTGGTTTGGAAGGCTGCTCGTTCTCGTCGGCATTGTCGGCTACGCGTACGGGATGATCCAAGGAAATGCCAGCTTTACGGCTTTGATCCCGGCCGCCTTCGGGCTCGTCTTGATGATCCTCGGCTACCTGGGCCAGCGAAGTGAAGGGGCCCGCAAGCATTTTATGCACGTGGCGATGCTTATCGGATTGATCGGATTTGTTGTACCGGCGTGGCGCCTGATCTCAAAATTCGATGGCTTTTCGGCATCCGCCGCCCATCTTTCGCAACTGGCAATGGCGGTGCTCTGCCTCCTTTTTGTGATATTCGGGATCCGTTCCTTCGTGAACGCTCGACGTGGCTAACTAAGCCGCTTACGATGCCGCGGCCCGGTTCCTAATGGGTCGCCCCATCGCCGTTGTTCTTGGGCTCGTCATTGCCATCCAGGTTCAGGGCGATCTCGACCTCCAATCCGCCGCTTACATTGCGGGCGCTTATCGCTCCCTTGTGCGCGACGACCGCCCGCCTTGCGATCGCAAGTCCGAGACCCGTACCGCCGGTCTTTCTATCCCGAGCCTCGCCCAAACGATAGAATGGAATGAACAGGTTCTTGAGCTCAGCTTCAGGAACGCCGCCGCCGCGATCTCCAATGTGGATCTTGGCGGTTCCGTCCTGTGCGATCAAAGATACGCGTACCTTTGTGCCGTCATCCGTGTATTTAACGGCATTGCGAACGACGTTCTCGATCGCACTTCGCAATAGATTCTCATTGCCGACAACTCTGCACTCGTCAGACCAAACAAGCTCGACCGATTTGCCTTTCGGCTTTGCCTCGAACTCCGCATCCTCCACGACCCCGCGAACAAGCTCCGTAAGGTCCAGCTCTTCGCCGCTAAACTCATCGAACGCGCCGCTTTCAAGTTTTGACAGCGTAAGTATTCGCGAGATCATTTCGTTGAGCCGTTCGGATTCATTCTCTATCCTAGCCAGGATGGGATGGAGTTCCGGGCCTGAACGCTGTTTCGCGAGCTCTAAGGCAACATTCATTCTTGCGAGCGGCGAGCGAAGCTCGTGGGACACATCGCGCGTCAGCCGCTCCTGCGAAGTGATCAAGGATTCGATCCGCTCGGCCATTTCGTCAAAATCGCTTGCAAGGTCGGCGAGCTCATCACGGCGTCGCGGAAGCTGCGGTTTAACGCGTGTGCTAAGGTCGCCGGCGGCAAGGCGTTGAGTCGCTCGTCTGAGCTTTCTGATCGGTGAGGTCAAGTATGCGGCTAGCAGGGAGCAGACGAGAACTGCCGAAGCCAACAGTCCGGCGAGTCGTAAATTTCCTACCCAAGAGTCGAAGAACAAGGACGGAATACGCGGCGTCTCCCATTGGATCACCAAATATGCGGTCTTTCCGTCTTTCAGAGTGACGGGCACCGCACCCATTGCAGGCTCGCCTTCTCTATCAATGATCTCAGGTTCGTTCGAACCGCTGCTAAGGGCGATGACCTCAGAGTAATTCTCGGGGCCTTCGCCGAAGAGTCTCGCCCCATCGGCACCGGACAGCTCAACATCACGGATCGAGCCGTTCTCTCTTAAGCGAGTAAGGAATTTGAACATTCCTTCGTCGCCGCTGCCGACCTCGATCTGCTCGGTGATGTTCTTGTAGAAAACAAGCTGGTGCTTGGCCGAACGCTGCCAACGGCTGTATGCCGGCTGCATTTGAAATGTTCGCGTGATGAAGATTATCACAAAGAACATCAGCGTTACTGCGACAAGGAACCAGAGAAAGATCTTTAAGAAAAGCTTCATACAACGGTATAGATATAACCGACCGATCTGATCGTCTTGATGCGGACGCTGCCATCGGTCCGGTTACCCAATTTCTTTCGAAGATTGCTGATGTGCATATCGAGGCTGCGATCAAAGGGCGAAAGTTTCCTGTCGAGGACCGCTTCGCTTAGATCCTCCTTCCTCACGACCTTTCCGGCATTCCTAAGCAGCTCAAAGAGCAGCTCGAACTCGACGGAAGTAAGATTAAGCTCTTTGCCGGCAAGCGTAGATACACGTGAACTCGAGGAGATCGAGATGTCATCAAGTTCGACTGTCTCCCCTGCTTGATCAGAGTTTGCAGGTTCGGCCGTTCGGCGTAGGATCGCCCGTAGCCTCGCGGCAAGCTCACGCGGATTGAACGGTTTTGCAAGATAGTCGTCCGCCCCGATCTCGAGGCCGACTATCCTCTCCATATCATCACCGCGGGCAGTCAGCATTATGACCGGCAGGTTGGATTCCCTCCTTAAGTTTCGCAGCACCTCGAATCCGTCCATCTTCGGAAGCATCACATCGAGGATCGCCATTTCATAGTCACCCGATAATGCTCTCTTTAATCCGGTCTCTCCGTCATTGACGGAATCGGCGTCGAAGCCTTCGACACTCAAATATTCGCTCACCAATTCGCAGAGCTCTTCATCATCATCGATGATCAGCACTTTATTCATTGCCTCATTCTACGTCATCTTTTGGCGGGTTTGAGCAGGTTTTACAATTCTTTACGAATCCAAACACAAACTTAAAGGCCAATCGGCGACAACTTTCGTCTAACTCTACATAACCCGACGCTTTCCGGGCGGTGAAAGCACGCTATCAACTTTAATTAAGGAGCAGAATTCTAAAATGAAAAAAGGAATATTAGTTCTCATAGCGGTCGCGGTCGTCGCAACCGGTGCAATTGTCGGTATCAGCCAGGTTCGGACCGCTAAGGACGGTAAAACCTTCACCGGGATGAAGCACGGCCGCGGCGGACACGGTATGGGTATGGGCATCGATCTTCGCGGCCTTGACCTGACAGCAGATCAGCAGGCGAAGGTAAAAGCGATCTTCGAAGCAAGTCGCGAATCGATGAAACCGCTTATGGCGGACATGAAGGCGAACCATCAAAAGCTCGCGGATCTCAACAAGAATGTCTTTGACGAGGGTGCAACTCGTCAGCTTGCAAACGAGCAGGCCGCGATCATGGCAAACATGATCGTCGAGCGTGAAAGGGCAAAATCACAGGTCTGGGCAATATTGACCGAAGCTCAGAAGGCGAAGGCATCAGAGCTGCGTTCCGTCAAACGCGAACGCCGAATGATGAACAAGGTTGAAAAAACTGAGGCCGCAACGCCGCAGCAATAATCAACTCGCAGATACAAGCCGCCGCCTGGAAGACAAAACTTCCGAGCGGCGGCTTCTTTAATTCAACTAGCCGATGACGGTCCGAACAATTTCCAGACCGTCGGTCAACTCAACGACATCTGAATCCAGAAGCTTGATCCCGAGAAGACGTGCAGGATTGTGACTCGCCATTTTCGCGACGTCCTCGACGGAGAAGCCCCAACACAACATACTCCTGACAGCGTCCAGCATCGTTATAACTGAGCCCGCGATACTTCCGCGTTCGTTCTGAGTAGTTCCGTTGACAACTGAGATCCGCTCACCCCAGAGTTCGAAGCTGCCATCGCCTTGGCCGGTCGGCGCGACAGAATCGCTTATCAAGGAAACGGACTCGATACCCTTTGTCCGGCAGGCGAAAACGGCCATTTCAGGAGCAATGTGCTTGCCGTCCGCAATTATATCGAACGAAACATCCTTCTCGGTGATCCCCCATCCGGCGACTCCCAACTCACGATGATGAATTCCGCTCATCGCGTTGAAAAAATGTGTCAGGTGCTTCGCACCGGCATCTAGTGCCGCTCTCAAGGTAGCAACGTCAGCATGTGTATGCCCGATCGACGCGATCCAACCGCTTCGGGTAAGTTCGCGGATCAACTCAACTCCGCCCTCGACCTCAGGAGCGAGCGTCATCATCTTAGCCCCATATTGCGGCGTTGGGAGGTCGTCGAGTTCTCGGCCTGAAAACTTTCTAAAATATTCCGGTCTCAGCGCGCCGCACATCTTCTCATTGGCGAAAACGCCTTCGTAATGCACTCCGAGAATTCGAGCTTGCGATGTAGTTCGCACACGTTGTCGCTCAACCGCATCGTCTAACGCATCGATCACACGCCTGTAAGCTTCGGCAGAATCCGGCACAAGGGTCGGGAGCCAGCCGGCAACACCTTGAGAAGCCAGAAATTCGCTAACATGCAAGAGCCCATCGGCCGTAGCGGAGTTAACGTCCACGCCGATGGCGCCATGGTTGTGAATGTCGATAAAACCGGGCAGTCGAATGGCCATGTCGAACAGTATTACAAAAAATTTAAGCCCGTGGAGCCTTTCTCATCACGAAAAAGACTCCACGGGGCAAAACACCTTTTGATATAAAGCTCCCTAGAACAGGAACTTGATGCCGAACTGCATCGTCCTCGGATCGCGAACGCCGGTAATGCGTCCAAAGCTCGAGGTCGTTGAAGCCGCCGTTCCGAAGGTCGTAAAGTTCGTCGTATTCAAAGCGTTGAACATTTCGCCCCTCAACTGCAGCCGCATCGTTTCCGTAAAGTTGAAGTTCTTCACGAGCGTGAAATCGATACGGAAGGTACGCGGTCCGTTGATGATGCCGCGGCCTGCATTTCCTGGAACGGCCGCTGCACCGGTCGGTACTGCATTCTGGAAGACCGAGGTATTGAACCACTGATCAAAGGTATGCGGTGCGTTCGAATTCGGATCTCCGTAGAGATACGGACGACCGCCCGCAGGAGATGCAGAGTTCAAGAAGCCGATTCCGGCCGGATCGTATGCAGAATACGTCGCCGTGAAAGGAATACCGGTCTGGTACGTGACGATACCCGAGACCTGCCATCCGCCGAGCATCAATCCCGTAAAGTCGTGACGCTTGTCAAAGAACGGTAGTTCATATACGTAGCTGCCCGTCAGCACATGCCTGCGATCAAGGGCTGCTCGTCCCCATTCGGCATCGATGTCATAGCTGTTCATCGGAGCCGATGAACGGTCAGTTTGACTATTGGTCAAATTCTTTGACCAAGTGTAGGCGATGTTAGCCTGCGAATTTGAACCTAGCCGACGAGTTCCGGAGATCTGAAGGCTGTGATAATTCGAGCTGAATCGCGGGGCGATGATACCGATACCTTTCCAACCACGAAACGGGCGGATCTGGTCAAGGATCAGTTCTGAGGCAGCCGAGGTGAACGGGATCGGAAGCCCGGTCACGCCATCGGTTCCTTGGCAGGCAACTGTCGGTGTCGTCGACGCACCCGTGGCACACATCTGCGAGTAAGCATAACCCGGCCTAAGGTTATTAATGTCGATGATCCCGATAAGATTCGTTCCCTTCGAGCCATAATACCCGATGCTGAAAACCGTATTCTTATCGATCTGACGCTGATAGTCGAGCGACCAATGCTGCATATACGGCGTCTTGTAATCCGTTTGGATGCCGCGGATCAAGCCCGGCGCAGCCGCAGCGGCAACGACCGCTGCCGAACCCGGAACCGGATTGCTGATATCCACACCCGAAACAGTGATCGTCTCCTGATACGGAGGATTTGCCCCCAAGAGCTGCTCGAACGTACCAACGAGCGTCTGTTCATGATAAATGCCATAGCCCGTGCGGATAACGTTCTTGCCGTCACCAAATGGATCCCAAGCGATACCGATTCGCGGAGCAAAGTTCCGCTTTGGAGCATTTACTATGTACTTGCCGTAGGGCGAACTTGTCGGCGAACAGTTATATGACGCAGGACCGGTCTGGAAATTCTGTGCGTTGACGATAATGCCGTTGCAGAAATTTCCCGAACCGGCAACGCGATTGCCTGCCCCGGTAACAAGCGGTGCCTGAGCAGGATTCCAAAGCTCAGGAACAAAGTTCGACAGGTGTCCGTTCTTGTCCCATGGAGAGCCAAAGAACGAATAACGAACGCCAAAATATAGCGTCACGTTGCGACGGATCTTGAACTCATCCTGCGCAAAGGCTTCCCAATTTTGCTGTCTAAAGTCGGCCTTTAGGTCGAATTTTGACTGAGTGAAGCCGGCATTGGTTCCCAAGAGGAAATTCGCGAATGCCTGCTCGATCGCCTGGTTGCCTGAACACGTGATTCCGGCGCCTGAGGTGTTCACACAGACAGAACCGCGGGTCGGGCTTGCTGCCGTAGTGTTATTAAAGGCGCTGAATACACCCTGGTTTGAACCGCCAAGAGCGTTCTCGACCTTGCGGTAACGCGAGTACTCACCACCGAACTTCATCGTATGGTTTCCAACGATCCATGTAGCGCTGCCTGAAAACGCATGTTTGTCCGAGAAGTTGTCATATCCGCCGAACGCTTGAAGATTGCTGATACCCGCACCGGTAATATGAGCGACGCGTTCGTCATTATTCTGGAACGGCATCGGGATATTGATGCTTGGACTATTCTCCTTTGCGAGGGTACCGATCGTCTTGCTCAAGATCGCTCCGTACGAATAGGTATATCGTGCATCTAGGATAAAATTCGGATTCACGACCCAGGTCGTCGCAAGCGTATGTGCTCGGCCCGGTGAATCGGTCTCCGATGTAGAGACGCCCGGAATTCCCGAGCCGCCCGAGAAAAGCGAGTTCGGATCGATCGTCGGGATCGTGTCTCTCTGATATCGATAGTAGGCTGTCCAGTTGTTCGTAAAAGCAGTATCGACCTTTACGATCTCCTGACGGAAATCGAATACGCCGGACGCCGGGAAAAGAAGGCCGTATGTGCCGTTGTTAGGTGACGGTATCGAGTTGATGATGCTCGAAAGGTACGCCGCCGAAACGGGATTGATCGTCGCCATCGTTGAGAATGGCGTGCCCGCCGGGAGAATCTGGGTACATGTACGGGTCGAACCCGAGATCGTGCCCGACAAACAGATTGGATATGCGAAGACGCCGTTCTTCATTCCTGCGGTCGGAACCGTCGAGCTTAAGGTCGGATAGCGTCTGTCCTTTCGCTGTTCTTCAGAGAAGAAGAAGTATGTTCGCGGCATCTTCGAGAACATTGAGTCGCCCGGTTTCGCGTTGCCAAACCGAAGGAAGTAGATCGGGCCTCCGATCGTAAATCCATAGTTGTTGTAGCGGAACGGCGGGCGGATCGCGTTGCCATCAGCGTCGCGTCCGAGCGGATGTGTACGGTTGTTCAGATACGAGCTTGCATTGAACTTCTCGTTCCGAACGAACTCGAACAACGAACCGTGAAACTTGTCCGTACCGCTGCGGGTAACAACGTTGACCTGACCGCCGCCGCTTCTGCCCGATTCTGCCGGGTAAAGCGAACGCAGGACCTTGAATTCACCGATCGCATCGACACTAGGGTAAGCCTGGATCGTCAGATTCGACCCGCGGTCAGTAATGTCAGCTCCGTCAACCGTGAAGGTATTTTGACTGCTGCGAGCACCGTTTACTGAGATCTGAACGGTATTCGCCTGGCCGTCCGGGTTCGACGTGCCAACGTAAACCTGATCAGATAGATTCGAGGTTACGCCCGGAGCGAGAGTGACAAGCTGCACGAAGTTTCTGTTGTTGATCGACAGCTCGCGAACCTGATTGCCGCTGATCGTCGTACCCGCAGTCGGCGTTGTCGACTCGATGACGACATTTTCTGCGTCAACAGTAACCACTTCGTCTATCTGTCCTGCGGCCAATGTGACATCGAGTTGGCGTCGTTGTCCGACATCGACCTTCACCTGGCTGTTTACGACCTTCTTGAAGTTCGGTGCCTCGACAGTCACTCTATAAACGGCAACCGCCAGGTTCGGTATCGAATAATTACCGGCACTCGTTGTCGTTGCGGTTCGCACGATGCGGTCACCCTGAGATGGAAGAGTAACGGTTACCGTCGCATTAGGAACTGCCGCTCCGTTGCTGTCGGTAACCGATCCCACGATCGATCCTGTGATGTCCTGAGCGATCATGACCCCGCTTAGGCATAGAATGCCTATCACGGTCATAATGCCCGAAATCAATGCTCTCTTAGTCATATTTTTCTACCCTCGATTTGTGTGAATGCGGTCATCTCCAGAGCAACATACCCATAAGCAACAATTAATCGTTATCGGTTTTGCTCAAATTTTCGTTATCGTTTCAATTACAGTTAATAGCCGGTCTCTCTCGAACTACGAGATCCCAAAGCCGAACAAATTGCCAATGCGAAAATGAGAAACTAAAGAGTTATAACTCTAAAGCACTTCATTTGTAAAGCAAATAAGCCCCTCTCCGACGTAAAAATTCACTTAAGGCAGGTGCTGTCGATCTGTCGAGCTTTTCCAAGCTCGTTCCTTGTTTCAGATCATCGAGCGTCTCGGCGTTGACGAGAAGACGTCCAAAACGGTCGATCTGCCAGTCGGTCGGATATAGTTTCCTAAATGCGATCGCGATCGCAAGGCCCGTGCGGACGGAATTAAATACCCCACGATCGACAACTATCACGTTCACTCCGCCGCACGCCTCACCCTTGAAGACGGACGCGGTCGGCGTAAATTTGATCGGCACGAACCTTACGCCTTTAAGCCCCATCCCGTTCAGTTCTGTCGTGAGCTTGCGCCCGTCGATCCACGGGGCTCCGACGACCTCGAAAGGAGTATCGGTCCCGCGGCCGACGCTCACGTTCGTCGTCTCGAGCAGTCCGATGCCGGGATAGAGCGTTGCTTCGTTGAGCGAGCGCATATTCGGCGAAGGATTCACCCACGTTTGTCCCGTTTGGTCGAACCACATCGAACGCGACCAGTTCGCCATTTCGATCACGCGAAGGTCCGCACCGATCTTCCGTTCGGCATTCATCATCTTCGCGAACTCACCGATCGTCATGCCATATCGAACGGGCACGGTATGCGCCGCGATGAACGAAAGCTTTTCCTCGTCGGCAAGTGGCCCTTCGACAGCGACGCCGTTAATTGGATTCGGACGATCGAGAACGATTACGGGTTTGCCTGCCTTGGCCGCCTCTTCCATCACATTTCGAAGTGTTGCCGTGTAGGTATAGAATCTTGCGCCGACATCTTGAATGTCATAGACGATAGCGTCAAGATCCTTCAACTGTTCGGCTTTCGGCCTTCGCGTTTCACCATACAGCGAGTAGATCGGAAGGCCCGTCTTCTCGTCCTTGGTGTCGCCGATCTTCTCCTGGTCGAGTTCGCCGCGAATGCCGTGCTCCGGTGAAAAGAGCGCCGTGAGGTTCACGTTCGGGGCTTTATGCAGAACATCGATCGTCAAATCACCGTCAAGGTCTCGGCCGGTCTGGTTCGTAACAAGCCCTATCTTCAGGCCCTCAAGCTGCTTGAATCCATCCCGCTCCAAAACGTCAATGCCGTTGAGAACTGGCTTCTCTATACGATTCATCGGCGCAGATAAGCCGCCAAACTCCAATTTGCTGAAGCCCTTTATCCACTCGGCTTTTTGTTTAAAGATCGGGAGCTTGGCAGCGACCTGTGCCTGATATTCGGCCTCGGCCTCGCGCACTTTATCGATCGGTGTGTCTTCGACCGCAGCGGCCGCAAGCGTCGCGATCTTTGCCCGCAGCGGCGTCACGTTCCCCTTGCCGTTCGGATGAACGCGATTTGAAAGAAAGACGACGAAGGTCTGCGAAACGCGATCGACCCAAATGCTCGTGCCTGTAAATCCCGTGTGGCCGAACGATCCGCGTGGGAAGAGTTCGCCGCGATTCGATGAGAATGGCGTATCGATGTCCCAACCAAGCCCGCGCGTGTCGCCGCCTCTTGAAACGACGTTCGGAGTCGTCATTCTCGCGACCGTCGATGCCGAAAGAATGCGTTTTCCGTTCAAAGTTCCGCCGTTCAAAAGCATTTGGCAGAATAGTGCGAGGTCGTCGGCTGTCGAAAACAATCCCGCGTGGCCTGCAACACCGCCCATACGATATGCTGTCGGATCGTGAACTGCTCCTCTGAGAATGCGGTCACCCGTTTTCGAGTCGCCGTCGAACTTCGATCCAAGATAACTCTGTTGGCCGCGAATGTTCTCCGTCGGCGCGATCCGCTGAGTGATCGCACTGGGCAGATCAACGGCCGAGACGACGTCTCCGGTGTCTGATGTCGGCAGAAGTAGTTTTATAAAAAATGTCCTGTCCATACCGACCTTCCGGAAGACGTTCTCATACGCAAAGTCGTCCAACGGCTTGCCCGAAACCTTCAGGACAAGAGCACCAAGTATCTCGAAATTGATATCTGAATAGACGAACTCCGTACCGCTAAGATCGCGCAGCTTCTCTTTGTAAAGAGCCTGGAGCATTCCGTCTTGACCGCTCCATTTCTGTTTGAGGTCAAAGTCCGGTGCGTATCCGGAGGTATGCGTCAGCAGGTCAAAGATCGTGACCTGTTTTGCCCTGTCATCCGCGATCTCCGGAAAGTATTTGCCGATGTTATCGCTTAGCCGGAGCTTGCCGTCCTCAACGAGCTTCATGATCGACGTCGTGGTCGCGACGACCTTCGTCAAGCTAGCGAGGTCAAAGATCGTATCGACGGTCATCTTCTCGACGTTCGGGACAAGGGCCCGGTTACCAAAGGCCTGGCGATAGACGATCCTGCCTCTATGGCCGATCAAGACGACGGCACCGGGCAGTTTGTTATCAGCGATCGCTTGGTTCACGATCGGGCCGATCTCGGCGAGCTTTTCAGGATTCATCCCGACGGTCTGCGGACTCGCCGGCGACAGCACCTGCGCGAAAAGGCCGGCCGAGAGCGAAGTAACGCAGATCGAAACAAAAAAGAACAGGCAAACAGAGTTCAATAGCGCGCTCGATGCCTTTGCTCTTGTTTTCACTCGTGTTTGCATCCTATTTCCTTGAGCGTTGTCCTTTCGCTCTTTCGGCGAAGTTCGCCTTGCAGAGCGATACGAACTCCTTTGCGATCGGAGAGTAATAGCCGCCGCGGAGTCTAGCCAAACCCAGATCCCAATTGATCTCCGCTCCTTCGATCATCCACGACACGAGCTTCTTCTGCTTTACAAGATCGGCGATCGTTTTCGCACCCGCCGTGCCAACGCCCATATTCGCTTCGACCATTTCATTTATCGCAGCCTGCCGCGACAGTTCCATAATGACGTTCGGCCGCACATTCGCCGCGTTAAAGAAATCATCGATCATTCGCCGCGTATTTCCCCCACGCTCGCCGAGGATCAGTTTCTCGCCCGCCAGCGAGGCCGCCGAGATGTAGCGGTCTTTCGCCAACGGGTGCGTTGGGTGGCCGATCGCGACGATCTCATCGCTAAGCAGAAGGTCTGTCGTGATCGAAGAATTATCGACCGGCAGGCTAACGAATGCTATATCGATCTCGCCGTGCATTATCTTGTCCACTAAGAGCTGGCTCGTCCCCGAAGTTACATGCAGATCGCCGTTCGGAAATCTTCGCCGAAGTTTACCGAGGATCTTTGGCAGCTGATTTGCAGAAAAGTTTGACGACGAACTGCCGATGCGAAGGCGTCCATGTTCGGCACCGGCGACCTCTGCGATCTCGGCGATCGCCGAATCGTGTTCACGCAAGATCTTCCTCGCGCGATCAAGCAGATATTCTCCCGCTTCGGTCAAGATCACACGCCGCGGTGTTCGGGTGAACAGCGGCATTCCAACCTCGTCCTCCAATTGCCGGATCTGCATTGAGATGGCCGCCTGCGTGACGTTGACGCGCCGGGCACCCGCAGTAAAGGTCTTCGCCTCAGCGATCGCTAGAAAGGCTTTGAGCTGTCGGATCTCCATAATTTTGTCGATCAGGATTGCTTATTGACTACATAAAATCCTTTAAATTTGATTATATGTCAAGCCTAGCGAAGAATGTATGTGCTTTTTTGCGTTTCGCCGGCATCCCAATAGATGCCTGAAAGAAGATGAAAAAAGAAGGGAGAGCCCACCCGTATCAGTTTTATCTAGGCGTCGATGGAGGCGGAACGAAATGCACCATCGCGATAATGAGCAGCCAGGGACGCGTCGTTGCCGAAGCCCTGGGCGGCCCTGCAAATCCGCTGCGTGTCGGTGTCGAAACGGCGGTCTCGAACATCGCGTACGCCATAGACAAGGCCTGCGATGACAACAACATTTCCCGCGGCGATATCGTCGCCGCAACACTCGGGCTGGCGGGAGTTCGGAGGTATGACATTCGAGAGCGCGTCCGCGACAGCTTTCTTGGACGCTTTGGCGTAAACCGCCTTATCGTTACCACAGACGCCGAGATCGCACTCTATGGCACCACGCTTGGCAAGGCCGGACTCGTCGTTATCGCGGGCACCGGGTCGATCTGTCTTGGTATGGACAGCGATGGTAAACGGGCAATGGCCGGCGGTTGGGGACCGATCGCCGGTGACGAAGGAGGCGGACGAGGTATCGCAGGCGAAGCTCTGCATCGGATCGCAAAGGCGTCAGATGGCCGAGGTCCGGCGACCGCCCTTTCCGAGCTTGCGGCAGACTATTTTCGTGCATCGAATGTCGAGAACCTCATCGGTGCGATCTACGCGCCGACGATGGACAACAGTAGGATCGCCGGCTTCTCTCGATTCGTGACCGAGGCGGCAAGAGCCGGCGACGCCGTCGCACTTTCGATCATCAGTGATGCCGGTGAAGAGCTTGGCAATGCGGCTGCGGCAGTAATAAGGAAGCTTTGTCTGCAAGAAGCGAAATTCCCTGTCGGATGCGTCGGAAGCGTATTCCTCGCGGGCAGCCTTTTGACCGACAGGATGAAGCAGCTCATACAGGCCGAAGCACCAAAGGCCTATCTAACGAAACCGAAATTTTTACCTGCGCACGCCGCGTGCCAGATAGCTCGGACAAATGGTAACGTTGTTGAACCGATGCCGGGCGATGACGGACCGTCCTTGAGAACCGGACGCAGGCCATAGCTGGACGACAAGAGTGATCTCGATTACCGAATCTGAAAACGAGGCGACACGCGACATCGACAAGGCTTCGACGCTCGATGCCCTTTCGCTTATCAATAACGAGGACAAGCATGTCGCGCTCGCTGTCGAAAAAGTTCTGCCTCAGGTTGCGTCTGTGGTCGATTCGGTCGTAGCCCGCCTCGAGAACGGCGGACGCCTTTTCTACGTCGGAACCGGAACGAGCGGCCGCCTCGGCGTTCTCGACGCGAGCGAACTGCCGCCAACATTCGGCGTAGAGAGCGGGCTCGTACAGGGAGTGATCGCGGGCGGCATCGATGCACTTTATAAGGCGACGGAGGCAAGTGAGGACGATTCTCAAGCGGGCGAAAGAGATCTAAAAGCCCGCAACTTGAATTCGAAAGACGCTCTTATCGGGATCGCTGCGTCAGGCCGCACGCCATACACGATCGGCGCCCTTAAGTACGCTCGCTCGCTCGGCTGCTTTACCGCGTGCATTACTAGCAATCCCGACTCACCGATCACCAATGCGGCCGACATCGCTGTCGTTGCTCTTGTCGGTCCCGAAGCTATCGCCGGCTCGACTCGTATGAAGGCCGGGACGGCGCAGAAGCTCATTCTGAATATGATCTCGACCGTCACGATGATCCGCATGGGCTACGTGGTCGGCAATCGTATGACGAACATGCGCACGGCGAACAATAAACTTCGTGAACGGAGCCTGCGTATCATTGCTGCCGAGGCCGGAAAGAATGAAGTCGAAGCGCAGGAGCTTCTTGCTGCGGCAGAGGACGATCTTCGCGTTGCGTTGGTAATGGCAAAGGCAAATGTTGGTCCAGATGACGCGAAACGCTTCCTTGCCGAGTCAAACTTTATCGTCCCGAAAGCAGTAGAAATGGCAAAAAGCTAACGGCTGCCGGCGCACATTGGTACACTGTCTTGATGCATCGATTCGTTTTCTTCTTTGACGTCGATAACACGCTGCTCGATAACGATCGCGTGTCGGCGGCCCTGCGTGAATTTCTGAACAAAGAGGTCGGAGAACGGAGAACTACGGCCTATTGGGAGATCTTTGAAGAATTGCGCAAGGAACTCGGATACGCCGATTATCTTGGAGCCTTGCAGCGCTATCGTTCGAAGTTTCCGTACGAATCGCATCTTCTGTCGCTGTCCAACTACTTGATAAACTACCCGTTCGCAAATCGCCTATTCCCGAATTCTCTCGATGTAATCGATAAATTCAAAAAGCTCGGGCCGGTCGTAATCTTGACCGACGGCGATGCCGTATTCCAGCCGCGAAAGATCGAACGTTCGGGCCTCGGCGAAGCCGTTGAGAACAACGTGCTCATCTACATTCACAAAGAGCAGGAACTAGCCGATATCGAACGTCGATACCCGGCCGAGCATTACTATCTTTTCGACGACAAGCTGCGAATACTCACCGCGATGAAGAAGCAGTGGACGTCGAAGCTTACGACCGTATTCGTCAAACAGGGGCATTACGCGGCGGACACAAAAGAGATCGCTCAATATCCGGCCGCCGATATTTCGATCGAAAGGATCGGCGATGCTCTCAAGATCAACATCTCGGAAACTTAGCCAATGCAAATACTCGATCTCGTGATCATCTTCGGCTATCTGATCGGCATCACCGCCTTTGGGATACTCTTCTCCGGAAAGCAGGAGACAACAGAAGACTACTTTGTAGGCGACCGCAGTGTTCCATGGTGGGCGATCGCAATGTCGATCGTCGCCACCGAAACGAGTACGATCACATTCGTCTCCGTTCCGGGCATCGCTTTCGCAAAAGGCGGGAATTTCCAATTCCTTCAGCTCGTCTTTGGCTACCTGCTCGGCCGCATCGTGATCTCGCTCCTTTTTATTCCGCTGTATTTCAAGGGTGAGCTGCTTACGGTCTATCAGCTTCTTGGCGATAGGTTCGGCCGGCGCGTAAAGATGCTCGCATCTGCTCTTTTCGTCGTAATGCGAAACATCGCGGACGGCATTCGCCTGCTCCTGACGGCGATCGTCCTTGCGGCCGTGTGGGCATCGTTCTACCCGAATACGGAACCTGCGACCGTGATCGTAGCGTCGATCGTGCTGCTCGGCCTCGTGATGATAATTTTTACGTTCTACGGCGGAATGGAAGCGGTCATCTGGGTCGAGGTCGTGCAGCTCGTTATCTATATCGGCGGCGCCGCTGCGGCCGCGGTCGTCCTTGCCCAGAACATCGACGGCGGTTTCTCGGCTGCGGTCGCTGTTGGCGAACAGTTCCATAAGTTCAGCGTCTTCGACTTCGGCTGGGACATAACGAAGACGTACACCTTCTGGTCCGGCCTGCTCGGCGGCTGTTTCCTTACGATGTCCACTCACGGCACGGATCAATATCTCGTGCAGCGTTATCTATGCACGAGCAAGCCGCTATCTGCCGCGACCGCACTGCTCTCTTCCGGTCTCGTCGTGCTTGGGCAATTCATCGGTTTCCTATTTATCGGTGTATTGCTTTTCGCCTTTTATGCTCCATACGCAGCGCCCGAATACGCGCAGGCGGGCATTGCCGGTTCCGGCATCACAGCAACGTTTCCTTTCTTAAAAGGCGATCAGGTCTTTCCGAATTTTATTACGGAACATATGCCCGCCGGGCTCTCGGGCCTTGTCGTCGCGGCGATCTTTGCGGCGGCACTGTCCTCTTCGCTAAACTCGATTGCGGCAACGGCGGTAAATGACCTTTACAAGCCTTTTGCTTCGGGGGCAGACGACAAGAAACTTGTCAAGATCGCCGGATGGCTGACCGTGATCGTAGGCATCATACAGATATTGATCGCGGTAGGATTTATGAGGTCAGGTGAATCGGCATTGGCTCTTGCTCTTTCGGTCGCGTCCTTGATAAACGGCCCCATACTAGGCGTCTTTCTTGTCGGCACGCTAATAAAACGTGCGAAGGAGATACACGCCCTTTTGGGGATGATCGCAAGCATTTGCCTTATGGTCTATATCCTCGTCGCAACTAAGATCGCATGGACGTGGTACGCACTTATCGGCAGCCTTGTTACGTTGATCGTTGCGTGGCTCGCCTCGCTCGTTTTTGGTTCTAGATCAAATGATGAAGTCAATATATAGCTCGGTCATCCTTCTTGCATTCCTCTTGAATGGAGTGCTTTTTGCGAACGCTCAGCAAAGAGCGGCGAACAGGTTCACACCGTCAGAAAAAGATCGGAAACGCGCCGACAAGTTTCTCAAAAAGATGTCGGTCGAGGAGAAGGTCGGCCAACTCATTCAGATCGGCGTTAACGCGAAGTTCGCGAACCGCGACAGCTCCTTCTATAAGGAGATTGAACGTCAGGTCGTGGATAACAAGGTCGGCGGCATCATCTTTTTTGGCGCTCCGATGTACGAAACCTCGATCCTCATCAACCGGATGCAGACCGAGGCAAAGGTGCCTTTGCTGATGGCTCTCGACGCCGAGACCGGCATCGGTATGCGTTTTGCCGATGCGATAAATTTCCCTTGGGCAATGGCCGTCGCAGCGACCGGCGATGCTGAATATGCACGTCGTATCGGTGTTATTACAGGACGCGAAGCCCGTGCGATGGGATTTCAGCACGTGTATGCTCCGGTCCTCGACGTTAATAACAATGCTGCAAATCCGGTCATAAACGTCCGAAGTTTTGGTGAAGACCCCGAGAAGGTCGCAAGATTCGGCACTGCGTTCATCGAGGGCGTTCAGAGTGAAAAAGCCATTGCGACCGCAAAGCATTTTCCCGGCCACGGCGACACGGATGTTGATTCTCATCGCGGTCTGCCGATCATAGATCATTCGCTTGCGTCTCTCGAAAAGACCGAGCTTGTGCCATTTCGTGCCGCTATCAATGACGGAGTTGCGTCAGTAATGATCGCCCACATCGCTCTGCCGCAGATCGATGATGAGATCGTTTTGCCGCTCAAGAATTATCGCGGCGGCGACGCCGAAACGGGGGCAGAGATCGTCGAACAAAAGGCGTACATTCCCGCGACCCTTTCCAGAAAAGTGCAGACCGATCTCTTGAGGAATGAAATGGGTTTTAAGGGCCTGATCGTGACCGACGCGATGTCGATGAGCGGCCTGACCCTATATTTTGAACAAGGTGAAGCCGGTGTCCGAGCGTTTCTCGCCGGCTCAGATCTGCTCGAAAAACCATCTGACCCGGACGCGATGATCGCCGGTATTCTCGCGGCCGTTAAGAGCGGCCGCATCCCGCAGGAACGACTTGACGACTCGGTTCGCCGCATCCTCGCTTGGAAGTCCGCCGTTGGTCTCTTCGATAACCGAATCACGAATATCGACGCGATGGACAGGATCATTTCAGGCCCCGAATCGCTCGCTTTGACAAACGAAGTGGCGGCCAAAGCGATCACGCTCGTCCGTAATGACGCAAACGCTCTGCCTCTTGACCGCTCGAAAAAGATCGTCTTCCTCGGCCTCTCGAACGGCTTTGACGGGCCGGACACGATGGCATCTTTCGTCTCCACGCTTCGTTCGAGCGGCCTGCGGTCCTCCTCATTTTACCTTCAGGAGAATTCGCTCGCCGAACAGGCACAAGCGGCGCGCACCGCCGCCTCTGAAGCTGACATCGTCATCGTCGGGCTTTACGGACGCGTGCGGTCAGGTGCAAAGAACAGTGTCGGCGTACCCGAAAATGGAGCCGCGATCCTTCGCGAACTCCTTGCGAACGGAAAGCAGGTCGTCGGCGTCAGTTTCGGCAATCCGTATGTTCTCAGCAGCTTTCCGGAGATGAAGACCTATGTTGTTGCCTACGGCGATATGTCCAGCCTTCAGCGTGCCGCCGCTCGTTCGATCCTTGGTCAGCAGCCGATCACCGGCCGCCTGCCGATCTCGCTTCCCGGCTCGTATCCGCGAGGAACGGGCATTCAATTCGGAAAATAAAATAGGTAGGGTGAAAGTTGCCGTAAGCCGACTTTGTTACATTAGATATAAGTATGTCTCAATCTTGGGAGATCGAGAATTTTCTTGAAGCCAATGATCATCGCCTGCACATTGACGGCGTCGATACCGTGGAGCTTGCACGCGAGTATGGCTCGCCGCTCTTCGTTTACAGCGAAAAGCGTATTCGCCGGAATATCGAGCGGCTAAAACAGGTCGCCGATGTCGTCGAATGTCCGGTCAAACTTTGCTACGCAGCAAAGGCGATGTCCACGCTCGGAATTCTGCGTGCCGTCAAAGATGCCGATTGTGATGTCGAGGTCAATTCGGGCGGCGAACTCTGGAAAGCGTTAAAGGCGGGCTTCGTCGGCTCGCAGATCATTTTCAATGGTACGAGCAAGGAAATTTGGGAACTCAACCTCGCGATCACGAACGATATTTACGCGATCCAGGTCGATTCCATCTTCGAACTCTCTCTCATAGAGGAAACTGCCGCAAGGCTTGGTAAAACCGCGAACGTGAGTTTGCGGCTCGTCCCCGAGATCAGATCGGATACGCATTCGGGTTTGCAGACGGCCCTTCTGACATCGAAATTCGGAATGATGCCGGAAGAGGCTTACGATGCCGTCCGCAAGTACGCCGCTTCACCGCATGTAGAGGTCTGTGGTGTGCACTTGCATATCGGTTCGCAGAACCCCGAACCAAAAGTTTATGCCGAAGCGTTCGAAGCTCTTTTTTCGAGTCTTTTGCGTATCTTCAATGAGACCGGCCAAAAGCTCGGGCACATAAACCTTGGCGGCGGCTTTCCGGTCAGATATTTGAAGGATGACGTTGTCGAACTCGATGAAAAGCAGCGTGCGATGCTCGCTGCAGATTTCGAACCCACTGACGCGATCGAGCCTGCGTGGCTCGCAGTTCAGAGTGCAGCCCGAGAAGCTGGAGCAGAAGAGCTGCTGAACGGCATTACGCTTTTGCTCGAACCCGGCCGCAGCATAATTGCGGATGCGGGAATTTGCCTGACGACCGTTCGGAACACTAAAGCTCGGCCGACAGCGGACGGCGGAACCGATCATTGGCTGCTGACCGACGCAGGATTCAACATCCTTCTTTCAATGGAAACTTACAAGTGGTATTACCACCTGATCTCGGCAGAACGCGCCGATGCCGTTCACGATCTCGCATACAAGGTGGCGGGCCCATTGTGTGACGGCGGCGATGTGTATTTTGATATCGAAGGTGAGGGCCGTCTGCCGGAGCATCGCAGACTTCCCGAAAATGTAGAAGCCGGCGAAATTCTGGCTCTTCTTAATTGCGGCGCGTATTCGCTCGCACAAGCCTCGCAATACAACGCTCGCTTTCTTCCGCCTGTCGTACTAATAAAACCCGATGGCACGCCGTCGCTGATCCGGCGGCGCGATAATTTCGAAGATCTTATCGCCTCTGACCTATAGCCTAGGCTTCGGCCGCCGCGATCAGGCGAATGAGTCCGTTCTGTGCGGACTCCGAGAGAGTCGAAATATCTGCAACCGCGGAGCTTAGGCTTGCAAGCGACGTAACGCGGCGGCTTTCGTCGCGGATCTCAAGGATCGCAGCGATAGCATTTTCCGCGGTCGCGGTTGCCGTAGCAGATTCGCCGAACTCCTTACGACGCTTCGCGATCTCGATCAGCAGGTCGGCCTTTGCCGACACCTGCGGAACGGTGTTCGTTATAGCCTCTGCTTCATTGATGACCGCCGCGATCTCTGCTGTTTCGCCTTTCAATGCCAAAGCATCGACGACAGAGAGCAGCGTCTCGGCCTGATCATAATGCTCTTCTTGCATTCGCGCGGTCTCGCAGGCCTTTTTCGCATTGCCGGTCGTCGCAAGTATCTGTGCGATCTCGCCGATGGCCTTCGCGGCTTCGCGGTCATCGATGTTCTTTTTTGCGATCTCGATGCCGCGGTCCGCATGACCAAATCCTGCAAACTGTACTGCGATCGCCGTCCAGATCGAATTCCGAGCACGACTGTCACGCGTCTCTCTTTCCTGCTGGCCTTCAAGTATCTCGAACGCTTCTTCGAGATCGTTCAAGGCGTCGTCGCTCTGTCCCGCATTCGATAGATGTCGGGCAAAAGCAAGCAGCGTCCCGGCGATCTGCGTCTTATCCGTGATCTCGCCGAGGGCTTTTTCGGCAAGATCGCTGCTTCCGGATTGCAGCAGGCCGAGAGCCGAACTCCCAAGGTAAAAGTCCTTGTGCGCGCTCTCAACCTTTGCCGCAAGGTCGTGTGCCTTCTGAAAGGTCTTAACTGCGAGATCACGTCTTTCGGCCGTGATGAACAAATTACCCGTGTCGCACACCGCGCGGACCTGCTCTTCCCGATGCTCGATCTCGTCTGCAGACGAAAGGCTCGCTTCGAGGATCGCGGTCACATCTTCCGGCCTCTTTTGTTCGATCCATTTCGCGGCGATCTGCTGAAAGGCCTGAACTCTCGCCGATGGGAATTCGACCGCCCCGACCGCCGCCTTCGCATCTTCGACGCTTCCGTTCTCAGTTTCTGCAACAGCTATCGAGGCATCGACGAAATCGGGCTGAGTCATTTGCGAGGCGATCTCGCGTGCGAGTTCGAGGTCGCCGCTCGCAGCTTTTGCCATGCCGATGCGCTCGAGAGCGAGAAGCCGCATCCCGTCGTCTTCGATCGCATCCACGAGCTGGAGAGCGTACTCGTTATCATCGACCTCAACGCATTTTTGGGCGACGGAAACGATCAGCTTGTCGCGCGTGAATGGATCATCGACCGTATTCGCCAATTCCGCCGCAAGATCGACATCACCGCGTGCGAGATAATGCGGCACGACCGCCGACATCGACTCGGCCTGACCGTCGGCGGTGTGGATCCGCTCGCCGATGAATGTCGCGGCTGCAAGAAGGTCCCGCTCCGCATCGTCGCGGGAGATAAAGTCTGAGCTCATATTCTATTCGGTCGTAAAGACGAGACGCAGCGATTCAGGAAACCAATCGCGCAGTTCGTTTGCAGTCGCTCTTGCGCCGGCCTCGCGCATCTTCTCTGCCGGCACCGTGTTCGTAACCCCGAGAGCCTGCAGGTCGGCTTTCACCGCGGCGATAACTCCCGGCGGGCTGTCCTCGATCGCAACGCATTCTTCGCGCGTCATCGGAAGATGCCCCGACGATGTTCGAACCGCGTCGATCCTCCGAAACCCGAGATCGTACGATTCCGGATCGGGTTTGCACTTGGTAACATCCGCAGAGGAAACGATCGTCGAAAAATACTCCTTCAGGCCTGCGCGTTCCAGAACGTATTCGATCTCGTTGACGTTCGCCATGCTGACGATGCCCAGCGTGTAGTGATGCGCCATCTTCTCGATGAAATCATCAATGCCGTCAAAGAGCGGAAGCTTCGCATCGACCTCTTTACGCCACGCCGCCGTCTTCGACGCGACGATTTCCGACACATCTTCGTCAGACACCGTCTTGGCAACTCGGTCGAATGCGGCCCGCACAAAGGTCTTGTCGTCCATTCCAAGCGAATTGTAATAATCCTCTTCGGTCAGATCGACTCCGTGTTCCTTTAGAACGGACTGATATGCCCGCATCTGTATCGGTTCGTCATCGATGATGACACCGTTGAAATCCATTAGGATCGCCTTGATCATAAGACTTTTTCTTTAACGCTAAGCGGTCAAATATGCCTCACTGAACACATTCCCTCGGCCGAGGATCCCGCGGGGATCGAGGGCACGTTTCACCTCGGCCATTTCATTCAAATAACGCTCGCCCATCATCGCGGCGAGATAATTCCGTTTCAATTTTCCGATGCCGTGCTCGGCAGAAACACAACCGCCGAGCATTATTACCTGCGCGATGCAGCGTCCATAGATCTGCCGGGATCGCGTCGCTTCTCCTTCATTTTTCGGAAGAAGGTTTGCGTGAAGATGTGAGTCGCCAATATGCCCGAAGATCACAAATTCGATACCGCTCGACTCAAGAATATCCTTGTAGAAGCGAAGAAAGCTCGCAAACCTATCATCCGGCACGGCCATGTCCGTTCCGATCTTCTTCTGCTTGTTTCGGACAACGCGCTCATTAACCGTAACGGGAAGCGCGTGGCGAAATTCACGCATCTTCCCAAGATCCTGCTCGTTCGTCGTGAACCACGACACGGACTCCGCAGCATTGTGTCTTTCGAGAAGTTCGTTCCACGCTTCAAACACAACGTCCTCATCCTCGGGCGTGGTCTCCTGCTCGAAGAATATTGCACCGGCCATATTCGTCGGAGTTTCCGGGAATTTCTCCGCGATAAGCTTTAGCGAATTCTTATCAAAATACTCAAGCAGCGTCGCATCAACCGGAACGCGGACGCCGCCCTCCGCCCGCTTGTCAGAACCGGGAGCGATAGCGACCGGGTCCCTCCGTAATGCGGTCCGAACCGCATCAACGAATGTGAGCAGATCACTCTCTTCAGGAAAGAACACGATGCCGCTAAAGAAACCCTTCGGCTTTTCAAGAAGCGAGAGTTCGGCCTCGACGATCACGCCGAGAGTTCCTTCGCTGCCAATGAAAAGATCGACCGCATCCAGACGGTCCGAATTGAAATACCCGCTCACATTCTTGCGGACATTCGGCCGTTCGTACGTCGGCACTTTGATCTCGATGGCCGTTCCTTTATCCGTCTTGACCCGCAGAACACCATCCGGATCCGCGATGAACTCTCCGCGTTCGATGGATAGGATATCGCCGTCCGCGAGCACGACACGCAACGCTCTCACATAATCCCGCGTCGCTCCGTACTTAAAGCTCCTCGCACCCGAAGCATTTGTTGCGATATTCCCGCCGATCTGACAGCTCCATTCGGTCGGATCCGGCGGATAGAACAGGCCATGTCGCTCGACCTCTTTTTGGAGATCGCCCAAGACGACTCCTGCACCGACCTTGGCCACCTTCTTCTCTGGATCGACCGTCATGCCATCCAGCTCTTCAAGAGAGAGAATTACCCCGCCGAATGGAACGGCTCCGGCGACGGTTCCCGTACGCGCACCCGAGACCGTAACCGGCGTTCCTTCTGCGTTCGCCTCACGGAGTATCTCAGCAACCGCCGCCGCCGTCGCCGGCACGAAAAGCTTCTCGGCGCGCCCTCCGGGCATATTGCTCGCATCGGTCAGGTAATTCTGAATATCTTCAAACTGCGTCCTTGTTTGCATTTTGGCACTTACATCTTACCGAAAACCGGAGCTTCTCTCTAATTGCTCAGTCTCGGAAATCGAGCTCTGGGTTCACACTGCTTGTTTACGGGGGATAAAAAAGTAAACGGCCAGCAATACGTAAAAGACTCCGATACACAGGACCGTTGGAAAGAAAGCCGACCAAACGCACGCGGTCAAGAATACCGCGCCCCAGAACTTGGTTTTCAAAGAAAGCAGCCCCGCAAAGATCGCCGGCAGCCAGATCCAGGTCAGAATACTTGTTGTACCTGCGAAAGCCGCGTCGTACGAAAGGCCGCTTCCGAGAGCGATAAAGAACTCGACCGCGACCGCGCAAAAAACACCTATTAGACAGAGGACAATATTCAGGACCAACAGTGAACGACCGGATGGGGCGGCACTTACGTTTTCAATGGCCTCGAAGACTTCAACGCCCTCAAGAGAGACGGACTGACCGCATTTTGGACAAACTGGATGAAAAATCGTTGCATCTGTGTCTTCCGAACAAAACGTACAACGAATAACGTTGCTCATAGGTAACCTCCGGGCGATGCAGATCGCATTCAGGTGAATCTCAAAGTCTTACGCAAGATCTCGCGAATACTTTAATGCTGAATTCATTGCACATCAAACCGAACTCGGACTAACCGTATCCTTCCTACCGATATTCTAATTCTCTTTCCCGCAGATACTTCAACCTATCGCGGATCTCGGCCGCGTGTTCGAACTTCATATCCTTTGCCGCCGCGCGCATATCAACCTCGAGCTGCGCGATGGTCTCTTTTAGCTGCTTTGGCGAATACTCTTCGAACTTATCGATCTCTAAGGGAACCTTGAAATAATCCGCCTCGTATGCCGTTACGAGGGTCGCTTCGACCGGCTTCACGATAGTCTTCGGGGTTATTCCGTTCTCGCGGTTGTATTCTTCCTGGATCGCACGCCTGCGGGCGGTCTCGTCCATCGCATGCTTCATCGAGTCCGTGATCTTGTCGGCGTAGAGTATCGCCTTGCCTTCGGCATTTCGTGCCACCCGTCCGATGGTTTGAATGAGCGACCGCTCGCTTCTCAAAAAGCCTTCTTTGTCCGCATCCAGGATGGCGACAAGCGAGACCTCGGGAAGATCGAGGCCTTCTCTAAGTAGATTGATGCCGACAAGAACGTCGAACTCTCCTCGTCTCAGATCGCGAAGGATCTTGATCCGTTCGAGGGTGTGAATATCGCTGTGCAGATACGCGACCTTCACGCCGACCTCAGCGAAATATTCGCTCAGATTCTCTGCCATTCGCTTCGTCAGAGTCGTAACAAGAACGCGCTCGTTGCGTTCGGCTCGCTGGCGGCATTCCTCGAGGAGGTCGTCGATCTGGCCCTTGACCGGCCGCACTTCTACGACCGGGTCGAGCAATCCGGTCGGGCGAATGATCTGTTCGATAACCTCGCCCTCGGTCTGCGTGAGCTCCCAAGCTCCGGGCGTTGCCGAAACGTAGATCGTCTGGCCCCGTCGCTCCTCGAATTCGTCAAAATTCAGCGGCCGGTTATCCTTCGCACTCGGCAAACGGAATCCGTATTCGACGAGCGTTCCCTTGCGAGACTGATCGCCCTTGTACATCGCACCGAGCTGCGGCACGGTCTGGTGCGATTCGTCGATCACGATCATCGCGTCCGACGGCAGATAATCGAGAAGAGTCGGCGGCGGCTCGCCGGGCTTCTTGCCGGTCAGATGTCGCGAATAATTCTCGATACCGCGGCAAAATCCCATCTCCTTGATCATTTCGAGGTCGTACATCGTCCGCTGATGCAGGCGTTGTGCTTCCACGATCTTGCCTTCTTCGACGAGAAATTTCTCGTGGTCGTCAAGCTCCGCACGGATCGTCTGTACGGCATGCTTGATCGTCTTCTTTGACATCACAAAGTGCGTCTTCGGATAGATCGGAATGCGGTTCTCGTGCTTTTCGAGAACCTCGCCGAGCAGCGCGTCGATCGTCGAAACCGAGTCGATCTCGTCGCCCCAAAACTCGATCCGGTACGCCTGATCCTGATAGCTCGGATAAAGCTCTACGATGTCGCCGCGCACTCTGAATGCACCGCGCTCGAAATCCACATTCACGCGTTCGTATTGCAGCTCGACAAGCCGCTGCAAAAACTCGTCGCGCTTGATCTTCATTCCCGGCTCAACGAACATCAGCATCCCGTAATATGCGTCCGGGTCGCCGAGTCCGTAAATGCACGAGACCGATGCAACGACGATCACATCGTGCCGCTCAAAAAGCGAACGCGTCGCGCTCAGCCTTAAACGGTCGATCTCGTCGTTGATCGTAGCCTCTTTCTCTATGTAGAGATCGGCGGCCGGGACGTAAGCCTCGGGCTGATAATAGTCGTAGTATGAGACGAAATATTCGACCGAATTCTCCGGAAAGAATGTTTTGAATTCCTGATAAAGCTGTGCCGCGAGTGTCTTGTTATGAGCAAGGACGAGCGTCGGCCTTTGCACCTTTTCAATGACGTTCGCGATCGTGAAAGTCTTGCCGCTGCCGGTAATGCCGAGCAAAACCTGGTCTTTGGCTCCGTGGTCGAGGCCATCGACCAGTTGGGCTATCGCAGCAGGTTGATCGCCCTTTGGCTGATTTTCAGAAATGAGACGAAATTGCACAGTTCGATCATACTACAGATCGGAAGGCGCGATAAAGCCGCCAATCCCACTTGGGAACCCGCGACTTTTCAACGATCCTGAACAGGAACTAAACTGGGACCGCTTCCGCGATCTCGGCCAGATCCTTTAGCCTTTCCTTCACCTCGCCCGAATACCCCTCTTCGCCGAGAGCCTTGAATGCCTCGATGGAATCCGGTTCGGCGACGACCGCGGCCACGTGCAGGAGTGCAAGACGGATCCGATCATCGTTTGTGGACTTGAACGCATCAATGATCGGCTGGGTTTCGCCCGCCTTAAGAACAAGCGCCACAAGCGCAAAGGTCTCGTATGCGATCTTCATATCCTGATGGATAAGCCTGTCGATCGACTTGCTCAGGATATCGGATTCGATCGCGGCCTTCGCCGCCAAACTCATCCGGAACTTGTCTTCAGTATTGATAATACGCTTCCACGCTTCTGCGCGGTCGAAGCTCAAGCGGAAGAGTCCTCTGGCCGCTGCGGCACGTACTTCGCGCGTCGGATCGGCACAGGCGAGCAAGATCGTCTCGAAAACGGACTCGTGGTCGAAATCGACAAGCGCGTTCACCGCCTTTGACCGGATGTTTGCCGAGAGATCATAAAGAGCCATCTGCGAGAGCCCTTCGACCGCATTCCGCGTCTTGAATTTCGCAAGTACTTTCACGGCGATCTCGCGAAATGTCTCTTCCTCTTCGAACTCGTCGTGAGCCTGATCTATCGCGCTCAGAAGGTCCGGATCATAACCGACCGGCAGCTTGTCGAACGCCCTGGCTTCGGTGATTTGTATGAACGAGTGGACAGGAAGCTGCGAATATTGATACTTGCGGAGCTTTTCCTGATAAGCCCGAGCGGCCGTCACCGTATCGACGGTGGAAAGCGCCGGTCGTTCAGCCCTTGGCGGCCGTACCTTTGCTCTTCGGTCGCCGCCGTTACGGCGCTCAGCCTTTGGCCCCACTACCTTCGGCTTTTTCTTTGGCTTCTTTGACTTGCTGAACCACGCGATCTCTTCATCAGCATCCACGTGGTGAGCAGTTCCCCACGGCTGATCGCCCGAGTCTTCATCCTCGGCCGTCTCAGGCTGCCTCTGCTGGCTGCGCTTCCAAAGATATAAGGAAAGGCCAATAAGGCCGCCCGCAAGCAGCAAATAGCTGAGCCACGTCCAGAGGCCGCTGCCTTCGTCCGGCAATTGCGCAGGTTTTGCCGCCTGAAAGGCAAATATATGGCCTGCGAACAAAACGCAAACTGAAAAAATGGAGATCGCCTTGCGATAAATGGAAAAGATGCTCATTTCAAAAAACTGCTAAAGAAAGGTAGAAAGTTCGATGTGAACTTTTCAGATTTTGGTGTGAAAGACTTGCGCGTCGCGGTGAAAAGCGTCGAAAATGCCTTCTTTCGATGCCGTCCTTAATTATGCCTCAAAATTCCTCATTTGTCATCAAAAAACTACAACGCCGTTAAAAAATGTACAACGAAAGAGGTTTTCCAGAATTTTTCATCGCGCTTGCCTTTTCCCGCAAAGGGCGTAGTATTAAGTCTTTCGGCTATGACCGCAACGGCAACCCTTTCAAGCAGCGATATCCCGGGATTAACATTACTCCACCGAGGCAAGGTCCGAGACGTTTACGAAGTTGACGAAGAGCGTCTGCTTCTGGTCGCAACGGATCGGCTTTCGGCATTCGATTGTGTATTACCGACTCCGATCGAGAAAAAAGGTGTCGTACTGACACAGCTCTCAGCCTTTTGGTTCGAGAAGCTCGCAAATATCTTTCCGAATCATCTCATCACCGCGAATACGGCCGAGATGCCGGAACCGATCTCGAGCGACCCGAGGCTTGCCGGACGCTGCAGCTTGGTCCGAAGGACCGAGGTCATACCCTTCGAATGTGTGGTCCGCGGCTATCTGGAAGGCTCAGGCTGGAAGGATTATCAGGCAGCGGCATGCGTTTCGGGCCACAGCCTGCCAAAGGGACTAACGCAGTGCGATCGTCTCCTCGAACCGATCTTCACACCCGCGACGAAGGCTCCGACCGGCCACGACGAGAACATTACTGGACTTGAATTCAAGGCTGCCGTAGGCGCCGAGACGGCCGCGAAGCTAAAGGCCGCGTCGATGAAGCTATACTCGAAGGCCGCCGAGTACGCCCGCGAAAAAGGTTTGATCATAGCCGATACGAAATTCGAGTTCGGTATCGACTCGGACGGAGAAATACTGCTCATAGACGAGATACTTACACCTGATTCTTCCCGCTTTTGGGACGCCGGAAAATATGAGCCCGGCCACCCTCAGCCTTCATTCGACAAGCAGTTCGTCCGCGAATACCTCGAGACCCTCGACTGGGACAAGCAGCCGCCCGCCCCGCCGCTTCCGCCAGAGATCGCCGCGGCGACAACGCAACGCTATCTCGATGCATACTTCATCCTGACCGGCAAGACCCTTTAGCACCCGCAGCGACAAATACCCTTGCGAAAAAGACCTGTTGACTTCGCTCCTGGTAAGGGCGTATATTCTCCGTACTCAAAACCCAATACAACTGGAGAATATTTTCGATGAGATCCCCGTTCCCGACCATGCGGTCGCTTGCTTTATGCCTTTTTCTTTTTGTGTGCTCAGCGTCAGCACAATCTACTGAATTCACGTATCAGGGGAAACTGCTCGACTCGAGCATCGCCCCGACGGCGCTCTACGATCTTCAGTTCAGGCTCTGGGATGCGGCGTCCGGCGGCGTACAGCAAGGTTCGGCCATTCAGATCAACAACGTTCAGGTCAGAGACGGCATTTTCACCGTTCAGCTCGATTTTGGAGCGAATTTTCCCGGCTCCCCGAGATGGCTTGAGATCTCGGTCAAGAAACCGATTGACGGATCATTTACACTCCTTAATCCGCGACAACCGGTTGCGACCGCACCATACGCGGTCCGCAGTCTGAACACCGCCTCGGCGGATTCGTTGTCGCCGGGATGCGTTGGATGCGTAAATTCCGGGCATATCACAAGCGTCAATGGCAGTGCGGTTTCGGGCACGATCCCGATCGCAAGCGTTCCGTCGGGCAGCGGAAATTACATTCAGAATCAGAATGCTTCACCGCAGGCAGGCAGCGACTTCATCATCAGCGGAACCGGATCGGCGGACACGTTCAATGCGACGACCCAATACAACATCGGCTTGAATCGCGTATTGAGCATTCCGGGAACGGACAATCTTTTTGTCGGCAACGGAGCCGGCAACTCGAACTCAGGCACACAAAACACCTTCGTCGGCAGGAGCGCCGGCCAGGGAAACTCGACCGGTGTCTCTAACGCGTACTTCGGGAGTTTTGCAGGCTTTGCAGTTTCGGCGGGCTCCGGGAACGCCATCTTCGGCAGCTCTGCGGGGTTTGCGAACACCGCCAGTGACAATTCCTTCTTTGGCTCGGGAGCGGGCCAGGCGAACACGAGCGGCGGATCCAATGCTTTCTTTGGTCGTGCTGCGGGAACTGCGAACACGTCGGGCAGCATGAACGCCTTTTTTGGTAGTTCTGCGGGAATTAACAACGCGGCTAGCGACAATTCCTTTTTCGGAGCAAATGCGGGGTATTACAATTCGACGGGCACCTTTAACGCTTTCTTCGGGCGTTCAGCGGGCACAATGAACGCTGCCGCCAATGACAATTCTTTCTTTGGTGCCGAAGCAGGCTTTGCGAACACGGGCAATCTCAATGCTTTCTTCGGGCGTTCAGCGGGCCAAAATAACACTGCCAGTGAAAATTCTTTCTTTGGTGCCGAAGCAGGTAAGGAGAATTTGGCGGGCACCCCCAACGCTTTCTTCGGGCGTTCAGCGGGCAAAGCGAACACGGATGGTCCCGCCAACGCCTTTTTCGGTGGGTTTGCTGGCGAAAAGAACACAACGGGCGGGAACAATTCCTATTTCGGCACAAATGCGGGTGCATCGAACGTGACCGGGAACAACAATGCTTTTTTCGGGACTAATGCCGGGTTTAATAACACGGTCGATGGCAACGCATTCTTCGGCAGCTTTGCGGGCAGTTCCAACACGACCGGCACCGCGAATACCTTCTTTGGGCCTAGCACCGGCCACACCAATTCCACGGGCAGCAACAATGCATTCTTCGGCAATGCCGCGGGCTTTGCGAACACCGCCGATGACAATTCTTTCTTTGGCGAATCGGCAGGGAGATCGACCACGACTGGTGGTGCCAACGCTTTCTTTGGCAAGGATGCCGGTACGTCAAATGTAGGCGGCGTCGCGAATACTTTTGTCGGCAAAGATGCAGGCAGAGCGAACACTTCGGGAAACTTCAACAATTTTTTCGGCATTAGCGCAGGCCTCGCGAACACGTCCGGCAGCGACAACAATTTCTTCGGGCGGGACGCGGGTCTCGTTAACACGGCGAGCAGCAACGCCTTCTACGGCAGCGGTTCGGGCAAGGGCACAACGACCGGCGGCAGCAACGCGTTCTTCGGAACTGGCGCCGGCATCAACAACGTGTCAGGAGATCATAATACCGCGCTAGGTTCCGGTACGGATTTCCAAAGTTCCGCGCGGACATTCGCCACAGCGATCGGGGCTGGTACAGTGGCTTTTTCGGATAATCAGATCCAGCTTGGCCGCGACGGATCGGATACGGTCAGAATCGGAAAACTCGCCGCCGCGACCTCGACGCACTTGTGCGTCACTGCATCTAACCAGATAGCCGCCTGCTCCCCATTCGCTCCGGGAGTCACGGACGACGAGGCCACCTCCACTCTGATCAACGCAGTCAAAGAGCAGCAAGCCCAGATCGAAGCTCAGCAAGCACAACTGGCCGAGCAAAAGGCGGTCAACCAGAGTCTCCAGGCTCAGCTCGACGCATTAAAGAAACTCATCTGCACTCAGAATCCGACGGCCGAGGCCTGCAAACCCGTGTCCGCACCCGAGCTTCGCTGATCGTTTTGGAGACTGCGGGAACGGGCAAAACTGCTTGACAGGAAGGCAAAATGGCTATATGCTCGCGAAAAACTTGGTTTGAACGCGCGTCCCGAAGCAAACAGTTTTGTTACGTCTAGGAGGTTAGGAGGAAACCTGATGTTTTATCGTACTATTCGAAACTTGATCTTTGCGTTTGCTTTTGTGCTGTTCGCGGGTTTGATAACGGCTTCGGCGCAGGTCGCCTCCGGCGGCGCGTATTCGCTAGAGCAATCAGTGATCGCCGGCGGCGGGACTTCAAGCTCTGGCGGCAGCTATTCTCTTGAGGGCACGATCGGGCAGTCCGTTGCAGGTACGCGTTCTGCTTCCGACTTGCCTGGCCCTGAATACGGCCTCGATCCCGGTTTCTGGCAGTCAAACTTGATCCCGACCGCGGCAATGGTTTCGGTCACGGGACGCGTCGTTACTCAGGACGGCCGCGGTATCGTTGGTGTTCGCCTGACGCTCGTCGATCCGATCGGCAACACATACCAAGCCCTTTCGAGCTCGTTCGGTGCGTTCCAATTCGACGGGATCGCGTCCGGCCAAGCATACGTTCTCACGGTCGCGAGCAAGCGGTTCCAATTCCAACCGCAGGTGCTTGCTGTCAACGACAACGTATCGGACCTGAAGATCGTCGCTCTGCAGTAGGACACTCTCTACACACTTCCTTATTGACGATCCATCTCTACGATCGGTTCACGATAGGCCACCACCTCGATCTGATCGCCGACGCTGACAGTTCCTTCTGCGGCCTCGGCGATCAAGTTTTGCCCGAAGAACGCTCCGCGTTTGCCGTTGAGAATTCCGCCGCGATAGCTGGCGATCGTCTTGAGCGGTTCTTTCGGCGCCATTACTCCTGTCGCGGGATCGACCGTCGTGATCACGCAGCGTGCCGATGGTTTCGCGCCGTAAAATGTGTTCTCTCCAATGCGAAATTCCTTCCAACGATCTTCGTCATAAGGCTCGCTTCCCTTTACGACAAAATTCGGCCGAAACCGTTTCATCGGCAACGGAACGCGGACGCCCTCGTCCGCCTTCTCTGCAATACGCTCGTTCAGATCATCCAATGACGCCTGACCGATAAGGAGAAATGGATATCCGTCGGCGAAACTGACAATATCGCTCTCGCGAATACGATATCGCTCGCTAACCGAACGTCTCGAACTCTGCGGCATCCGCACAAGACGCAGCTTCGTCCCCAAAACATCGCTGAACCACTCGCTCACCGTGTCGTCATAGAACTCGCCGTCAACCGTGCTGTCAAAGATAGTTACGACTCGCGAAACGGCGTCGATCGGTGCCAAAGCGATCCTTTGTGAGCCAAAGCCTTCACAACTCACCGTCAATGCGTCGTTACCCAACGCAACGTCGATCAGCGTCATCTTCGGCAACTCACGCTGCGTAACGAAGCAGTCGTTCTCATCAACGAGCATCCAGCGGCGGTCGTTTCGCAGGCCGCGGTCTTCGATCTCAGCGGTTTGCAGCGAAATTCCGCGTAAAGACTTGATCGGATATATATTTATCTCGGAAAGGATCATAAACTTGATAATGTCATTATCAACTTTTCTAAAAGACCCGCCACCTTCTTGACATTCAGACCCCGAAAAAATATACTAGCACTCTTGAGCGAAGACTGCTAAAATCTCTAATTTTGGACAGAGACTACTCAAGGCAGCTATTTTAACAAATTACGAAATAGAAGGAGTTAACGACCTATGGCAACAAACATCACACCGCTCCACGATCGCGTGATCATCAAGCGAATCGAGGACAATGTAAACCAGACGGCCGGCGGACTTTTCATCCCCGACACCGCAAAGGAAAAGCCGCAAGAAGGCGAAGTTATCGCTGCCGGTGCAGGCAAATATAAAGAAGACGGCACGCGACAGGCCCTCGACGTAAAGGCCGGTGACCGTGTTCTTTTCGGCAAATATTCGGGCAGCGAGATCAAACTCGACGGCGACGAATTCATCATTATGCGTGAGGACGAGATCCTCGGCATCATTAACAGGGCCGGAGCGGCCGCGTAGTTGCAGAGTGTCAGAGTTACGGGAAGTGACAGAGTTAGAAACTCTTCTTCCGACAACTCTGAAACTGTCTGTAACTCTGTAACTCGGCAAACTATTTTTCGGAGAAAAATCATATGGCAAAACAAGTTGTTCACGGTGAAGAATCACGTGCCGCTATTCTGCGCGGAGTAAACCAGCTCGCAGACGCGGTCAAAGTTACGCTCGGCCCGAAAGGCCGCAACGTCGTTATCGACAAGAAGTTCGGTTCCCCGACGATCACCAAAGACGGTGTGACGGTCGCGAAGGAGATCGAATTGAAGGACACGCTCGAAAATATGGGCGCGCAGATGGTCCGCGAAGTCGCTTCGAAGACCTCGGACGTTGCCGGTGACGGCACGACGACCGCTACGGTCCTTGCGCAGGCGATTTTCAAGGAAGGCGTCCGCACGGTCGCCGCGGGTGCGAACCCGATGGCATTGAAGCGCGGCATCGACACCGCCGTTAAGGCCGTCGTCGAGGAAGTTCACAAACAGTCGCAGCCCGTCGCCGGCGATGCGATCGCTCAGGTCGGCACTGTTTCTGCGAACGGCGACAAGACCATCGGCACCATCATCGCAGAGGCTATGGACAACGTCGGCAAGGACGGCGTCATCACCGTCGAAGAGTCCAAGACGATGGACACGCTTCTCGAGGTCGTCGAAGGTATGCAGTTCGACCGCGGCTATCTCTCGCCGTATTTCGTGACCGATCCCGATCGTATGGAAGCTGTGCTTGACGAGCCCTTCATTCTCATCAACGAGAAGAAGATCTCGAATATGCGCGACCTTCTGCCGATCCTCGAGCAGGTCGCGAAACTCGGCCGTCCGCTCGTCATCATCGCTGAGGATGTCGATGGCGAAGCTCTCGCAACGCTCGTCGTCAACAAGCTTCGCGGCACGTTGAACGTTGCTGCTGTCAAGGCTCCGGGCTTCGGCGATCGCCGCAAGGCAATGCTCGAAGACATCGCGGTCCTCACGGGCGGCAAGGTCATCAGCGAAGACCTCGGCATCAAGCTCGATGCGATCACGATCGACGATCTCGGCAAGGCCAAGAAGGTTACGATCGACAAGGAGAACACCACGATCGTGGAAGGTTCGGGCTCGGGCGAGGCCATCGACGGCCGCGTCAAGCAGATCCGCACGCAGATCGAGGAAACGTCATCCGACTACGACCGTGAGAAGCTGCAAGAGCGTCTCGCGAAACTCGTCGGCGGCGTCGCCGTCATCAAGGTCGGTGCTGCTACCGAGACCGAGATGAAGGAGAAGAAGGCTCGTGTCGAGGACGCGATGCACGCAACGCGTGCGGCTGTCGAAGAAGGTATCGTCGCTGGCGGCGGTGTCGCTCTCGTGCGTGCCGCAAAGGCTCTCGACGGCCTGACCGGTGAGGATGAGGACGAGACCGTCGGCATCAACATCATTCGCCGTGCCATCGAAGAACCTCTTCGCCAGATCGCAGGAAACGCAGGCCAGGAAGGAGCAGTCGTTGTCGGCAAGGTCCGCGAGGGCGGCGACAACTTCGGCTTCAACGCTGCGACCGAAGCTTACGAAGACCTCGTCTCCGCAGGCGTCATCGACCCCGCAAAGGTCACTCGCACCGCTCTGCAGAACGCGGCCTCCATCGCAGGCCTTATGCTCACCACCGAAGCCATGATCGCCGATATCCCCGAGGACAAACCCGAAATGGGTATGCCCGGCGGCGGCATGGGCGGCATGGGCATGGGAATGTAACGGAGAGGCGGACGCCCTCGTCCGCCTCTTAACGCGGATGCGGAATGCAGAATGCGGATTTGTTTTCCTCATTCTGCACTCCGCATTCCTCATTCCGCATTTCCCCGACTGGAACGTAGGCGTCCCGCCTGCCCGGTTTGCACTCCGCATTTCGCATTCCGAATTCCGCATTCCGCAGTACTGCACCAAGTCCACGGCATAAATGCCGTGGCAATTCACGGACGTTCTCAAAATTATCCAAAAGGCGGCGGACGCCGTTGATCGGGAATGGCAAAAGTCCGTTTCCCGGAAGGGCGAATTGCCACGTGCTTCAGCACGTGGTTTGGATTGCTAAATGATCAACGGAGCCTGCGTAGCGGGCGACAGAAGGTTCGTCGGCAGCAAGCCGCCTCCGAGGTGGTTTTGATGATCGCTTACTACAAACATTCGACTCCTACGGAGCCAAGAGGCTTGCCGGCCTTCTGACCGCCCGCTCACGCAGGCGGTTCTGACTGGCGTGCACCAGATCCACGGCATAAATGCGGTGGTAATTCGAGGCCAACTCACTTGTCCCCGTAGGGGACGACAGAATGTAGCCCAGAAAGGCCGCAAGGCCGCCACCCTGGGACCCTGTCGAGAAAACCACTCGCGGAGCTCGGCCCCGATCCATCGGGGCATCGAGCGACAAACCCGCCTTTCAAAGTTCGGCAAAGGCGTGATATATTCATCTCGCAATTTTTTCCTAAACCTTCGAACAGACAAAAAATATGAGCGATATCCTCGGATTGGACGAACCGCGTCCGACGACCGGCACAAGCAATGCCGAAAATGCAGCCCCGACCGGTCCCGACCCTGAACTCGAAGCTCACGTAAAACGCGGTGCGAACTGGTTCTATTGGATCGCCGCGTTGTCGGTCGTGAATTCGGTCGCGTTCCTCTTGGGCGCGAACTTCCATTTCCTTGCGGGCCTCGGGATCACCGAGCTCTTTGACGGCCTTTCCGAAGCGTTGATCTTGAACGGCGCTCCGGATTTTGTCCGTGCGATCGCGGTCGTCTTCGATCTGTTCGTCGTGATCGGTTTTGCTCTGGCGGGCTACTGGGCGAACAAGCTCGTCGCACCGGTATTCCTGATCGGCATCGTGCTCTATTTCTTTGACGGCCTTCTCGCTCTCGCGTTCGGCGACATCTTCATGTCGCTCTTTCATGCGTTCGCTCTCTATCAACTGATCCGCGGATATATTGCCGTCCGCGAATTGAAGAAATTCCACAAACAGAATGCACTGGTTCTCGCACCGCCACCGCCTCCCGCGTTCGGGTAAGCCAAGCCCCCGGTTCCAGCGTGATTTTGGGATTTGAAATTTGGGATTTGAAATTTGGGACTTCAGCTCCGTAGGAGCGAAATGTTTGTAGCAACCGCCAGCAATATAACATCCCGGAGCTCCGCTAGGAGCGACAGAGGGCTGTCGGCGGTGAGCCGCCTCCGAGGTGGTTTTGACAATCGCTTACTACAAACATTCGACTCCTACGGAGCCAAGAAGGTTCCGGCCCAGCGTTCACCTTTTGCCTTTTTACTTTTGACTTTCCGCGATTCTGACCGCCCGCTCACGCAGGCGTGCGTGCCTTGGTTCAAAACGTGTGAAAGTTCCCGTAATGGCGAAAGGGCGGCGGACGGTCCTGGTGATCGTCGATCGCCGGTGAAAATTCTATGTCGAGGCCGCCATCCGGCAAGACCTCGATAATGCTGCCATTCTCATCCTCATCAACGACCATTGCTTCATTGCCGTAGCGAAACTTGTCCTCGTCGTCCTCTTTTTCTTCCTTCTGCATTGCGAAGGACGGCTCCTCTTGTCCGTCCTCATCATCGTCCTCGTCGCCGAAATCGATCGTGCTCCAGAGCGCGTATAGACGCTGGGCCCTCGATTTCGACATATCGAGCTCGTCCGCGATGCATCTGAACGACATCTCTTCTTCGTCGTGCATCTCTTTTACGCGCTCGATGAGGTTGATCAGATCATGGTCTAAGGTTCGCTGGGCAACGGCAAATTGCGGCCGCTCTTCGCCCGCATCCGTTTCTGCAAACACGAGGCGAAGCGGCGGGTGCACCGTCCACTCGCCGGACACGACACGCGACCGCATTATCGTAAGGCTGCGGCGGTTCGTCTCGACATCTCCGGTCATCGCGATGGCCGTGTCCGCAAGATCGCAGACGCCGCGAAGCCTGCGAAGATCGTCCACGCCGGCCGATCGTTTCGGATATCGCCGCGAATCGGCAAGAACGAGGACGGAGATCGAGTTAACACAGACGAGCCGGCGAAGCTCGGTCATCAGAGCTATCGCATCGCGCGCGGAATAGCTTGTCCGCAGAAGCGCGTTCAGGTCGTCTATCACGACGCAGTCGATCGAGTTCGCTTCTACTGTCTCGCGGATCCATTGCGTTACGTCGGCTCCATGCGGCGGCCGTTCATAAAGGAAGTTCCGCGAAAATGTCATCCGCCCGCGCTTTGGGCCATGCGCGTACCGATAGCGAAATTGAGCGTCGCTCAGCACGAGATCGACGTAGAGCACGCGGCGCCCTTTTGTCGGCATGCGAAGGCCGCCGAACGGTCTTCCGCCCGCAATCGCATTGGCCGCCTGCACCGCGATCAGGCTCTTGCCCACGCCCGCTTCGCCAAATAGAAGTGCGATCTCGCCCTGCCGCCAGAATTCGTCGAACAACATCTCGGCTGCTTCGCGTTTCGCCTCACGCATCAGATCAGCGGCGCTCCGGAGCTTCGTCCGCATCGCCGCTCCAACTTTTCCTCTTGCAGAGCCTCTCATATATGCTATACTGTATCACAGATGCAACAGTTGTTGCAAGAAGTAAGTTGATCGAATAGTTTTTTTTCAAAATGTCGATTTTTGCAGCTGTAAGTCGGTGAAACCAAAGGGTTAAAGGTGTCCCACAAGTGCCGTGGGACACGAGTGGGACAGTGGGACAGTATTTTGGCAGCTAAGGTATTGAAAAATAAAGAGGTTAGGCTGTTTGGGACACGGCTCTACGCCGCGTGTGGTTTCGCGGAGAACTTAGTATGCCGGGCCGCCGGTGTTGCCCGCTGGCGAGTAATTGCAGACGACAAAGACGACCCATTTGCCGCTCAGATGGCGATTGATCCCGCAGCCGATAAGCGTCGTTTCCCGCCACATTATCTGCGAATAGTGCGTGCAGACCGTGTCCGGGACGCAGTCGCCCGTCTTCACGACGTAGTTCGGCTTCTCGTCGAGCCAATCAGGGACGACGGTGGATATCGGTTGGTCGGCGTTGTTCGCGACAAAGAGATTCTCGCCGACGGAAGGGTCGTCGCGATGACGGAATTTGCCGCCGTTCGCCCATTCCTGAGCATAGCTCGCAAGGCCGCAGTCCCATTTGAGATCAGGGAGCTTCAACGCCTTTCGCGCCTTGTTGTGGTCGGCAAGGATCGCTTCCCTTTCGGCCTCGGTGAGTTCGCTCTCGATGGTGCATTTTCGCGGAGATGCCGCGGCCTTCGGAGTCTCAACTCTGGCGACCGCGGGTTTCTTGGCCGAGCGCCGCCTTTGGCCGGCGGCAGGTACCGCAAATATCATTGCAGCCGCCAGGAAGGCAAAAAGAACGACAATTGACCGATGAAATGCAGCGAACACCATCCCGAAGATATCCAAAAACTCCTGCTCGATTTTGTTTCGGTCAGTTTACCACATTTGGAGGAGATAGGTTGTCGGGATCGGGAGAACGGTGATATCGTCTCCGGTAGGCAGAGCTTATGGGACTTCTTGATCAGACAGAGCACGGCAGCGACCCGATGCCGATCGACCCGAACGACAAGAGCCGACTGTTTCAGACGGTAAGCCGCAGCCCCTCGAGTTCGCGGAATTACCTGAAGACGCTCCTGCCGATCGTCGGGCTTGTCATCATCGCGGGGATCGCGTACTTCTACTTTACGATTCCGGGCATTGGCGACAGCTTCCGGCCGCAAACGGAACTCGACCTCGGCGTCCGCTATCACCTGCTCGAAAAGCACGGCCGCGTCGCCACCGACATCACTTTCTATAAGTGCGATGGCTTTTCGTGGGCGCTTGCGGACGTCGAGAAGAGGCCCGACATCCCGAATCCGGTTCTGCAGCTCGGCTCCTACACCGTCAAGGCGGTGCCTAACGGCCCGAACTCATGGGACTTCACGTCAAAGCCCATACAGGCAGGCGATAAGCCCGCACCTTGTTCGGAGTTTTGAATGGCACGACCTTACGTCATCGTATTCCTCGTTCCGAACAATAGCCGGACGATGAAGAGCAAGACGATCGCACCGAGAATGGACATTATCCACCCGGCCGTATAGTTCTCGCCCGCCCATAACGTCCTGGCGATAAAGCCGCCGACGACCGCGCCGACTATGCCGAGGAGTGCCGTTAGTATCCAGCCGACGATGCCGTCAGGAAAGGATTCTTTGCCCGGCATGATAAGCCTTGCAATGACCCCAACGATCAATCCACCGATTATCTGTCCGATCATAACTATGGTCTCCGTTAAACTACGCTTCGCGTATCCATTTCCAAACTTCGGGAAGCGTCGCACGTTTTCCGTACATCAGCATCCCGACACGATAAACTCTTGCGCACAACCACACCATACCACAGATCGCGACCGCGTTGACCGAGATCGAGAGCGCGATCTGCCAGAACGGCGGAGTTTCGGCGAGTATGCGAACGGGCATTGTGATCGGCGCCCAGAACGGCGCGATCGAGACCCAGAACGAGAGCGGCGAACTCGGATCGCGTATCACCGCGAAGCTGAAGTAGAACCCGATGAGCATCACCATTATCGGCGGAAAGGCGAATTGCCCGCCTTCCTGCACGGTCGTGACCATCGAGCCGATAAGGGCGAAGATCGAGGCGAAAAGGAAATATCCGAGGAGGAAGAAGAGCAGAAAATAGCCGACCATCAGCGGCGTTATATGCGGTGCACCCGCAAGGAAAGGCGCAAGGTCGGTCTGCAGCATCAGAAAACCGACAAGCAATGCGAGCGAAGTGACCCAGATACCCAATTGGGTCAGTCCCGCAAGCCCGACGCCGACAAGTTTGCCGAGCATCAGCTCGAACGGCCTCGCGCTCGAAAAGAGGATCTCTGCGATACGCGTCTCCTTCTCCTCGACGACGGCACCAAGGATCACTTGGCCGTAGATCGTAAGAGAAATGTAGATCATCAGGCCGATGACAAATGAAGCCGCAAGCAGCGCATCGGAATTCTTCTCGCGGCCGTGCTCGTCGATCGCTTTCGTCTCGATCTCGGCCGCTTGGTTGATCTGCTTGAGAGTGCTCTCGCTGATGTTCGCTTGTGTAAGACGCTCGGACCGCACCGCGTCGTTAACGGCATCCTCAAGCATTCCGCTCGCTACAAAATCACCGGCCTTGCGCGAAAGGAACTCGAATTTGCCGCTCAGGTCGCTGGGCACGATCAGATACGCATCGATCTTCTTCTCGGCTGCCATTGAATTGAGTTCAGAGCGGATCTGTTCATCCGATTTGCCATTCGCGTCAAACGGCATAAAGACGAAGCCTTCGGTCAAGTTCTTTAGCGAGTCGGCTGACTGTTTGGGATCGACCGTAGGTTCAAAAGAAGTTCTCTTAAGTGCTTCGGCCTGTTTTTGGGCTATCTTTTCAGGCGAAAGATTGCTTCGTATGCGCGGGCCGAGCTTACCTTCACGATCTACGATGACGATCCGCGTCGGCTCGCCCTTGATCGAAAAGATAAGTGCAGGGACGACCGCGAAACCAAGGCCAAGGAGCGGAAAGAGCAGCGTACCGATAAGGAACGACCAACGCATAACGACCTTTCGATATTCATGCTTTACGACGGCGAGGAGCTTTCTCATTTCGCACCTCCGATCTGCTCGATAAATATGTCATTAAGAGTCGGCTCAACATATGCGAACTTTGTCACCGTGGCGCCTGAGGACACAAGGCTGCGAAGCAGCTCCTGCGGGTCGGCGTCGGGACGCATGCTGAGGATCTTTTCATCGGCCTTTTCCTCTATGCTTTCGACGCCGGGAAAATCATTAAGCAGGTCATGAGCACCATCTACACGAATAGCAACGCGGTTCCTGCCATAGCTCTCCTTCACCTCGCGAAGGCTGCCGGCAAGGACCTTCTTACCTTTATTGACAAGAAGGATGTCGTGGCAAAGCCGTTCGGCAGTCTCCATCAGATGCGTCGAGAAGATGACGGTCTTATGGCTTTGGCGAAACTCTGCCAGCACGTCGATCATGAACTCTACATTCACCGGATCGAGTCCCGAAAAAGGCTCGTCGAGAATAAGAAGGTCCGGGTCGTGCAGTACGGTCGCAATAAACTGTATCTTCTGCTGCATTCCCTTGGAAAGGTCTGTCGTCTTCTTGTTCTTCCATTCCGACAACGCCATTCGATCCATCCAGCGGTCGATACGCCTGTCGGCCTCTTTCTGCGGAACATTCTTGAGCGCCGCAAAATACCGCAGCTGATCGACAACCTTCGTCTTCTTGTAGAGGCCGCGTTCTTCCGGCAAGTAACCGATGTGGTCTTGAGCCGTTCCGTTGATACGTTTACCGAAAAGCTCTATCGCGCCCGAATCAGGGATCGTGATACCGACGATCATTCGTATCGTCGTTGTCTTGCCCGCACCGTTGGGCCCAAGGAAGCCGAATATGCGGCCGGCACGTACGTTAAATGAAAGATCATCAACTGCTGAAAAATCACCAAATGACTTTGAGATGCTATCGATCCGCAACGTCACATCGTCTTCACCCATATCTATTTCCCTACGGCAATTGTCTCAGTTAGTTCCGAAAATCTATAATTAGCTCGATCGACCGATCGGCGATCGGCTACAGATACGAACAGAATAATGCAGATCTTTGTACTTAGAAACGGCGGCGAACGTGTCGAGGACGGATTCAGCCGCGAGGAACTACCCTCACTTTTGGCTGACCCGAAGAATGTCCTTTGGGTCGATCTTCACGGCGAAACGCCCGAGCAGATCGAAGAGGCAAAAGAGGTCCTGGCGAATGTCTTCAAGTTCCACTACCTGACGATCGAGGATTGCATCGAAACCCGCAATCAGCCGAAGGTGGAAGCTTTTCCCGACTACCTGTACTTTATCGTCCATGGCATTCGCCCGGGCGAGACCGGCCCGGCGAACTTCACAACAAAAGAACTCGATGGCTACTTAGGCGCGAACTACGTAGTTACTTTCCATGCAGAGCGGTTCCGCAGCATCAAGAAAGTAAAGCAAAAGGTAACGAGCAGTCCGTTCACGTTCAGCCGCGGGCCAGCTTATATCCTGCACAATATTTTGGACGAGCTCGTCGATCTCTATATGCCGGTAGTCGATGCGTATGACGAGATGATCCACGAAATGAGCGAACGTGTTCTGGAACTGAAGAAAGGCCAGAACGAAATGCTGCTCGAGATCATGAGGCTGCGGCGAAGCGTAGTCCGGCTGAGGAGAATATCTGGCCGGCAGCTCGAGGCCCTGTATCGACTCTCACATGGAGAGTTTCCGCAGATACCGGATCATATACTGCCGTTCTACCGCGATGTCCATGACCATTTGGTACGGATCTCTGACCTTGCAGAGAACTACCGCGACCTCGTTTCAAGCCTTTTCGAGATCCACTTCTCAGTGATTTCAACTCGAACGAATGATGTCATGAAAACGCTCGCCGTTGTTTCCGCGATCATCCTGCCGCTGAGTCTGATCGCCGGCATTTACGGAATGAACTTCGACTTTATGCCGGAACTGAGGACGCGGTATGGATACTTTGCAACACTCGGAGGTATGGCGTTGCTTGCGATCGGATTGATCACCTACTTCTGGAAGATCGGCTGGATCTTCGCGAAAGATTATGAACCGTCGAAGGACCTTTCGATCGCTCCTGATCGGAAAGATGACGAAGACGTTTAGTCCGCCCTAGAAGATCGCGGCGATGTAAGAGAATATCGCCAGGCAAAGTCCTGCATAGACGCCCGCAACAAGATCGTCCGCGCAGATGCCGAGGCCGCCTTTCAGATATTGGAGATCGTTTATCGGATACGGCTTCCAGATATCAAAAAGCCTGAAGAGCAAAAAAGCCGCGAGCAGCATCGGCCACGAGAGCGTGAACGGTACGAACGCAAAAGTTACGAATTGCCCCATCACTTCATCGACAACGGCCTCGGATGCATCTTCGTCTCCGAGAAGATCGATCGCCCGCGTACTTGCCGCGATACCAAGTAGGCAGAACATAAAAAGGAAGACCGCGTTCAAGATAAAAAGAACGCCGTCCGCCGCTGCGGGAGAAAGGCCGTCGGTTCGCAGATGCGCTACGAATCTCGGCTCGAAGATCGCTAGAGCTACATAGATCGCAACACCGACCGCCGAACCGTATGTCCCACTCGGCCCGGGAAGATAACCTACGCCAAACGTCGTCAATGCAAGTGAGACGCGATCCTTCCAACCGCTGATCTTCCGCTTTTCTACGGGACGTTTCATTAGAATTCGATCCCTTGCTGTGCGTAGATGCCAACGTGAAACGGATGCTTGATCTCGCGCATCTCGGTAACGAGCTCGGCCGCGTCGATGATCTTTGCAAGCTTATTATCGACGTTCCTGCCGGTCAAAATGAGATGAAGATGCGGCTGTGCGGCACGGATCTCACGGATCTCTTCGAGGATCTTGTCAATATCAAGGAACTCGTAACTTAGCACGTACAGCAACTCGTCGAAGACAAGGAGGTCGTAGTCGCCGCTCTTCATCTTCTCGGAGCAGAGTGCCCACGTTTCTTCGCTTGTCTTGATATCCTGCGACTTGTCCTTCGTGTCCCACGTGAAGCCGTCGCCCATCGTATGGACTTCGATGCCGAGCTTGTCGAAGGATTCGTGCTCGCCGTATCGGTCGTGCTTCGACTTCATGAACTGGATCATACAGCATTTCAGGCCGCGTCCCGCAGCACGAACCATCGTCCCGATCGCCGCCGTCGTCTTGCCCTTGCCGTCTCCGGTGTTGAGCATCAGGAGTCCTTTCGTCTTCTCACGATAATCCTCACGCCGCCACTTGTATCTCTTTTCTTTCTTCTCCGCCATATCTTGAAGGCACACCGCCCGGCCGAGCTTTACGCCGAGGCGCGTCGAACCTTTAGGAATTTTAAGATGATATCTTTTTCGTCGTCCGTGATAAACCGGGTGACCAAGAGTACGGCGACATAGCCGGCCATGCCGATCAGTGTTCCTCCGATCAAGGTCGGCCAGTTTTTTCCCATATATGTAAAGAACAAATACTCGACGATCACGAATATCGCCACCGCCGGCAAAACCCGAAAGAAGGTCGATATCCACTCGCTTCCTCTAGAATCCGCGAGAAACCGCCTTTCCGAATAGAAAATGATCGGCAGGGTCAATATCACGCCTATCAGGCGCGAGGCCGCAACTCCCTCTTCCTGCCACCGATCCGCTGTGTAAAGCATAAGAATTATCGCCACAACTGAAGCGACAAGCGTTACACCCGCATTCAAGCTTGCGAAATTGAATGTTTCGTTAAGCTGCCAAACCGCGAGCATCAGGACCATCGTGCCAAAGGTCGCCGCGTGTATGACGAATAACCAATAAGCATTTGCCGCAAAACCCTCATCGATCCAGAGTGACAGAAAAAGCCTTCCGCCAAGCAGAACGGTGATGAGAAATGGCGCCGTGAGCCCAATGATCACCTTTGTCAGTTTCTTGTAGAGAAAAACTAGACGCCCTTCATCCGACAGCAGTTCGTTCATCGCCGGGAATGCGGCAAGAAGAAGGCTCGAGACGAATCCGTGAAAGTAGATCGCCAACGTCATCGGCACGATGTAATACGATGCCGCCTCGCCGCCGAACTTTCGCATCACTAATGCACGCTCGAACAACAGGAGAACACCGCCACAGAGCTGATACACATAGATGCTCGATCCGTAGGAAACTACGGGTCGGATCATCTCTCGCGAAACAACGCGCGTTAGTCCGAGGTCAGGCGCTACCTTCCTCGCCGTACTGAACGAAATTATCGCGATAATGACCGCGACGGTCAGCGTCCATAAAATAAGCGCGTCGATACCGAATCCCGTCACGGCTAGAAGCACGTTTCCGCCGTTAATGAGTAACGAACCTACATTCGTGATCACCGAAAGCGCTCCGAAAGAGTGTTCGCCCTGCAAAATGCTCTGAAAGATGTGGCCGATCAACGTCGCGGGAATGCTTATCCCGCCGATGATCAGAGCGAGTGTAGCGGCAGCCTGATATTGCTCCGAGATCTCGAGTATATCGACGACGATCCATTTTGCGCACAGACCGATGATGACCGCTCCGACGACGCCGACGGCCAAGTTCAGCCAAAAGGCGGTCGTGATCGCCGAATTGATCCTTTCGACATCGCCGGAGGAGCGATACTCGGCGACAAATTTTGCAACGGAACGGGCAACATTCAAAGTAAAGGAATACCCAATAAATCCGAGGATGACGAGATAGATACCGTAGGATTCAGTGCCGAGATGTTTTAGGATGATGGGCGTCGCCAAGAGACCGAGCAGGATCGGAGCCATCCAGCCGGCGACACTATAAAGCGAGTTCAGGATCAGTTTTCCTGACCGAGTGCGCATTTTGTGCAGAGTTTGCTTGAAAAGCGGTCAATCGCTAAGCTTTGTCGTTTTCCTCGAGTTCACGCTTCTCTTCGATCGATGTCGCGATCGCGTCGATAAGCCGACGCTCCGCTTCATCCCACTTGCCGTCGATCTGGAGTCCGGCGGCGTTGCGGTGGCCGCCTCCGCCGAAGCGTTCCGCGATCTTTGCGACATTAAGATCGCCTTTTGAGCGAAGACTGACGCGGTAGCTTCCCGAGCCGATCTCGCGCATATAGATGACGGCTTCGACATCGCGTGCGGCCAGCGGTATGTTCACAAAGCCGTTGTTATCGCCGTCGATCGCGTCAGATTCCTGCCGCATCGCAAGTGTCTGCCTCATAAAAGCGACCTTGCCCGTTTCGTCACGTTTTACAGTGTCGAGGACGCGACGCATCAATTCGATGCGCGACCACGGGTAGTTGTTATACACCGCACCGGAGATCTCAGCGGGTTTTGCGCCGGCCTTGATGAGTTCCGAAGCGACCTTCAAGGTGCGGTCGGTCGTGTTCGAATAGTGGAATGATCCCGTGTCGGTCACGAGCGCCATATAGACGCAGTCTGCTATCTCTTTCGTGATGCGGCCGCCGATCGCTTTGCAAAGATTGTAGATCATCTCGCCGACAGCAGATGCCGTTGGATCGATCCAGTTGATCGTCCCGAACTGATCGCCCGTCGAGTGATGGTCGATGTTGACCGTAAACGCTTCATTGAGGCCGCTTATCCCTGGACGTTCGAGGTCGGAACATTCGATCAGGAATACGGCATCGTAACTGCCGTTCAGATACTCGACATCGCGTATAAGATCAACGCCCGGCAATTTATGATATGCGGGCGGCACCTCGCCGCGGACTATCACGTCGGCCGTCTTGCCGAGGCTCTTGAGAAGCCAGCAGAGGCCGAGAGATGAGCCAAGGCCGTCGCCATCCGGTTTAACGTGAGTCGTAATGGCAAACGCCTTCTTCTTTTCAATTAGTTCAACTACTTGACTTAACACTAATAAAACGAGACGGGCAAGGTACTTGGGGAGAAACGCCTTGCGTGAGCAATTCAATCTTCCGTCTTTCCTTCTTCTGGAATGTTGAGATCGGAAAGGATCTCACCTACGCGTGCGGCATTCTCTTCTGCCGCGTCACGCACAAAATGCAAATGCGGCACGTGCTTCACGTCGAGAGTTCGAGCCAGCCGCTTATGAACGAAAGTCGATGCATGTTTAAGGGCGGCAAGCCCCGCATTGATCTCGTTCTCATCGCCACCGATCACGACATAAACACGAGCATCGCGTTTATCCGGGGCGACTTCGACTTCCGTCACCGTTACGCTTTCAAGCCGTGGATCGTCGAGTTCAAATCCGACGATCTCGGCGATCTCTTCCCTGAGCGTCTCACCAAATCTCTCCGGTCGCCGCATCTCTCACCTACAACTCCGTGGCCGCGATCTTCTCGATCGTGTATGCCTCGATCTGATCCTCGACCTTGATATCGTTGAAGTTCACAAGGCTGATACCGCACTCGAATCCGTTCTTGACCTCGTTCGTATCTTCCTTGAACCTCTTGAGCGACGCAATATCGCCGTCCCAGATAACGACTCCGTCCCGGATGAGCCTCGCCTTTGCCTGCCGTCGAATGACACCGTCGATCACGCGGCAGCCTGCAATAGTGCCAAGACGCGAGACCTTGAACGTTTCCTGAACGACAGCCTTGCCAAGGATGACCTCTTTCTCGATAGCATCAAGCATACCGATCATCGCGGCCTTGATCTCTTCTTCGACCTTGTAGATGATCGAGTGCAGGCGAATATCAACATCCTCGTGCTTTGCGACATCCGACGCACGCGATTCCGGCCTCACGTTGAAGCCGATGATCACGACAGCCGTTGACGCACTGTCTGCCTGGGTAGCAGATGCAAGAAGGACATCGGATTCCGCGATGGCACCAACGCCGGCACGGATCACGCGGACCTTCACCTTCTCGGTGGAAAGCTTCTCAAGCGTTGCACGCAGAACTTCGACCGAGCCTTGAACGTCGGCCTTCAAGATCACAAGAAGTTCCTTGATCTCAGCCTGGCCAAGCGATTCGATACCGCGGCTGGAGCTCTTGACCATCGCGGCCTGTCGAGCATGCATCTGGCGTTGGCCGGCGATCGTTTGAGCACGATCGATATCTGCAACGACCTGGAATGTGTCTCCGGCCTGCGGCACACCTTGAAGCCCAAGAACCTCGACCGGTGTTGCCGGAGCAGCTTCTGTGACAATCTCGCCGCGGTCTGAGAACATCGCTCGGACCTTGCCCGAAAATTGCCCGACAATGAATGGGTCGCCAACGCGCAAAGTTCCCTGCTGAACTAGAGCGGTCGCCACGGCGCCGCGTCCTTTATCAAGCTTCGCTTCAAGCACAACACCGCTCGCGCGTCGCGTTGGACTCGCTTTCAGATCAAGTATATCGGCCTGGAGCAGAACGGTTTCAAGCAGGGTATTTAGATTCTCGTGCTTCTTCGCAGAAACCGGGATCATCTCGATATCACCGCCCCAATCGGACGGCTGCAGGCCAAGGCCGGCAAGGCCTTGTTTGACCTTATCAGGATTGGCATCGGGCTTGTCGATCTTATTGATAGCTACGATGATCGGGACGCCTGCCGCTTTCGAATGCTCGACGGCCTCGACCGTCTGCGGCATCACACCGTCATCCGCAGCAACGACAAGGATGACAATGTCCGTCGCCTTCGCGCCGCGTGCTCGCATCATCGTAAAGGCTTCGTGACCCGGCGTATCGAGAAAGACAACGCGCCGGTCTTCGCCCGGTTTATCCGGATTCGGAACGAAAACGCTGTATGCACCGATATGCTGCGTAATTCCGCCGGCTTCGCCTGCCGCAACGTTGCCCGAACGGATCGCATCGAGCAGCGAGGTCTTACCATGATCGACGTGTCCCATTACGGTGATAACCGGCGCTCGAGGAAGCTCTGTATCATCAGCATCAGCCGCGATAAGTTCTTCGAACTCCTCTTCGATCACCATTTCTTCGAAAGGAACGAAACTCAGGTCAAACCCGTATTCGAACGCCATCTCGATGGCCATCTTTTCGCCGATAGGCTGATTAAGGGTCGCAAAAACACCGCGTTTGATAAGCAGTTGGACAATGTCTCGCGGGGTGATGCCCAGAGCCTCGGCGAACTCGCGAACCGTAGCTCCTTCGACGAGGCGAATTGAACGAAGCTCACCGGCAGAACCGCCGACCTGATCGAGAATGCGCTCTTCGATCGAGCGTTTCTGCGGTGCATCGATATCACGCTCTGCATTTCGGGCGTTGCGGTCGTTCGTCTTTCGTCCGCCTGAACGGCCGGGCCGACGACGATTGTCTGCGGGCGGTGTGTAAACAAGCTTCGGATCGGTCGTCTCGCCGCTCGTCCCGCGAAACTGTTTATCGCCTGACAATCGGCCGGTGCGGGTCGGTCCTTCGGAGACGACACGCTCGCCAGGCTTTATGCCCTTCTGGATCGCTCCGGGCGTCAGGGTCAGGCGTTTCACCGTTGTGCCGGAGGTTCTGGCGGGCTTTTCGGCGGGCTTGGCTTCGACCTCTATCGCTGCAGCATCCGCAGGGTCTTCAACCTCTGGAGCAACTGCTGGCTCTACGACCGGCTCTTTCGCATCAGCCTTTAGCTGTGACGCTTTGACAACACGTTTCTTCTCCGTTCGCTTCTCTTCTGTAGGCTCGACTTTCTTCTCGACCGTCTTTGCCTTTGCAGCAAGGGTCTTGACCTTTACTGCGGATGTCTTTTTGGCGGCCGGCTTTGCCTCTTCGGCCGGAGGGATCTCCTCGATATGCTCGACCTCGACTTCCGACACTGCAGGGGCGTCGCTCTCGTGAATGGCTTCGTCGGTGGAGCCGTCGGTCTTCTTGGCCTTCGTCGCCTTGATCACCTTGATCTGACGCTTCGGAGTTGGCTCGGCCTTCGGAAAATACTTCGCCTTGACCTTTTCGGCAAACTCCGCGCTGACCGAGTTCGATGCGACACTCACATCAGCGCCGAGTCGGCGCAAGTCTTCCATAACGCGCTTCGTGTCTTGTTTCACCTCACGCGCAAGATCGTAAATTCGAACGGATTTTCGAACCGCCATAAATTACCTACAAAACTCGACCCTGTCTTACGGGTCCCGCCAACTCGCAAAAGAGCCTTCAGAGATGAGCCCTATGCTTCACTTTCATTTTCCGTGCCGTCTTCCTGAACGTTCGGTTCCTCAGCCGGATCAGAAGAGACCGATTCGGCCTCTTGGGCCGCCGGCTCAGCACTCTCCGGTTCGGCCACAGAATCTTCCGACGCTTCTTCGCCGGCGCCCTCAACCTCTCTGTTCCGTGCCTCGACGATCTGCTGAGCAGAGGCGAGGATCGCCTCGGCCTCATCCAAACTCACATCGAGGAAATCCACCAGATCATCGACCGAGGTGGTCGCAAGCGTTTCGACGTCTGTGATGTCTTTTTCAGCAAGGGTCTCAGCTTGGGCCGAGCTTACGCCTTCGAGTGCAGCAACGGGAACAGCCTCACCCGAAGCCATCATTCGTCCCATTTCAAGGGCGACCGCCTTCTTTAGCACATCTTCACTGACGATCTTGATATCCCAGCCCACAAGTCGAGCTGCCAGGCGCACATTCTGCCCCTTCTTGCCGATCGCGAGGCTGAGCTGGTCCTCACCAACGATGACATCCATTTTTCGTTCGTTGATGTCAGTGATGCGCACCTGCGAAACTTTCGCGGGGGAGAGGGCATTCGCAGCAAAAACAGATGGTTCATCCGACCACTCAATAATGTCGATCTTCTCGCCGCGAAGTTCCTTGATGATGTTCTGAACACGCGAGCCTTTCATACCGACACAGGCTCCTACCGGATCAACATCTTTTTCGTTCGACGTGACCGCGATCTTTGCACGATCGCCCGGTTCACGGACTGCCGACTTGATAACGACGGTCTCGTCGTAGATCTCAGGAACCTCCATCTCGAAAAGCTTCTTGAGCAATTCAGCAGAAGCGCGTGACGCGCGTATCTGCTGGCCGCGAGGCTCTTTTGAGATTTCAATGATAACCGCTCGTATACGCTCACCCTGGTTCCAGCTTTCGCCGCGGGAAAGTTCTTTACGTTCAATTACGGCCTCGAGATTATTGCCTAGATCCATGATCAGATCGCCTCGTTCGAACCGCTTGACAACGCCGTTGATAAGCGTCCCGATCCGATCGACGTATTCGTCATAGACCTTTTCGCGGATCGCCTCGCGAACTTTTTGCACAAGTATCTGTTTGGCCGTTTGTGCCGCGATCCGCCCCATCTCTTCCTGCGGAAGCGGAATAAGGAGAGCGTCGCCTACTTCGATCTCGTCGCCGGCCATTTCCTGCGCCTCGGCGAGGGAGAGTTCCGCAGAAGGGTTCTCGACCTCTTCCACTACCGTCTTCTGAACAGCGATCTCGATCTGGCTTTCTTCGGCGTTCCATTCGACCTGAATGCTGTCGCCGACCTTGTCGTGGGCCTTGAACTGCTTTCGAGCAGCGGCTTTCACAGCCTCCTTCATCGCCTCGATCACGAGATCGCGGTCAATGCCCTGTTCATTGCAAAGTACTTCTATGCTCTGTCCGATTGATGATGTCATACAAAGTTCACGCCAAAGTTGGTATAGGCGCTCCCCACGATTGATACTTATTTTTTCCTGGCCTTTCCGCCTTTCAATTCCTTGCCGAGATCGATCTTCAAGTTCGCCTTCTTGATCTGAGAGTGATCGATCTTTACTAGGCCCTTGGCCCTATCGTCAAATTCGATCACCGTCCCCTCAACGCCGCGAATATGCCCGACGAAGTTCCTTTGCCCATCCAACTCGCACGTTAACGATAGCTTCGCAAGTTCACCGCGAAAGCGATCAAAGTCGGCGACACTGTAAAGTTGCCTCTCGATCCCGGGCGATGATATCTCCAGCGTATATGTACCCGGAACTATATCGCGGGCATCGAGGACCGCCTCGATCGCGTGAGAAAAACTTGTGCAGTCATCAAGTGTTACACCTTCGGGCTTGTCAATAAAGATCCTGACGACCGAGTCACGCTTTGAACCCAGAACCTCGACATGAACAAGTTCGACCTGCCTGTCTTTTGCGACGCCATATGCTAGCGTTGTGATTTCCTCAACAAGTGATTCCACGTTGGCTTCGATCAACCCAAAAAATGTTTGCCAAAAAAACAAAAAGTGGGCACTATCGACCCACTTGATACGTTCACAGTTTACGCATCGCGGCAAACTGTAAGATTACACTAATTGAACACTAATTTGCAAGCCCTTTGTGTTCTGCGAAGAAACCGCATCCCTTCGGTGGGATCTTTCGACTCCAAAGGACCCACTAGCCGGTTGTCGAAGGCCTATGCTTTTTTAACGGTCTCAACAGCCTTCGAAACAGCAGAGAATTTGGTAGAAACAGCTTCTAGCTTGTCCTCGCTTGGGTCAGCGATGAATTCTTCGACGATCACGGCGAACTCGCGGGTCTCTGCCAAAAGTCGTCGGGCTTCCTTTTCGACCTTCTTCGCCGAACTCGGCCCGTTCGCGGCAACCTTCTTAGCCTCTGCGACCCCCCAATGCGTAATTCGAAGGATATTGGTTCGGGACTCAGTTACCCACCCTTCCTTCTTCATCTGAGTAACGATGCTGTCAATACTCGGGAAGTAGCCAGCTTTCTTTGTCAGATCAACAAAGTCGACATCAACACCTTCACGGCCTTTGGTGACTTCATATAGCTTTTGCAGCATCTTGTGATAAGGATCCATATCGATCTAAATTAAAGCTGTTGAAAAGTGTATTTTGCGGCCCCGAGAACACCGGCGTCATCGCCCAGCAGAGCTCGAACTATTTTAACACGACTTCGGCGGTCTGGAAGCGAGTTTTCATAGAGAGCGGCCTCCGTAGCCGGAAAAAATTGCTCCCAACCGCTCGCAACACCTCCTCCGAGCACGATAATGTCGGGGGAAAACAGATTGTTGACGATGGAAAGACCAAGCCCGAGATAGCTGCCCATTTCAGAAAAGATCGCTGTCGCAGCAGCATTTCCCGAGGCGGCCAAGTCGAAGACATCCCTGGCCGTACCGGCAGCCAAGCCCATCTCCAATGCCGAACGAATGATCGCGGTCGCCGAACAATACTGCTCAAGACAGCCTTTACCGCCGCACCCACAAGGCCTCCCACCTCGCACCAGCCTTATGTGGCCGATCTCGCCGGCTCCGCCGCCGGTCCCAACATAGAGCCGCCGATCAATGATCAGCCCTCCCCCGACACCTGTTCCAAGCGTTATTCCAACAGCGTTCTGAGCACCTTTCGAAGCCCCAAGCCAATGCTCGCCAAGCGTCGCCGCAGATGCGTCGTTCACTGGGACGACCTTTAGACCGGTCCGGAGGCCAAGCTCTCGACTGATATCAGTGCCCTCAAGCTGAGGAATATTAGGCAAGTGGGCGAGCTCCCCGTTGTCGCCAATGGTTGTCGTCGGTATGGCCGCACCAAAGGCCGCAAACTCAAATACGCCAGCCTCTTCTTTGCATCGTTCCGCCAACCGCGCGATCTCGTCGTATATTTCGCCGGCAGACGTACTGCCGGTGGGCGAATGTTGGCGCGAAAGGATCTTGCCGCTTTCTGTCACGGCAACGACCCTGACGTTCGTCCCGCCAAGATCAAGCGAGAGAGCAGCTCTTTCGTTCATTGGGGTTAAGGCCTCTTCGGTCGGTCGGCCTCCGGCACATTCTTGTAAACATCTTCGTATCTCGCATAGCCGTCCTTAATGACCGTGTCCAGCAGATTGCTCTTATCGACGGATATCACCTCAAGCAGGATAGCGGGAATCTCCTTCTTGATCGCGTCATTCATGAACGGCTTAGTATCCGTGAGCGGCTCCTTCTTCGCGAGCTTTACGGCGGCTTCCAGAGCCTTGGTCGCAAGCGGGATAATAGGCTTATAGACCGTCATCGACTGCTTGCCTTCAGCGATATTCTGAAGCGCTGCGATCCCGGCATCTTGGCCCGTTACGATCACTTTCCCGGCCAAATTTCGATTTGACAACGCCTCGATCACTCCGCCGGCCATTCCATCGTTAGACACGACCATTGCCTGAACGTTGTCATTGTTCGAGGTGAGAGCATTCTCCGCAAACTTCAACGCCTCATCCGGCGCCCAATTATCGATAAATTGGTCGGCCACGATCTTGATGTCCCCTTTGTCGATAGCCGGTTGAAGCACCGCGAGTTCGGACTTTTTCATAATGTGGGCGTTATTGTCCGTGTTGGCCCCATAAACCATCACATAGTTCCCTTTCGGAGCATGCTCAAGTGCGTACTCAGCGATCTTTTGGCCGATCACGGGCACTTGATGTGAGATGTAAGCATCGATCTTGTCAGAATTGATCAATCGGTCGTAGCTGATCACCGGCACGCCTTGAGCCTTCGCTTTGTCGACCATCGTGGCTGCTTGGGTAGCGTCGTGTGGAGCTATCACAAGTGCGTCGATGCCCTGTGTAAGCAAGTTATCAACATCATTCGCCTGCTTTTCCGCGCTAGTATCTGCAACCGTAATAATGCAGTTGACATTCATCCTCTCGCATGCCGCTTTGAAGGCATCATGGTCGCGTTGCCATCTCTCTTCGCGAAGCGTATCCATCGCAAAGCCGATCTTCAAGCGAGTATCCTTGGTACCGCTGCCGCAAGATAGCGAAATCATGGCGGCAGCAAACATTGCCGCATATAGTAGGTTTTTCATCCGATATTAAAACTCCAAAGAACTTTATTTAGGGGTGACGAGCCAATTAGACCAAATTGTTCCGCATAGGGCAACAAAGGGACGATGACAACCGCCATTTCCTTTGCAAAATCACGTTAGTAGAAGGCCGTGTTGGGAGTTAGGACGAAAATCTTTAGTTTTTGTATTTGAATGCGTCCGCTTTTGTGGTATAAATGACTATCAAATCTCAGCTTAGAAGTTTTTGTTGAGCTTATTAGATTCGGTTTTTCAGCTTTTCCAGGAAGTGGGCGTTTTCATTGACATCGCGTCGGACTTCGTGTAAAAGATTGATTGGCTTGATTTTTTTTGACTTTACTGACATTGGGCGATACAAAGAGGAGAAATATGAACAGCAAACTGTGGATTCGAAGAGCACTCTCAACGTGCTCGATGGTCGCAATATTCGCGACATACTCAATGGTTGCTTTGGCCGGAACGCCAAAAGCCTCCGGGGAGCTTCTGGTGTCTGGCTCTGATGACGCCATTGTGACGGTTGATGGACAGACGGCTCTTTCGGGCCGCACGATTTTCTCGGGCAGCACGATAGTAACTTCCGATACGGCCTCGGCGATTCTCAGTTGCGGTGCAGCAGGAAGCATCAAATTTGCTCCGAATTCGACCGCCGTCGTGAGTTTTGACGGTTCAGCTCTTACTGCAAACTTGAGCTCCGGTTCTTTGACCGTTGTTAGCTCTGCCCAACCGATCGCAGTTACGACTCCGACCGGCGTCTTCAACATTAACGCCGGTGAGACTGCTACGACCACAAGCCAGGATTCGAATTCAAAGAAGAAGGGCGGTTCCGGCTGGATATGGTTTGGCGTGATCTTGGGAGCGGCGGCAGTCGCGCTTATCGGTACGGCGGTTGTGGGCAGCGACTCTAACTTTGGCAGCGGCGGCACGGTCGTTCCCGGTCCTCCGACAACGAGTGGCGGAGCATAGGAGGAAATATACAAATGATCGGCAAAAATAACTTTAAAAAACTAACTACAGCTTTCACTCTCGCTGCCGTATGGTGCGTTTACTCGATGGTCGCTTACGCAATGCCCGCTGGCACGACCGCAGAGATCACAGTCTCCGGCCAAGTTACAGTTAACGGCCAGACGGCGGTCTCTAACTCGACCATCGTTTCCGGCAGTACGATCGTTACCGGCCCGGCGTCGAGCGCAACGATCAACCTGGGCAAAACCGGACGCGTTGAGCTTCAAGCAGATACTACGCTTTCCTTGACCTTTAGCGACGGCACGATAGTCGGTACGGTTTCGGCCGGAAAGGTTCGGATCGCCAATGCCGCAGGCGTTGCGACCACGATGGCAACCAAGAACGCGACGTTCATCGCAGATTCCAGCCAAGCAAATAATTTTGCTCTCGAAGTCGAATGCTCGCACGTGCACGTTGACACCACTTCAGGTGTCGTAACAATGCGTGAGGGCACTAACGACAAGCAGGTTGCCGCCGGTTCTTCTGCGATCGCAGGGAACCTCGAACAAGCAGGCTGCAAACCGTGTCTGCGTCCCGGCTCGGCTCCGCCGACCGCGATCGCGGGATGGCCGTGGCTCCTCGTCGTCGCTGGCGGTGTCGCTGGAGCAGCTATCTTCTTCGGTTCGCGAAACCATGACACGGAGATCGGCGGCGGCACGGTGATCGTTAGCCCGACCGCGTAAGCGTTTTAAAGAGTTTGCTTCCTTTCAGGCGGGTCATGTCCAATCGACGTGGCCCGCAAACTTTTGCCCGGAATTTGATTATTCTTTTTTAGTTTTTATATTCTTAAGCCTTATATTTTTCTTTTTTGTATATGCAGATTGCAGTAATTGGTACCGGATATGTTGGACTCGTTTCAGGAGCTTGTTTCGCCGAGTTTGGTATTGACGTCACGTGCGTTGACGTTGACCAAGCAAAGATCGATGGCCTCAATAGCGGCGTTATCCCGATATATGAACCTGGACTCGATATCCTCGTAAAGGAAAATGCAAAGGCCGGCCGTCTGCATTTCACCACGGATATCAAGACCGCTGTCGAGAGTTCGCTGGTCGTTTTCCTTGCCGTGGGCACACCGCCGCGACCGGATGGCACTCCTGACATGAGCTACTACCGCTCGGCCGCAAAGAGTGTCGCCGAGGCCCTGAACGGATACAAGGTCCTCGTCACAAAATCTACCGTTCCAGTCGGAACCGGCGAATGGCTTCGCAAATTTGTCATTGAGAACTCTGCTGAAGGCACGGAATTCGGCGTTGCATCAAATCCTGAATTCCTTCGTGAAGGTGCCGCGATCGAAGACTTTATGCGGCCAGACCGCGTTGTCATCGGCAGCAACCAAGAGCGAGCGATCGAGGTAATGAAGGAGCTTTATCGACCGCTTTATTTGATCGAGACGCCGATCGTCGTCACTTCGCTTGAGGCCGCCGAGTTGACCAAGTACGCGGCCAACGCCTTTCTCGCAACGAAGATCACTTTCATCAATGAGATCGCGAACCTCTGCGACGCGATCGGCTGCGACGTCCATGACGTTGCCCGTGGAATGGGAATGGACAACCGTATCGGCCGCAAATTCCTGCACCCGGGACCGGGATACGGCGGCTCATGCTTCCCTAAAGACACACGGGCATTGACGACCGTTGCGGATGATTTTGGCGTTGAAACGCGTATCGTCGATGCCGTCATTGACGCAAATGAGCGTCAACGTGATGCCATGCTGGCAAAGGTCGAGAAGCTCGTGGGCGACCTAGCCGGTAAACGGATCGCCGTTCTGGGTCTCTCGTTCAAGCCTGAGACCGACGATATGCGTGAATCGCCGGCCACCGATATCATCGAGAAGATGGTCGCAAAAGGTGCCGCGGTAAAGGCCTTTGACCCGGTCGCAATGGGCGAAGCAAAACACGTTCTTCCCGACATCGAGTACGCTGATGATGAATATTCTGCCATTCAAGGGGCCGATGCATTGATCATTATCACCGAGTGGAATCAATTCCGTGCTCTCAACCTTCAAAAGGTCAAGGATCTGCTCCGATCTCCGAAGATTGCGGATCTTCGCAACATCTACGAACCAGCGACAATGCGTGCCGCCGGCTTTGAGTACGTAGGCGTTGGACGCTAGGCAGCCATTTTTTATGTCGAACGATACACCGACAGTTCTTGTCACAGGAGGAGCCGGATTCATCGGCTCCAATCTTTCTGATCGGTTGCTTAGGGAAGGGGCCCGTGTGCGCATTCTCGATAATTTCTCTACGGGTTTCCATGAGAATTTGAACGAGATCTCCGGTAACTTCGACCTTATCGAGGGTGACGTCGCTGACCCAACGGCAGTTCGTTCGGCGATCGCGGGCGTAGAGATCGTATTCCATCAAGCTGCCCTGCCAAGTGTTCCCCGCTCCGTCGAAGACCCTGTCTCGACACATAAGGCTTGCGTTGAAGGCACATTTAACCTTCTGCTCGCAGCCAAAGACGCGAACGTGCGGCGCTTTGTTTATGCAGGTTCGAGTTCAGCATACGGCGACCAGCCGACTCTCCCTAAATCCGAAGCGATGGCTCCTGCACCAATGTCACCGTACGCGGTCGCTAAGCTTACCGGCGAGTACTATGCATCGGCATTCTATCGCGTTTACGGCCTCGAGACGGTGTCCTTAAGGTACTTCAATGTCTTCGGACCTAGGCAGAACCCTTCGTCTGCCTATTCGGGCGTTATTTCGCGGTTTATTGACGCGTTAATGACCGATTCTCAGCCGGTCATCTACGGAGACGGGGAGCAATCCCGCGATTTTACATTCATCGACAACGTGGTTGATGCGAATATCAAGGCCGCAAACTCTGCCGAAGCTCCGGGACTTGTGATGAACGCCGCGAACGGCGAACGGATCTCGCTCAACGACTTGCTGTCAGCTCTCAAGAAGATCGTTGGTAAAGAGTTGGATGCTGAGTATTTGGACGCACGGACCGGCGACGTAAAGCACTCGCAGGCCGACAATTCCCTTGCAGTTAGAACGATCGGCTATGAAAACCTCGTTGGGCTTGATGAAGGGCTTCGAAAGACCGTTGAATGGTGGCAGAGCAGTCGCTTTGCCCGCTGATCTCCCCTGCCTGCTTCCTCTACCGGAAATATGACAGTTCGGAAAAGGCCGTTGCAAAACACACGGCAATATTCCGAACTCTTTCGTTCTCAGGTCAAGCTCAATAAAAAACGGGCGGGACCCCGAAAGGTGCCCGCCCTAGTTTCGGCTCGCTAACCGAGGAGAGTCGTCCGCTTTTTACCAACTAAAGCGGACTTGAAGCTCGATTCGGCGGTTTGCTGATCCACCAGAACCGCCGAATCTACCGAATCCGCCTGACGTGCTGGTCGATTGGCCGAATCGGCTTGAGCTGAGACTTGAAACCGGGTTTCCAAGATTCACGGTATTCAAGAGATTTGAGAAGTTTACTGAGACGTTCAGGTTATATGGCTTACGGCTTCCACCCATGCCGCCGAAAAACCCGCCTCGTCCCATACCCATCATTCCGCCGCTTTGACCACTGCGACCACCCTTATCGTCAACCTTGCCGAAGCCAAAGTTCTTGCTCACGCGCATGTTGACCGAGAAGCTGCCCGGGCCTTCACCATAGTTTCGCGGAATGATCGCATTCGGATCCTTGCCCGCGATGTCACAGAATGCGTAATTCAGCCCGAGCTCCGCACAACGTGATGCCAAAGCACCATATGTCGGACGCTCGGTTATGTAGCCGTCACCGTTCGAATCGAACCCAGTCGTTATATTGAACGGGCTCCCCGATGAGGCAAATATGAACGGATTCAGTGAAACGCCCCACGGCAGACCGATGTTGCCGCCGATAACAAATCGATGTCGGACATCGTCGCCGCTGCGGCCCCATTCACCGGCAAAGCTATAACTGTACGCTGGAGCGCTTCCCGCACCGTCTGTATCACTCTTTGAGAAGTTGAGCGAATAGTTTCCGAAAAGCGAGAATCGCGAAGAGTAGTTGTTCCTGAAACCTACACGGATCTGATTCTCTTCGGATCTTCCGGTCGCTTCATACTGCTGAATATTGCCGAGCGTCGGATCGGGCCGAGGTGCGAGAGAGCAATCAAGTTCGGTCGGACAGACGGGCGCATTGATATTCCGCGAACGAAGCTGATTGAACGATCGAGAAATGATGTAGAACGCAGAGAGGGTCGTCTTGAACGGCAGCTGCCTCTCAACGCCGACCGTAGCCTGAGCCGTATATGGCGTCTTGAGATCGGTTGCCACCAAACGCGTCGTACTTGAACCAGGCAGGAACGCAAGGATCTGCGAAGGTGTAAGCACATTCGAGACCGTTCCGTCCGGGTTAAAGATCGGCTGAGCAAGCAGAGCGATCGCCGCGGCCTGTCGCGTCGGATCGGTCTCGTTCGCACTGACGAGCAGATTTAACTGCGTGATCCCGTCATATCTATGAGCCTGCAGCGTGTAGTTCTCGCTGAAGCGATCGTAGAAGATACCTGCACCGCCGCGGAAAACGGTCTTTGCCGGTTTCGAGCCGCCGGCTCCGGGTGACCATGCAAATCCGAATCTCGGTGCAAAGTTGTAGTCACTGCTAATGTTCGTCTGATTTTCGTACCTAAGGCCAAAGCTTAATAGTAGCTTAGGCGAAAGGCGCCAATCATCCGAAACGAACAGGCCAAGATCCTGCTGCGAGACCTTTGCGAGCGGATCGCCGGTCGTCATTGTGAATTGGGTCGGATCGTACTGCGTACCCACAGCGCCGAGAAGTTTCGCACGGTACTGCTCGATCGGTGAGACGAAACCATCACCATTCAGGTCGTATGGGCTCGCACCGACAAACCCGAGGAAACTGAAAGTCCCGCCGTAATTATTCTCCGAGCGATTGTCGATCGTTGTTCCGCGCAGGCGAATGCCGAACTTGACCGAGTGATCCATATTCTTGCCAAGAGCCGTAGTTGTGTTGTTCGAGATCTCATAGCGCTGCCTCTGATTGAAACTCTCACCTATTTGCGACCCGCCGGATGTGAACGCAGACGAGACACTGACGGTCGGGACCGAATTGTCGCCATTCTGAGCACTCTTGTCGAACGAGTATTGAAATCGCGTCTCATTGACCGTTGTCGCATTCAGGATCGCTGTTTCGGTAATACGAAACTCATGACCGAAGCTCGTCGAGTTGTACTGGCGCGATGCGAGGGACGTTCCGCCAATTCCCTGATTCTTGCTCGACGATCGGTCGTAATCGTATCGAACGACCAGTGTATTCTTATCATTGATCGCATAATCGAGTCGCGGTCCGATCGAGAAACGTCGTGTCGGGATCTTATAATCTTGCGAAAAATTAACGATATTGAAGGAAGGATCCAAGACGACCGCATTAACGATCGTGTTATTGTCGATGTCCCGGTTCGAGACATCCACAAAGAACGAGGCCTTCTTCTTTATGATCGGGCCTGAAATGTTGCCTCCGAAGAAGCGCGTTTGGCTCGGCGCTCGATTCGCCGCAAATGGATTGCGCGAGTTCAGGCGAGCATCGTTGAAGTTGAAGAACGCACTGCCGCGGAAACGGTCGGTTCCCGGCCGCGTCAATATCTCGATCCGGCCCCATCCAACGCGGTCAAATTCCGCCGAGAACGGATTCTGGTTGATTCGGATCTCTCGGATCGATTCTTTTGGCGGAAGGTTGCCGCCCGTGAAGCCATCGATATAGATCTGGCCGCCATCAGGGCCGGATCCGGGACCCGCCAATGCCTGAAGAGCTGACTGGAGTTCGTCCGGGTCATCAGGTAAGGCATCAAGGTCTTTGCCCTTGAGCACGGTCGCACTTGCGTTGCTCTCAGCGTCTGTCGAAACACCCTCGTCGGGGTTTACATTGACGTCCTCGGCAACACCGGCAACCGTCATCGAAACCACCAACTGATGCTTTTCGCCCGCAGCAAGAACAAGATCCGGATTCTCATACGGGGCGAAGTTCGCTGCCTCGGCCTTTATGGTGTATGTTCCCGCTTCGAGACCTGCGATCGTGAATTCACCGCGATCGTTGGTATTAGCCTTCTTTTCTTTACCTTCTGAATTTACTGCTGAGACGGTCGCACCAACGACGACCGCTCCAAGACTGTCAACTACCTGACCAGTTATACTTGCCGCTTTCTGAGCGAAGGCTCCGCCTACGGATAAGAGCATAAGCGCGCCAAGCAGAGTTATTTTCTTTATGTAGTCCATATGTATTGTATGAATGAAAATTAGAACAAATATCAGAACCCGCTTCCGTCAAGGCCCGGGATAGAAAATGATGCATCAAGCCCTTGGCCGCGTCGGCCGCCGCCAGAATTCATCTGTGCCAAGCGAAGGAATGGTTCAACACCGGCAAGGAGTTTGAAGGCAGTTACCCGGCCCAGAGCGTTCTCCCGCGTGCTTGAGGCAGCTATCATATCTCCGACCTTAAGATCCGATGTCGTGATGGTTGGGAAACGATCAAGCATTTCGTCGACACCGCCGCGCGGCCCTCCCGCCATTCCACTAGGGCGTTGACCGCCTTGCTGGCCGGCTGGCCGGCCGCTGCCAGGTTGGGTTTGTCCTCCCTGCGGACGTCCGCCCGCCTGAGCACCGGCACCGCCGCTGCGCATCGCTGCCTGCATCCCGGCAAGCCTTTCCGCATCTTCAGCAGGAAAGCGCTTGAATGTTGTCACCTTTGCGGTAGCGATCGTAACGTCTTTGCCTGTCGCGAAATCCGAGATCACAACTTCGTTCTTCGAAGCGTCTACGGACTTCACCGTACCCGCGATCGTTTTAAATGACCCAACGAGCACTTTTTCGGCCGTGAACGCGGTATTGTCTGCACTTCGTTCGCCCACAGCTCTCAAGATGTCACCGACTCCGATACCTAGAAAATCGGTCGGCTTTGCATCCGAAAATTCGATCGAGTCATCCGCATAATGCAGAAATTCGGCATTTGGCTTGAAAGAGACCAGGACCGACTGGGCGCTCATCAAACCGCTCACTTTGATCGTCACGGTCCGTTTGATCGCGTCGATCGACTCGACCTTTCCTGAAATGCCGCGAGTTTTCCACTCCGACGCGTCTTTTGCCTCTTTGGCAGAAAGTTCTGCGGTACTCACCAAATAGCTGCGAATTGCGTTGCAGCCGCCATCCGGCTTCATCAAGCACGAGACGATTAGCTTGTCGCCAACCTTTATATCGGCAAGGCTCGAAACAACTGCGGACCGCAAATTGAGATCCGGAGAGATCTTTTTGTATTCGGTCTTCTCGGAAAACTCCGCCGTAACGGTTTTGCCGCTGGCGTTCAGAGTGGCCGAACTAGCGGACACCGCCGTGACGTCCCCGCGTACGAGCACAGGCTTCATCGGATCGACGGTCTGTCCGAATACCTGTGAAACCAACGCACTGATAAAAAGTATAAAAATCGATATGATTGCGTTCTGCGCCATATTTGCTACTTAAGCCTCAGATAGAGCCTCTCCCCAGTAAAAGGGTATGACGTAAATAGTACCAGTAAGGTTCGACGCTTAATGTAAAGTTGTGTAAACCTTGCGCAAAGATTGCAAAAGGCGATGCGTATCAGCTAGATCTTTCGAAAATCAGACCTAGAGGTGGCCATCACGATCAAGCCGATGCCGAACGCAAACGTTGCAAACAATGCGATCGGCCAGACGAACGGCAAGGAGAGGACGAGCGTCCAGACCAGAACACCGGTAAGGGTTGCAAGGGTTTCCGAGCGGTTATTCTCGGGAAATGTAGTTCTCTGTATCCACTTACCAAGGGACACATGTAGAGCGATCCTGCCAAAGACGTATCCGAAAAGCAGCAAAAGGAGACAGAGACCGAGGGCCGCGACCGCAAGAAAGTTCGGGAGCGTGATGGCACTTGCGATCACAACAGCGCCCGTGGCCATAAAAACGCCCGCCCCGATCGCACACACCTTGACCGGAGAGAGATTTAGTTTGGCAGCGGCACGCCCGACCGCACCGGGAGCGATCGTCGAGAACACCATCGAGATCACGAACCAGATAAGGGCAAGCACCAACCGCTGCGCAAAGAAGCTAAGCGAGACGGAAGGTGAAAGCAGGCTGGCGGGGTCACGGGCAAAATCCTTGAGAGGTTCTTCCAACATCCCAAAGACGACAGTCTGCTTTCCGTCCACGCGCGCCGGTTTTTCGGCCTCCGGTTTATAGGCTCCGCCGATCACGATCACATCACCGCCGACAAAGGCGTCATGGCGTTGGATAACATTGCCGCCGATCGTCGCGACATCGCCCTCGATCCGGCCTTCGATCACGACGTCGCCGCCGATCGCAAGCACGCCCTTTGCCCGTTTGCTCACTGTAACGGATTTGCCGAAGGCGTAAACTTCCTGTTCGGGAGCGTCGCCGACGGTAATCATTTTCTGCTCTTCAGAAACTGAGATCTCGGGATGTGCGGACGCCGTCCGAGAAAAGCCCGTCAATGCGATGAGCATGACCACGACGGCGAAGATCGTACTTCGGCGTTTAGCTAAAATACCCTGAGCTTTAGAACTATTTCTCACGGATCAGAACAAAGGACGCAGGAGTTTGCGGAATGGCACAAATTTCAGCCCTAATACGAACAAGCTAACGACTCCGAATACTCCTAACGTAGCCAGTACACCATCTGCCGGATTCAAGATACGAACTAGAGAGCGCACGAGAACAACAACACCCATTAGGAACGAATACGCCATCTGCGTTGCGAAAGCGCCGACCGCCGCTAGTTTTTGAACCAGTGCACCGAACGCCGCGACCAGGTCCGCACCTTCCGCTCCAAGAACAAAGAGCGAGAAGATAAAGAGGGAGGCGATGATGAATATCGCATTAAAACGCTCCTTCCAAGACCGCAGTCCAACAACGTTATTCTCGGCGGTAGTGATGATCCTTTTGGAAAAATCCCTCGGGAGCTCCATTTCAGCCTCCGGTTTGCGAAGACTTGTTTCCAGCATTCTCAAGAACTGTTTTTGGGCGTTCAATTCCGAGCGGCAGGGCGGACAAACATCCAAGTGTGCTTGGATCGCAAGATCGGCATGCGCATCGAGTTCGCCGTCAACAAATGCGGCAAGATCGAAATTTTCACAGTTCTGCTCTTTTGCCATCAAATGCCGTCGAAACCTCGCTTAATGAACAATTCGCGCATCATTTCGCGAGCGCGGAACAACCTATTCTTGACCGTGCCGAGCGGCAAGCCGGTTATCTCCTTGATCTCGTCATAGCTTAGGTCGTGCGAATGCCGCAAGATGATCAGATCGCGATAGGCCGGTGGGAGACAGCGAACGACAAGTTCGATCTCGGTCCTCCATTCGCTTCGCTCACGCTCCTGTTCAGGATTCGGAGCTTTTGACTGAAGCTGCATCTCGAAAGAGCCTTCTTCATTTTCGGTCTCCAGGCTTTGGGCAGTAACCGTATTGCGGCGAATGTGGTCGATCGCCGCATTATGCGCGATCCGATAGAGCCATGTCGAGAACTTGTAATCCGAACTGTATTTGCTTAGTGAATTGTAAACCTTGATAAATACTTCCTGTGTTACGTCAAGCGACGCCTCAAAGTCCCCAAGCATCCGATAAACGTAACCCGTGATCGGCCGCTGATACCGATGGACCAAGGCTTCGAAATGGTCGGCACCTCCGCGGAGCGATCTTGCAATAAGCTCGCTATCCGAGAGTTCGGTAACATTCGCGAAGTTGATCGAAGCAGAAGTCATATTCAGACAGTATTTACGGAATTCTGCAAAAAAGGTTTCAGCCAGCTGCCGTAGCGGAGGACTGCGAACCAAAATGAAGCGACGCTAGACCAGAAGGTGCCGCAAGGACGTCAAAAGACAATCCAGTTCCGGCCCGATCGAGCCCTAGATCGTCGGCATCGAGCACGTCGATCTCCTGGCCAAATGCCTCAGCCGCGGCCGCGAGCACATCGCTCCGGCCGATCTCTTCCCCGATCAGGAGAATGTTCTCCAGAATGCCGCCATACCGGTCGTGATAGAACATCAAGAGTCGATAGATCTCGTTTCCAGCCTCCGACGGAGTGCATGTCACAGAACGTACCACCGCCGGTTCGTTATTGCGGAGTAAAAGCCCGGAAAACCCGCCAGGTTGGGCACTCAGTAACAGAGCATCACCAGCCAAGCTGTTATAAAGCCAGGTCGCCTCACTTATCACGCGCGGCAGAACAAGGCCTGCACGTCGGCCAAAACGCTCAAAGATCGTCTCGTATTCATCTATGACGGCGAGGCGGATCGCGGTTGTAAAGTAGCGCGATCGGCCCTCGACATCGTTCGATATCTTTCTGCGTGAGATCCGAAGGTCTGCGGCCGCGATCCCAAAGGTTTGTTCGGCTTTCCAATCGAAAATCTCTTGCCACTCGCTTTTGGACGACGGTTCCGTCTCAAGAGTAACTATCGCCGTGCGAGCAGAGCTTCCCGGAAGCGAGACCGACCAACGCTTTTGATTCAAAAGGCCGGCAACCGCCAATGTGTCGTCCAAGCATTTAATAAAAGACGATTCATCGACGATGTTCTGATCGAAAAAATCCCCCTTGATCACGCCGGGCGAGATCGAACTCGTAGCACATTGTCTAATTCTCAATCCACTTCGACCACCGTCCAAGGAGACAGCAGTGATCGAACGCTCCTCGATCCCGAGGCCTGCATTCGGAAAATTCGGCGAAGTCAGAAAATCGAACATCAATATTTTGAGTACTCCTTGCCGTTGCTATCTATGCCCTCGGCCGTGCTTTTAACATCCTTTAGACCAGTTTCGCCCTCTTTGCCGGCAATATCGTCACCCTGCACCTCGGTCCATTCCGTCGATTCAGTGACGGGATCGATTGGCTTCTCTCGAAGATATTTTTCTGTGACAAGGTCATCGATGCTCTTGGGAAGATGTCCCTTGTCCGCAGAGAACTGATCGATCGCTCGCCGCATCTGCCAAAGATTCTCTTGCAGCACCGTCTCTTTTGCGTGCTGCACACTTCTTTGGTAGGTCGGTATCGCAACCGAGATCAAAATGATCAAAATGAACATTGCGATCATCAATTCGAGCAGCGAAAAGCCGCCTTCACGTCGTCGCTCGCTAACTATTTTAAACATCACCAATCAGAATACTTTTCGCCGTTCAGCGCCTCATCGTCGGAGGTGGACCTAATATCAAAAACGTTAACGCTGTCCCAGGAATCAGCGTCTTTCTCCTGATAGGACGAACGCAGCTTCCACTCGGTCTTTCCCGTCATCGGGTCAACAGGCAGCTCACGCAAGTAAACTTTTTTCCGCTCCTTGTTCTGGTTGATGTCGGTCGCCTGCGTGTCATCATCGCCAAGCCCGCGGCCGCCGCGAACATCTGCACCACGCGGACGCACCTTAACGCCATCGACGAGGACCTGAAGGCTCGGCGGATATCGATCGAGATTGTCAACAGTAAAGATCGTACAATCGTCGATGACAACGCGGCTGCGCGGATCCGTTGGTATGTTTCCGCCTGGAATCGTGCGATTTCCCGACGAGACGGCGCCCTGCGGACACGCTCCGAGTGAATCACGCTTGAACTCATCGATCGCGCGCCGTACGTCCCTTAGGGTCTCTCGAAGCCGCGTTTCCTTCTGCCGCTTTACCGCGGTCTGTGCGAGCGGGATGGCGCCCATGACGAGGATCGCAAGCACGCTGAGCGTAGCGACAAGCTCAAGCAAGCTGTATCCGTTTTGTTTGGAAAACTTCACTTCCCTTCTGCCGCAACCGTGACCGGGATGTTTCGGCCGTCCTCGGTCATCAAATTCAGAACGTCACCGTCGAAAGTGATCATTGGCACGCCATCGGCCAAGGCTTCGACGTCCAAGTATGCGATCACACCGGTCGGCGGAGTGGTCGTCCCTTCGGGCGCGATCAACGAAAAATACGTCTTTCCGTCCGTATTCAAAAATGGCATCACCGTTGAATTCGCTTTTTCACCAAACGCATCACCAAGCGAAATGCCTCTTATCGCCAGCTTCGTCGAGTCGTACTTGACCCCGAGAACGGCGGAACGGAAGGCTTCCGGGCTTGAAAATGCGACGGCAACGCGAACCTTCTCGCCGGCTTTCATTGCGGCTACGGCCGCTAGCTGCACGGTCGCACGCGAAACCGCTGCACTGATCGGTTTGAGGGCAATGGGCGACGGCGAGTTGTCCGGGCGATCTGCCGTCTCCGCGAGATTCAGCGTTCGAACCGAATTATCGATCGGCTTGAGCAGCGGAGCGTCGACATTCGAATCCACTGCTGGCCTTGTCGGCTTCGCATCGGCATACGCTGCATTGGTCGGCGCAGACGAACTTGCGTCCGGCGATGTCTGAGCAGTGGCGTCCGTTCGAACGTACTGCGGTGCGTTGGTTTTTTGGTCAGGAAGATCGATCACGACATTCGTCGGCTTGCGCCGTGCGGCGGCGAGAAGTTCTTCACGCTGCTCCTCGATGATCATCGCCTCGAGCTGACCGCTGGTCGGTGTTGCAAGGCTTCCTGTATCTTGTTCGACAAGATCTTCAGGCAGAATGGCAGGAGCTCGGATCACACGAGGAGTAACGGCAATCACGATATCGATCTGCGCATTCTCTTTCTTCGGAGCCGTAAACAACCTTCCGAGGATCGGTATAAGCCCCAGGAGCGGCAGGCCTGTGCGGCCGTTTCGCTCGTTATTTTGTGCAACACTTGCAAGCAGAAGCGTTTTGTTATTCTGGACGCGTGCAGTGCCTTTGATCGTGCGTTCCGTAAAGATCGGCGTGAACGGATCGGGCCCGGCGCCGATATCCTTCGACTCGATCTCCATCGCGACCTGAACATCTTGATTCGGGAAAACGATCGGCTTGAACTTCAGCGAGAGGCCTACCTTTTCGTAGTTGATCACGTTCGAAACAACGCCGCCGTTACCCGGTGTCGTTCCGGCGCCAGTCACGAACTGTGCGCTCTGAACCGGTACACGCTGGCCGATCGTCGCCGATGAATCTTCGTTATTAAAGGCGTGGATCTGCGTGGATGCAACGAGCTTCGTGTTCGTCTTGCTCTGAAGAGCCGCGATAGAACTGATCGGAAGGCCGATCGCTATGCTCAGGAGATCGGTGCCCGAGAAAGGCATTCCGCTCGTGATCGGACCGGTCGAACCTTGATGCGCCGTCGGGAAGCCAACACCGCCCAGATTCAGCAGCGTTCCTCTATCGCCGCCCGTTCCGATCTGGTTACCAAATTGGAGAAGGTCGCCGCGATTGACTTCGTAGATCGCTACGTCCATAACGACCTCGGCGCGATCCTTATCGAGCGCGCGGATGAGTCTCCCGATGATCTTGATATTCTCCGAAGTGTCGCGAACCGTTACACTGTTGGTCGCATCATCAGGCAGAATGATCGTCTGCGGACGACCGCCTTGGGCAGGTATCGCACCTTGAATGACCTTCTGAATGTCTTTCGGGCTCGCATTTGCGAGGTAGAACGTCTTAAGAACGAGCTGCTGGAGAATGTTGCGTCGGTTATTCGAGGCTACTAGGATCGTCCGCGGGCCGACCTTCTGGAAGAAAAGATTCTCCTGCAAAAAGATGTAATCAAGGGCACGCGCCGAAGTAACGTTCTTCAACTCGATCTTCACCTTGCGCGAATCAAGCCGTGATTCGCTGTCGAAAAGCACATTGAGGTCGAGATCCTTCGCAAGTTCCTTGACGATGAACTGAAGGTCGATGCCGGCCGGAAACGGCACATCGCGAAGCTTTTCAAGCTGCTGCGGAAGCTGCACATCTTCCGGCTTGTATGCCGCGGGCTTGACCTTGAGCCCTGGACCGTCGGCCGCCTTGTCATCGGGCGAGCTCGCATCCTTTTGGAGCCGCACCATTCGCTCCATCTCGCTCTTAGCAAGCTCATTGGTCGGATCGAACCCATACGCACGTCGAAAAGCATTGTACGCACCCGCATAATCCTTCTCATCCGCGGCGACTGTTCCGCGTCTCATAAACATCTGCGAAGCGTTGAACAGCGCACGCCGCAGGTGTAGGCGGTATTCCGGGTTTTTCGGGTTCTCGTTGACCGCGAGGGCAAATTCCTCGCAAGCCTTGTCCCATTCCTCAGACACCTCGTACTTCATTCCCTGTTTGAAATGCTTTTTGCCGTCGCCGATACCAAGCGCGAACGCCGGCGAAAGTAGTCCAAAAAGCAGGACAAGCGTCAAGGTCGTACGGAAAACCGCTATTTTCTTCATATAGTTCGGTGCGTGTGTAAAAATTCGAGGCTCTTCGCCCGAAGAATAGTCACGAAAAATACAACCCGAAGTTGCAATAATCGCGTCTCGGGCCTCTTCTGCAAGGAAGCGCTCGGCCTATTTTCCGTGTATTGGATGCAAAAATCAACTACTTGGCTGTAATTGTCGGTCGCCGAGGCAACGTTAAACAGTGTTAAAGGAATCTATTGACATCAGGAGCAATGCTGAGGTATCATCCGAACATTATGCGAACCGTCCTCACATCGTTGGCGCTTGCAACCTTCTCTTTGCTTGGGTCTTTTGCCGCTCACGCAACTCCTAACCGCAGCCTCGATCCGATGGGTCTTTTTGTATCGCCAAGAAACGGAATGTTTGCAGATGCATACCTGTCCTTATTTTTCGGGGGGGGGGGGGGCAAGATCTGCTTTCTCCGACTTGTACCGTGCCGAACGGTGGATCGGGTAATTCGTCGATCAGCTTCGACGACGTTACGCACACTCTAACGGGTGGCGCTTCAACTATCTATTACACTCGCGGAAACAACGATTCATCTTGCTCGGTGTCGGCGACGATGACCGGTCCTGGTGTCAATGTTAGCGGAAGCGACCCGGATTGTGATGGCCCAAATGCATTCGTTACCCTGACATCGCAGGCCTACCAAGCCGGTGAAACATACTGTATTACAGCAACTCATAATTTTCCGCAGAATAGTTGCGGAACCAACGCTTGTATTACCATTCCCGGCCCGAAAGTCACGAGCCTTACGTTCGACCAGATACTCACCGACGATCTTCCGATAGACACGAACCCGAATGCCGGAGGCGGCCTAAGAATATTCCCGGACAAAAAGGTTCCGGCGGAAACCGTTGACCGTCGAAAGATCAGGGTAAAGGCGCAATATTCCACAGCGACGGCGGGAGTCCGCATATATTTCAGGAACTTCGACGTTGACGACCCGTCCGCAGACACTGCTCCAATTGACGCAAGTGATTCGCCGACAATTACGACCGGAAACGACAACAACGGAAACGTTGATGGGACAACAGCAACAAGAGCAGGCCTATTGATCGTTCCGCCTACGGGACAGCCCAATCCGTATAGTTGCCAGACGTTTTCAAACTCAAACGCAACCGGAGTTTCCTGCCTGACCGACGGAACCGGTGCGGCAATCGTTGATTTTCAAACAACAATGCAGCCCGGCGACAATTTTTCCGTTGTTGCAGGTCCTGACGAAACATATGTGAGCGGTCTCGTTCTCGCCGCCAATGGCATCGACCTCAAGGACACCAACAATACCGAGATCCCTGTAACAACTTCCGCAACAAATGAATGCTCCGCCGTAATGAACAGAGCCTGCCGCACAGACATGCTCACCGTATGGCGCCGCCTCCACATGGAAGTCGATTCCATGGGAAAGGTTGGGATGAGCAATAATGTACACGGAACCATTGCACAGGTTGGGTCAACGAGTTGTTTGGTCGAGCAGTTGGAACCTCCAACACCTGTCCCCGATTCTAGCCCTTCCCCCTGCCCAACTCCCGCCCCAAGTCCGTGCGAAGTTAATGCCGGGTTCTTCGTTCAAACAAATGATCCATTGGAAACTGCCCGTTTCGAAAACGGCCGGATCAAGATTGGGGCATATTCTTTTCGCATACGCACCAATGATGCGACAAGTGTTATTTTGTACGGCGTTCCTCAACATTCTCAAAGCATCCGTCCGGGATCAACCTTCGTTTTGTACGACGATGACGATTACAACAACGACGATGGCATCAACCTAGACGGAGACGAATTAGAGAACGTGGTCAAATTGCCAAACAGCTTTACGTACGTTCTGTCGGAAGATGGAACGCATGCGGACGGAAGACCGAAGAACTTGTTTGGGGACGCCTATATCAGACCAGAATACCAGTGGGCTGAAACAAGCGGCTATAATCAGGCGAACCTGCAATTTGAACTAAATGTTGAAGAAGGGCCGCAATATGCGACGCTACTTCAAGTACTCTCCCGTAACCGCGATTCGGAAAGTAAAGAAGCAGATGATTTTTGGATAACATACACGTTAGTCGGGTATCAAGGACCAAAATCGGCCGATTTTGATGGAAGTAGCGCAAATGGTGCTGATTACGAGCAGGGTCTTCTGGGGGTGAGTCCGATACAGTTTTTTGATCGCTCTCAAATTGGTGCTTGCGACTGTCAGAAAACTACTACATGCCCTCCTGGCGGGATGGTGTGTCAGCTTATGAATGGCGGTGAAGTCATTCCAGTTGGCGCGAATGGCTCCCTAATATTTCAAGAGGTTCTTCAAGATTACACAAAATATTTCCTCTCTCCACCGCCCCCTATTGTTAGTAGAACGATCGATGAAATACGAATCACCATTCCCCATGAAATTGGACACCAATTCGGTCTTTTGGGGGACCAGAAAAGGATGACATTCAAGATAATGGATTACTCCAACTATCTTTGCGATCAGATAAATGAAGTCAGGTTCAACCCCGAGCATCTGAACCTGATGCGGCGGCGGGTTAGGAGTCCGGGGAAATAGCTAGACTCAGAGGACACGAAAAATGAAACAGCAACTAATTTCAGCATTCGTTTTGATGGCTTGCCTAATTTTTGGTGGGCAGGCCTTGTTTGCCCAGGCGGCTTCGTACGGTGATCTCAAGCAAATGACGTTTGAAGTTCGATTGGATAAGGATCACTATGCTCGATGGGAGCCGATATGGATAACCTTCAAGCTTTCAAACTTGTCAGGTACCACGCTAAGAGGAGAAATTCCAAATTTCTTGGGCGAGTCCCAATTGAAAGTAGCTTCTGCCGGCAAGAGTCACATTTGCAGGTCATTATCCGCCGTTTCAGGTTCTGGCGGAATTAAGATTCCAAGCAATTTTGGGCCGAATTGGTCGACCGAAACAAGCAGTTTGCTCGCTCCATCTTTTGTTGATGCTTGTCTCCAAGAATCGGGTGAATATGAGCTTCAATTTTTGATCGACGATCCGTACGGCGTAACAACTCTTAAATCGAACCCGATCAAGATCGAAATTTCAGAACCGACCGGCAACAATAAAAAGGCGGTCGAGTTTATGGAGGCTCACAAAAACTTTTTTGGACTTTCGGCATGGGCACCCAGATCGAAGGACGAAAGGTCGCTCTTAGAAGAATTCGTGCAGCGATACGGATCTACGCCTTACGGAGAAATCGCAACTCTCACTCTTGCATCGATCTACTCGGTTGAGAATGAATTTGAGAAAGCAAAAAAATTGTTGAACGGCTTGATGGACAGCGGAAATACGTTTGTCGCGTCATCCGCCAGACGTTCCCTGCATGAAGTTAACGAGAGATCACGTAACGTGCAGAAGCCGTAAACTTGTTAGCGTGCACTAGACACGTGGCAGTCTGGTTCGAAGCAAACTGCGATATCGGTTGCCGGCACGAGAGCTTGGGATAACGGCCCTCACGAACTTGGACATCAATTTGGCATTTACGGAGATAACTGGCTTCCGTTTCCGTCAACCCATAAACGCACCAGTAATACATATTTGCTTATGGACTATGTCAGTCGGCCGAGCGAAACTGATTTTTATCAACTGCATCCCGAGCATATCAACCTAATACGCAAGAGGATAACAAGTCCTGGAAAATAGAAACTAGGAGAACCCTAATTATGCGAGTAATAGTTTTAATTTTTTCGATCTTCTTCTCAGTAGCTTTAGTTGCCGGACAAACCGAATCAAAATCTCAGCACGTTGATCGTTCGTTCGACGTTACGTTGGAGAAAGGCAATTACGTATTGCTCGAGCCGATCATAGCGACGTTTTCATTCTCGCTACTTCCCGGCGAATCTTTCCCCAGGCTTCTCGAGGCCACCTCGATAACGATCAAGGGACGGGATGGGGTACGGCGATTCTCGAAATTGACGAACGCGATCAACTCGTCCCCGACAGAATCGCTGCCATCGTCAAGATCACCTTCTCTAAGGCAGATCGTCGAGATGGACAAACCGCGAGAATCGGCTGAAAAGACGGGAGTTCAGTCCGTAGCTGAGATCATTACGTGCACAGACCAATTCTTCCCGACTTCGGGCAAATATACTATACAGTTCTCGTTCCGCGGGGCTAAGTCTAAGGAAATCGAAGTTAGCATCGAGGAGCCTGGCGGTATAAATAGCGGGGCGTTCGCCGTTCTAAATAAATATGACGATCCACTAAGTTTTCGATGGGTCTTTGAGAATGCGGACGGTATAAACCTGTTGAAAAAGTTCGTGGCCGACTTTCCTAACAGCGCCTATCACGATTACGCCGCGTACGAACTTGGGTTGTTGCTGTTCTATCGGAATAATTTTGAAGACGCGCGGATGGTTCTCACAAGCGTGCAAGCAAGCCCCAATCCAGTACTTTCAAAAAAAGCAGCGGCAATGCTGAAAAACGTCGAAAACGCAATAACGAAGGCCGACGGAACTGACAGGCCTGAGCAATAAAATATCTAAGCTCGTCGCACTTTTGTTCGCAGACTCAATGGATGCAAAGTTCGGCATTCAAGCCTAGGTCGCCATGACGGAGCGTCTGAGGAGATCGAGGGCGGCTTGGCTTGAGCGCCAGCGGATGAGGTAGCGGTCGCCGGGAAGGAAGAGTTTTATCGAACGCGTGCCACTCGGCCCAGAATATGCGAAAAAGACCGTCCCGACGGGCTTGTCGTCCGTGCCGCCGTCAGGGCCTGCAATTCCGGTAACGGAAACCGCGTGCGTCGCGCCCGATACTTTCAACGCACCTTCGGCCATCTCGCGTGCACACTCTGCGGAGACGGCACCGAATTCGTCCAAAGTTTCCTGACGAACGCCGAGCATCCTCACCTTTGCCGGATACGAGTAAGCCACAAGGCCTTCGAGAAAGTAGGCGGAAGAACCGGGAACCTCCGTGATTCGCCTCGAAACAAGCCCGCCCGTGCAGCTCTCAGCAAAGGCGACGGTCTCGCCGCGTTCCGTTAAAAGTCGGCCAACTACGGCCTCCATCGTCTCGCCTGTCGTCGTGAACATCGCAATCCCGAATGCATCGGCGAGTCTCGCGGTCAATTCGTCCGCGGTCGCCTCAGCTTGAGTGAGCGAATCGCGCCTGACGGCGATCTGCAGCTCGACCTCCGTCTTGTTAAAAAGTATCGACGTTTGCACCTCGTCGAATGCCGTGTAGATCGGAGCCGCGATCTCATCGACGGCGGACTCGCCCATCCCGACGATCTTCATCAGACGGCGTTCGATGAAAACATCGCCGACGAGTTCCTTCAAACGCGGCAGAACAAGCTCGGTGAACATCGGCTGGTTCTCACGCGGCGGACCGGGCAGGTTGATGACGCGCTTTTCGCCGACAGCGGTCAGCATCCCGACAGCGGAGCCTCGCGGATTCTCAAGGATCTCGGCGCCTTCGATGACGAACGCTTGACGCTTGTTGATCTCGGGCATCTTGCGTCCCCAGGCCTTGAATCTCTCACGCAAATGAGCCTCGATCTCGTCGTGATAAACGAGTTCGCGTCCCAAAGCCTTCGCGGTACAGCCACGCGTGATGTCGTCCTCGGTCGGACCGAGCCCGCCCGTCGTAATTATCACGTCCGCACGCTTTACGGCGTCGGCAATGGTCTCCTCAAGTCTTGCGGTGTCATCGCCAACGACCGTCTTTAGCTGCACCTCGACGCCGATGTCGCCGAGCTTTTCCGTAAGCCAAAGACTGTTCGTATCGACACGGCTCGGCCCCAAAAGCTCCGAACCGATCGCAATGATCTCAGCGGAATGCAGCATCTAGTTTTTATAGATCTCGACGACCGGCTTGCCGTCCTTGTCGATGTAGGCCCGATACATTCCTTCGCTGTTGAACGAGATCGCCATATTTCCGAATTTGTCCATAGCGATGACGCCGCCGTCACCGCCCGCATTCTGGAGTTTTGTGTGGATCACGAGGTCTGTGGCGGCCTGGATCGGCATCGCGCGATACTCCATCAGCGACGAGATATCGCGTGCGACACCGAGACGAATGAAGTATTCGCCCCAGCCCGTACCTGAAACGCCGCAAGTCGCATTATTCGCATAAGTGCCCGCACCGATTATCGGCGCATCGCCGACGCGGCCGTACTTCTTGTTCGTCATACCGCCGGTCGAAGTGCCCGCCGCAATGTTGCCGTATCTATCCAAAGCGACAGCGCCGACCGTGCCGAAGCGATTTTCCGGTAACTGCGACGTGGGCATTTCAGCGTATGAAGGTTTTGCAGGTGGAGCAGGCTTCTCGCCGGCCTTCTTCTTTTCTTCCTCTTCCTTCTTCACACGCTGGAGACCATCCCAACGGCGTTGCGTGAAGAAATATTTCTCATCTACGAGTTCGATGCCCTGCTCTTTTGCAAATTTCTCGGCTCCGTCGCCGATCATCATCACATGCGGCGACTTTTCCATAACCGCACGAGCAAGCGTGATCGGATTCTTGACGTGATGCAGCCCCGCGACGGCGCCGGCAGAAAGGTCTTTTCCGTTCATGATCGAAGCATCAAGTTCGTTCTTGCCGTCCGTGGTAAACACGGCTCCTTTGCCTGCGTTAAAAAGCGGGTCGTCCTCCATCATTCGGATCGCGATCTCGACCGCATCGAGGCTCGATTTCCCATCTTGCAACGCCTTGTAACCTGCCGTTACGACCTCGGTAAGCTTGTCGCGATACGCTTTTTCTTGCTCAGGCGTAAGACTGCCTTTGCGGATCACGCCCGCACCGCCATGAATAATAAAGCCGATCCGCGGATTCTGCGGCCCTTGAAGCTGTTTGATCTCGGGTTTTGCGGCTTTTTGGGCAAAGCTGGCCACCGGAAAAATAACAAAGGCCGCGACCAAAAGAACAGCAACGAGATCCTTACAACCGCGTATTTTCATTACATTTTCTCCTCGACAGAAACCGAATTCAGATACTCCCGAACGATCTTCATATCTTCCCAAACCGCGCGTTTCTTGTTCGGGTCGCGAAGTAAGTAAGCTGGATGAAATGTCGGCATCACCTTGACGCCGTAATAGTCGTGAAAGCGGCCGCGTAATTTCCCGATCGGCACATTCGTTTCGAGCAGATTGTGAGCCGCGGTCGCACCGAGCACGACGATCACCTTCGGCCGAACGACCGAGATCTCGCGAAGCAGAAATGGCTTGCACGCGGCAGTCTCGTCCGGCTCCGGAGCTCGATTCTTGGGTGGACGGCAGCGGTTAATATTTCCGATAAAAACGTCTTTGCGTGGTATTTCCAGCCCTTTCTCGATAATGTCGGTAAGCAGCTGTCCTGCACGTCCGACGAACGGTTCGCCCTGCACGTCCTCATCCGCACCCGGAGCTTCGCCGACGAACATCAGCGTTGCGTTCGGATTACCGGTCGAATTCACGACATGTGTTCGCCCAAGCGTACTCAACTTGCATCGCGTGCAATCCGGTCCGATATCGGCACGAATTTCTTCGAGAGTTTCCATCGATACGGTAATTTTGGACGCTATTGCCATCGGCGGTGTTTCGACAATTTGTTCTATATTGATCGGCGTCTCCTTTTTCTCAACGTTCATCTTTCGCGGCGGCGAAAGCGAGCCGAGCGACGGCAGATCCTTTAGCCGCGACCCCGGTTTGGGCTTTTCTGGCTGAGTAATAACGCTACTCAACGGCGTCAATCGTGACGGCGAAATGTCGCGTCGCGTATCAACCACATTCAGCGCCGAAGCAAATGAATTTTTCGGCGGTTCGATCGCGTCAAGATCCGCATCAACATACTCGATGCCAAGCTCCTGAAAGAATTTCAAATACTCGCGCACTTCATCCTGAACATTCATTTCGCACGCTCCTCGCGAAGACGCTTGATCGCATCGCAAACGCAATGCGCCGCATCGCGTTTCGGCATCAACGGAAAATCTTCGGCCGAATCTACCCTTAGGATCGAGATGATATTCGTATCCGCATTGAATCCCGCACCGGGTTTAGAAACATCGTTCGCGACGACGATATCGAGCTTCTTTTTCTCAAGTTTGTTGCGTGCGAATTCGATGACGTTGTTCGTCTCGGCGGCAAATCCGACAACGATCAGGCCTTCGTGCCGATGCGACGCAACCTCGGCGAGGATGTCGGGCGTCTTTTTGAGTTCGAGCGTCATCGTATCGCGGCCGTCTTTCTTGATCTTCGCGTCGGCCGCGTTTGCCGGAGCGTAATCCGCGACCGCTGCTGCACCGACAAAGACCGTCGCATTTTGAAGTTCGCCGGACACAGCTTTGTGCATTTCGTTTGCGGAAACCGCACGTATCACCTTAACTCCTGCAGGCGGCTCGACCGCCGTGACTCCTGCCACAACTGTCACTTCCGCACCTCTCGCGGCAGCCGCTTCGGCCATCGCAAAGCCCATCTTTCCCGAAGAATGGTTCGAGATGAACCGCACCGGATCGATCGCCTCACGCGTCCCGCCAACCGTGATTAGGAATCTTTCACCGTTCAGATCAGTGTTCACCGCCGAGATACCGAGACGCCGACATCTTTCTGACTTCTCTCCCCGTCTCTGCGTCTCTGCGGTTAAAAGTCTCATTGCCTGAGCGATAATATTTTCCACATCCTCGAGCTTGCCGGTGCCGACGGTTTTGCACGCCAGTTCCCCTGCGACGGGATCGACGAATTTCACACCGTCGGCTTTCAAGCGGGCAATGTTGCGTTGCGTAGCAGGCTGCTCCCACATCGTCGTGTTCATCGCAGGAGCGATCAGCACCGGAGCGGTCGAAGCAAGATACGTCGAGGTCAGAAAATCGTCCGCAACGCCATTCGCGAACTTTGCAATGATGTTCGCGGTTGCCGGAACGATGAGCAAAAGATCGATATTCTGGGAAAAATTGATATGAGCGATCGGGTCGCTGTTCTCAGGATCGTAGTCGTCAACGACGACCTCGGCGTCCGACAATGCCCGAAAAGTAAGCGGCGCAACGAATTCCGTCGCGTGCCGCGTCATCGCAACACGCACCTCGCAGCCCGCCTTCTGCAACGCACGCATCACCTCAACGGCCTTATACGCCGCGATCCCGCCCGTCACGCCCAAACCTATTCGATGATCCGCCATATGTGTCCGTAACGTCCGCTCGTGTCTGTAGCCCGCACGTTAGTAAGGGGCTCAACTCCGCCAGTGATGAACTTGAGATCCTACTAACGTGCAGGGCTATCGAGAGACACCACTCGCCTTTAACAAGCTAAACTTCAGTCGGGACGGTAATCCTTTAGCCTAAGTTCGACCTTGCTTCCCTTTCGCCGCCATTCTACGCCGATCCTGTACTCTCGGCCCTGGAGTGAAGACTCGAGCGGGCCAATGCGACCCACACCGGGAAGTACAGGAACTACTGAGGTCACGTTTGCCTTCGTCTCCGCCCGTGCGACCTCCTCAACATCAAATTGCGTGGCGGGTCTCTTAATCTCCTGGATTCGCGCAACTGCGCCGTCCTCAGAGTAATAGAGATCGATCCAGTCTTTGCCGTAGTCAAAATAATCCAAGTCACCGTATATTTTATAGTTGAGTCGAAACAACTTAACACCATAGATTTCTGGTGGAATTCTACCTCGGACGCGGCCCACAATTTTGCATACCACTTTCAAAGACTTCAGCGGCTTTTTAGCTAATTCGTCGGGGGACTTATCGCCGCCCAAAAAGCTCACAAAGACATAGAACTCAGCCCAGTCACCTTCGACATCAGCCCAAGGAGTCCATCCTTTTTTCGATGACTGGCCGACCGCCGAAGCCGCTGTCAAAAGAATGCAGCAAAAAACAAGAAATAAGCAATTAAGCCCGATTCGCTTACCAGAAGTAAAAAAAGCGGTCCCCATAATCATCCCTCCTTAACGACCATTTAAAAAGTTCCGTTTTCCGTAAGAAGCAATTTTACACCAAATCTGCCAATCGACTATCCTCACTGAATGCGCCCGGAAAGAATTTGTACTCAATCAATATACAATGGCCGTGTTTTTGACATCACGCTCGACACGATACGCGAGAATGAGCATGAATACACGCGAGAGATCGTGCGACACAAGGGCAGTGCGGTGATCGCACCGTTGTTTGATGACGGGACGATCGCCCTTGTTCGGCAGTATCGGCACGCGGCCGAGGAATATCTACTCGAACTGCCCGCGGGCACTCTGAACGAAGGCGAGGATCCGCTGATCGGTGCCCACCGCGAACTCGAAGAAGAGATCGGCGTCGTTGCCGATAGTGTCGAGAAGCTCTGCGAATTCTATGTCTCGCCCGGTTTCCTGACCGAGAAGATGTTCCTTTTTGTCGCGTCCGGCCTCACCGAGACCGCTCAGAACCTCGATGAAGACGAATTCGTCGAGATCGAGCGATATTCGCTTCCCGAGCTCACCGAAATGATCCGCACCGGCAAGATCGAAGACGCAAAAACGATCGTCGGGGTTACGCTCCTTGCTTCCGGTTGGCCTTCGGCCACCAAAAACACCCGATAGCGTCCCTTCAGACTTGACGTTTGCCCGTGTATTTAGATATCCTGTCAGTTCGCATTTTTGCGGATTACGCTGGTAGTGTGTGTGATATGAGTACTTATTTTCCAAGCGGAAAGGAATTGGCGGACGGACGAAAGTGGTTCGTGGTCGATGCCAAAGGTAAAACAGTAGGAAGGCTGGCAACTGAAGTTGCACGCATCCTTTCGGGCAAGAACAACCCTGCGTGGACGCCTTTTATGGATATGGGCGACCACTGCGTCGTTGTTAACGCCCGGTATGCCGTCTTTAATGGTTCGAAGAACGATCAGAAGATGTATCGCCATCACACGCTCTATCCGGGCGGGCTTCGCGAGACCTCTGTAAAGGATATGTTCGAAAAGAATCCCGAACGCGTGATCGAGCTTGCGGTCAAGGGAATGCTCCCGAAAACCAAGCTTGGCCGTGCAATGGTAAAGAAATTGAAGGTTTACGCCGATGCGGAACACCGCCACACGGCCCAGAAACCCGAGGCGATCGAAATTTAGTTCAAGGTTCTAGTTTGTTATGGCAGATATTCAGTATTACGGCACCGGACGCAGAAAGACTTCGACCGCCCGTGTGTACCTCCGCCCGGGATCGGGTGCGATCACCGTCAATAAGCGTGAGTTCAACGCGTATTTCCCTAACGAAGCTCTGCAGATGATCATTCGGCAGCCGCTTCGCCTTACGGAAACGGTCGAGAAATTCGACATTCTTGTGAATGTTGATGGCGGCGGGACGGCCGGCCAGGCTGGCGCGGTTCGCCACGGCATTACGCGTGCTTTGATCGAATTCAACGCCGACCTTCGCTCGACGCTGAAGAAAGCAGGCCTGATCACGCGTGATCCCCGAAAGAAAGAGCGTAAGAAGTACGGTCAGAAGGGCGCACGTAAGAGATTCCAGTTCTCGAAGAGATAGAAACGTTGGTCGTTCGTGGTTCGTTGTTCGCGGCAAAGCAATTTTTGCAACGACCAATGGACGACGAACAGAGATCGAAAACCATTGGCGAAACTATAATTGGTTACCGAGTTGTTTCGCCGAGTACATAAACCAAGGAGAAAATAGTTTTGGCTACAGTATCAATGAAAGAACTTCTCGAGGCAGGAGTTCATTTTGGCCACCAGGTTCGCCGTTGGAACCCGAAGATGAAGGAATATATCTTCGGTGAACGTAACGGCATCTACATTATCGATCTTCAGAAGACGCAGAAGCTTTTCCGAGATTCACTCAATTACGTAACTGAATCATTAACGCAAAAGCCGAATCAGAAAGTTCTCTTCGTCGGCACCAAGCGCCAGGCTCAGGATGCCATCAAAGAGGAAGCTGAACGCGCGGGAATGTTCTACGTGAACAACCGCTGGCTCGGCGGCCTTTTGACCAACTATCAGACGGTTCAGAAGTCGATCCACAAACTCAAGGAGATCGAAGCGATGCGTGAGGACGGCCGCTTCGAAATGCTCACGAAGAAGGAGCGCCTCCAGCTCGACCGCGAACATGAAAGCTTGATGAAGAACCTCGCCGGTATCAAGGATATGAACGGCGCTCCGGATATGATCTTCATCATCGACGTTCGAAAGGAAGAGATCGCCGTGAAGGAGGCAAATCGCCTCGGCATCCCGATCGTCGCGGTCGTTGACACGAACTGCTCGCCCGAAGGGATCGACCACGTGATTCCGGGCAACGACGACGCTCTGCGGGCTATCCGGCTCTTTGCTTCGCGTATCGCCGATGCGATCCTCGAAGGCAAACAGGTCGGAACAGAAGGCGGCGTTGCGGTTGCTCCTGCTGACGCTGATGGAGCCGCGGCAGAAACTGCTGAGATTGGTTCACTTACAGCAATTCCGGCGGAATATCTGAGCGAAGACGAGAAAGCTGAGATGGAAGCGGCGGCGAACGAGACCGAAGAGGAAGAATCAGCCGACGAGGCTCCGGAAGCGGCCGGAGAAGAAGCCGTCGCACCCGAGGCCGCGTCGTCAGAAGAATCAAGCGAAGCCACGGCTAGCTAAAGTAGATAACACTTTTTTCAGGCGTAGCTTTTTCGGCCAGAGCGGCAAGATCGGCTACGCCTTTTTGTAAGATTTTTTTATAGTTTGGAGTTCTAATATGGCAGAAATAACAGCAAGTGCAGTAAAGGCTCTTCGTGAAAAGACCGGAGCCGGAATGATCGATTGCAAGAACGCTCTTGTCGAAGCGAACGGCGACGAGGCGGCAGCAGTTGAGATCCTTCGTAAAAAAGGTATCGCGACCGCCGACAAGAAGGCCGGACGCGTAACGGCCGAAGGCGCCGTCGGCAGCTACATACACATGGGCGGCAAGGTCGGCGTGCTAGTAGAGATCAATTGCGAAAGCGATTTCGTCGCCCGCGGTGACGAGTTCCAGCAGTTGGTAAAGGACGTTGCGATGCACATCGCGGCAGCAGATCCGCGCTTTACAAATCGTTCGGACGTTCCTGCTGAGGAGGTCGCAAAAGAACGCGAGATCCTTATGGAACAGCTCAAGAACGACCCCAAAAATGCGAACAAGCCGGCTGACGTGCTCGACAAGATCATCGATGGGCGCTTGAATAAGTATTACGAAGAGAATGTTCTGGTTGACCAGCCGTTCGTAAAAGACCCGGCAAAGACGGTTGGCGAACTCGTTACAGAGAAGATCGCGTCGATCAAAGAAAACATCTCTATCCGACGCTTCTCCCGTTTCAAGATGGGCGAGGGCATCGATAAGAAGGCTGACGATTTTGCGTCGGAAGTTGCTTCGATGGTCGGTTAACATATCCCTTCTTTTTCCAAGGTCCAAAGTCCAGAGTTTTTGTATAAGACGGCTTTGGACTTTGGGCTTTAGACCTTAGACTTTAGATTTATGCCGCCAAAGTACGACCGAATTCTCCTGAAACTCTCCGGCGAAGCCCTGATGGGCGGGCAGAATTACGGCATCGACACAGAGGTCGCCGCAGCACTTGCCGCTGAGATCAAGACCGTTCACGATCTCGGCGTCGAGATCGCGATCGTTGTCGGCGGAGGCAATATTTTCCGCGGCGTTTCTGAATCTGCAGGAAATATGGATCGTGCCGCAGCCGACTATATCGGTATGCTCGCAACGATAATGAACGCCGTCGTACTCCAGGACGCACTTGAAAAGGCAGATGTCTTTACCCGTGTGATGTCCGCGATCGACATCCCGGAGCTTGCCGAGCCGTTCATTCATCGACGTGCGATCCGTCACCTTGAGAAGAAGCGCGTCGTCATCTTTGCGGCCGGAACGGGAAATCCTTTCTTTACGACCGATTCCGCCGCCGCTCTTCGTGCGTTGGAGATCCGGGCCGACATTATCTTCAAGGCGACGAAGGTCGATGGCATTTTTGACGCGGATCCGGTCAAAGTTCCGACGGCAACGAAGTTCGACCGCATTTCTTATAAAGAAGTTCTCGAACGGCGGCTTAAGGTGATGGATGCATCGGCGATCTCGCTGTGTATGGACAACGGCCTGCCGATAATGGTCTTTAATATGCGGGAGCCGGGCAACATCGTAAAGGCTGTGAGCGGCGATCTCTCTATAGGCACTGTCGTTACCACTGAAGACAAATTATGAGCGTACAAGACGTGAAAAAAGATACCGAGCCGAAGATGGCGTCGGTCGTGGAAGATTTTAAGAGGAAGCTATCGAACGTACGCACGGGCCGTGCGTCGGTCGGCCTGCTTGATACGGTGAGCGTTGATTATTACGGCACGCCGACCCCGCTCACTCAAATGGCATCGGTTGCCGTTCCCGAACCGCAGCTTATAACCGTGCAGCCATGGGATACGTCGCAGCTCGGCGCGGTCGAAAAAGCCATCATCGGTGCCAATCTCGGGCTTAATCCGTCCAACGACGGCAAGGTGATCCGCCTTCCCGTCCCTCCGCTCAACGAAGAACGTCGCAAGCAGCTGGCAAAGCAAGTCCACGAGATCGCCGAAGAACATCGCATCGCGATCCGCAATTCCCGTCATGCGGCGAATGATTCCCTTAAGAAACTCGCAAAGGACAAACTTATATCGGAGGACGATGAACGCGGAGGCCTTGACGACGTCCAGAAGCTTACCAATACGTTTATCGGCAAGATCGATGAGCTTGCCAAGGGCAAAGAGGCCGAAATAATGACCGTTTAGTTCGGCAGGTAGCCATAATAAAGCCCGTTCGAGGTATTTTGCTCAGGCAAAAGCGCACCGAACGGGCTTTTTCTTGTTCTACTTCCCTTTACTCTTCTCTTCAGCCAGACTCCTTTCGAGCTGATCCCGAAACTCACGACAAGTTTTCACAAGATCTTCGGTATTAGAGTTTCCACGAGCCTTGCTGTCATCCACCGCCTTCTTTATCTCGTCTTTTACCCGATTCAGTATCGTGCTTTTGGCCGCACGGCTGATGAAATTATCATCCGGCTTGTTCGTTTCCCGATTAATGATGTCGATCGCCTCGTCGCATTCGGGTATGCCGCTGGTTTCGCCGGTCGAAACGGGTGCACCGGAGCTGGGCTCCGTGCCGATCTGAGGCTTGCTTGTTGAGGGCGAATCCTTACCGCCGGCCGGCAACTCTTTGCCGCGAAATGGATTAAGGCTTCCGCAGCCAACAACAACGAAAATGAGAGCCAAAAGCGTCGTGACCGCAAAAAGATTCTTTCTCATAAAAACTCCCTTAGACAAGATTGCCCGCCTTTACAACGACGAACTCTTACTTCTCTTTTTGCAGATTCGCAAATTTTTCAATGAGCTTCTTTTGGCCGAACCCAGGAAAGCTTATCGTCAATTTTACGTTTTCGCCCGATCCTTCCCTTCTTAAGATCAACCCATGGCCATACTTTTGGTGAATCACATTCGTGCCCGGAACCAGAGCGTCACCTGACGGGTCGGATGCACTCTTCGGCCGTCCTGAACCCGTAGCTTTTAGGCGATCGAAAGCTGTCGGCTGAGGCCTCTCGGGCGACGGATGCGTCGTGGGCCGCGGATTTCCGCCCCGATTCTTAAAGAACTCAGAGACGGCATCAGCGCTGTTGTAGGTCTTGCCAGTGTATTGCTTTCGATCAGCAGCTGCCGGGCGTTCGCCGCGAAGGCTTCCGACCGCGGCCTTCGCATATTGCGTGGACGGATGTTTCGCATAGGAAAGCCATGACCCTTTGCCCGAAAGGTCTTCGATCAGGTCAAGCGGCATCTCGTTGAGGAACTGCGACGGTTCGGCAGCGATCTCCTCACCATAGACGCGCCGACGCATTGCGTGCGTTAGGTAGAGCATTTTCTCGGCTCGTGTGATCGCAACGTACGCGAGCCGCCTTTCTTCCTCAAGCTCCTTCTGGTCGTTCGTCGAGCGGGAATGCGGGAAAATGCCGTCTTCAAGCCCTACGAGAAACACGACCGGAAACTCGAGGCCTTTCGCCATGTGCACGGTCATCATCGTAACTGAGGCCGTGCTGTCGTATTTGTCCGTGTCGGACGTCAAGGCCGCGTGGTCGATAAACTCACGCAGACCGTCAGTTTCACTCTTATCGTAATCAACAGCTGCATTGACGAGTTCTTCGAGGTTCTCGAGCCTCGCTGCTGCCTCATCCGTTCCTTCCGTGCGAAGGCTTGCGGCATAGCCCGTATCTTCGATCGCCGCAACGACCATGTCCGAAACCGGATGCGGCGTGTCGTGCATTTCCTGAACTTTCCCTATCAAGTTCTCAACGACAAATGCGAATTGTAAAAATGCCTTGACCGCACGCGGCGTTAGATTCACATTCCGGCCAAACCGTGAGCCTTCCGTGATCTCGCGCAAGGCGATCCAGAGCGAAGCCCCCATCTCTTTTGCGTAGCGTACAAGCTCATCGAGACTCGTTTTGCCGATGCCGCGGGCCGGCGTATTTATGACACGGAGGAAAGCGATGTCGTCCATCGGATTCAGTGCGAGCTTGAGATATGCAACGATGTCTTTCACCTCGGCACGTTCGTAGAATGAGAAGCCGCCGACAATATTGTAGTCGATCCGCATCCGCCTCAGGGCTTCTTCGAAAAGACGCGATTGTGCGTTCGTGCGATAGAGTATCGCGATCCTTTCCTTAAGCGAACGGCGTTGATGTTCTTCGATCTTTGAAGCAACAAAACGGGCCTCTCCATCCCCGTCGTACGCTTGATAGTACAGTATGCGTTCGCCGCCGGGGTTTGCCGTCCAGAGCTTCTTTTTCTTCTGATGGACGTTGTTCTTAATTATCGCATCGGCCGCATCGAGTATCGTTTGCGTCGAGCGATAGTTCTGTTCGAGAAGGATCGTCTTCGCCGCCGGAAAGTTGTGTTCGAATTCAAGAATGTTCCGAATATCCGCCTGCCGAAAGCCATAGATGCTCTGGGCATCGTCACCGACCACGCATATATTCTGCTGGCTCTCGGTCAGGAAGCTGATCAGGTTGAACTGCAGCGCATTCGTGTCCTGATACTCATCGACAAGAATGTATCTGTAGCGTTCGTTATACTTTTCGCGGGTTTCGGGCGAATGCCGCAAGAGTTCGACCGTCTTGATAAGCAGATCGTCGAAGTCTAGCGCATTCGCGATGTGGAGACGCTCGTCATACATTCGAAAGACCTTCGCGATGGCTAGCTTCTTTTCATCTCCGAATTCGATCTTGGCTGCATAATCCTCGGCCGTTTCGCCGCGGTTCTTTGCGGTGCTGATCGCATTTCGAACATTGCGTGGCGGAACGCTTTTCTCGTCGATGCCGAGATCCTTGATGCACGCCTTTACGACCTTCATCGAGTCGTCGGTGTCATAGATCGTGAAGGTCTTTTTGTAACCTTGTTCGAGCTTATCGATGTCCTGCCTCAGGATCCGTACGCAGAGGCTGTGGAAGGTTGATATAAGCGGAGCGGACAGGAGCCCGCCGCCCCTAAAGAGATCTTCGACGCGTGAACGCATCTCGCCCGCTGCCTTATTCGTGAACGTGACCGCAAGGATATTATGCGGTGCAACCCCTTTTTCCGCAATAAGATACGCGATCCTGACGGTGATCACGCGTGTCTTCCCAGAACCGGCTCCCGCCAAGATCAGGAGTGGTCCTTCGGTCGTCGTGACGGCTTCTTTTTGTTGAGGATTAAGAGTCGAGAGCAGATTCATTTACTACTTCGGCAGCCTTTTCCTGCGCGGCTTTTTCTGCGGCTTCCTTTGCCAACCGCTTGGCCTCGCGGCGCTCGCTTCGTTCCTTCATTTCCCTTTGATAGGTCTTCGCGAAAAAGTACATTGCCGCACTGCTGACGATAAAAATAAAGACCATCATCAGCGAAATAAAGATGATCTCCGCGCGGATATTCGCTGGCATATCTCTATTCTAATGGGTGGAAGAATAGAGCGCCAATTCAGGCATTGAAAAGCTCCTGGTATTCGGGCGGCAGCGAACGTACGCGACGCGACCTGTCGGTAACGACGTGCAGCGTTTCGCCCGTCGCCAGCAGTTCGGAATCCGACTTCCTGATGACTTCGTAAGCGAATCGCAGGCTGCGGCTGCGGATCTCCTTTGACCGCACGCGTATGAGCAGCAGGTCGTCATAGAACGCCGGCCGTTTGTACCGCAGCGAAACCTCGGCAACGATCAGCTGCACATCGTTCGCCTCCATCTCGGTATAAGGCACGCCGACCGTGCGGCAATAATCGCTCCTTGCGACCTCGAACCAGACGATGTAGTTCGAATGGTGCACAATGCCCATCTGATCGGTCTCAGCGTATCGGACCCGAAGTTCCGTTTTATGCCAGGCGTCGTCCATACGCCAAGTTTCGCCTCGAACGAGCTTTCAACGCAAGCCATCGCGGTATATTTCTGCTCTATTTATCTTAATCAGAATGAGGAAAGCTTGGCTGGGAGACAGGGATTCGAACCCCGATAGGCAGATCCAGAGACTGCAGTCCTACCATTAGACGATCTCCCAGCGTCCTTAATAATTTACGAATCCACACCGAACCTGTCAAACGGGAGGAGTTCAAGGTTTAAAGGTCAAGGTTCAAGGTTGTGGAGTGGCGGCCTTCTGGAGAATGCCCTGTGTTCGGGTCGGGGCTACTGTAACAACGTGGAGCCTTTAACTTTGAACCTTGAACCTAGAACACGGCTTCATTTGCTACACTAAGTCCTTATGTCCGATGAAAAGGAGATCGTTAACAATCGGCAGGCGTATTTTGAGTATCACATACTCGATAAATACGAGGCCGGAGCTGTGCTACTGGGGACGGAGGTCAAGAGCGTTATGGCGGGCAGGATCCAGCTGAAAGAGTCATTCGTGCAGATAAAGGACAGCGAGGTTTGGCTGCTCGGCGCCCATATTTCGCACTATTCGCATGGGAATATCAACAATCACGATGTTCTCCGGCCTCGAAAACTCTTGCTGCATAAACGCGAGATCGAAAAGCTCGTCAAAGAAACCACGCAAAAGGGTATGACACTTGTCGTTACCCGCATTTATTGGAAGAACGGACGCATAAAGTTCGAGATCGGCATGGCGAAGGGCAAGAAGCTCTATGACAAACGCGAAACTGAAATGCGGCGCACGCTCGAAAAAGAAACGCGTGCAGAGTTGAAACAAAAACTGAGATAAGTTATAGATAGTAAACGAGTTCTCCATTTTAAGATCAAAATTTAAGAGAGGTAATTGATGAAATTTCAGGGCATTTCCGGCAATTTTGCCGAAGCTAATGCTGACGCTCTCGCGATTCCCATTTTTCGCGGTGACAAAGCAACCGACAAAGATATAAAGCCGTTGGACAAGCTGACGGGTGGACAGATAGCCGATATTTTCGCCGCTGAGGAACTGAAGGGCGAATCAGGGGACATCGCGACTCTCCGTTTTCGCGGGAAGAAAGGCCCGGGCCGCCTCATTCTTATCGGTGCTGGCGAACGCAAAGACTATGACGCTCCGGCCGTTGGGCGTTTTGCCGGCACAGCCGCACGAGCGGTCGGCAAGTTAAAAGTAAAGTCGCTCGCTCTCATGCCTCGAGCTAAGGGTGATCAGTCCGTCGCTCTGCAGAACGCCGTTCAGGGTGTTGTGACGAGCCAATTCGAGCTTCATAAATACCGCACAAAAGACAAGAACGAACCGAAGCTATCGACCGTTCAATTGGCCGCCGACGGCCTCAAGCCTGCGGAGGTCAAAATTGCGATCGGTCGCGGCACCGCGATCGGCGAATCGATGAATTTCACTCGCGATCTCGCGAACGAACCGCCAAATATTCTCACTCCGAGCGAAATGGCGCGCCGTGCGCAGGCGATGGCCGCAGAGGTCGGCCTCAAATGCGACATCCTCGACGAGGCCAAGATGATCAAACTCGGAATGGGCTCGCTGATGAGCGTCTCGATTGGCTCGACCCAGCCTGCTAAGCTCATCACGCTTCGCTACACACCCGCAAAGTCCACTGGAAAAGATGGTGAACTGCTTGCCCTTGTCGGCAAAGGGATCACTTTCGACACCGGCGGCATCTCGCTCAAACCCGGCGACGGTATGGAAGCGATGAAGTACGATATGAGCGGCGGTGCGACCGTCCTCGGCACTATGCGTGCCATCGCGCTTCTTAAACCCACGATTCCCGTGATCGGCGTTGTCGCGGCCGTCGAGAATATGCCGGATGGCGGAGCTTCACGTCCCAGCGACGTCGTTACCGCGATGAACGGCAAGACAATCGAGATCCTCAACACCGATGCCGAAGGCCGCCTCATCCTCGCCGATGCTGTTGCCTGGGCCGAAAAACAAGGTGCGACGCGTATCGTCGATATGGCGACCCTCACCGGTGCGGTCATCGTCGCTCTTGGCGGTGAAAACACCGGAATCATGGGCAATGACCAGGCTCTGGTCGATGCTATCATCGACTGCGGCAAGAAGACCGGCGAAGGCTTCTGGCAGCTTCCGGTTGGAAAAGAATACAGCAAGATGATCAAGAGCGACATCGCCGACGTCAAGAATATCGGCCCTCGCGGAAAGGCCGGTACGATCATTGGTGCCGTATTCATCCAGGAATTCGTCGATAAGGCGAAATGGGCCCATCTCGACATCGCGGGAACAGCGTGGGCTGACAGCGCCCGTCCATTCCAGGCTAAAGGGCCGACCGCCGTCGCCGTCCGCAGCCTCGTGGAACTTGTTGAACGTAGCCAATAACATCTGATGTCAAAACACGCCGTTAACCTTAGTTGGATCTTGTGCATCCTGCTGCTGGTAACGGCGTGCGTTTGGCGTTCAGATCGCCCGAATACCTCTGTAAACAAACCGGTATCAGAACCCATCGTCGAAACTCCAGCATCGAATTACATTCCGGACAACGATCAAGGTGATTTCAAGGTCGATCATCGAGGTGCCAAGTCCGCAAGATTTGCCGACATCGACGCTAAAGTTCGCAACGCAAAACTGCTCGAAAAGGCCGCCGACAAGCTGAATGCCGCTTTGACACTCCCTCGCGATGTCATTCTCCGAACGGCTGAATGCGGCCGAGTAAATGCGTTCTATACGCCAAAGGAACCCTCTGTTACAGTTTGCTTCGAGCTGATGGATCATTTTTACAAGGTCTTTCGCTCCTCGGGTGAAACAAGCGAAGAAGCCTACACGCAGATGTTCGACACAGTGCGTTTCGTTTTCCTGCACGAGGTCGGGCACGCTCTCGTCGACCTTTACGCATTGCCGATCACGGGCAATGAAGAGGACGCTGCGGATCGCTGCTCCGCATTTATCAACATAGAGTATCTGGGCAAAGACGGTGTCGATGCCGTGCTCGCCGCGGCAAAGGCATTTGAGATCGATTCAAAGCGTTCGGGTCCGAGTCGCCTTGACCTTGCCGATGAACATCTTCTCCAGGAACAGCGATTTTATAACTCGCTCTGTATGCTCTACGGCTCGGACACCGCGAAATATCAATATCTCGTAACCGAGAAGATATTGCCGTCCGAGCGTGCCGGCCGCTGCCAGGCGGAATATTCCCGATCGAAGAACAGCTGGACGAGCCTGCTCGAACCTTACCGCAGAAAATAGGCTTTTGCTTCGCAACTGTCATTTCGATAAAATTTCCTTTTATGAAAATTCACGAATATCAAGGCAAGGCCATCCTTAAAGAATACGGCGTCTCCGTGCCGCGAGGCATTGTTGCTCGTACCGCCGAAGAGGCCGAGGCCGCGGCAAAAGAACTCGGCACGGACGTTTGTGTCGTAAAGGCTCAGATCCACGCTGGCGGCCGCGGCAAAGGCGGCGGCGTCAAACTCGCAAAGTCGCCCGAGGAAGCGAAACAGATCGCCGCCGAGATGCTCGGAATGATGCTCGTTACGCATCAGACCGGCCCGGAAGGCCGCGAGGTCAAGACGCTCCTCATCGAAGAAGGCCTGCCGATCGATAAGGAATTCTACCTCGGCATCACGCTCGACCGCGTCACCGGCCGCAACGTCTTTATGGCGTCGTCCGCGGGCGGTATGGACATCGAAAAGGTCGCCGAAGAGACGCCGGAACTCATCCTCAAGGAGACGATCGATCCGGCCGTCGGCCTCCAGCCTTTTCAGGCCCGCAACCTCGCCTTCGGCCTCGGCATTCCGAACGAACTGGTCAATCAGGCCGTAAAGTTCATGCTCTCGCTTTACAAAGCCTACGAGAGCACCGACGCTTCGCTCGTTGAGATCAACCCGTTCCTGCTCACGAAGGACGGCCGGCTTATCGCACTCGACGCGAAGCTCAATTTCGACGACAACGCGATGTTCCGGCACAAGGATTTCGCCGATCTTCGCGACCTCAACGAAGAGGAACCGCTTGAGATCGAAGCCTCGAAATTCGACCTCAACTACATCAAGCTCGACGGCAACATCGGCTGTATGGTCAACGGTGCCGGACTCGCAATGGCGACGATGGACATCATCAAACTCGCGGGCGGCGAACCGGCGAACTTCCTCGATGTCGGCGGCGGCGCTTCGCAAGAGCGTGTCGAACAGGCGTTCAAGATCCTGCTCGCTGACGAGAACGTCAAGGCCGTGCTCATCAACATCTTCGGCGGCATCGTCCGCTGCGATATGGTCGCGAACGGCGTTGTCGCCGCAGCAAAGAACCTCGGCGTTTCGATCCCGATCGTCGCACGCCTCGAAGGCACGAACGTCGAGGAAGGCCGCCGCGTCCTACGCGAATCCGGCATCGGCATCATCCCTGCCGACGGTATGAACGACGCCGCCGAAAAAGTGGTCGCCGCCGCCGCCGGATAACAAGGCGCAGTGACCAGCGTCAGCGGTCAGAACCGGCAGCGTCGGAGAGGCGGACGCCCCCGTCCGCATCACGCCAGAACCGTCTGCGTGAGCCGCTCGGTCAGTGTCGCCGAACACCTTCTTGGCTCCGTAGGAGCCGAATGTTTGTAGAACTCGGTCATCACGAACTCTCGAATTGCCACGGCATTTATGCCGTGGATCAGGGCAGAAGATCATCCCTCGGAGGCGGCTTGCCGCCGACAATGGCCTCGTATAGCCACGTCGTTTACGGCGTGGTTTAGGACGGAAAATGAATTCGCGGGAGGCGGCTTGCCGCCGACGTGTCTCTGTCGCTCCTAACGGAGCTCCGGGATTCATTTTGCGACCTCTTTCCCAGGGCGGCGTTACGGTCTTACCCTGGGCTATATTCTCCCGTCCCCTACGGGGACGAAACCTTCATGGCTCCGTTAGGAGCCGCATGTTTGTAGCACGCCAGTGCCCCATCATTTCCGGAGGCGGCTTGCCGCCGACAATGGCCTCGCATAGCCACGTCGTTTACGGCGTGGTTTAGGACGGAAAATGAACTCCCGGAGGCGGCTCGGCCGCCGACAAATCCCTCTGTCGCTCCTAACGGAGCTCCATCGATCTGTTTTGCGACCTCTTTCCCAGGGTGGCGGCCGGGACGGCCTTACCCTGGGCTATGATCTCGCGTCCCCTACGGGGACGACCTGATCAATCAGGCATGGATGCGGCGCGTGACAGTAAGAATACCTGTCGAATGCACGAATGCAACCTCGAACCTAAAATTTAGCTTGTCAAAGACCAACGGCCGTTTCGACCGTGTTGTCATCATAACCAAACTGCGCGCCCGTTTGAAGCACAAACCGCACAGACTGTATCAAACCGCACAAAACGACACATTTCGCACAGAATGTATCAAACCGCACAAAATGCACGATTTGCACTCTTCAACTCCACAGCTTCGCAATTTCTACAACTCTGCCTCAAGCAACCAAACTTCCCTTTCGGCGCATCTTTTAGAGCAGTCAATTCTAAGATCCTTTCGGTTTGGAGATTCCCGACAACTCTATGAGATATCTGTCTATTTTGCTCATTACCATTGCGCTTTTTTTTACCACAGCTTCAGCTCAAGGCCGGCGGATAAGATCTCCGCAAATGAACACTTCCGCTGCGGCTCCGATGAGTTCGGCCGCTTCGACGCTTCCGATAAAACGCGTCGTGCTCTATTCGAATGGTGTTGCGTATATAGAACGTCGCGGCGTTGTGACGGGCGATGCCGAAATCGACCTGCGGTTCAGGCAGTCGCAGGTCGATGACGTGTTGAAATCGATGGTCGTCATAGACCGTGGGCAAGGCAAGATCGGCTCGATAAGCTATGCTTCATCGCAGCCTGCATCTGCCAGAACTGCCGAGATACCATTCAGCGTCGATGCCGAGACGGAAGATTCGGATGACTCTCGCGGCGGCCTCGCGAATATCCTTAGCCAGCTTCAGGGCGACAACGTCACGATCGTCCATGCAAAAGGCACGGCGACGGGTGCGGTCGTTACGGTTGATAGAAAGGACACGCTCGTCGGGCCGAAGGGCGACGATCAAAAGGTAACGGCCGAATACTCGGTCGTCATCGGCTCGCAAAACGGCGAATTGACGAGCATTCTGCTGAGCGACATCCGCAGCGTGAAACTGCTTGATGCGAATACGCGCCGCGACCTGAACGAATTCTCCGACGCGGTCGCCTCAGCTCGACGCCGCGATTCCAAGACGATCACGATCTCGGCCCACGGCAGCGGCCAACGAGAGATCTCGGTGAGCTACGTCGTCGCCGCTCCGATATGGAAGACGAGCTATCGCGTCGTCCTCGACGAGAAAGGCGATCCCTTCTTCCAGGGTTGGGCGATCGTCGATAACGTAAGCGACGACGATTGGCGCGATGTCGAGCTTTCGATGATCTCCGGCTCGCCCGTCTCGTTCATACAGAATCTCCAGAAGCCGCTCTATCGCTATCGCCCCATCGTGCCCATCCCCGACGACCTGAATCTCGTCCCGCAGATCTACGATCCTGAAGGTGGTGTCGGATATGGCGAAGGCAATGGCAATGGCGACGGTTTTGGCGGCGGAAGCGGCTCAGGCAATGGGAGTGGCGTCAGCGTTACGGCGAAACAAAAGGGGCTTTTTTCTTCCGCGAACGGCAATTACATCGTCTCGTCGGGCTTTCAGGGCTCGGGGCTCAGCGACAGCCTCGCGACCGACGATTCGGGAGTGAATACCGCCGCTACGGGCGAAGCCGTCGGCGATCTTTTCGAATACAAGATACTTGCTCCGGTTACCGTCGAGAAGAACCGTTCCGCCCTGATCCCGATCGTACAGACCCGAATGGAAGGCGAACGCGTGTCGATCTACCGCGACGAGGCCGTGCCTTCCGCACAGGAAGAAGCGTCTTCGGACGAAGACGACCTGACGGCCCCGCCATCGAGTTCGGCGCCGCGTGGACGCATCGGACTGCGGCTGAAAAACACCACGAATCTGACATTCGAGGGCGGGCCGCTCACCGTTATGGACAGTGGAGCGTATGCGGGCGAGGCGCTTATGGAACGCCTTAAGCCACGCGAGGACCGCCTTATCTCGTTCGGCGTAGATCTCGGCACGCTCATTCGTACGAAGACCGTTGAAGACCGCCAGCCGGCAAAGATCATAAAGGCTGTCGAAGGCGTCTTTCAGATACATTATTTCAAGACGCTGAAGAAGACATATTGGCTGTCGAATCAGACGCCGAATCCGCGCGTATTCTACATCGAGCGGCCTGTGCGAAAGGGCTGGGAGCTTTCCGCCGACACACCGAAGCCCGCCTCGACGACCGCGAGATTCTACCGCTTCCGCGTCGAGCTCAAGCCGTTTGAGACACAGGAGATCGCGATCGGCGAGAATCTCGGGATGATGGACAAGTACGAATTGCGTACGCTGTCGCCGAAGGATCTGCTCGCCCTCGTCGTCAAAAAGACCATTGACGAGGCGACGCGCGCTAAACTCGCTCCGCTCGTCGATCTGAGGATCAAGCTGAACGACATCGACGTCAAGATCGAACGCGGAGAGAAAGAGACCGAGGAGATTACCGCCGATCAATCACGCCTTCGCGAAAATATCGAGGCTTTGACCAAGACTAACAGTGCCAAGGACCTTATCGCACGCTACATTTCGCGGGCGAATGAGCAGGAATCGCGACTCGAGACACTCTCTACCGAACGCCGTGCCCTTGTCGCCGAAAAGGACACTCTGGAAAAACAACTCGCCAACGCGATTATCGACCTCGAGTTGAAATAGCAAGGCATTCAGAAGCTTGCGCCGCACACATCATTTCGCCAACTGCCGGAGGAGCGAAAAGCGTGTCGAAGATCGATACGGGTGTGCGGTCTTTGTCTCCGTACGGTTTTGTGCAAATCGTGCATATTGTGCAAATCGTGCATTTCGTGCACTTTGATGCATTTTGTGCGGTTTCATACGTTTTGTGCGGAATGTGCTATCTACTGCGCGAAAACCGGCGTAAACTTCTATCTGTGGACGGCCCGGGTAACACATCCGATTTTACATACGATGGCGAAGGGCGGCGTGTGAAGAAAGTTTCCGCTGCCGAAACCACCATTTTCGTATATGATGCATCTGGAGTATTGATCGCGGAGTATTCGGGCGAGGTCGCTTCGGAGCCGCGAGTTAGCTATTTGACAACCGATCATTTGGGTTCGCCGCGAGTCGTTACGGATGAACGAGCCTCCGTCACTTCCCGCCGCGACTTCATGCCCTTTGGTGAAGAAATAAATGGTGTTGGAGGCCGCACAACCGGCTTGAATTATGGCTCGGATTCGGTTCGCCAAAAATTCACCGGCTATGAACGGGATAGTGAGTCCGACCTGGATTTCGCCCAAGCGAGGTACTACAACTCTTCTCATGGCAGGTTCACGAGCGTCGATCCCCTCACAGCGAGTGCAACGATAAGAAACCCGCAAACCTTAAACAGATATTCGTACGGTCTCAACAGCCCATACAAATTCACCGATCCTTTAGGGCTGGCTCCAGAGGGATATTGGCAAACCAAATATTCTAACCATGGTCAATGTACCGCTCAAGCCGAGTTTTGTGGTGATGATTGGAATGAGAGCATCGACGTTAACCTATCGATGTTCGCGTCAGCGGGTGGCGATGATGTTGAAAAAGCGCTAAAGCACAACAAGAGCCTCTATCGAGAGCTGAAGGGCACAGATCTAGAAACGGTCAAAAAGACTCTAACACTCGCAAGAGACATTCTGGCAGAGCCGGAGATCTTGAAGCAGATCATCAACACATTCCGGAAAGATGGCGATACTACTACTCCGCTAGACGCACTGAACAGCCTCGATCTTGATGGAGGCATTGTAATTGTCGGAGAAGGGGAAAATCGCGGCGTAAAGATTGTGGCGAATGTGTTTGATGGCCGAGACTCTGCAATTCCCGTCAGGGACCCATTCGACAATACCGTAAGACCTGCTTCGGTTGCATTTGCTCTACATAAGAGGTTAGGAGCGTTCACCATTCTGCCGGGCGGTCGCATTCTGTTGGGCAGAATGGCATTTTCCGGTTCCACCATTCAAGAAAAGGTCCTGAATTTAATCCACGAGACGGTAGTGCATAAAGGATTCAAGCGATTAGACACGGACTTTGGGCCGACAACAATCACTGGGTCTGAGAACATAAACACGAAACTTATTCAAATTCTGGAAAAATCGAAGATATTGGAGAAACTCAAGAATGATTAAACAGGTTGTGACGAGCTTATTCTTCGGAGGGGTATTTTCAACTGCCATTTTGGGGCAGTTTGCAGATTTTCGGAAGCCACCTGAGGAGATGTATATTTCGAGCTGGCACTGTTTGGGATCCGTGCTGCATAAACAAGAGTTAAAGTTCCGGCTAGGGAAAGACGTGAATACGTTCTCGCAAGAGCTACGCGCCGACAATGGGAGAAAGTTCGACCTTCTGCTCAAATACAACCCGTATGAGTTTTTGAGTCTCCCGGTTTGGGAGTTTAGCCTTGTTGACGTCACTGCTCCGATAAAACTGCAGATGAATCTTTTGGAAGAAAACGTCGAGCACTTGGGCTTTGCAGGCGTAATCTATCCGAGACTTAAACCGCTCGTGATCGACGAGAAGGATCGGCCGATGTGGGGCGATGGATACAGTTTTCCATACGTCAAAACAGTACGGAACGTTCGCATTGATGACTTTGTCGTGACGATCGCCGTGACAGATATCAAATGGAAGAGTCAAGAGAAGGGTAAGGTGTCCGAAGTTGACGTCACTCTCTCTATCGAGCCTTGGAGAGATCGGCAAGACAAAGATAAATTCCCGGCTCGACAATGTGCTGGCAAGGCTTGGCAAAAGTAGCTACCCCAGCTTAAGGGTTCAAGCCGGGAAGCGTGGCTATTTGACAACCGATCATTTGGGAAGCCCACGGGTGACGACGAATGAGCGTGGGGTGGTTGTGAACCGCAGGGATTTTATGGCGTTTGGCGAAGAGGCGATGTCCGTGCAGCGTGTGGGCGGGGCTTCGGGGAACGGCTACGAGGCGACAGGCGGAACGCGCAAGGACTACACGGGCTACGAGAAGGACGAGGAGACGGGCCTTGAGTACGCACAAGCTCGGTACTACAACCCGACGCATGGGCGTTTCACGAGCGTCGATCCACTGACGGCTTCGGCCACCATCCGCAAAGTCGGCAATAGAACAGATCGGTTAAATACAGCTTTCAGCTGTTAGCTATCAGCCGTTAGCCGCCGCGTCTTGGTCGCGGAATACGGGCCGTCCGCTGACGCAGGCGATACTGACATCGGAACTACGCCCTTACTGACGTGCGCGCTTCTGCAACCGGCCGACCGGCCCACGCTCCCGGGGCTTGTTTGGGCAGTGATCCACGGCATAAATGCCTCTGCAATTCATCGGCTGCTTTCGATGTGACTTTACGCCCATACTAAGAGCGCGTCTCGGCAATGCTGTCTCTCCGCCGACGTTCTCGGTACTGGCGGCGAGCATGCGGAGCATTGATTTGAGGACTAATTTGGCATAAAATTACCGCGTAATAAGTATTTTTTGACTGAGGAGGTCCTTTCTATGACTAAGGTTTCGCATTATCTATGCGGTTTCTTTGGCGTCGTCGTGTTCGCTGCCGCGGCGATGCTTATCCCCATGCAGACGGTCGAAAGCAAGAATGCGGCCACCGCTGTTCCGCTTCCGACGCCGCCCGTTAACGCGGCAAAAATGTCGGAATTCCGCGGAATTAAGATAGGTATGACCAAAGACGACGTCAAGAAGACGATCGACAAGGATCCGGTCGTCAGCGATGATTCCGGATTCTATTATGTGTTCTCGGACAACGAGAGCGCTCAGATCAGCCTTGACGCGGACAAGAAGGTTCGGGCGATCGCGGTTATGTATTCGGCAGTTGACGCCTCAACACCAAAGCTCGCCGATGTGCTCGGGCCGGACGTCAAAGTTACGCCGGCGGCAGACGGCCAGCTTTATGATATGGTCCGTTATCCGGACGCGGGTTACTGGATTTCCTACAATCGGTCGGGCGGCGATTCTCCGCGAGTGACGATAATGATCCAGAAGATCGACGCCGCCGTGGATTAGACCTTTACGTAGATATTTTTGCGATAGAGCAGCCACATCAGAAAGAGCCAAAAGAGGATAAAGCTGACGGCGTACATCCACGAGGCGTCGATGGGCTGCGCGATCGGCAGGAAGATGTGATTCATCACCCAGCCGTGAAGCGAGACGGATTTCTTACCGTCCATAACCCGAAAGCCATTCATCATCCGCGCATGGAAGCCGCTAAAGACGAACAACGCGATGGCATTTGCCCCAAAAACTTCAAAGGCCCAGGCCCAGCGGCGAATGCCTTTTAGATCTATGAGCCAATAGCAGCAGCCAAGCATGAGCAACGCAAGCCCTGTCGTTGCAAGGACATACGAACTTGTCCATAACGCTTTATTCATCGGGAACCAGCTGTTCCAGATCAGTCCCAGTGCGAGGAGTACGGCCCCGAAAAAGAACATTCCGGCGACCTTTTCATAGCTCGCCGTGAACCGTTTTGCCGAGTCATCGTCTGTCCGACGCTTGAGGAGCCACGTTCCCGCGAGCACGCCCGAGATCGTCGTTACGATCGCCGGGAAGGTCGATAATATGCCTTCCGGGTCATAAACCTTACCGTACCGCCAAATGTGGTTTTCCGTGAGGATCAGGCGGTCTAGATACGCAGCAAGATTGCATGCCTTGTCGTTCATGCTCGTGATCTCGCAGCCCGGAACGGGGATCAGCGTCATCACCGCCCAATAGATCAAAAGGATCGCCGCGGAGATCCAAAGCTGCTGCTTCCACGTCGTGTGCAAAAACAAGATGGCCGTCACGAGATAGCAAACGGCAATGCGCTGCAGAACGCCGGCGATCCGGAGCGTTCCGTAGTCGTACCCGATGACGTTGTAGCCGGCGAGGTTCATTGCCGCGATGCCGAGAAGCCCGATGCCGCACAGAATGCCCGCCAGAAGGAATTTCCTTAGAAGCAGCACGAAAAGGGCCGCACAAAAGATGAGCCATATCGCGAGCTTGAGAACCCCGGGAGCATCGGTCGCCTGAAACTGGAAGAACGGCAGGATGGAGACCGACGCACCGAGAAGATAGATCGAGAGCGAACGCCTGATGATCTTTGAGTACGTCCCAAATGAAGTTCCGTCGCCGCCGGTCGTTACAGCCTTCTTTCCAAGAGAGATCGAGATCGAAACGCCGACGATGAATAGGAAAAATGGAAAGATCCAGTCTGTTGGCGTCAGGCCATTCCATTCGGCGTGATCGAGCGGCCAATAGACCGGCGAGGTGCCCGGATTATTGACCAACACCATGCCCGCGATCGTGATGCCGCGAAAGACATCGAGTGAGATAAGCCGATCTGGACGCGTCTCCGCCATTCTAAAATGAGCTACCAGCCGTTCCTCTCGCGAGTTGCAGTGATATGAGCGGTGTGGTGCTGGGAATGCCATGCGTAGAGTGCGGTCGCCATTTCGATCGTCCATACGCCCGTTTCCGGATGAATGTAGGCCTTCTGTAAGTCGGCATCCGAGAGCGATTCGAGAAGGGTGACCCAACGCGTGTGGATCGCGGAAAGCATCGCCAGCGAAACAGAGACCGGAAGGCTCGAATCAGCAAGCTCGGCCCAGCGATCCTCAAAATACGGAACGATGGTCGGGGGCTCGTCCTCGGTCAACGCAAGCTTGAAGCGCGTATAGGATGTTGCGTGGCTGTCGGCAACGTGATGGACGGTTTGGCGAAGCGTCCAGCCTTCCGGACGATAGCGAGTTGAAAGCTGCCGGTCATCAAGACCTTCGACAGCTTTTGCAAGATCTTCAGGCAACGCCCGAAGCACCTCGATCCGATCTCTAAGGGCGGTCTTAGAGAGTTCGATGTTCGCATCGAACTCACCGATCGGATATCTGAGGTCTTCGCTCATATGAGTCGGCTAACGCGCAAGATTCTCGAAGCGTGTGTGCTCTTTGATAAAGGCAAGTTTGACGGTTCCCGTTGGCCCGTTACGCTGCTTGGCAACTATCAGCTCAGCGAGGCCCATCAGCGATTCATCCTTCGGATTGTAGTACTCCGGCCGATAGATAAAGCCCACGACGTCGGCGTCCTGCTCGATCGAGCCGGACTCACGCAGATCGCTCAAGACCGGCGTCGGCGGATTTCTGCTTTCTGATGCACGCGAAAGCTGGGAGAGTGCAACAACAGGCACATCAAGCTCTTTCGCAAGGGCCTTCAGCTCGCGCGAGATCTGTGAAACTTCCTGCTGGCGCGACTCGGTCCGCTTCGACCCGCCCATCAACTGCAGATAGTCAACGACAACTAGGTCGATGCCCTTTTGTTCGGCAACAAGACGACGGCATTTTGCACGCATCTCCATCACAGAGATGCCCGGAGTATCGTCGATAAATATCTTTGCCGAGCTCAATATGGAGATCGCTTCAGCAAGACGCTGCCACTCGCTGTCCACAAGGTAGCCGCTTCGGAACCTGTGTGCGTTTATACGGCCCTCCGAAGCAAGCATACGGGTTACGAGCTGTTCCTTCGACATTTCGAGGGAAAACAGGGCGACGACCGCGTTCGCTTTCAACGCCGCATTCTGTGCGAGCGTAAGGCAGAGCGCCGTCTTGCCCATCGAAGGACGGCCGGCGATGATAATGAGGTCGGTCCGCTGAAAGCCCGATGTAAGGTCGTCGAGTTCGTGAAAGCCGGTCGTAAGGCCGGTAATTCCTGCGGAATCGCCCTTCATGTGCTCTTTGACGCGGGCAAGGACGCGCTCTGCGACGGGTGCGATGCGAGCAAAGCTCTCGCGAGTTCTAGCCTCGGCAAGGGCGAATATCTGCTGCTCGGCGTGGTCGAGAATATCGGCAGATTCGTTCTCCTCCTCAAGAGCTTCGCTTGTAACGGCATTGCAAGTGCGAATGAGTTGGCGAAGTACCGACTTATCGTGAACGACCTTGATGTATTCGGCGACGTTCGAAAAATGCGGCAGCCCGAGAGCTAGGTTCGCAACGGCGGTGACGCCGCCGATGGCCTCGAGCGAGCCTTGTTTCTTCAGCTCTTCACCGATCAGGACGGCGTCGATCGGCCGCTGCATTTCAAAGAGCGAGAGCATCGCAAGATAAACAGACCGATTGAATTGAGAGTAGAAATCCTCAGGCTTGAGATGCTCGATCGCCTCTGCGATCACAGCGTTGTCGAGCAGGATCGCGCCCAGGATGACGCGCTCACTTGCCTCGCTCGAAGGCAGTGGTTTTTCGAGATACTGTTCTCGTCGATTGTCGGGAAATGCACTTACCATTTTGGTTGGTCTTAGTATTCTAGACCGTTGTCCGGGGCAATGTCGATTTGAGCAGGCACGCAATTCTCCTTTTCGCGGAATTTTGGTGCATTCGATGCCCGAAACCGAACAAGAATGCTAAAGCCCTCGAACCGGACGTGCCGATTCGAGGGCGAAGGTCGATGACAATCCCGGCAGAAAAGCCGGGCGTCAAGGGCCGAATAGATCGAGACCTAGGCTTAGGCCTCGGCCGATTCCGCTGCCGTCTGTTCTGCGGGAGCCGCTTCGGCGGCCGGTTTCGCCGCCTTTGCCGGCTGTTCTTCAACAGGTTTTGCGATGATCTGGCCGTCTTCGGTAGTAACCTTGACAGGGACCGGGATCGCAACTTCCCTATGGAGCTTTACGTTGACGGTGTATTCGCCGGTCTCTTTGATCGGGTCGCGGAGGACAATGCGCTTGCGGTCGATCTCGTAGCCTTTCGCTTTGAGTGCATCGGCAATGTCCATTGAAGTGACCGACCCGAAAAGAGTTCCGTGTTCACCGGCCTTTCGCTCGAAAGTGAGGGCGATGGAACTCATCTGTTCTTTCTGGGCCTCCGCTGTTGCCTTTTCAACTGCGGCTTTCTTCAACAGGGCCTCACGCTCCTGTTCGATCTGTTTGATATTTCCTTTGGTCGCAAGTGTTGCAATGCCCTGCGGAAGGAGGAAATTGCGCGCGTAGCCGGCCTTGACCTTGACGATCTCACCTCGCCCGCCGAGGTTATCGATATCCTCGCGTAAAAGTACGGTTGTATTTGCCATTATTAGATCTCACTTTTCGCCTGACGCGTCCGACGTCTGCCGTTCCGGCACAACGAAACAAAGGCGTCAAGGCGAAGAAAAATTAAAACTAGTCCGCAACGAACGGAAGCAATGCCATCGAGCGTGCTCGCTTGATCGCCTTTGCGACCCGACGCTGATCCTTTGCAGTGATGCCTGAGATACGTCGCGGCAGGATCTTGCCGCGTTCCGGTATGAACCCACGCAAAAATTCGACATCCTTCCAGTCGACATACGCCGGAACGACCTGTCGCGGACGACGGCGTTGATATCTTCGCGGACGATCACCGATGACATCTTCTCCGACACCGAGGTCGCGGTCATCTACAATTTCCATTTCTTTGTCTGCCATAAAAACTCTCCTCTACTAGGCTTCGGCGGGTGCCTCTGCTGCTTCGGCCGGTGCCGGCTTGAATGCGGCGCGTTTCGCTGCCCGAGCCTCCTTCTTTGCCTTGACCGCATCGGCCTTCTTTCGGTCTTCGTCAACGCGGACGGTGATATAACGCATGATCATATCGTTGACACGCATGCGGCGTTCAAGTTCCGCGATCTCCTGCCCGGTTCCTTCGATCTCAAACAAGACATAGTGGCCCTGCTGTTTCTTTTCGATCGGATAGGCAAGGTCTTTGAGGCCGATGTTATCGACCTTCACGACGCTGCCGCCTTCTTTCTCGATCAACTTCCCGACGGCGTCATTGAGTTTTTCAATGCGGTCACTCGCCGTCTCAGGGTTGACGATATACATAACTTCGTACGTTCTGTTTGCCATTTCTTTATTTCTATTCTCCTTCCGGCTTAAACACCTCGGCAAAATTTGGAGCCGAAGTAAGGAAATCTTCCCTTCTCAATTAAACTTCTGCATCGCTTCTTCGATGCCGCAGCGAACGATCGTCTCGACCGCATCGGCCGCACGCTCGAGTATCTCGGGCAATTCCCCTGCCTCTTTGCGGCTGAAGTCTTCGAGCACGAATCGCGAAGCATCCGTGATCGGATGCTCAGGCATGATGCCGATCCGCAAGCGGATGAATTCCTGCGTGCCGGTCCGTTCAATGACCGACCGCAAGCCGTTCTGTCCGCCGTGCGAACCTTTTGGCCGAATCCTCATCGTTCCGAACGGCAACGCAAGGTCATCCGAAATGACGATCAAATTTTCAATACATCGCTCCGGCTTCTTGAGCAGGCATTTCACCGAGTCTCCGGAGAGATTCATGAACGTCTGCGGCTTTGCCAATTCGATGCTTTCGCTGCCGATTACGGCTCGGCCGATAAGGGCTCTGCACTCTTCGCGGCCGATCCTCGTTTGGTGCCTTGCTGCCAAGAGTTCAGCGAGCATAAACCCCAGATTGTGCCGCGTCCGCTCATATTGACGCCCCGGATTGCCTAGCCCGACAACGAGCCAATGCTTTTTGACGGTGTCCTCAAGCATCAGACAACCCCGTAGGCCGACACGTTACTCAGAAGCTTCGCCATCCGGCTTGGCTTCGCCTTCGACCGCAGGCTCTGTTCCGGCCTCGACCTGCGACTCAAGCTCAGGTTCCTTCGCCATGACAACGTGTGCAACGACAGCATCCGGCTCTCCGTGAATTTCGATGCCTTTTGCGGCCTTAAGATCCGAGATGTGGATCGCGTCGCCGACCTTGAGGGCCGCGACATCAACGATGATCGCTTCGGGTGCGTTCGCCGGTTCGCAAAGGACCTTGACCTCGCGAAGAACCTGGTCGAGGATTCCACCTTCTTCCTTAACGCCGATAGGATCGCCTTCGAGATGAACGGGAACGGTCAGCTCGATTTTCTCGCCCTGAACAAGACGACGAAGGTCCGCATGGGTCAGACGGCCCATCAGCGGATCGATCTGGCGATCTTGGAAGATCACATCCGAGGCTCCTACACCCGCGATATCGAGCGAAAATACGGTATTCGCGCCACTCTCGCGTCTCAGGATCGCCGCAAGATCGCTAAGTGCCGCCGCTGCCGCAACGCTTTCGCCGCCGCCGCCATAAACGACGAGCGGGACGCTGCCGCTTGCACGAAGCCTACGAGCTTCGTTCTTGCCGCGGGTATCTCTCTTTTCAGCTTTTACAGTAATTTTTTCAGCCATAACACTTTCTCTAAATGAATAAGGACGAAACACTTGTCTCGTCATGGATCGACCTGATCGCCGAAGCGAGCAGTTTGCCGATACTTAAGACCTCGATCCTGCCTTCTGCGATCAGCTCGGCAGCGTTCTCGCGGGCAGGGATCGTATTGGTGACGATCACTTTCTTCAAATGCGACGCGCGAATGTTCGCGACCGCATTGCCCGAGAACACCCCGTGTGTAAAGCACGCCGATATCTCGTTGGCTCCCGCACTATGCAGAGCCTCGGCGACCTTGCAGATCGTTCCGCCGGTATCGCACATATCGTCGATGATGAGGCAATTCTTGCCCTCAACATCGCCGACGATATTCATCACGTCGGCCTCGTTCGCCCGTTCGCGTCTCTTGTCGCAAAGAGCAAGACCGGCATCAAGCCTTTTCGCGTAGGCACGGGCCCTTTCCGCTCCGCCGGTATCCGGTGCGACGACGATCAGATTCTCGATCGGGTTTTCGCGGAAATAATCCACGACGACCGGTGCAGCATAAAGGTGATCGACGGGAATATCAAAGAAGCCCTGAATCTGCGAAGCATGCAGATCGATCGTCAATACTCTTTCGGCCCCTGCCTCGGTTATCAAATTTGCGACCAGCTTCGCGGCGATCGGGACACGCGGACGATCTTTCTTGTCCGAGCGTGCATATCCGAAATACGGAATCACTGCCGTTACCCGCTCAGCAGACGCACGCACAAAGGCATCCATCATTACGAGCAGTTCCATCAGATGCTTATCGCTCGGCGGACAAGTCGGCTGGACGATAAAGACGTCGTGGCCGCGGACGTTCTCTTCGATCTGGAAGTTGAACTCGCCGTCCGAAAACTGCGCCGTCACCGCCTTGCCGAGATCACAGCCTAGATAGCCGCAGATCTCTTCGGCGAGGGCAGGGTGTGCATTGCCCGAGAATATCTTTATCCTTCCGGTTACGCTCATAGCTGATCGGGCGATTCAAAAAGCCCGAACTCAAAATAAAAACGGACGGTCGCTCAAATCGACGAGAGACTGTCCGTTCTTAATATTCACATCTGGCTGGGGCGGGAGGATTCGAACCTACGAGTGCCGGATCCAAAGACCGGTGCCTTACCACTTGGCTACGCCCCAATTCAAAAAAGTGAAGAAACCAACGGAAACAGCCTATGCCCTCAAACCTTAAAGGCCGAGATCTTCGCGGTAACATTCACGCGAAACGGCTGATACAGCAAACTTTCGCCAGGTCGATTCATGATCGAGGGCATTTTCAGCAGTCTGCCGTGTCTCTTGTTTGTCAAAAACACCTAAAACACTTGCTCCGCTGCCGCAAAGGACCGCGTTAACCGCACCAAGCTCTATTAAAGCCTTCTTTACGCGGGCGACCTCAGGAAAAGCTTCGAAAACCGTGCTTTCGAGGTCATTTGCAAGTTCTGCCGCCGCAGGACGAAACCTTTCGGCTTCCGCTCGGCAAACAGAAAGATTATGCTCTTGAGCCGTATCTGTCAAGGTCTCAGCTCGATATCGGCCAAAGATCACGCCTGTCGGAACGGCAATATTGGGGGTCACGACAAGCATCGGACCGACAGAAATATCGTCTAGCGGCTCGATCAAGTCGCCGCGGCCGGTCCCCAACGCGGCACCTCCGAATAGGAAAAACGGAACGTCGGCCCCTATCCTGGTCGCTAACTTCGGCAGAAACTCGCTTGCATTGACATTCCAAAGCCTTGACAGCCCTATCAGCGCCACTGCCGCATTCGACGAACCGCCGCCAAGCCCGCCCGGCGACGGAACGTTCTTTTCGAGGTGAATCCTCGCTCCCTTCACTATGCCGAACTCGGTTCGAAGCATCTCGGCCGCCCTTACGATAAGGTTCGCACCACCGGTAGGGATCCGCGGGTCGGAACACGTCAGGCTAATCGTCTCCGCCTCCTCGAACGTCAGGCGGTCGCAAAGCGAGATCGTCTGGAAGATCGTGCAAAGTTCGTGAAAGCCATCGCTTCGTCTGCCGAGAACGCGCAGTATCCAGTTGATCTTTGCATACGACGGCAGAGAGAATTGCATCTGCTCTAGAATATCAAAACGCCCGAATTTTGCTTATTACAGCAACTTTCGGGCGTCCAAAAAAAAATGGCCGATCCGACTATTTCTTATCCAAAAAGATCTGCGTGAAGAAATACGAGCCGTCATCTGCTACTGCGATGCCGACAGCGGATTCTTTCCAGTGGTCGTCGAGAAGATTCTGGCGGTGCGAAGTTGAATTCATCCAAAGTTCGACCGTCCTCGTGAGCGGATCCGAGAATCCGCGATTGAATGCAATGTTCTCACCGATCGCACGCCACTTCTTCAATCCCATCGAATCGGCACGATCGCTCACGTATCGGCCGCTCATATCCTTATGGCTGAAGTAGCCCATTACCGCCATATCGACGGAATGTTCTTTGGCAACGGCCGCCACAGAATCGCTCCAAACGAGCGGCGAAAGACCGCGTTCTTTTCGCTTTGCGTTAAGCAGATCAAATATTTCGCGCTCGAGCTCGGCGACCCTTTCGGGCGTCGGGGTCGACGGCTTCGCCGGTTCGGCAACACGACGCGGCCGTGCAAGGTCGTTTGCACCGACAACAATGCTTGTTTGACTTAGCGATTGGGCAGAAGATGCGACGAAGGCAAATGCTGAGATAATTAGAGCTAAAGCGATCTTCATTGATCCTCACTTCGGCAGCCTCGGCTTGCGATCGAACTTTCTGATCGCCCGTTGGCTTTGCGTGACGTTCAAAAAAAAGAACGTCGTGCCTTTTCGGTTAAGGTTCGAATAGGCCGGAATTCCGGCCTATCATTAAGAATATATGCCTATTTCGCTCCGATTTCCACACTTTTCTTTCCGAGGTTAAGGTAAGCTAAAAGCTATGTTCACAGCGTCAAGTCTTGCAAAAAAGGCTAATGTTCCGATATTCACCGTACGCTATTACACGCGGATCGGCCTGCTTACCCCGACAAAGAACAGCCTGAACGGCTACAAGATGTATTCGGCGGACGATCGAGATAGGCTTCGATTTATCGCGTCCGCAAAAGAGCTTGGATTCACGCTCGCCGAGATAGAGGAGATCCTTGGACATTCGACCTCCGGCGATTCGCCTTGCCCGATGGTCCGCGACATCGTCGAAAAGCGGATCGAAGAAAATCGGCAGAAGATCGCCGAACTTCGCCGCCTGCAGAAACGGCTCGAAACAGCCGCGGAGATGTGGAAAGGCATCGAGAATGCCGAACCCGACGGCCACACTGTCTGCCGTCTGATAGACGCTTTCGCAGAAAGTTCGAAACAGTACTTGACCTGACACTAACTCACAGGTTGTAGGATGTTCCGTAGGGAGAACAAAACAATGAAAGAACAAGCGTCTCAACCTGTCCAGCTCGGTCGAAAAAAGCCCGAGATCGTCGAGATACACACCGATCCCGTGTGCGGAATGGCAGTCACCGAGAACCTCGCGGCCGCCGTGTATGAGCACGATGGAACGAAATATTACTTCTGCAACGTCGTCTGCCGCGACCGTTTTGCGGCCGACCCGCAGAAATATCTAGGCCGTACGGCGACTTCATGCTGCGGAACCGAAGATAAAAGCATGCTCCGGGTGATGAGCATGGCGGACGCCGGTTCTTGCTGCGGCGGTTCGACAGATGAAGAAAACGCGGCATCGGCTGAAGCCCATCACATCGATCCCGTTTGCGGCATGACGGTCGAGGAAGAGACTGCTGCCGGCACACATACGCACAACGGCATCGCCTACTACTTTTGCTCGAATGGGTGCGGTGCGAAATTCAAGGCCGACCCCGCCAAGTATCTGACTCCGCACAAACAAGAAGACCTGCCGCTCGACGTTGAATACACCTGTCCGATGCATCCGGAGATCGTGCAGATCGGCCCGGGAACATGTCCGAAATGCGGAATGGCACTCGAACCCGTGGAGGTCTCGCTCGACGACACGGAAGACCCGGAACTTATTGATATGCGTCGGCGGTTTTGGATATCTGCCGTATTGACACTGCCGGTATTTTTGCTCGCGATGGCCGAGATGCTTCCCGGCTTCTCCGCGGTCGTCTCGCCAAAGCTCTCGATCTGGATACAGTTCGTTCTCGCAACACCAGTCGTTCTGTGGGGCGGTTTTCCTTTCTTTGAGCGTGCCATTCAGTCGATCAAGAATGTCAGCCCGAATATGTTCACGCTGATAGCGATCGGAACCGGGGCGGCCTATTTGCTGAGCCTCGCGGCTCTATTTGCGCCGGGAATCTTTCCGGACGCGATGCGTGACATGCACACCGGACTCGTTCCCGGATACTTCGAATCCGCGGCGGTGATCACCACACTCGTTTTGCTCGGCCAAGTTCTCGAACTCAAGGCTCGCTCTCGGACCTCGTCAGCGATCAAGGAACTGCTTCGGCTCGCACCTGAGACGGCGATCCGCATAGACAAGAATGGCGAAACAAAGATTGTTCCGCTGTCTGAGGTACATATCGGCGACCTGCTTCTTGTAAACGCGAACGAAAAGATCCCCGTTGACGGTAAGATCGAGAAAGGCGACTCGTCGGTCAACGAATCGATGGTCACGGGTGAGTCTTTGCCTGTCGAAAAAACGGTGGGAGACACAGTGATCGGCGGTACGTTGAATGGGCCGAGAGTCTTTGAAATGCGCGCCGAACACGTCGGCCGCGACACGGTACTCGCACAGATCGTCAAGATGGTAAGCGAGGCACAACGGTCACGCGCTCCGATACAGCGGTTCGCTGATGTCGTTGCGGCCTATTTCGTTCCGGCGGTCGTCGTCGCTGCGATCATCTCGTTCGCTGTATGGCTTTTCTTGGGAAGCCTGGCCTTCGCGATCGTCGCCGCAGTTTCGGTGCTAATAATCGCGTGCCCTTGTGCACTCGGGCTTGCAACGCCGATGTCGGTTATGGTCGCGACCGGTCAAGGCGCACGCAACGGCGTACTGATTAAAAAGGCTGCGGCCTTCGAAGATCTGGCAAAAGTGGACGTTATCGCCGTCGACAAAACGGGCACGCTCACCGAAGGCCGGCCGGCCGTTAAAACGGTCGTTCCCATAGGTTCTCTTGCTGAAAATGAGCTGCTTGCCCTCGCCGCATCGGTCGAAAAGCACAGCGAACATCCGCTCGCCAAGGCGATCGTTGCCGAAGCCAACACGCGTTCGATCGCGATACCGACCGCTGAAGATTTCACGTCGCAGACGGGCATCGGCGTGACCGCATTGGTGAACGGCAGAGACGTGGCCATCACGGCCGCTGATGCTAACGAAACCGTCGAAGAACTTCGCCGCAGGGCTCAGACCGTAGTCGCGGTGAGTGTTGACGGTGCGGCCGAAGGCTACATCGGGCTGGCCGATGCGATCAAGCCTTCTGCAAAGGCCGTTATCGACGAATTGCATCGCCAGGGAAAACAGATATTGATGATGACGGGCGACAACGTCGTTACCGCAGCCGCCGTTGCGAAAGAGCTCGGCATCGATTCCTACATCGCTGAAGCGACTCCCGACAAAAAAGCCGAGAAGATCGCGGAACTCAAGGCGACGGGCAAGATCGTCGCGATGGCGGGCGATGGCGTAAACGATGCGCCCGCACTTGTTACCGCTGATGTAGGCATCGCGTTTGCCGAAGGCACGAGCGTCGCCATTGAATCCGCCGACATCACGCTCCTCCATTCCGACCTCGGCGGCATCTTGAAGGCAATGAATCTGAGCCGTGCAACGATGAAGAATATACGCGAGAACCTCTTTTTCGCGTTCGCCTACAACGTGCTCGGAATCCCGATCGCTGCCGGCGTTCTATTCCCGGTCTTCGGGCTGCTTCTATCGCCAATGATCGCGAGTGCGGCGATGACCTTCAGCTCGGTATCGGTCATCACGAATGCCCTGCGTCTTCACAACAAGAAGTTCTAGGGCTCTGCGAGTAACAAACGAGGGATCGCGAAGGAATTTCAAGATCTCTCTTTCGCTTCTTGAAAGTGACTTTCACTTTCTATACAATCCCGTTTTATGAAGTTCACCAATATGAGAACACGACTTTTCACCCGCTCGCTAAAAGCAGCCGCACTATCGGGTCTTTTTGCGATCGCAACGATGCCGATCTTTGCCCAGCACGATCATTCGGCCCACACGATGCCGACGGCAAGGAACAAGACCGGCGTTCTTCTTCTCGCACACGGCGGTAAAGCGGCCTGGAACGACGAAGTCAACGGCGTTGCCGCCGAGGTTCGCAAGCAATTCCCTGTCGAGATAGCTTTTGGCATGGCGACCAAACGCAATATCCAGAACGCCATCGATAAGCTCGAGGCTCAAGGCGTCACGTCGATCGTCGCGGTTCCGCTTTTCATCTCGTCGAACAGTTCGGTGATAACGTCGACCGAATATCTGCTCGGTTTGCGTAACGATGCTCCGGCAGATCTCGCGGTCTTTGCAAAGATGGATCACGGCGGCGGCCATGGCGGCACCGACCATTCGGCCCAAACCTCGATGTCGTCCGAGCCGTTCGATCCGACAACTCCGGTAAAACACAAGGTGCCGATCACAATGCGGAAGGCCCTCGATGCCGACCCGACCGTCGCGGATATTCTGCTCTCGCGAGCTTCTTCGATCAGCAAGGATGCACCCAACGAGATAGTGATCGTCGTCGCTCATGGCCCGGTCTCTGCCGAGACAAATCGCCTTTGGCTAAAGGATATGGCGACGCTTGCTGACGGGATGAAGGCAAAGAGTTCTTACCGCGGTATCGAGTATCTAACCGTCCGCGACGATGCTCCCGAGCCGATCCGCGGAGAGGCGACCGCTGAGTTCCGCTCGCTCGTCGAGAAGGCGAACGCCCAGAAAGTACGCGTTCTGATCGTGCCGCTGCTGCTCTCATTCGGCGGCATCGAAGACGGCGTCAACCAGCGTCTCAACGGCCTCGACTACACGATCACCTCGCAGGCTCTCCTGCCTGATACACGTATCGCACAGTGGGTCGTTCGGTCGGTCAATTCAAGCAGCTCGATCAAGTAGCCGCGTCACATTCTGAAACAAGGCGGGTTTTGCGATAACATCAATAGATGTATGGCAAAACCCGTTCTTGCTATTCATGGCGGTGCAGGAACCGTCGTCAGAAGCCTGATGACGCCTGCCCTTGAGGCCGAATACCGCAGCGGCCTCGAGACCGCATTGAAGTCCGGCTGGAGTATCCTCAACGCGCACGGCTCTGCACTTGACGCTGTTCAGGCCGCGGTCATCGCCCTTGAAGACTTCCCGCTGTTCAACGCCGGCCGCGGTGCCGTCTTCACGCACGACGGCAAGCAGCAGATGGACGCGTCCATTATGGACGGCAGTCGCTTGCGTGCGGGCTCGGTCGCCGAAGTGCGGAATATCAAGAACCCTATCAAACTTGCTCGTGCGGTAATGGATCGAACGGAGCACATTCTCCTTGCCGGCGACGGCGCGATGCAGTTCGCCGCAGAGCAAGGCTTTTCGCTCGAACCGGACGAGTATTTCTTCACCGAACACCGTTGGCTGCAACTGCAGGAAGCTCTGGCGGCGGGCCGCATCCAGCTCGATCATTCTGCACCTAAGCCTATCGGCACCGTCGGCGCGGTCGCTTGCGATTCGAACGGCCGGCTTGCGGCGGCGACATCTACGGGCGGGATGACGAACAAGAAATTCGGCCGCATTGGCGACACGCCGTTGATCGGTGCGGGCACATTCGCAAACGACGTCTGCGCGGTGTCGTGTACCGGCCACGGCGAATTCTTTATGCTCTCCGCGACAGCGTATGACGTTGCCGCTCGGATGGCTTACAAAGGGATCTCGCTTGCTGAGGCTGCGGATGCCGCCATCGGGCACCTAACGGCCATTCGCGGTGAAGGCGGTCTGATCAGTGTCGATCGCAGCGGTCACGTTGCGATGCCCTTTAATTGCGAGGGAATGTATCGCGGCAAGATCGACGAAAGCGGTCTTAACCTCGGCATCTACCGCGACTGACCCGAACTTACTTGCCGCCTTGCGATTCCGCGAGGAATTTATCGCGGAGTTCCTGCACGATCTTGATGTCGTCCGGTACGCGGTCGGCAAGCGTTACGACCAACTCTCCCTTTCGAGCATATTTGACCGCGTGCTGTATCGCGTCGGCGCTCTCCGGAATAATTCGTATCGCGGGTTCTTTGCCGCTTTTTGCGATTCCCTTCTTCAGAAGTTCGTAGGTAGCATTTTCATCTCGCCCGCGAAGATAATGTCCGCGTCGCAGAACAACGCGGTCAAAGGTATCGCCTACGATCTTGCCCAAGGCGATGATGTCCTTGTCGCGTCGGTCGCCTGTGCCGTTGACGACGCAAGTGCGATATTTGTTCGGCAGTTTCTTGATGAAGTTCGCAAGACCGGTCAATCCTGCCGGGTTATGCGCATAGTCCATCAGCACAGTGACGTCGCCGATCTCGATGAAGTTCAAGCGTCCCGGCGTTTGAGCGGTGCCCGCATTGAACGTCGTCAATCCTACGCGCAGGTCTTCAAGCGAAACGCCGTGGACAAAACATGCGAGCGTTGCCGCAAGCACGTTCTGGATCATAAACTCGGCACGGCCGCCGTATGTGAGCGGAATGTTCACGGCCTTCTCGACGCGGACCTTCCATTTGCCCTTCAAGATCGTGATGTAGCCATTCTCGTAAACGCAGGATGTTCGGCCGCGTTCGGCCCGTCTCTTGATGTTCGGGTGATTCTCATTCATAGAGAAACAGACCACCGTGCCTTCGACCAGATTCCGCATATCGTAGACGAGCGGATCCTCCGCATTCAGCACCGCAAAGCCTTTCTTTGAGACGGCCCGCGGAATGACCGACTTCACCCTTGCAAGGTCTTCAAGCGTGTTTACATCCTTCATCCCGAGGTGATCGGCCGCGATATTCGTGACGACACCGATGTCGCAGTGGTCAAAGCCCAATCCCGCACGAATGATGCCGCCGCGGGCCGTTTCAAGCACGGCGACTTCGACGGTCGGATCCTTAAGCACGAGCTGGGCGGAGACCGGGCCCGTATTGTCGCCCGTCACGATCTGCTGGTTGCCGATATACGTACCGTCGGTCGTCGTAAAGCCAACGTTCCGGCCGCTGTTCTTCAGAATGTGGGCGATGAGGCGTGTCGTGGTCGTCTTGCCGTTCGTGCCGGTGATACCGATGATCGGGATCCGGGCCGGAGTACCCGTCGGGAAGAGCATATCGATGACGTGCTCGGCCACATTTCGCCCGATGCCCTCGCTCGGCGCAAGGTGCATTCGGAACCCCGGAGCCGCATTCACTTCGATGATGCCGCCTCTGATCTCTCTCAGCGGTTGTGCGACGTTGTCGGCAATGATGTCGATGCCTGCGACATCGAGGCCGATGATCCTGGCGATCCGCTCGAAAAGAAACACATTTTCCGGATGCACTTCGTCGGTAACATCGATCGCGGTGCCGCCGGTCGAGATATTCGCCGTCGTCTTAAGAAAAAGAACCTCGCCCTTCTTGAGGACGGAATCGACAGAATAACCCGCATTCTTTATGCAGCGGAGCGATTGCTGGTCGATGTCGATGAGCGTCAGAACATTCTCATGCCCGAAGCCGCGTCTCGGATCGCGATTGGTCTCCTCGACAAGCTCCTCGATCGTGCTCTTGCCGTCACCGACCACGTGCGCCGGAATTCGCTTTGCGACCGCGATAAGCCGGTTATTGACGACCAATGCCCGGAAATCAGACCCGATCAGCTGCTGCTCGACGATGACCCAACGCGAATATTCCTTTGCCTTCTCAAAGGCGATCGCGGCATCTTCCAGGTTGTGAATACCAATGGTCGCACCCTTACCATGGTTACCATCAAGTGGTTTAATTACAGCAGGATAGCCGACTCGCTCTAAGGTATCTTCGAGGTCTTCGATATGTCGGATCCGATACCCTTTCGGTACGGGCACGCCCATATCCCCAAGCAGCTTCTTGGTCGCCGCCTTGTCGCCGGCGATATCGACCGAGATCATATTCGTGTTCACGGTCGTCGTCGCCTGAATGCGTTTCTGATTGATCCCGTAGCCTAGTTGGACGAGCGACTGGTCGTTCAGGCGAATGTAGGGTATATCCCGATTAACGGCTTCTTCCACAAGTGAGCCAGTCGAAGGCCCAAAGCGAACGTCCTCGCGGATCTCACGCATCTTCTGGACGTCCTCGCTGACTTCCTGCTTGATCGCTTCGAGGTCCTTCTTAGTGGCAAGTGCAAGCCACAAACGGACTGCCGCACGGCCCGCATACCTGCCGACCTCTTCTTCGAGGTAGCTAAAAACGACGTTATAGATGCCCTTTTCGCTCGTTTCGCGAGTCCGGCCGTATCCCGTATCCATCCCGGCAAGCGTCTGGAGCTCGAGCGCCAGATGTTCGATCGCGTGACCTGCCCACGTACCTTCTTTCACGCGTTTCAAAAAGCCGCCGGGTTCACCGTAACTGCATCCGTGGCTCTCGATCGACGGCATAACCTCGATCAGTCGGTCATAAAATCCCTTGATCTTGTTCGTCGGCTTTTTCTCATACTCGCCTATATCGAGGCGCATAATGATGAGCTTCTTCCAATAACCGCTCCAATAATTTGGGCCGCGAAGTGTGCGGATCTCAAGGATTTCCATAAAGAGTATTCGCCCCTTAAAAGCCGACCTGCCGCGTAAGAGGATCTACACCGCAAAGACGCGGAGACGCAGAGGTTCAAAATTTATTGACAATTCGTTTCAAACCATTCTTCAGGACCGTTGCGTGAAAGTTCAGCAACAGCCCGACCCTTAGGTCCATCATTCTTAAGTAAGACAACACCTGTGCCTCGTGAATAGGCAACAAGGAGCTAACTGCCTTTATCTCCAGGATCAGTTCGTTTTCAACTAATAGGTCGAGCTTGTACCCACAGTCAAGATTCACGCCCTTATACCGTACCGGCAACGGCTTTTGACGCTCAAATCTAAGGCCGCGAAGTGAAAGCTCAAAGGCCAGGCATTCCTCATAGGCTGATTCAAGAAGTCCGGGGCCGATCTCTCGATGTACCTCGATCGCAGCACCAATAACCGTTTCTGTTAGCCGGTCAATTTCATCAGGTTTCAGGAGTTCCTCGAACATCTTTGGTTCCTACCTCTGCGTCTCTGCGTCTCGGCGGTCAAACTGGTCAGTCGTCACGGAGCGATCGCAGTTCGAAAACCGAAGATCAGCCAAGGTCCGGAAGTAAGAACTCGCCTGCGGGCTGTATCGACAGGCGGTCAAGATAGTTATAGCTCAGGCCATCCCTAAGGATATGGAACTGAACGCCGCAAACGCTAAAGCTTTCATTATCACCAACTTCCGCGATCTCATTAAATGTGATACCTGAACCATCGACGATGGTTATAGAGCCTTGCCCAAAGACCTCAAGTAATCCTTTACCATCGAGAATGATGGCTGTATTCTCATCGATCCCGATACCGAGATTGTACGGGTTGTAAGAAACGGCCGTCACGAGTCGGCTGATCCGGCCGCGTTCGGTGAAGTGCTGGTCGATAATGATGTTCTTCAGAAAACCTAGGCCCGGCGAGAGCCTGACCGATGCCTTGTACGGATGCGAACTCGGTTCTCCGCGGACGACCATCGTGGTGCTCATCGCTGCGGCGCCGGCGCTCGTGCCCGCAAGAACGATATTCGATGAGCGGACGATGCTGCGTATCCGATCCGCAAGTTTTGTCCCGCCAAGCAGCGAAACAAGCCGCATCTGGTCGCCGCCGGTCATAAAGATGCCCGTGACGCCATCAAGCAGCGAATCAACATCCGCATCGACGATATCCTGCCGTGAGGTCGCGCGCAGCACTCGCGGTTTCGCAACGCCCAGATTCCGGAACGCCTGCGTGTAAACATCTGCCGCAAACTCCGGAAAATCCGAGGCTACCGGAACGATCAGGACTTCGGCCTTTTCACCGCCGGCAAGCTCCAAAAACTTCTTCAAAATGCGGCGCTCGTTGTATTTGTCCTCGGCTCCGCCGATGACAAGCAAATGGCCGCCTATGATCTCTCGATCGTGAGTATCAGTCATTCAAAATTTGTTGAGATTTAGTATTCGGTTTTTGATTAACGCCATATTGTAGCAAACTGCCTGCAAAATCGTCTATTTTCGTGAACCTTTGCGATCTTTGTGGGGGGCTTCGCGGCCTTTGCGTTTTTTCTCTCCGTCAAACCGCAGAGGCGAGTCCGTTTGTCCCAGACAAACCGCCGTGGAACACCTCTGGGACAGCCTCGTGGGACAAATAAGCGACGTGCTATCAGTCACTTACGCGATTTGTCCCAGAATTTCGCGAAAAAAACTTCAACCCATATTTTCCACTCTCAATTCTCCTTTTTTAGTTCCCGCGGAGGCGGCTCGGCCGCCGACAAAACCTCGATGTTTGTTCCGTTCCGCGCGGAACAGAACAAGCGGAACAAAACGG
>CALMYB010000004.1 GCA_937873515.1 uncultured Acidobacteriota bacterium
CGCCGATAATAGCGGTTTAGTTGTTTCATTTCAGTAGTTTAGCCTATACGTTTTTCAGCTTAACTACCATAGACCCTACTTTTATTATGAAAAGTTTGGCGGTTGGTGAGTTAAAAGCGCAGTTTTCGCAGGTTTTGGAAAAGGTTCAGCAGGGCGAGAGCTTTGGGATTACCTATGGTAAGAGTAAAAAGCTGATTGCTGAGATTAATCCGCCGAAGAAGAAAGAGAAACAGAAGAAGCGTAAATTTGGGATTCTTGATGGAAAGGTAAACATAGTGTTCGCCGACGATTTCAAGATGACCGAAGAGGAATTCATCAATCTCAAATGAGATATTTGCTTGATACCCACGTTTTTCTCTGGAAGCCTGCGAATTCGGAGAGGATTCCGGCAAAGGTGCTCGCGGAAACGGAAAACCCTGATAACGAGATATTTATCAGTGCCGTCAGCCTGTGGGAAATCGCCATAAAAACCCGTGTCGGGAAAATGGATCTTGGCGGAATCTCAACCGATGACCTGATCCCGCTGGCAAGCGAGATGGGCATCGCGACATTGTCATTGACCCCAAACGAAGCGGTCACTTACGCAAGACTAAAAGAACCAACCCACAACGACCCTTTTGACCGGATGCTCATTTGGCAGGCGATATCAAGAAAGCTGCCCCTCGTCAGCGGTGATACGGAATTCCGACGGTTCAAAAAGTACGGCCTGAAACTGCTTTGGAAATAGCCCCAAGAAACGCGGCAGGTAGAATGACATCGAAGATCATTGCGGCACTTCTCATCGCGGCGATCAACGCGATCATGGGCGTTGCGGTCTTCTTGTTTCTGCTTGTTGCGATGAACGGCTACAGCGAACGGATCGCAAGCTACGGGCTTGGGGCGTTTGTGATCCTGGGGTTGGCTGTTACCGTTTCGATGGCTATCGGCGGCTTCTTGATCACAGGTTATCTCTTGAAGCGCGGGCGCAGTCCGGTGCTCGCGGGATTCCTTTCCACCGTTGCAGGCTCCGTTTTGGGAGCTTTCCTAAAAGTCGTCTCTGCGCTCGTCGGCATCGGCGTCGCCGAGGTCATCCGGGCCGGCTGAACTTCGACAAGTTGCGGTTACCGAACTGCTGTACGCTTCACTTCGTCTTTTGAAGAAACGAGTTTCAGCTTCGTCGTCTTCGCGTCAAGCAGCGGGCCGAGTTCGTAAACGTTTCGATAACCATAGGTGTATAGCGAGATGTACGTCGAAAGATTCAGCGACGCGGGTGCGATCTTTGTCGGAAACGCACTCGGCTCGTTCTCGAAATTATTGTTGCAGTAGATCAGGATCTTTGTGTTTTTGTCAGGCAGATTTTTTGCGAGGCTTTCGACCGTGATGTCCGGGAAGCTCAGGTTGATCGCACCGGCAATGTGCAGTTCGTCGAATTTTTCGCTGCTCCGGGCATCAAGGACCACAACGCCCGGTTCTTTGCTCGCGGCAATGAACTGCGCTTCGGTCAGGCGCCGCGTCGAACGATGCTTGGCGGCGTCGCGTGAGACCTTTAGGAAGCCGTCCATATCGATCGACGGGTTATAAAGCCCGCCCGCCTGTTGTGCGTTGGCTGCGAAAGCGAATGCGGCGAGGATAGCGGCCGCAAAAAGGACATGTTTTCTCATACAGTGCCTCCGAGGGAACAACTATTGGTCAATTGATGCAGGCCGCGAACCAAGAGATGCCTGTCGATCAACTCCGTGATAATCTAGTCTCCGAGACCAAGACAGTCGAACCTTAGGCTGAGATTCTACGGCCATTAGACGCTTTCCGGGAGGCTTGTATGCAAAGATCCATCGTCGCCATCTTTCTCGCCATATGCGCAGCTGCCGGTTCGCTCTACGCACAGCAGCGGACCCGGAACGTGATCCTTATCACCTTGGACGGAGCACGTACACAGGAGATCTTCGGCGGACTCGATCGGGAGATCTTTGCGTCGACGAACAAAAATTTTCAAAAGACCGGGACGTACATGCGTCTTTGGGCCGACACGGCAAAGGAACGGCGTGAGAAGCTGATGCCGTTCTTTTGGAAGACCTTGCTCGTCTCGGAAGGCTCGATCGCCGGCGACCGGAGCCTTGGAAGCTCAGTGCAGACGACGAATCAGCTCTTCTTCTCGTATCCCGGATATTCGGAAATGCTTACGGGCCAAGCTCACGATGACGTCATCAAAAGCAATAGCCACCCGCAAAATCCGTATCCTTCTGTACTCGATTTTCTTCATAAGAAGTTGAAGCTCTCGAAGGATCAGGCCGCAGATATTTCGTCCTGGGACGCATTCGAACGGATCTCGACCAGCGAACCCGGATCTTTTGTGATCAACGCAGGCTTTATGCCGTACGAGAGCCCTGACAGAGAGATCGCTGCCTTGAGCCGTGCTCAATCGGAGACACTTCCTGCATGGAACGGCGCCAGATTCGATTATTACACCTTTCGATTTGCGTTGGCTCATCTGCGGAAATTCCATCCACGCGTCATCCATATCGGGTTTGACGAAACAGATGATTGGGCACACGAGAAGAATTACGAACGGGTCCTGCAAGCATTGAATATGACCGACGGCTTCCTCAAGGAAATATGGGACTTCGTGCAGACCGATCCGGCATACAAGGGAAGGACATCGGTCATCGTTACCACCGACCACGGCCGCGGTAAGACCGTCAACGATTGGCACGACCACGGGGCAGATGTCGCGGAAGCTCAGAACATATGGATGGCCTTCTTCTCGCCCGATGTGAAGCTTCGCGGCGAATGGAAAGACGCCGGGACCATCTATCTTAACCAGGTGCCGGCAACGCTTTGCCGCTTTTTGAATTTGGATTATAGTAAGCAGAATCCGGAGGTAGGCAAGCCGATAGCTCGGCTGTTCGCGGACTAGGCCGATGATCAAGACATACGCGGAATTCTGGGATTTTTATTTAACAGAACATCGGCATCCACTGACTCGCGTCCTGCACTTCATCGGGACATCGCTCGGCATAGTCCTTCTCATTTGGCTCGTCTGGAGCGGTCTGTGGTACTTCTTCCCTCTCTGTTTTGTCTGCGGATACGCTTTTGCTTGGACAGCGCATTTCCTGGTTGAAAAGAACCGCCCCGCAACGTTCAAATATCCGGGCTGGTCATTCATTTCGGATTACAAGATGGTCTGGTATATGCTTACCTGCCGCATCTCACGGGAATACATCCGCATCGACAACACAAAAAGAACCTAACTGTCATACAGAATATTCAGCTATACTTGTCCATGAAAGGAGAAAATACAGATCGGGAGGCGTCTTATGATGTTCTTAGCGAGAAATTGGTGGGTTTTTCTGCTCCGCGGTATCTTTGCACTTGTCTTTGGCATAGCGGCGATATCTTTTCCGGCTTCTGCATTTCTGTCACTTGTGCTGATCTTCGGAGCTTTCGCGTTGGTTGACGGCATCTTTGCCATCATCTCGGCCTTTAGTTCAAATGCGAGGACCGAGAATTGGTGGTGGATCATTCTTGAAGGCCTACTCGGCATCGTTGTCGGCCTCATCACGCTGATACAACCTGCGTCGATGGCACAGGCAATGATCCTCGTCATCGCGATCTGGGCATTCGTCAGCGGCGTTTTCAAAATCGTAACCGCGATCCAGTTGCGGAAGCTCATCGTTGGCGAATTCTGGATGATCCTTGGCGGCATATTTTCGATCCTTTTCGGCGTACTGGTCGCAGCAGACCCGATTGGCGGAGCCTTCGCCGTCGGATTCATCATTGGTATTTATGCCGTTCTGTTCGGAGTAACGATGGTCGCTCTCTCGCTCCGTCTTCGAACTCATAACGCACGGCACTCAGCGGCCTAGCCTGACATCGGATCGCGCGAGATTTGCGCTTGTGCTGCGACATTACTAACATTTAGATTCGACTTTTATGGCTGGCGGAGATCTTGTTTCCGTAAACCCGGACGCTCTTAATTCGACCATCGAGTTTCTTACGGCGATGGTCACGCCGACGTTGCTGATCTCGGCAACCGGTTCGCTGGTGCTCTCGACCTCGACGAGGCTCGGCCGCGTGGTCGATCGCGTTCGCGAACTCGAGAAACGCTTGAGCGACCTTATTACGAGCGACGACAAATCCGCTATCGCTCTTTATGAACTCCGCATCGACACCGTCGTTGGCCTCCTCGATAAAGTAACGAGCCGCGCCCGCCTTCTTCAGCGGGCGATGGTGACTTTCTATTACGGGCTTGGCTTCTTCGTGCTGACAAGCGTTACGATCGCCGCTGCCGCCTTCTTTAATACATATCGCTGGGTGCCGATCCCGGTCGGGATCGTCGGGATTTTATTCCTGTTTTGGGGTAGCATCCTGATGCTCTTGGAAACAAGAATGGCGACGGCGACCGTAAATGCCGAGATGGATTTTACGTGGACGCTTGCCAACTACGTCGCGCCGAAAGAGATCATCAACAAGTATATTTACAACGCTCATGGAAAACGCAGACTCAGGCGTAAGGTCGCGGAAACTCTCGAACAAGAACAGACTCGAGAACCAGGTCCACGCGCTTGAGCGCTTGCTTGGATCCTGCACGGTCTGCCCTAAAGATTGCGGCAATAACCGATTGAAGGATGAGATCGCCGCATGTTATTCGGGACGTTTGCCGATCGTCTCGAGCTACACTGCTCATTTCGGCGAAGAGCCCTGCCTAAGCGGCACGCGTGGGGCGGGAAATATCTTTTTCGGCAACTGCAACCTTCGCTGCGTTTATTGCCAGAACTATCAGATCTCGCAGACGTGGAAAACTCAGCGGAAGAACGAGATCACCGTCGAGCGTCTGGCCGAGATGATGCTCGAACTCGAGCAACGCGGCTGCCACAATATCGGCTTTGTCTCGCCTACGCATTTCGCTCCGCAGATGGCACGCGCCATACTGCTTGCGACCGAGCAAGGCCTTGATCTTCCCGTTGTTTACAACACGAACGCATATGATTCTGTCGAGGTTCTCACGCTCCTCGAAGGCCTTGTCGATATCTATCTCCCTGACCTGAAATACGCAGATTCGGCCGCCGGATTCACGTATTCAAAAGTGCGCGATTATGCCCATTTTGCCCGCCTTGCGATCAAGGAAATGCACCGCCAGATGGGCAGCGAACTTGTCTTCGATGACGCGGGCCTGCTGCAACGCGGTCTGCTGATCCGCCTTCTCGTTCTGCCGAACGATATCGCCGACCTCGAAGCGAACCTTCGATGGATACGTGACGAACTGTCGGCTAAGACCGCGATCTCGCTGATGGCCCAATATTACGCGACCAACAAGGCGGCAACGGATGAACGCTACATCCTGCTCTCTCGCCGCATTTCCGAAGGCGAATGGTTCGAGGCCGTTTCCCTGCTCGACGATCTCGGAATGGAGGAAGGCTTTATGCAGGAATACGAATCGGCTTCGCATTACTACCGCCCGGATTTTGAGGATAAAGACAACCCGTTCAAGGATGTAAGGGACTTTGAAAAAGGCCGCCAACGGAGAGAGCGATAGAAATAACAAAGATTGTTATTAATAGCAGTCTTTGTTATCCTCTTTCTATGAATGTTTCTCTTACGCGCGAGCTAGAAACTTTGATCGAGCAGAAGGTTAAGGACGGGATGTATAATTCCGCGAGCGAGGTCGTTCGCGAAGGCCTGAGGCTTTTGCAGCAACGGGACGAGATCCGCGAAGCGAAGCTGAACGCCCTGCGAGCTGAGATAAAGAAGGGCACGGCTGATCTGGAAGCGGGACGCTACAAAGATGGTGCGCAAGCAATGGCCGACATAAAGGAACGCTTGCTAGCAAGAAGGCCAAAACATGGCTGATTTCATCGTTACCTGCGAGGCGGAGGACGACATTGACGATATCCTTGCTTTCATTTCGATAGATAACTTTGAAGCCTCGGTCGAATTGTATGGCCGGTTTGTCGATATCTTCAAAATGTTAGCCGAGAATCCGGGCGCAGGCCGCGAGCGCTCAGAGCTTGAACATGGCCTGCGAAGTTTTCCTATAGGCAGCTATTTGATCTTCTATCGAGGTTGGGCGAATCGAGTAAGCATCTCTCGTGTCCTCCACGGCGCTCGTGATCTTGATGAGGTCTTTGGCTAAGTGAAACTAAAACTCTTGAATCTCGGCCTTTTGCTGACCTCCCTACTTGGCTATTTGAAATGGGGCGGTGATAACGCCGCGTTCCTTGCCGAGGCCGAAGCAGAGGTCTTGAAGCGTTTGCTTACCGAGCCAACTGCCGTTCTGCATCCGTTTACCGTACTGCCGCTCGTCGGGCAGGTGCTGCTTGTTGTGACTCTTTTCCAAAGGCGTGTGAGCAAGCTCCTCACGCTCATTGGGCTCACCTGCCTGAGTTTGCTGCTCTTGCTCATTTTTGTTATCGGCATCGCTGCTTTTGAGTATAGAATGGTGCTTTCGACGCTGCCGTTCGTGGTGATCGGCGCATTTGTGGTTCGGGAGCTGCTTCGCAAGAACATATGATCAAGACTGGACAGGCAGCACCGGTTTTTACGGATCGGGGTGATTCGTTTCGTGATATCAGAGACTTCAAGAATAAGATTATGAGGATCAAACCTTCACTACTGTATATATTTGTGGTGTTCCTAGTCGCCCCATGTATTGGCCAGGAGATCCATTTCCCAATGCCTGGTAATTCCGACTATCCAAAGATTAGATCGAATGGCGCAAAGATCGAGGACTTTGTTCCGCCGCACTTTGATGTAGTTAGCAAAGTGAGCGGTGACTTAAACGGAGATGCGAAGCCAGACGTTGCTTTACACATAAAAGGGACTTTTAGCAAATTCATTACAAAGCTCGAATATGGCAGCGATTTCGATACGAATCCGCGAATTTTGATCATTCTCTTAGCAGAAAAAGGTCAGAGAGGATATCGCCTTGCCGTCCAAAACAATTGTTTTGTTCCGACACCGGACTCACCCACGGATGCAGAGCCGTTTCAAGGTATGTCAATACGAAGAGGGGTGTTGAGGTTGGATTTTGAGTTATGGCAAAGTATGGGCAGTTGGGCTGCCACAAATGCTTCGTACAAGTTTCAATACCGGAATGGAGAATTCGTCCTTATCGGTGCAGATCGGGAAGACTATATGCGGAATTCGTACGATTCGACAGCTTTGAGTTATAACTTTCTTACGGGTAGAGTAAAAACTGTTGATGGCCCCCGAAGAGATCTCGAAAGTAACCCTGAACCGATTCGCAAAAAGATCACATGGCGTAAACTTCGCAATATAAAACCTCGCGCATTGAAGGATCTTCGAGCGGCATTTTCATGGGAGATTGAGCCCGACATTTTTATCTGAGCGCACTTATGAAGATCGGAGATACTGCACCGGATTTCACGCTGAAAGATGGCGATGGCCGCGATTGGACGCTCAGTGATCATCGCGGGCAGGTCGTCGTACTTCTTTTCTATCCGGGAGACAATACGCCGGTCTGCACACGCCAGCTTTGCTCCGTGCGAGATCATTGGGGCGAGTACCAGCTGACTGGCGCGGAAGTTGTCGGGATCTCGACCGACTCGGTTGCCTCGCACAAGAGTTTTGCCGAAGAACATGACCTGCCGCTTCGGCTGCTCGCAGATACTGATCGCAAGGTCTCCGAGGCTTACGGAATGAAGAGTTGGCTGCCCGGCCGTTCGGCTCGTGGCGTCATTGTGATCAACCGAGACGGAAAGGTCGCCTATCAGAAGGTCCAGGTGCTGTCGATCTTCAGGCCCGCTGACGAAGATGTTCTCGAAGCCATACGCAAGGCAGGGTAAGAAAATATGAAACGCGGATTCGCCGGTTTGATCGCGATTGTCGGTTGGCTTGCCATCGGACTTGAGTTCTACCTTACGCTTGCAAGGCCGCGTGTTGAAGGTGTCGCTCCGACCGACAGGATCATTCGATTCTTCAGCTACTTTACGATCCTGACGAATCTCCTTGTTGCCTTTGCGACGACCGCGATCGCGTTCTTCCCGAAGTCCCGCTTCGGCAAATTCTTTTCACGGCCAACGGTCGAGACTGCGATAGCGGTGTATATAACGATCGTCGGTGTAGTTTACAGTCTTTTGCTTCGCGAGAGCCTGACAGGCCTTTGGGCCGTAGCGAATCACGCCGTGCACGATGTGATCCCTATAGCCTTCGTTATCTTTTGGTTCCTCTGCACGCCGAAGGCCGGCCTTAAATGGACAGATGCTGCGAAATGGCTCGTATATCCGATCCTTTACTTCGCATATTCACTCATTCACGGTGCTTATACGAATTGGTACCCGTACAACTTTGCCGATATGAAAGCGCTCGGTTACGCGGTCGGCTTGAGGAACGCGGGCCTCGTGCTCGCGAGCTTCTTTGTCCTCGGTATCGTCTTTGTGGCCGTTGGGAGAACCTTCTCGCGTACTGCAAAGGCTCTCTCAAATTGATATAACTAAAGTCATACGGAGTGAATTTTTCCTATGGCAATTTTTGGAAACGACAAATTCAAGTGCACAAAATGCGGTCAAAAGGGTGAGCCGCTCGGTTATGCGCCGTTCCCGAACGAGGACGGCGAACGCGTCGCAAGAGAGATCTGTCAGAATTGCTGGAAAGAGTGGCAGCGAAAACAGATGCAGCTCATCAATCATTTCGGGCTCGATGTTTCGAACCCCGACTCGCAGCAGATGCTTTTCGACAATATGAAGATCTTCTTTTTTGACGAAGGGGTCGAACTGACGCAGATCGATACGTCAAAAGAAGGGAACGTTTCCTGGTAGCTTGCCGAAAAAAGGCGTGCCTCCCGCATCCGTTTTGCCTGTTTCTGACGAAATGATGTCTTGAGCAGGCACTTCGCATTCCGCTTGCTGAACGATTATGTCTGCACGCGTTGAAGAAAAACATCGGGCGCCGATCCGCTGGATGCATTGGATCAATTTTCCGCTCCTCGCGATGATGATGTGGAGCGGGTTGCTGATTTACTGGGCGAATCCCGTCTATGCGCTCCGGCTCTTCGGACACGAGGTCTTCTATTTCTTCCCGCAAGGTTTTTACAGCTTTCTTGGCGTCCCCTATCGTCTTGCCGAGGGCATGCAGCTGCATTTTTTCTTTATGTGGCTCTTTGCGGCAAATGGCGTTGCCTATGCTGCATATCTGATCTTCTCGGGCGAGTATCGCAGCCTGGTTCCAACATTTGGTTCATTCGAACGCGCATTTCGCGTCGCTCTCTACGAACTGCATATCTCTAAAAAGAAACCGCCGCAGGGAAAGTATAACGACGCGCAGAGGATCGTTTACACGCTTGTGATCCTGATGGGTGCGGGATCGATAGTGACCGGTGTCGCGATATACAAACCGCTCCAGGCATCGTTCTTCACTTCGCTTCTCGGCGGCTACGAATGGGCACGCTGGGAGCATTTCTGGCTGATGATCCTTTTTGCGGCATTTTTCTGTGTGCATGTCGTCCAGGTCGTGCTCGCAGGCTGGAAGAATTTTCAATCGATGGTTACGGGTGTCGAGGTCGTGGCTGCCGAGGAGAGCTCGAAATGAGGGAGGGCGGCGACCGCAACGACAAATGGCCGGGCGAGGATGAGAATTCGGCAAATGTGCTGAATGAGCGCCGTTCGCTTTCCGACGAATTGCCTGAGGCGGACGCACAAAAAGTGCTCATCTCGAGATCGCGCAGAGGTTTTCTTCTCGGCGGTGCCGCGGCGATCGTAGGCGTCTTTGGGTGGCGTTGGCTACCGGACGAAACGAAGGTCGGCTTCCTTCAAAAGATCTTCCGCTTTAACGAGAATCTCACGTCGGCGTTCTACCGACCGACGCATCTCGCAACAGAATTTTCTGCCGATAACATAACGCGTCCGGCGCGTGTCAACGGCATGCTAGGCATCGAAAGCGAGGTCGATCTTGCAGTGTGGCGTCTGAATATAGGCGGCATTCCCGGACGAGCGAGCGATCTCGTGCTCACGATGGACGACATTCGCAGTTTGCCGAGAGCCGAGCACATCACCGAGTTCAAGTGCATCGAGGGTTGGTCAACGGTCGTCCAATGGACAGGCACGAGATTCTCAGACCTCGTCGCAGCTTTTACGCCTTGGAAGGCCCCCGAAGAGATGCCGCCATACGTATCGCTTGCAACACCCGATGGTGGGTATTTTGTCGGCTGGGATACGCCGTCAATAATGCATCCGCAGACGCTGCTCGTTTACGAGATGAACGGCGAAGTGTTAACTTCGAATCATGGTGCGCCTTTGCGTTTGGCCTCCCCGACCAAATACGGCATCAAACAGCTGAAACGCATCGGCCGGATAGACTTTATGAACGAGCGGCCGGAAGATTACTGGGCGAACGAAGGCTATGACTGGTACTCGGGCCTCTGAGATCATCTTTATTAACGAGTCGTTCTATTCGGACTCGATCTCCCGCAGCAAGATGGACATACTGCTCGCTAGAGCTTGGCGCCATTTCGGGAATTATTTTTACCGGTACAGCCTCAGCCTTTATGAAGAGGACGTTCGCCGCGTACTTCCGCTTCGCATAAGGCTAAAGAATTTCTCGTTTTCAAAAAGCCAGCGGCGGACGATGCGGCGAAATGCCGACCTTCGCTGCGTAGTGCGCCCGATCCAGATCACCGAGGAATCGAACGAGCTCTTTCAACGCCACCGTGTTCGGTTTACGCACGCTATCCCGGATTCGATCTACTGCTTTCTGTCGGCTGAACCCGCGACCGAACCGACCTCGGCAAGTGAAGTGGCGGTTTACGACGGCGATAGACTCGTCGCGATCAGCTATTTTGACGAAGGCATCAAGGCGACCTCCGGCATCTATGCGGCATTCGACCCGGAGATCGTTGACCGCCGGCTCGGCATCTTTACGATGCTCAAGGAGATCGAATATTCGATCGGGACCGGTCGCAGCTTTTACTATCCGGGTTTTGCCTACGAGGGCGAATCGTTCTACGACTACAAGAAACGCTTTCGCGCACTCGAAGTCTTCGATTGGCAAGGGCATTGGCTGCCGTACGAATTGTCTGACGAATTTCCCCTCAAGAACTTATGACCCAGATATCGCGTCAGCGTTCCATAACAGCATTCTTCACATTGGCCATTTTTGCGGCCGTTTTCGCGAATTTTGCCGTCGCACAGAACTTCAAAGAGGTTTATCCGGGCGTCGAATACGCGCGAGTTTCGCGTGTGATCGACGGCAAGAATGTGAATTTCAACCTTCTGCGGCTCGATCTCAATAAAGTGCGGCTCGATGTCGTTCACGCGTTGGATTCCGCGATCGGCACCGAGACGACATCGTCACTCGCAAAGCGGCACAACGCCGTCGCCGCGATAAACGCCGGCTTCTTCCGCCTCGACAACAGCATCTTCGCCGGCGACGCCGCAGGTGTGCTGATGATCAATCACAGGCTCTTGAGCGAAAGCTCAAAAGATCGTTCAGCTCTCTTCATTGCGAATACTCCGTCCGAAACTTCGGCCTCATTTGCTCGAATCACTATTGGCTCAAGCTTTCGCGTCGGCGGGAAAGATTTCACTTTTACGGGGGTCAACCGCGAGCGGCGAGCAGATGACTTGATCGAATATACGCCTGAGTTTAATACGACAACACTTGCGGTTGGCAAAGGCCTTGAGATCGAAGTAAGAGATGGACGCGTGCGCAGGATCTTTGACGGAAGCGGCGGTTCGAAAATTCCTGATGACGGATACGTGATCTCCGCCACAGGTAAATGGCGAGTGGCACTGCTGAAGGCTATTAGGCCGGAATCAAGGGTGGAGCTGTTTATCGGGGTTTCTTATTATCCCCGAGCCAATGAGGGATTTCCGAATGAGTTGACCAGAGCAAAGGACAGGGCATTTTCAGCCGCCGAGGATGTGACCAACGGCGTGCCGCGCTTGATCCGCGACGGGAAGATCGACATTACGTGGAAAGAGGAAAAGGCGTCGAAGGATTTTGTTGAGACGCGGCATCCGCGGACGGCCGTTGCGAATTTGAAGGACGGCAAGTTTCTGATGCTGACCGCAGACGGCAGGAGCGAGGCGAGCGGCGGCATCGATCTATACGACCTCGCCGACTTCCTGCTCGAGCTCGGTGCGGTCGATGCGTTGAATCTTGACGGCGGCGGCTCGACGACGATGGTGCTTGACGGCAAGGTCGTAAATCACCCGTCGGACAAAGGCGGCGAGCGTAAGATCGGGGACGCGCTGATCGTGACCTTGCGAAAATGAAAGTAAACCTCGCTAGCCATTCGTGCGTAAAAGCTGTTAGATTTCTTTTGCAAGTTCAATAAATTCAGCCCTTTTCGAGAAGCCAATGAAACGCATATTACTAGCCGCGTGCGCACTCGCACTTTTTTCTTTCCCCATTCTCGCGCAGGACAAACCCGAGAAACCGAAAAAGACCTTTGCATCGGCCGTCGAAAAGACGCAGAAGATCGACGGCTTCATCCCGCTCTACATCGATCGCGAGAACGGCAAGATCTTTATGGAGATCACGCGTTTCAACAAGGGATTCCTCTATCTTGTGAGTCTGCCGACCGGCGTCGGCTCGAACCCGCTCGGGCTCGACCGCGGCCAGCTTGGTTCGACGCGCGTTGTCTTCTTCGAGCGCGCCGGCAACAAGATCCTGCTCGTTCAGCCGAATTATGATTATCGTGCGACGGGCGATGAGAAGCAGAAGAGGTCTGTCGAAGAATCGTTCGCACGCTCGGTCATTTGGGGTTTCAAGGTGGAAGCGTCCGAGGGTGATAAGGTGCTCGTAGATGCGACGAGCTTTCTGATACGCGATGCCCACGGCGTCGCCGATCGTCTCAACGGAGCACAACAGGGTAATTACAGCTTCGACGAAAGCCGAAGCGCTCTCTATCTGCCGAATACGAAAGGCTTTCCGCTCAACACCGAGGTCGAATCGACGATAACGGTCTCTTCAAGCTCGACACCAAAGTTCCTTATCAATCAGGTCGCCCCGATGGGCAAGCACGTTACGGTCCGCGAGCGTCAGTCGTTCGTCCAACTCCCGGATGATAGGTACACTCCGCGCCGTTTCGATCCGCGGACAGGTGCGATAAATATCAGCTTTTACGATTACGGGACCGACATCAATCAAGACCTCGAAAAACGCTGGATCATACGCCATCGTCTCGAGAAAAAAGACCCGAGCGCGCGTGTAAGCGAACCTGTAAAGCCGATCGTCTATTACGTCGATAACGGCGCACCGAAGGCGATACAGGACGCGCTGATCGAAGGCGCAAGCTGGTGGAATCAGGCTTTCGAGGCCGCAGGTTTTAAGAACGCCTTTCAGGTCAAGGTGCTTCCCGCCGACGCCGACCCGATGGACCTGCGTTACAACGTGATCAACTGGGTTCACCGCTCGACACGCGGCTGGTCGATCGGCGACAGCGTTGTCGATCCGCGTACGGGCGAGATCCTAAAAGGCGACGTTACTCTCGATTCGCAACGCGCCCGGCAGGATTTCCTGCTCGCGACCGGCATGATGCCGCAATACTTGAACGGCAATTTTGCGTGTGATTTCGGCGTTCTGCCCGATGCGGACTATCTCTTGCCGGATGATTCCGCACGGGAGGCGACGGCAATGTCTTACGCGCGTATCAGGCAGCTTTCGGCCCATGAGGTCGGCCACACGCTCGGCTTCTCGCACAACTTCGCGGCGAGCACCTATGGCCGTGCGTCTGTGATGGATTATCCGGCACCGATGGTCAAGATCTCGAACGGCAAGCTCGACTTTTCGGACGCGTATGCCGTCGGCATCGGCGCGTTCGACAAGTTCGCGGTCACATATTCTTATGCCCAATTTGCCCCGGGAACCGACGAAGACGCCGCTCTCAATGCGATCGTGAAAGACGGTGTGAGCAAGGGAATGTTGTACTTGTCGGACTCGGAAGCTCGCCCGGCGAATGCTGCCGACCCGCTTGCGAATCTTTGGGACAACGGCCCTGACCCGATCGCGATGCTCGAACACGAAATGGAAGTTCGCCGCATCGGGCTGAACAATTTCGGGATAAAAAACATCCCGGTCGGGACGCCGATGTCTGAACTTGAGAACAAATTTATGCCGCTCTTTCTGCATCACCGCTACCAACTATCAGCGGCGATCCGAGAGATCGGCGGCGTTTACTACACGTTCTCAGTGCGCGAAACGGACGGGCCCTCGCCAAAGACGATTGCCTCGCCCGTGCCCGCGATGCGTCAGCGAAAGGCTCTCGCCCTTGTTCTTTCGACGATCAACGCAAAAGAACTCGTAATTCCCGAGAATGTTCTTGAATTGATGCCGCCGGTCGCAAGTGGCTATCGTTCCGGCCGTTCGGAGCTTTTCACAAAACGCACGTCACCGATCTTCGATCCGGTCGGTGCCGCTGAGATCGCGGCCGATCTGACGGTGAGCGGCTTGCTGCAGCAGGATCGCGCCGCAAGAACTCTCGATCAGAACGCTGCGGACAAGGCAAGCCCCGGTTTTCGTGAAGTTGTCGATGCTTTGATCAAAGCAACTTGGGGATCGGCCGCTCCTGCAAACGCCCGCGAAGCTGAGATCGAACGCGGAATCGAAAGCCTCGTAGTTACGCGCTTGATGGAACTTGCGGCCGACGCCGACGCACGTTCGCAGGTGCGTGCCGTCGCCAGCGATGCCCTGCGTTCGCTTGCCGCATCATTAAAACGCAGGCGTTCGATCGGAGATGCCGCGGCGCACGATCGCTCGACCGTCGAGGATATCGAGCGCTTCCTCTCGCGGCCATTCGAACCGACGAAACGAACGCCGCCGCTTGCGACACCGCCCGGCGACCCGATCGGGAATTAGTAACGTGTGAGATATTCTTCGAGTTTTTTTGCGGAGAGGTCACGGGATAAGTAGCCGATGTAATTGTCTGGCCGCAAAAGCACGACAAAGGGCTCGTCGCAGCCGAAAGCCGTGCTTGCGGCCTTATCCAGATCGAACGCGTGGGTGTCGCAGGCGGCCTGAAACTTACTACGCACAGCTTCGGGCAGTTTGTCGGAGGCGTCGATGTCGGCACCAAAGGTCAACAGGTGGAAGGACGGCTGGTTCAAGCTCTCGTAGATGCTCTTTCCATCCATACTGAACCACGGCATGCGATCGCCGGCCTTAACGCTAAAGCCGCCCGCCTCCGCGCTCAGTGACTGGTCTTCATAGCTGATCCCGATCTGCGAAACTATCGAAAAAAGCTTGCTCTTTACGATGTCAAAGCTAAGCGCCGTGCCAAAAACATACGGAAAGATATTGTTCCTCACGAACGAGATCAGCCACTCATCGCTTGCCGCAAATTCAAAGAAGCGGTCGGTCGTCGAAAGCAGATTCTTTGCGTTACGCGAACGCTCTTCGTTGTAGGTCGCAAGCAGTTTCTCGTTCGCCGCTCCTTTCAGTACAATGGCAAGTTTCCACGCGAGGTTGTAGCCGTCCTGAATGCCGGTGTTCATTCCTTGCGCACCCGCAGGCGTGTGTATGTGCGCGGCATCTCCGGCAACGAAGCAGCGTCCTTTTGAAAACGCATTGACCGCCCGCGAGTGTACGTTATAGACCGAAAACCAATTGACCTTTTTGATGTCGAGTTTGACGCTCATATCGTGTTCGATCTGCGCGTCGATCTCCTCAAAGAGAATTTCGGTCCCGTCCTTTTTGTGGCCTTCGGGAAAGGTGCCGACGATGCGCCAGCGGTTCTCGCCCTTTAGCGGAAAGAATGCCGTGAGGTTGTCCTCGCCCAAGTTTATCTGCAGGGCGTCGTGTCCGTAGGGCCAATCGAGTTCAACATCTGCAACGTAAAAAAGCCGCTCGACCGTGTCGCCCTCGAACGTCAGCCCGAGCTCGTGCCGCACAGGGCTCTTTGCTCCATCGCAGCCGACGAGATACTTTGCTCGGACGGAAAATTCCGAGCCATCAGCGTTTCTGATCTCCGCCGTGACACCGTCGCCGTCGTCCGCAAATGACACCATCTCATGCCGCCACAAAACATCCCGGCCATGGTCAGTGATGTATCGGTACAGGAGCGCTTCGTGCAGCCCTTGTTCGACGAGCAATACGTACGGGAAAGGGCTCAGGCCCGTACCAAGTTCGCTCAGATTCGCCTCGCCGCGAACAACTCCGTCCTTTAAGAACTTCACTTTCTCGGCGGCGTGCCCGAGCGAAATAAGGTCGTCGGCAAGCCCGATCTGGTCGTAGATCTCAAGCGTGCGGGCCTGGACGCCGATCGCACGGGAGAACGGCGTCGTCGTCTCTTTGGTGTCAACTATGACAAAGTCAACGCCATATCTGATCAGCTGCACCGCGAGGGCAAGGCCGGTCGGCCCTGCCCCAACGATCAGCACATCTGTTTCCTGCATAAACGAATTATTTTGAGGCCGACCAATTCAGTTCTCGATCGAGCTGCTTGAAAGCCTCGATCATCGGCAGATAGGCACTTGCCTTTTCATCGACATTGCTCGGGACGGTCCGCGATTTCGACCCACCGTATTCGATGCGGACCGAACTGTTGCTCACCGCCATCGCCATGCCTTCGGGCCAATGCTTGACGGCACCGTTGGCCGCGACCACGTCGGAAAGACTTGCGAATTGTTCGGGCGAAAGCTTTGCCCTCGAAGTGGTCTCCTTTGCCTCGTCGCCCTTTCCGATAGAGAGCACACGCTCGGCCGCCAATGCACGGTCAACCCTTATACGGATCTGACAGGCCCCCGCTTTTCCGCACTCCGCCTTGTCATCAAAATATCCCGGATAGCTGGTCGTGAGCTCGATCGCAGAAATATCCGCAGCGTGTATCTCCGGAACGTCTGCGGGAGCGGCGGGCGTCGAGGACCGCCGTGTGGCGTCGGTGTCCGAAGCTCCGTCAGGGGCGAAAAAACGGAACCCGAACCAAATAGCGCCGCCGACAACAAGAGCGGCGACAACGACAGTTACAAGATTCTTGCCCATAAGTATCCTATGTGTTTAAACTCAGGCCGTCCTCGCCGGTCCCGACCTGGACGGTTCCTCCATTCGCCAATTTACCGAAGAGGATCTCGTTCGCGAGCGGCTGCTTGATCTTTTCGTGGATGAGGCGCGACATCGGCCGCGCACCATAACGCGGATCGAAACCGTGTTTCGCGAGCCATTCGCGGGCATCTTCACTAAGGACGACGTTGACGCGTTTCTCAGCCAACTGGCCGTTCAGCTCACGTATGAACTTATCGACGACGAGTTTGATCACCTCGATATCGAGAGCCTTGAATGCGATCCAGGCGTCGAGGCGATTTCGAAATTCCGGCGTGAACGTCCGCTCGATGGCGCCCTTTGCGCTTCCCTTTGTCTCCGACGAATTCCTGAATCCAACGCCGCCCGACGAAAGCTCCCGAGCACCGGCGTTCGTCGTCATTATCAGAATCACGTTGCGAAAGTCGGCTCGTTTGCCGTTGTTGTCGGTCAGGGTCGCAGAATCCATCACCTGCAGCAAAAGATTGAAAAGATTCGGGTGTGCCTTTTCAATCTCGTCGAGCACGAGCACGGCGTGCGGTGTACGCATTATCGCCTCGGTCAAGAGGCCGCCCTGGTCGAAACCGACGTAACCCGGCGGCGCTCCGATGAGCCGCGAAACGGTGTGCGGCTCTGCGTATTCGCTCATATCGAAGCGTATGAACTCGATGCCGAGAACCTCCGCAAGCTGCTTTGAGACTTCGGTCTTTCCAACACCTGTCGGGCCTGAAAAAAGGAATGAACCGACAGGCTTTGTTTCGTGGCCGATGCCGGCACGCGAGATCTGTATCGAATCGACAAGCGCGTCAATCGCCGCGTCCTGCCCGAAGATGTGTTTCTTGAGATCTTCACGAAGCGTCTTGAGACGCTCTTTCTCATTCGCGACAACGGAACGCGGCGGGATCTTCGCCATACGGGCGATCGCCTTCTCGACCATGTTGGTCGAAATTCGCTTCGGACGCTTTGTCGCCGGACGCAATTTGACGGCGGCACCGACCTCGTCGATCACGTCGATCGCTTTGTCCGGCAGGAAGCGGTCGTTTATGTATTTTCCGGCAAGTTCGGCGGCCGTGCGGAGCGAATCGTCCGTGTATCTCACGTCGTGGTGGTCCTCGTAATATTTGCGGAGCCCTTTCAAGATCTCGTAGGTTTCAGCTACCGTCGGCTCGTTGATATCGATCCGCTGAAAACGTCTTGCGAGGGCACGGTCGCGGTCGAACGCGGCCTTGTATTCGGCGTGTGTCGTCGAACCGATACAGCGAAGCTGACCTGCCGCCAAAGCAGGCTTCAAGATGTTCGACGCATCCATGGAACCGCCCGAGACTGATCCCGCACCGACGATCGTGTGAATCTCGTCGATAAAGAGAATTGCGTTCTCCTGCTTTTGCAGCTCTTTTATGATCGCTTTGAAGCGTTGTTCAAAGTCGCCGCGGTATCGCGTGCCCGCAAGAACGGCGCCCATATCGAGCGCATAGACCTTTGCGTCCGCGAGAACCTCGGGCACGTCGCCTTCGCTGATCTTCAATGCAAGTCCTTCCGCAAGGGCCGTTTTGCCGACACCGGGCTCGCCAACGTAAAGCGGATTATTCTTCTTTCGGCGACAAAGAACTTGAATGGTGCGTTCGATTTCCTCCGAGCGGCCGATGATCGGATCGATCTCGCCGGCTGCCGCCTTTGCGACAAGCTCGACCGTAAAACTCGCGAGCGGATCTTTCTTCTGAACGCTCTGTTCTTCCGCGAGTTCGCCTTCGGGTTCGGCATCTCCGTCGAACCTTTCGCCGAGAGTCTCCAGCTTCGAAATGCCATGCGAAATGTAATTCAGGATGTCGAGCCGCGTAACGCCTTGCTGCAAGAGCAAATAGACGGCGTATGCCTGCTGCGCCTGATAAATCGCCGCAAGGATATTGCCCGTATCGACAGAACGCTGGCCGCTGCCCTCCGCTTGGAGAACTGCGTAGGAGATCGTTGATTGAAAGGCCGTCGTAAGCTCCGGCATCGAAGGATTTACGTTGTCGGGAACCTTCTCAAGGACGGTCGCGAAATAATCGCTCAGCGCGCGTTCGAGCTCGGCAAGATCCGCACCGCAGTTCAATAGAATGTCGCGAGCGGTCTCGTCCTCGATCAATGCGTGGAGCAAATGTTCGAGAGTTACATACTCGTGCCGGTATTTGACGGCCTCATCGACCGCCGTGCTCAATGTTGCTTCAAGCTCGCGAGTTAACACGCTTCTAGTTTAGCAAGTTTGTAAAGAGGTGGGCGAAAGAATTGAGGGCAATGTGGGAGAATTGCCCTCGATCCGCTTATTCGAGATAGCCGAATTTGCCCGAATTGAAGTCATCGATCGCCTGCGCGAGTTCCGCCTGAGTGTTCATCAGGAACGGGCCGTAACTTGCGATCGGTTCGTTCAGCGGCTCGCCGCTTAGGACGAGGAACGTCGAATTCTCATGAGTCGCCTCGATAGTGAACCGCTCGCCGTCCGTCGCCAGTAACGCAAGGTGATCGGTCTTTAGCTCTTGCGAACCGTTGATGCGGCCGGAACCTTCGATCGCGAGCACGAACGTCGTAAAATTCGCCGGGAACTCAAGCTCGACCGTTTCGCCTTTCTTAGGCCTCACGTTCAGCATATTCACGGGAGTGAATGTCGTTCCGGGGCCATTTACACCGCTGAATTCACCCGCGATGATCTCTACCTCGCCGCCCTCGGGCAACGCGACGCGTCCCATTTCGGCGTTCGTGAGCGCCTGGTACTTGGGCTTGGTCATTTTGTCCTTTGCGGGCAAATTGACCCAAAGCTGCACCATGTGGAACAAGCCGCCCTGTCGGCTCCGCTCCATCTCGTGGAACTCCTTATGCAGAAGGCCGCTGCCCGCCGTCATCCATTGAACGTCGCCCTCTTCGATCACGCCTCCGCCGCCGTGCGAATCGTGATGCTCGACCTTGCCCTTATACGCGATCGTTACCGTCTCAAATCCGCGGTGCGGATGCGGCCCAACGCCGTAAGGTTCCTCTCGCGGCGGAAAATTGGTCGGTGCGTTGTAATCCAGCAAAAAGAACGGACTCATCCGCGTCGCCGAAAGCGGCCCGTGCGGGAAAAATCCGTGTACGTGAAACCCATCGCCGACCCAATGCGCCGGCGGCGGCGAAACTGTCTTCTCCACTGTCCTCATCGCTCTTTCCTGTTTTGATGTCGCTGTCATCTCATTCCTCCTTGTCTTTCGCTTTGCGTCTCCGCGGCGTTGCGCGAAACTCCCAAAGCCACTACAAGAAGTTTATCGCTCCAGCACGCGAATGTAACCATCAATTACAGCGAGCAGAGACTAATACTTTCGGGTGAGAAATTGAAAGGGCCCGTTCCGCTTCCATGCCCCAACGAACACGATAGGTTTATTACCGCGAAAGAGGCAGAAAGCGGGACGAACCCAGTAAGGACGACTTCTGAAAAGTCGTTTGCCCGTCCGAACGAACTAGCTCAACCGCAAGGTGATTCCGTTCGGGCCGGCTCCGACCTTGATCGTAGCGGTAACAGCCATCGTCGAAATATCGATAACAGAGACCGTGTCGTCAACCGAATCCGACACGTAAACGAACTTCTCGGAAAGCACGACGCCGTGAGCACCTTTGCCGACCGTTATCGTTTTTGACACAGTGTTCGAAGCAGTATCGATGACCGAAACCGTGTTTGCCGGTGCTTCTGCTGTGCCTTGATTCGCAACGAAGACGAACTTGCCGTCCTGCGATGCAAAGACCTGGACAGGCTGATCGCCGACCGTGATCGTTGCCATTCTCTTTCGAGCGGCCGTGTCGATGACAGCGACCGAATTCTCGTCGCGCAGCGACACATAGACATGCTTGCCATCGGGCGTGAAGCCGACTTGTACGGGCGACTTGCCAACCGGAATCTTTGCAGCTTCCTTGCGGGCTTCGAGGTCGATCACCGAGACAGTTCCTTCGTTAAGATCGGCAACATAGAGTTCCTTTCCGTCGGGCGAAATCCGCAGCCCGTGCGGAAAGTCGCCTGTGGCGATGGTCTGAACGACGCGCTTCTCATTGACGTCGATAACAGAAACATTGTCATCGCCGGAATTCGCAACGTAGGCGAATTGTCCCGCCTTGTCGATGACGACGTGTGCGGGATGGGCACCAACCTCAATCTCCGCCGTCGGTCCGGCCGCAAGGTCAGCGGCCTGAAAGACGAGGAGCTTTCCCTTACTTGCTCCGCCCATTGCGCCGTGGTCGCCGTGGTTTTCGTGCCCGCCGGCCGCCACCGGAGCACCGACCGCAAGCAGCAGTTTCCCGTCATTCGAAATCTGGACGTTGTGCGGCGAAATGGTCACCGGTACCGACGTGACCGAATTGTCCGAAAGGTTGATCACGCTGACCGAATTCGCCTTTTCATCAGCGGTGTAAACCGTTCCGACGGCCTTCGCAGCCATTGGGACTTCGGAATTTACGGCCGTCTTGCCTGTGTTGTTTGCCGTTCGTTGGTCATTGGTGCCGCCGCACGAGATAAGAGCGGCTGCCGAGGCCATTAGAATAAATAGACTAGAAATGCGTTTCATTGATCAAGACTCCTTCCGGATTTAGGCGCGCCGGCACTTGTCTGCCGGGGTCTCTCGGAAACGCTACCAAACATCGAGGCGCAGCTTTATGACGAATGTCATAAATCGGTAAAATTTGCCGGCCGCGAATATCTATTTTTTCGCAACCACCATCAGGCCATCGCGGATGGGGAAGAGGACATTCGTGACCCGGGGGTCGGACTGCACCTTGTGGTTGAAATCGTGCAGAGCCTGCGTGTCCTCGTCTTTTTCCTCGTTGAGGACGCGGCCGCTCCAGAGGACGTTGTCGGCGAGAATAAAGCCGCCTTGCCTCACGCGTTCGAAGACGAGATCGTAATAGAGCGAGTAATTCGACTTGTCGGCGTCGATAAATACGAGGTCGATGGGGTCTTTGATCTCCGGGATGAGGTCCTTTGCCTCGCCGAGGCGAAAATCGATGGCATTCTTGTACTCAGTTCGCTCGACGTAGGACTTTGCGACACGATTCGTCTCTTCTTGTATATCCAATGTAATTACTTTGCCGCCCTCCGCAAGGCCTTCTGCGAAGCAAAGTGCCGAATAGCCGAGATATGTCCCGATCTCGAGGACGAGATTCGGCCTGATCATCTTTGAGAAGAGTGCGAGGATGCGTCCTTGCACATGGCCCGAAAGCATCGAGGAATCTTCGTAATGCGCGTAGCAATGCTCGCGAAGCTCCCGTAAAACGGGGCTTTCCTCGGAGGTGAACAATTCGGCGTATTCGGTTAATGCGTTCTTTATTTCGATCATGGTGTTTCCGATTGGCCGCCCAATTGGCGGACTTTATATCTGTAGCCACGGCGTTGCTAAAAGCTCGTAAATGACCGAGTAGAGCCCTTACTGATGTGCGGGCTACCGACACCGCCGGTCCAACTACTGACCGCCCATGCGCTCACTCCTGCTGTTCACTGACCACTGGCCACTGACCACTGCCTACAGATCTATCCTCACAAGGCCGCGTTTTATTGCCGCGGTCGCCGCAGATGTCCGGTCCGAGACGCCGATCTTCGAAAAGATGTTCTGAATGTGGCTCTTTACGGTATTTTCCGAGACATCGAGGGCGAACGCGATCTCTTTGTTCGACATTCCGCCTACGATGGACTGCAAGACATTCGTCTCTGCGGGGGTGAGCGCATCCTCGCCGTAATGTGCGGTCAAAACCTCGGCAATATCCTTTGGAACGTACTTTTTGCCATTCGCGGCGGCCTCGGCGGCGGCAAGGAGGTCGTCCGTTGTGCCTTCCTTTGAGACAAATGCGAGAGCGCCGAGCTTCAATGCCTTCGCGATCTCGCCGTCTCCTGCGTTGTCGGCAAGGATCACGACCTTTGCCCTGGGTTCGATCTCAAAATAGGCAGGAAGGGCGTCTATCGAGCAGGAATCGACAAATCTCAAGCCGAGGATGACGACATCCGGACGCAGTCGTTTGAAAAGATCAAAACCTTCTTTTGGGTTAGCGGTACTTGCCGCAAGCGTGAATCGCCCGCTCTCGGCGATCGCCGCCTCGATGCCTAGACGGACAAGCTCCTGACGTTCGATAAGAAGTACGTTGATCACAATGGCCTTTACTCAAGCCAAGGCGGCCGCGAATTCGACGAGCGGCTTGATGAGGTCGGTGTCGTAATTCGTCTTTACGTGCTGCATCACGGCCGTCATTCGTTCGAGTCCCATACCGGTATCGACGCTCGGTGCAGGCAGCGGCGTGAGCAGAAAACTGCCGTCGGCCTCGAGCGTCCGGTTGTACTGCATAAAGACGAGGTTCCAGATCTCCATCGTCGCGTCGCCAGGGCCGTTCACCCATTCGGGGCTGTTCTTTGCCGGGTCCGACGGGTCTTCGCCCATGTAATAGTGGATCTCGGAGCACGGGCCGCACGGTCCCGTGTCGCCCATCTGCCAGAAATTATCCTTGCGGCCGAAACCGAGCACGCGTTCGGGCCGCGCACCGGCCTTTATCCAAAATTCGCGCGCCTCGTCGTCCGGCCCGACCTCTGCGTCGCCTTCGAACACGGAGAACCAAAGCCTCTCCGTATCGAGCTTGAACTCGTTCACAAGCAGATCCCATGCGAAGCCGATCGCTTCCTCTTTGAAATAATCACCGAACGAGAAATTGCCCAGCATCTCGAAGAAAGTGTGATGGCGAGCGGTCTTTCCGACCTCATCGAGGTCGTTGTGCTTGCCGCCGGCGCGTATGCATTTCTGCGAGGTCGTCGCGCGTTTATAATCACGCTTTTCGATGCCGAGGAATACATCCTTGAACTGATTCATCCCTGCGTTGGTGAAAAGCAGCGTTGGGTCGTTTGCGGGCAAAAGCGGAGAAGAATGAACTCTTTTGTGCCCATTCTTCTCAAAATAGGAAAGGAATTTCTCTCGGATCTCGTCACCTGTCATTAGGTCAAATTTAACATATTGAGCTAAGGAACGACACGCCGGCGGGAGAACGGAGAACGCGGCGGTCTGTACCGTCTGCGTGAGCGGACGGGTTTCCGACGCCTTTCCTCGGAAGCGGCTTGCCGACGACGAGGGCAATGCCCAAAGTTGGTGCTTATTCCTCCGCTTCAGCCTTTTTGAATCTCAATGCCGGCGAGTTGATGCAGTACCGAAGGCCGGTCGGCTTCGGGCCGTCGTCAAAGACGTGGCCGAGATGCGCATGACAGCGGGCGCAGAGCACTTCGGTCCGGACCTCATCGAGCGAACGGTCCACTTTCTCGATCACGTTCTTCTTGAAGGCAGTCTGGTAAAAACTCGGCCAGCCGGTTCCGGAATCGAACTTGTTCTCGGACCGGAAAAGCACCAGTCCGCACGCGGCACAGTAATATACGCCGTCCTCATGGTTATTGAAATAGGCACCCGAGAACGGCGCTTCCGTGCCCGCTTCACGCATCATCGTGTATTCGACGGGCGTCAGGATCTTTTTCCATTCGGCATCGGTCATCAGGACCTCTTTGCCGTCGAATTCGGCGTCGGTATAGGTGATCTCGCGAACCGCCTTCGTTCTGCGAGGCGTTGCACTCGGATCCGCATCGCTCGAGACCGCGGCATTCGAACCGCTAATGCCGGAAACACAAGCTGCCGTACCGACTATCAATGCACTCAAGGTCAAGATCAAAAATCGCATAATATAGCTCCTTGGATCACGCATCAGCGGCCGCGTTTAGCTTCACGGCCGCCTGCCCTGATCATCTTACTCCGGCATCAATACCGAGTTTATAACATGAATGATGCCGTTCGACTGCCGAACGTTGGCGATCGTAACGACGGCACGTCCGCCTTTTTCGTCGGTCAGGACGAGATCGCCGCCGTCCATCGACGCCCAGAGTTTGCCGCCCGAAACCGTCGGAAGTTCGGCCTTTCCGCCTCCCTTCATTATCATTTTCGCGATCGCCTTCGAATCCCAGCTCCCCGCGACGACGTGATATGTCAGCACTTTCGTGAGCATCGCCTTGTTCTCAGGCTTCAAAAGAGTATCGACCGTTCCTGCAGGCAGCATGTCGAACGCCGCATTCGTCGGTGCGAACACCGTGAAAGGCCCTTTGCCCATCAGCGTTTCGACGAGACCCGCGGCCTTGACCGCCGCAACGAGAGTTGTGTGATCCTTCGAATTCACAGCATTCTCGACGATGTTTTTCGTCTTGAACATCGCGGCTCCGCCTACCATCGGGTTTCCGTCCTGTGCTGAAACCCCAACAACAAATGCGATCGATAGCAAAATCACCCCAAAAATAGTTCTCATAATATCCTCCAGTTTTTTCAAAAGCCGTCTTTGGCTTTGTGTCCATGAATTCGAACAGGTTGGAGGAAACGGATTCAGGCGAAGGAAAACTTTTTTTCGAATAGTTACCTTGTGCGGTACGGCTATGGTGTGTTGAGTGGCTCCTTCGTCCGCACGGCGAGCATCTTTTCGCGGATAAGGTCGTAGGAAAAACCTTTGCGCAAGAGATGGTCGTAGAATTTCTTCTTCTCCTCAGGCGTTTCCGGAATTCCTTTTAGACGCAGACGCTTCTCGATCACGGCGTCAATCAATTCGCTCTCGGGGATCTGCTCGAATGCGTGTTCGATCGCCTTCTCTTTCGTCTCGCGATCGAGCGGCTTGCGCGACATCGCCTGCCGAAGCTTGTGCCGCCCCTGCGGACGCTGGCGCACCGCGGATAATGCGGCGTTCTTTGCGTATTGTTCGTCGTCGAGATAGCCGTACTCAAGCATTTTCGCGATGACTTTTGCGACGATCTCATCGTTCGTCCACGGCTTCTCAAGCAGCCGCGTCCGCAGCTCTTCGACGGCACGGGGCTTTGCGGCGAGAAGGTTAACCGCGCGTTTCATCGTCTTCGAATACGCCTTGTCCTCGTCTTTTACTGTGCGTTCCTCTGGCAGGATCGCACGCCGCCTATTTCGCCACATCGGTATATTTTACCTTTCTGCTTACAGATCAAAAGCCCTTGCGCCCGGAATCACGCGAAAGAGCGCGAATGTTCCGCATCAGCTAATCGTGTTTTCTATTCGCGGCAATTCGCGTTATTCGCGGGCAAGAACTTAGAATCGTCGAGTGGATGGAATTCTCGTGATCGACAAACCCGCCGGGCCGACATCGCATGACGTGGTGGCACGCGTGCGTCGTATATTCAACACGCGAAAGGTCGGCCACACCGGTACGCTCGATCCGTTCGCTACGGGCGTGATGGTCGTGCTTGTCGGCAAGGCAACACGCCTCGCACGATTTGTCGATAAGGACGTCAAAGAGTACGAGGCGGTGATTCGCTTCGGTATTGCGACCGATACGGGCGATCTGACCGGAAAGCCGATCGGCGAACCGCAGCGGCACAACATTACCGCGGCCGAGATCGACAATGTACTCGCCGGTTTTCGCGGCGAGATAATGCAGGTCCCGCCGATGTATTCCGCAAAAAAGGTCGATGGCCGGAAACTCTACGAACTCGCTCGCCGCGGTGAAGAGATCGAACGGAGTGCCGTGCAGGTCACGATCCACGAGGCCGAGGTCGTCTCTGCCGGGAATGAGCCGAGCGAAATTCAACGGCTCCGTGTCCGCTGCTCTGCCGGGACATACATTCGCACACTTGCAGAAGATATCGCAAAGGCACTCGGCACGGCCGCACATCTCACGGAATTGAGACGAACGGTCTCAGGACAGTTCTCCCTTGTACAGAGCGCTACTCTCGATGCACTCTCGGAAGCAGGCGAGCCGTCCGAATATGTGCTTCCGGTCGAGATGCTCGTCGAGCACCTTCCGCGTTTCGTTTTGAAGCAAGACCGCGTACAAAAAACCCTCGACGGAATGTCAACACGTGTCTTTGATCGAATATTCGATGCTGGCGAGACGGTCGCGATGTTCTCGCTAAAAGACGAACTCGTTGCCGTAGGAACGTACCACGCTGATGAGAATTCGATCCGCCCGATACTTGTGCTCGGAGGAAGCAAATGAGCGGACGCGGGATATTTACGACCATTGCGATCCGAGACGGCAGGCCTTTCCTTTGGCGGAAGCATTGGTCACGTCTCATTCACGCGGCAGAAAAGCTGTCGATCGACCTCGGCGAGTTCCGCGAGGACGACGTGCTTTCTTTGCTCGCCGAGAGACTTTCTCAAGACGGCCTCATGCGAGGCCGTGCGAAGATCACGTTCACCGACGAAAGGCCGGGCGCGCTCTGGCCCGCCTCTCGATCAGCATCGGCGAACACCTCGCTCTCGATCGTGACCGGTCCGCAGCGTGAGACCGCCGAAGAGTTTCGTCTCGGCATCTCACCTTTTCCCGTGAACGCACGCTCGCCGCTGGCCGGCCTGAAGACGACAGATTACCTCGAGCCGACGCTTTGCTTCGAGGCCGCGAGAAGGAGCGGTTTCGACGAGGCCGTGCGTGTGAATCAAACGGGTGAGGTTGTAGGTGCATGTTTTGCGAACGTCTTTTGGCTAAAGGGTGGCGAACGTTTCACGCCCGCACTTTCGACGGGCTGCCTCGCCGGAACGACGCGCGAGTTCATTCTCGAAAATCTTGCCGTTCAGGAAACTGCCGCCAAGATCGATGAGCTTCTGCTCGCCGACGCCGTCTTTCTTACGTCCGCCGGAATCGGCATCGTCCCGGCCGCTTCGCTCGGCGAAAAGACATTCCCGCCCGCAGACCATTCGATATTAGAGATCATCAGCGCTTCTTAGACTCTTCGCGACCTCGACCGAGATCGTCTCTGATAGATTTAAGAACATCAGACGCTGCCGAAAGCCCGAACGTTAGTAAGGACTACTTCGCCTTTGTCCCTTATTATCGGCCGCGTCTCCTGTCCACTGTCCACAACTGTCCACTACCCCCCATAGTGGACACCTAATTCTTGTGTCTAAATGCTTTATGGCGACGAAAACCAAAAAATAAAAAAAATTATTCGACCGGAGAACCGGACACTTTTTCAAAGAACAACGCACGCAACATATGTTGCACACACATCTATAAGTATAGCACACGTGTCAATACGCTGCGCACACACAAGCATCGTCACCATAGTTTGCGTCGAGGGCCGAGGTGAGTGAGATGATGGCGGCGACAGCAGCTGCGCCGCTCTTTCTGCGGGGAAGTAATCTCTTTAGGGCTTTACCCGTCAAATAGAGCGGCAGAGCCGCGACAATGACAATGATCGCGTGTTTCACACGCGCAGAGGTTGATTCGCGCGTTAAATCGGCTCTCGTCGAGCAAACTTTGAGAGCGGGTGGAGGCGCTTTTACGTCTTCTATTTATTGATCTTCGGGGAACGAGCCGTGCCTTCTTAGGCGGCGGTTTCGAACAGTGCAAGGATCTGCTTGCCTTCGTTCGACCGAGGATCGATCGTACGAAGGTGCTTTTGCCCTTCCATTTCCCAGATGGCCGTTACCGTACCCTCTTTTTCGACCGCCTGATAATGAACATCATCCGGGTTCGAAGGTGTTTCGGGTGCGGCCTCAGCCTGCTGAACTGCTTCTTCTGACATCTAACAACAATATCTCCTAAATAAGAGTGGAAGCGAGATTCTGACACATCAACGGCTCCTTGTCGAATCATCGGAGGGCGGCGACAAAATCAACCGTATCTATTTCGGCATCTCTTAAGGCACCTTTAAGCGTAAATCGGTCGATCTCATCGTGAAATGGAAAGACGATCACTCGTCCATCTGCGTGCTTCATTTTTACGTGGCTGCCTTTCCGACCAACTTCGACAAAACCCAATCGCTCCAAGGCTCTGATAGTCTGCTTGCCGGAGCAAAGTGGGAGTTTCATATCGCAAGTTCGACGATCTCACGAGTCTTGGTCGGCAGAAAGTCCGCTGGTTCCGGGTCAAGATAAAGATCTATCGCTTCTCGAATATTCACCAACGCCTGTTCCCTGGTTTTCCCTTGCGACCAACAGCCTTTTAGTGCCGGAACACGGGCAACATAAAACCCGTCCTCACCAATTTCGACGATTACCTTGATGTTCATAATCAGCTACCAGTATAGCAAAAGGCCGTTATTTTGCCCTGTGCAGATCCAGTTCGTAGAACCAAAAATCGTTGTTCGGCTGATCGATCTTCAGTTGGTCGGTCTTTGCGTGTTCGTCGATCGTAAATGTTACAAAACCTCGCGGAAAATTGTAGTGAACGCTCGGCCGCCAATGTATCTGCCATGTGTCGAGATGCCAATGTTCGAGATCGGCGACGAAGTTCGGTGCGGGAACGAGCCGCATCACGAGTTTTCCGTTCTCTTCCGCGACCGTAACATCACCATACATTCGGCTTGTGTACGTGCCGGCGTAACCCGAAAGCGGCAGCGAAGGCTTTGTATTCGGGATGCGTTCGGCATCGATCTGTGCTGTCTCCTTGGCGTCTTCTGCTTTTTGCGCGGCGACGCGTCGAACGGCCTCTGCATTCCAATCGCGCTCGGGAGCGTTGACGAATAGATCCCGCATCTTGGACATCATTATCGAAAAACCGGGCGATTCGCTGTTGGTAAGGACAACGAAGCCGATATTTTCCTCGGGAATCAGAACGGTGTACGAGAGCATTCCGTCGAGCCCGCCGCTGTGATTGATGATCTTGCGGCCGTAATAATCATAAGTGCCCCAACCCATCGCGTAGGCTGAAAAATGACGCCCGGGAAGATTCTCGACAGCACGCTCCGAGAGCGGTTGGAGCGTATTCGGCGACCACATTTCCCAACTCTGTTCTTTTGAAAAGATCTTTTTGCCCTCGAATGTTCCGCGTCCGAGCTGCAGGCGTATCCATTTTGAGAGGTCGTGCACGGACGCATTTAGGCGGACCGCTCCGATCGCGTGGTCCAAGAATCCCGGCGGCAGGGCACGCAGCTTCCCGCCCGATTCGTTATGCGGCATCGCGTAATTGTCCTTTAGATCGTGAACGCTCAAGTTCGTGCGCGTCATACCGAGCGGGGTCAAAATCCGGCTCTTGATAAAATCCGCCCAAGGCTGGCCCGAAACTTTCTCGACGATCCGTCCTGCGGCGATGAACATCAGATTCTGATAGCCGTAACGCGAGCGAAAGCTCGAAACCGGCTTCAAATAACGCACGCGTCTGAGTATTTCGTCCGTCGAATACGTGGTGTCATACCAGAGAAGGTCGCCGCTGAAGGTATCGAGCCCTACGCGGTGCGAGATGATGTCGCGGATCGTCAATTCATGCGTGACCCATGGGTCGTAAAGTTCGAATTCCGGCAGATATTTTGAGACCTTGTCGTCCCATTTTATCTTGCCCTCGTCAACAAGGATCGCAAGGGCAGCCGTGTTAAAAGCCTTTGAATTCGAGGCGATCGCAAAGAGAGTATTTTCATCGACCTTTTCCGCCTTCCCTATCTCCCGGACTCCATATCCTTTCTCAAAGACCACCTTGTCATCCTTGACAATGGCGATCGCCATACCGGCATCAGAATCTTTCCAAGTGTCCATCACCTTGTTCGCATAAAGATCGATCGCCTTGAGCTTTTCATCAAGCGTTTGCTGCGAAAGGACGGCGGACGAAAGGGTTAGAACAACAAAAAGAATCGGGAAAAGTTTCTTCATAATTGGCTCCAAGAGGCGAAATTTCGTGCTTGATGAGAATATTACCACTATCGGGCGGCGCGTCCACACATGCTTGATCGGTCTCCTGACGACATGATCTTTACGTTTTTCCTATTTACATACGCCATAAAACCCTTATCCTTATAGGACAATGACTCCGATCGTGATCACACTAGTCCTGCTCGTCCTTGCGATAGTACTGTTCGCGAGCGAAAAGCTGCCGGTGGACATCATCGGCCTTATTTTGGTGATCGCTCTTGTGCTTACGCAAGTCCTCACCGTAAGAGATGCGGTCGCCGGATTCGGCAACGACATCATCATCACGATCGGCGGCCTCTTTGTGCTGGTCGGCGGACTCGTTAAGACAGGGATCGTTGACGAGATCGGGAACAGGATCCATCGACTGGCGGGCAGCAATGAGTTTCTACTTACGGCGCTGATAATGTTCACGGCGGCGTTGAGCGCAAGCATGCTCAAGAATACGACCACGACGGCGATGTTCCTGCCCGTCGTTATGGGCCTCGCGGCAAAGGCAAAGATCTCACCGTCAAAGCTGCTGATGCCGCTTGCATTCGGCGCGATCCTCGGCGGCAGCCTGACCTTGATCGGCACGTCCACGAATCTTGCAGTGAGCGGCGCGATCCAGCGTTACGGCCAAGAGCCTTTCTCGATGTTCGAACTTCTGCCGGTCGGCATCGTTACGTTCGCATTCGGAATGCTCTATATGCTTTTTGTCGGCAGGCATATGCTCCCGCGGATCGAAAGCAAGGATTCGCTGACCGATCAGTATCAGATACGCGATTATGTGACCGAGCTGGTCGTCCTGCCGAGATCGCCGCTCGTCGGCCAGAAGATCTCAGAAACGGACCTCGCAAGCGAGCTTGGGCTGACCGTCCTCGGCATCGTTCGCGACGGTTCTCGGATCGATGCACCGCGATCGAGCGAACGCATCAGACGCCGCGATTCGCTGATCGTCGAAGGAAAGATCCAGGATCTGCTCCGCGTAAAGCCTCTCGAAGGCATCGAGATCAAACCCGAGATCTATCTCGACGACGAAGATCTGAGCAGCGAGGAGATCGGCCTGTATGAGGCGATCATTATGCGCGACTCGATCTTTGTCGGGCAAACGCTGAAATCGATCGACTTCCGACAACGCTATCGGATGACGGTGCTTGCGATCAACCGGCACGGCACAACGCTCATCGAAAAGCTGAGCGACGTTCGCCTGAAGTTCGGCGATGTCCTTCTTATACAGGGACGAAAAGAGAGCATACAGCAGCTGGCCGGCGACGATCAGGTAGTGCTCGTTGAAGAGATCTCCGATACGAGCGCACGCTTCTCCAAGCGAAAATGGGCGATCGCCGCATTCTTGCTTTTCCTTGTCCTTTCGATCTCGAAGGTGGCAACCGGCCTCGACATTCCGTTGACGGTCGCAGTTCTGCTCGGTGTTATGGTCCTGCTTGCGACGCAGACGGTTCTATATCGCGAACTCTATTCCTTGATCGATATGCGTCTGCTCGTAATGATCGCCTGTATGATGAGCTTCGGCGCCGCGATGGAGTCGAGCGGTGCGGATAGGTTTCTCGCGGGATTGATAGAAAATTATATGGGAGCGTTCGGAAGCACGGCCGTCCTCGCCGGGTTCTTCATTCTGACGGTCGCGCTTACCCAACCAATGTCGAACCAAGCCGCCGCGTTAGTCGTGCTGCCGGTTGCCGTAAAAACGGCGTTGGCTCTTGGCCTTAATCCGCGCACGTTCATCATTGCGATCACTTACGCAGCGTCATTCTCATTCATTACGCCTCTCGAACCCGCATGCGTACTGATCTATACACCAGGACGCTACCGGTTTATGGACTTCGTAAAGATAGGATCGATACTCACTATTGTCGTATTCATAGTTTCGATAGTGCTTGTACCGGTCTTTTGGCCGTTGGACTAGCCTTCGGTCTTCCTCCCGATAAGATGACCGAATTTTAGTCCTCGCCGGACTATCAGTGAAAAGCCGATCAGCACCCAGAAAAGCATGCGCCCTTTGCGCAAAAGAGCGATCGTAACGCCGATCCCTACCGCCATTCCAAGTGTCCGCGCAACGAATTGCGCGCCGGCTTCGTCCACGCCGATAACGAACGGCACGAGCTTGAAGACGATCGTCACGAGACGGCTCACAGATTCGAGCAGAAAGGCCTGGGTCAGGTGCGGAACACGGTCACCGATCTGGCTCAGGATATACCAAACCTCGGCGATGCCAAGCGTATGATACGCGGCCTCAAAAATGCAGATCGGAAGGAAGCGCTTTGGATATTGGCGATAAAAGCCGAATATAAAATTCTCAAAAAGGCGAATGTGCATCCGCCACGTGCCGGTGAACGATGTGGCGATACCGCGTTGGTAGAGTCTTTCACAGAGTTCGCTGGCTAAGTGCCATTGCCGCACCACAAGAAGCACCAAAAAGATGATCACGGCAACAAGGGCCGCGATGAGAAGATCGATCGTAAAGACCCAGCCTTCTTCGAGTTCGAAGCTCCGAACAAGCGTCAAAGAGCCGAGAATAAGGAACAAACTTGTAATAAAACTGTAAAAGAGATTCTCGGTAGCGACGGACGAAAGGCCGACGACCAAAGGCAATTTGCGTCTCACTGCAAGGGCCTTCGCAGTGCCGCTGACAAGGATGCCGAGCGGAATTACGGAACTCATCGCCTCGCCAATGATGACGCCCGCCAAGCCGTCCCGGATCGGTAAGTTGTACGGTTTGCCGACCGAAAGCTTCCACGCTGAAGCCCTAACAATTACACGCAAAAAGTAAAGAAGAAGGAGGATCGCAAAGCCGCTTACACCAAGCTTTGCGATCTCGCCGGCGAGTTCGCGATATCCTATCGAATAGACGAAATAGGCAAATAGGACAACGCCGATCGTCGTAAGCACGATCGCGGCGATCTTCAGGCGATTGATGTGATGCGGAACGAGCCGAGGAATTCGGGTTTCGTCGTCGCTCGGCTGGTTTTCAAGATCCACTGGTGTCGTTGCCTTTGTTCGAGGGCTTTTCTAAAATGTTAGTTTATCTATAAACCGACATTTCGAGAACTTCGAGGATATAAAAGATATGAGTACCGCCGCAGAAGCACCGATCAACAACAACGCATTGACCGTTCTATCTGAAGATGAGGAACAGTTTCGTACGGCCGTCCGCGAATTTGCAGAAGGCGAGGTTCGCCCCAAGGTCGAGACGATGGAACACAATTCCAAGCTCGATGCCGATCTGATAAAGCAATGCTTCGAGCTCGGACTGATGGCGATCGAGTCGCCCGAGGAATACGGCGGTGCAGGCTCTTCGATCTTCAACGCGATCATCGCGATCGAGGAACTCGCACGCGTCGATGCGAGCGTCTCGGTTTTCGTTGACGTGCACAACACACTCGTAACAAATGCGTTCCTGAAATGGGGCAGCACCGAGCTGAAGAAAAAATATATGCCTCAGCTTGCAAGCGGACGCGTCGGCGCATACGCACTTTCCGAGGCAAGCTCGGGTTCGGACGCCTTCGCACTTAAGACGAAAGCTGCCGATAAAGGCGATCATTGGGAATTGAACGGCCAAAAGCTCTGGATCACTAACGGCAATGAGGCTGAGATATTCATTGTTTTCGCCACGATCGACGCGGACGCCGGTTACAAGGGAATCACGGCATTCATCGTCGAGAAAGGCTTCGCAGGGTTCACGGTCGGCAAGAAAGAGGACAAGCTCGGCATACGCGCTTCCTCAACGACGGAGCTGATCTTCGACGGCTGTAAGGTCCCGAAAGAAAATGTGCTCGGCGAGGTCGGCAAGGGCTACAAGGTCTCGATCGAGACGCTCAACGAAGGCCGCATCGGCATCGCAGCTCAGATGCTCGGCATCGCTCAAGGTGCATACGAATGCGCGCTCAAGTACACCGCCGAACGCGAGCAGTTCGGATCGGCACTCAACTCGTTCCAGGCCGTGCAATTCCAGCTTGCCGAGATGGCCGTCGAGATCGAGGCGACCCGCCTGCTCGTCTATAACGCCGCCCGGCTAAAAGACGCAGGCCGCTCGTTCCTCAAAGAAGCCGCCGTTGCGAAGCTCTATGCTTCACGCTGCGCCGAGGCGGTAGCCTCAAAGGCCATCGAACTCTACGGCGGCTACGGCTACGTCAAGGATTATCCGGTCGAAAAATACTGGCGCGATTCCAAGATCGGCTCCATCTACGAAGGCACTTCGAATATGCAGCTCCAAACGATCGCCAAGCTGATCATGAGCGGGAAATAATTCGCGCCTTAGCGACCCATTGACCGCTTAAGAGATCAAACAATACCTTTCCGAGCTCAATGATGAGGACATCAAGGGCAAGGTAGCACTCTGCTGCGGAGCAGTGATGATCCCGACGTTCAAAGCAAGGATCGCGACAAAAGATCTAACTACTAATTAAAAAGGGTCTATGGTAGTTAAGCCAATTATAAAGGAGAAGTTCTAAGCAAAGTCAAAAGAAGTTTATAAAGGGAATCGT
>CALMYB010000005.1 GCA_937873515.1 uncultured Acidobacteriota bacterium
GTCTTCCCGTGGTCCACGTGACCGATCGTCCCTATGTTCACGTGCGGCTTACTACGATCGAATTTCTCTTTGCTCATCTTCTATTCCTCAAAAAACTATTTAGTGTCGACCCCTAAAAACTTCTTAATATGCTTCGCTAACTGCTCATCAACTTCCGAATGCCTTGGAACAGGCTGTTTTCGTCCGTTTTTCACATTCACATAAACATCGTGTCGTGAACCATGTCTGAGCAGAACGCAGCCGGCATTTTCCAACTGCCTGATCAACTCCTTCCGCTTCATATCACGACTTCTTTGACCTGATATTCCTCCGGAACCTCATCCATCGCCATCAAGAGATATGCATCCTTGATGTTCTCTTCCAATTCCTCGACCGTATCGCCTTGGGTCATGATCTCAGGGTGCTCAAGCAGCTTTCCAAGCCAAAACCGATCAGATCTCCAATAGACCATCGTCATCTTGGTTGTCGCTTCACCCAACATCACTTCACGCCCCGTTGCCTTGTCGACGACTCTACGGCAACTCAAATTCAAAATCTGGAGCCCAAATCGGGATTTGAACCCGAGACCTTTTCCTTACCAAGGAAACGCTCTACCCCTGAGCTATTCGGGCCTTTCTCAACAAGAGAACTTGGAGCGGGAGACGAGGTTCGAACTCGCGACATTCAGCTTGGAAGGCTGACGCTCTACCAACTGAGCTACTCCCGCATAGTGATTTCGGATTTCGGATTTTCGATTTTGGATTGAACTCGTCTCACCACGAGCCGCTTCAATCCCAAAATCTAAAATCACCAGTCCAAAATCGATCTGGTGCATGGGGTAGGATTTGAACCTACGTAGGGAATTAACCCGTCGGGTTTACAGCCCGATGCCATTGACCGCTCGACCACCCATGCAATTCCTGGTTCTCAAGGCTATTTAGGCGCATTTTCAGTGCCAAATAGCAAATTTCCAATAATAGCGAAGAGATTTTCAACTTGCAAGTCCAAAAGGGCGGGTTTTGCCAACGTTAGGCGTCCGGTTCACTTGGAACCGGCTCGCGGGTGGAATCTTTCGTAATTCCTCTTTAACTGCTTGCTCGTAATGTGCGTGTATATCTGCGTTGTCGAGATGTCGGCGTGCCCGAGCATCAGCTGCACCGACCTGATATCAGCGTCATTTTGGACAAGATGCGTCGCGAAAGAATGTCGCAGCGTGTGTGCCGAAACGCCCTCGAATCCGCATTTTTCGGCGTATTCCTTGATAATTCGGTGAATCGCGTGTCGATCGAGCGGCCGGCCGCGTTCGCCTAAAAAAAGCCTCTCAACGCGATCTTTCGGCTTTCGCACGGCAAAATACCTCCGCAGCCACTCGATCGCGCTTCCGCCGATCGGAACCTTACGCGTCTTGCTGCCCTTTCCGGTCGTCGTCAAAATGCCGGATTCGAGGTCAAGTTCGCTCAATTTCAGATTCGCAAGCTCGGAAACACGCAGCCCGCAGGCGTACATCACCTCGAAGATCGTACGGTCGCGAAGCCCGTTCGCGGTCTCAACGTCCGGAGCCGCCAGAAGCTGCTCGATCTCGGCCGAGTTCAGAAACCTCGGAAGGTAAAAGGTCTTGCCGGCCGCCATCAAATTCGCGGTCGGATCGGCAGAAATATGCCCTTCCATCGCCAGGAACTTGAAAAAGCCGCGAATGGAACTCAAATATCGCCGTCTCGACGTCTCGGTCAGCCGCTCGACCGCCAAGTCCGTCATCCATTCGCGAAGGTCGCGTTCGTCAAGCTCCTTGACCTCAATGGCCTGTTTCTCACACCAGGTCGAAAGGCGTCTCAGATCGCGCGTGTATGCCTCGACAGAGTTCTTCGCAATGCCCTTTTCAGCCTTCAGATACGTAAGATATTCCCGAATGAGATCTCGACTCACAACAGCAGTTTAGCAGACTATTGGACAAGCCAACTCTTGGCGGCGTTCTCTCAATCCGGAGGCTCGCAAAGATAATCCTTTCCGGGTTTGACGTTATATGTGCGAAGCAGGTCATCGGCCTTGTTTCTCGATAAATTCCAGCTCCTCAGATCGCTTCCTTGTCGAATCTTCTCGCAGACTCTCCACTTTAGCCTGTCATGAGCTCTCCTTGCGTCTTCGGGATCGAGCTTATCAAACGAGCCGATCAACGTAGGAAGAGCGTCATCGCTCAAACTCGCATTGTAATACGCGTCAAAATCCCGTCCCTGCCGCATAAGCTGCAGATTCGTCTCGGCAATGAACGCGTGCGGATTCATTAGATTTGTCGCACCGAGGACCGCGACGGCCGCCCACAACGCTCCCCACGCGAAACGGTTCCTCGCCCCGCGAAGCACCGTCAAACCAAACCACACGAACACGACCGCAAGCCACGTCATAAAGACCATTGGATAGAATCTTATGGTCGTAAGTCCGTAACCCGATTCGCCGGTAAGTATAACGAGGCGTTGAGCCGCCGACGCCATTATCACGAATAGAAGGACGATCTGCGCTCCTGCCAGGACGCGAAAGACCGTCGTCGTGCGGCTCTTCACGCTGCTGCGGATCAGCCAGTGGGAAGCGAGAAGTATCGGCAGAACGAGCGCTGAAGCGAACACGAGTTCGCCGAAACCGCGCCGTGCGTATTCCGAAAGCTTAAAGTCCGGCGTCGCCTGCACAAGGTCCAGCCCGCCGAAAAGATACGGGATCTGAAACGATACAAAACTTATAAAAAGAAGATCGAGTAGCCCCAGCAAAAGCACTATTTCGACCGTGCCGAGCGTAAAGACCGCCGGAACCTTCGAATTATCGATATTCTGCCATTTGTCGAGCCTTGACTTGAACGACGGAACCGACGGATTCGTCACTATAGTCTCAAAAAGTTCGGGCTCCTTTGCCGCAGGCGGATCGGAGCGATTAATGTGCTCAACGACCGTCGCATCGATGACGTGTTCGTCGGTTACGGCAGGCTCGGCCGCCATTCGGTCCACGAAAGAACCGCCTTCGCTCCCTCGTGCGTCCTCTTCTTCGCTCGCCGTCTCGGGAACGTCGCCCGTCGCTTGCGGCTCTTTTCCGAAACGCTTCAGGGCACCGCGAAAGTATCCTGCACTCAGCCACGCGAACGCCGATGCGAGCATTACGTGTCCGGCAACCATCGAAAGATCGATATTGATGATCTTATTGACCGACGCTTCAAAAGCCGCGTCCGCTGACATAAACAACGCTCCGAAGATGAACACGAGCGGCAACGCGATCGCAAGCCCTCGAAGCATCGCGAACGCCGTCTTACTTGTCGCGCCGCCCGACGTCTTCTTCCAATCGATGTCGCTGCCGAGCAGAAGGAACGGGCCGAATACGGATGTAACGCCCGACCACGCGATGCCGGCAATATAGTGGAACGTTCCCGCGATGTGTGCCTTGATCTTGAGATTCGCGAGAAGAAGCACGCCCATCAGTCCGAATATGGCGAACGTATCGAAAACCAGGAGTTCCACGGCCGCCCGGACCACATACATCGAAGCAAAAAAGAGAATTGCCGCCGTGAGTGAGATGTTCGCTTTCGTGAGGAGATCGGGTCTGTGCCGCCACGCGATCACGCCGAGACTGGCGAAGAATAGCAGGTTAAAGACGAGGATATTTAGCCCCCAAACTTCAGCACGCAGCAAATAGTCAGCGGCCAAACCGATCCCGATCGCCGCACTAAGTACCGTAAGACCAAACTTCGCTTTCTCTTTCATTTTCAAAAATTCAGATCCGTTTCATCGCGTCGATCAACGCTTCCATATGGTCGAGATAGCGTTCGAGGGCCGCTCGACCGGCGTCTGTTATCGAATATTCCGTCAGCGGCGTCCGTCCTTTGAAGGACTTTTCGCAAGTGATGTAGCCCGCCTCTTCCAGCTTTCGCGTGTGAACGCTAACGTTGCCGTCGGTCGCCTCCACGAGGTTCTTTAGTTCTGTAAAACTCAGCCTAAGGTTCGCCGCGAGCGCGCTGATTATCCCCAGTCGAAGGCGTTCGTGAATGACCTTGTCGAGCTCGCCCGAAACAGCACCTGCCGCCTTCTCGACACGCAGAATGCTCTTGCTCGCGGGCGGCTCAGCCTTTATTGCCAGATTCGTCTTTGCCATACCTTTCTTCTCAACTTCCCGCGAACCGCGTCCCGAAGATGCCGACGGCGAGTTCCGCCCATACGAGCAAGAGCACCAAAAGCACTAGCGCCAATGCAGCGATCCGCATTCCAACTCCCTTGACGAGCCTGAGCACCAACTCACACGCAAAGCCCGCACTCAGCAGCAGGACGCCCGCCGCGACAAAATCCATCGGCTTCCAATTCACTTCTGCAGTAAACTGCATCGCAACGAACGGGATAAGCAGAAGGAACGCAGTTACAACAAAGATTCCCGCAACGCGTAGATTTTGAATCGTCATATTCATATAAAGACTCCCGATAGCCTTCTCAGCCTCCATAACGACGGGCGATGATCGCTCCGAAAATGATGTGAAGCCCGCCGAAAGTGATCGCCATCATTGTGTTCGCGTAGTTCGTCGGCAGCAGGAACGAAATTGCTCCTAACACCATAAAAAGCCAGCCCATCACCGGCACTACGCGTACCGAAAATGCGCCGCCGCAAGCCACCGCCGCCCCATAAGAGAGCATGCAGACCGGAGCCATTTCGTAATAATGGCCAAATTTCCACAACCCAAGAACGATCGCAACGCCGGCCACGAATGGCGGAGCGGAGCCGAACGCGAATTTTTTGGCAGGCGTCGAGAACAGCGATTGGCCGGCGATCTTCGACTTTTGCCACATCGCCAGAAGGCCGATTAGGAACGCCAGCAAGGCTTCGACCAGCCAAACGGACAGCGCATCGACAAGATAGACCTGACGGTTCGCGATATACGCCGCTGCGATCGCCGTCACGCCCATCAGAATCCCGCCATAGCCCGGCACCGCGGTGAAGGACGCCGAACGCTCCATCGTCGCGCGTATGTATCGAAGATTGTCCATCGCCCGGTCGCTCAGGCTCTCGGGCTCGTTTTGCTCTTCTTTCATTAACGGCCGCAGTTTCGCCATATTCGGAACAATACGCCAAGTATTTGTGCTTGTCAAGCACTTTGTATTACAAAGCATGAACTAGCTGGTAAGGATGGTGTTAGAATGCGTGCATCCTAAGTAGGCTCGGCTTTCGAGCCGTTTGAGTTTTTTACCGAATTAAACAAAACTCCCATTGAACTTGTAGGATCGAATGCTTTTTCAATTGGAGGATAATTCTATGTTCAGCTCGAGCAGCAACGGCGGATTTTCGCTTAAGGCCTATCAAGGCTCTCAAATGACATTGCTCGCAATGGATGCGGATAACGCCCCGCAAGACCATTTGTTTGCAGGGTTCACACTTGAGTACACTGAACCGGGCGGTGCCCGAAGGCCGATCAAGAATCTGCTCAACTTTGCGGGCACCGACACTATAACTTCGTCGGTCGACTCGCCCTTTCAGGCTTTCAAATGGGTGCATTTTCCCAGCAGTTACTCACAACTTGCGATCCAGGCCGGAAATTGGACGTATCATTCGACGCCCAGGTTCTTTGCGGCGGACGGTTCGCTCACGCCTCTTGATCCATCACGAACGTTGAATGTCATGATTCCGGTCGACGACTTCTCGAAGGGAGGCCTCGACGTCGGCTTTACCAGAGCATTTTTAAAGTCCCAGGCTTACGCCAAGCGTTTCGGTGCGCAAACTCCGCTAAAGCCGAAGGGCAACTGGCTTTTTGACACGGCGGCAAATGCGGGAAAGATGAACGGTAAGGATTTCACTTATGAAGATATGTACATCTGGCTCGGCTACACGGCGCGACGCCGCATTTACGAAACCCTGGATGAGGCTCTGTCTGACAGTTCGATCACCGTCGAGATGTTTGCCTACGATCTGAATGACCCGGGAACGGCGGAACGCGTTCTCGCTCTTGCAAACAATGGCCGCGTAAGACTGATCCTCGACGATGCCGCACTGCATGTTTCGACGCAGACAAAACGCTCACGCGAGGACGAGTTTGAGAAGAAATTTCGAGCAAGGGCGACAACGAACTCCGAGATCTTCCGCTGTCACTTTTCCCGTTATGCACACTGCAAGATCATAATTCTAAAGAAGAACGGCAAACCTTTTAAGGTGCTCACAGGCTCGACAAACTTTGCAATTACCGGGCTCTGTGTAAACGCCAATCACGTGCTCATTTTCAACAGGCCCGACGTTGCGAAGTATTATTCGGATACCTTTAATGAGACCTGGATGGTCGGCAAAGCATCACCATTCGCTAAAACAAAATTCTCGATCAAGACATCGACCTTCGCAGGGCAAGGACTTCCAAAGACGGAGATCACGTTCTCGCCGCACGATGAAACACGAGCGAAGGCCGTTCTTGACGCCATCACGGTCGAGATCCAGAAAACGTCGACTCGATCGGTACTCTTTGCCGTAATGGAGATGGGAGACACGAGCACAGGCTCGCTGATCCACGCGCTTCGACAATTGCACAAGGATGATTCAATTTACACATACGGCGTGACCGACAATAGCTCCGGCGACATCTCACTTTACAAGCCGGGCCGCAAGAACGGGCTTCTGATCGATGCAAAGAAGGCAGTGCGTGAGCTGCCGCCGCCTTTTGTGACGGAGAAGAGTATAGGCCTCGGACACGCGATCCACCACAAGTTCGTTGTCTCGAATTTCAACCGCGCGAACGCGCGTGTCTGGTGTGGTTCGTCAAATCTTGCCCTCGGAGGCGAAAAGCAGAATAGCGACAATCTGTTGTGTATAAAAGACCAGGATGTTGCGACCGCGTTCGCTATCGAAGCGATGCGACTTACGGATCACTATAATTTCCGGTCTGTTCGCGAGCCGACCATCGGACAGCCAACACAGAAACCGAAAGCCTTAGACAGAACCGGTAAGTGGGTGAAGAAATTCTTCGATCCTGCCAACATTAGGTTTGTCGAGCGAAAGACGCTGGCATAAGGTGGACTCCACGCTCACTTCCGGGCCTTTGCCGGCTCGTTGACAATGTCGCCGAGATTTTCGATCGGCGGTGCATTCGGATCTTCGACGGAAAAGGTGAGCCGTTTGCCCTGCATCAGGAAATTCTTGCCGTTCCACTTGTAGCGGGAGCGTGTAAAGAATGTCGGGCAGCAGAGCTGTTCTTCGTCGCCTGTGATCTTGCCCGTCTCTGTTTGGCCGAGGATGAAACGGTCGCGGCCATAGAGCTCGACGATGAGTTCGCCGTTCTCGGCACGCAGGTCCTTCAATCCACCATCGGCACGATCGCCGGTGCGGAAAGGCCAGATGAGCTCAGGTTTGCCGTCTTTCCAGGTGAAAACGTAAACAAGCTGCGGTATGGCCGAGCCGGCGGTCTCGATCTTCAGAACGACAAAGGCTTCGTCCGCACCGTCTCCCGTAACGTCGAAGTATTTCGTCGTAACATAGGACATCCCGATCCGTCGTTCGGCCTTTACGGCGGCCTTCGTTTCGGGATCCATATCCTCGCTTGTCGCGGCCTCGACCGGAGCGACCTTGCCGTTCACAAGCGTGATCTCTGTCGTTCCGTCGGGATTTTGCCAACCGCGTGGCAGTTCGTAAGTGTGGTTCTTAAAATCGAACGTGCCCAAAGGTGAGTTTGTCGTTTTACTCCTATCATCAAGCAATTCCGCCTGCAGATTCGGGATCGTCGGCGTCGGTTCGGGAGTTGCCGTGATCTCGGCCGCAGGCGGCGGCGAGGTCGTTTCCGAAGTGGTTTCCACCTTCGTACCGCAGGCCGAAAGGGCGGCGATCAGGGCGATATATTTTACTGGCCTAAAGAACTTCAAAAACAATTTCTTAGGATCCCCTTGCAGCAGCGTCTAACGCGGGCTCATTCTTAGGCCCGCGTCAAACTGCGATATTTGATGCGATGCGGCTGGCCTGCATCGTGGCCGAGACGGCGTTTGCGGTCTTCTTCGTACTCGCTGTAGTTGCCGTCAAAGAATTCAACACGGCTATCGCCCTCGAACGCCAGGATATGCGTTGCGATTCGATCCAAAAACCATCTATCGTGACTTATTACGACGGCGCAGCCCGCAAAGTTTTCGAGAGCTTCTTCGAGTGCTCGCATCGTGTTCACATCGAGGTCGTTCGTCGGTTCGTCGAGCAGAATGACATTCGCACCGCTCTTGAGCATCTTTGCGAGGTGAACGCGGTTGCGTTCGCCGCCCGAAAGCTGGCCGACGCGCTTCTGCTGGTCCGAGCCTGAGAAGTTGAACCGTGAAACGTATGCGCGCGAATTGACCTCGCGCTTTCCCAAGTTCAGAACATCCGCGCCTTCGCTTATCTCATCCCAGACCGTCTTGTCCGCATCGAGCGAATCCCGCGATTGATCGACATAGCCGAGCTTCACGGTCGGGCCGACGCGGAAAGTGCCGGCATCCGGCTTTTCCTGCTCGGTGATGAGTCTGAAAAGCGTCGTCTTGCCGGCGCCGTTCGGGCCGATCACGCCGACTATTCCGCCCGGCGGCAGTGAAAAGTCGAGATCTTCGAACAAAAGCTTGTCGTCATACCCTTTCGAAACGCCTTTTGCCTCGATCACAAGATCTCCGAGACGCTCGCCCGGCGGGATGAATATCTCGAGGTCTTCGCTGCGTTTTTCGCTCTCGACCGAGACGAGTTTCTCGTAATCGTTGATGCGGGCTTTTGATTTCGCGTGACGGCCTTTCGGCGACATACGGATCCAGTCGAGTTCACGCTGCAAGGTCTTTGCACGCTTGTCGTCCGCCTTTTGCTCCCTTGCGAGACGCTCTTCCTTTTGCTCGAGCCAACTCGAATAATTCCCTTTCCAAGGGATTCCCTCGCCGCGGTCGAGTTCGAGGATCCAGCCCGCGACGTTATCGAGGAAATATCGGTCGTGCGTAACTGCGATGACCGTGCCCGCGTATCGCTGCAGATGCTGTTCGAGCCACGCTACCGTCTCGGCGTCAAGGTGGTTCGTCGGCTCGTCGAGCAGAAGAATATCGGGCTTCTGCAGAAGAAGACGACACAGTGCGACGCGGCGTTTCTCACCGCCGGAAAGGTTCTTAATCGGAGTCTCGGGCGGCGGACAGCGGAGAGCGTCCATCGCCATCTCAAGCCGCGAATCCAGATCCCACGCATCGGCCGCATCGAGCTTTTCCTGCACTTCGCCCTGACGCTCGATGAGCTTTGCCATCGCGTCGTCGTCCATCGGTTCGGCGAATTTCGCGTTGATCTCCTCGAATTCCTTGAGAAGATCGACGGTCTCTTTCGCTCCTTCCTCGACGATCTCGCGAACCGTCTTCGCGTCATCGAGTTTGGGTTCCTGTTCGAGAAACCCGACGCTGTAGCCCTTTGAGAAGACGACCTCGCCGTTAAAATCCTTGTCCGTGCCCGCGATTATCCTGAGCAGGCTCGATTTGCCCGCACCATTTAGCCCCAACACGCCGATCTTCGCCCCGTAAAAGAACGACAGGTAAATGTCCTTCAAAACAGGCTTCTTATCGTAAAACTTGCTGACCTTGACCATCGAAAAGATGATCTTGTTCGGTTCTTGTTCACTCATTCAAAAGTATTGTAGCCGACAAGGGGCGGACGGTAATGCGCATACCGCGGATCGTGGGCTTTCCGCTTCGCTTACCGGGTTCGATCGTGATGATGTCTCGATAATCTATTCTAAGGGATTGTATCAGCAAACAGCGTCCAAATCACCTAATTTTCTTTCGGCATTCCGAATTTCACATTCCACATTCCGCATTTCTTATCGCACCTTTTCGCAACTTTTGCGAGTTCGAATTAAACTCTATTTGACGGTATCGGGCTTCACGGGCATAGATGGACAATCAACTGATCATAACCTGCGTGATCCTTGGGGTTGCGCTCGTGCTCTTTTTAAGCGGCAGGCTGGCGGCGGACCTTGTTGCGTTGCTTGTCGTGGTTGCGCTCGGGCTGACGAGCGTGCTGACGCCGCAGGAGGCATTTTCCGGCTTCAGCCGTTCGGCGGTGATCGTGATCATCTCGATCTTCGTTCTGACCGAATCGCTCCAGAGGACGGGCGTTACCGAACAGGTCGGCAACATTCTGCTGAAGGTCGGCGGGACCGGCGAATTGCGGCTCACGATCGTCGTGATGATCGCCGGCGCATTCCTTTCGCTCTTTATGAACAACATCGCCTCGGCCGCGGTTCTGCTGCCGGCGATGTCGGGCCTCGCGAAACGCTCGGGCGTGAACACCTCGCGTCTGCTCATCCCGCTCGCTTTCTCTACGATACTCGGCGGCACCGCAACGCTCTTTACGACATCGAACATCATCCTGAATTCGGTCCTTAGGGACAACGAACTTCCCGTTTTCGGCCTCACGGATTTCGGTTATGTCGGCCTGCCGATCGTCATCGTCGGCATACTTTACGTCGCGTTCATCGGCCGCAATTCGCTCCCCGGCGAATCTCCGCTCGAACGCACGCATATGCCGTCCTCGGACCGCGGCGACCTTATCGAAGCTTACGGCCTGAACGAGATGCTCTTTAAGGCGCGCGTGCCCGACGGCTCAATGCTGATCGACCGCACGATCGCCGAATGTTCGCTTCGGGAAGACTACGACGTCAACATCGTCGGTATCGAACGCGAGGGGAAACGCATCCTTCATCCAACGCCGCAGCGGCACATACGCCGCGGCGACATCCTTGTCCTCGAAGGCGACGAAGCGGATTTTCGCAAACGCGATATCGAACCCTTTATGGAGTTCCTCCCGGAGACGGAGTGGCACGAGAGCGACCTCGAATCACAGGTGATCGACGTCGTTGAGGCGATGCTCCCGCCGCGTTCGCGTCTGATCGGAAAGACGATCCGCGACGCGCACTTCCGCGAAAAATACGGGATGAGCGTACTCGCCATCTGGCACGGCGACCGCGAGGTCATCACCGATCTCGGCGATGAAAAGCTGCATTTCGGCGACGCACTTCTGCTCCAGGGTCCGCGTGAAAAGCTTCACGTAATGAAGGACGATCCGGACATCCTGCTCCTTGCCTCAGATGAAGAGGTCGAGATCACCGTGCCGGGAAAAGGACGCGCGGCACTGATGATCTTCTTTGCGACGCTCGGCCTCGCCTCATTTCTTCCGGAACTGACGGCCGCGATAATGCTCGGAGGAGCGCTTGCGATGGTCGTCGTCCGCATCATTACGACCGAGCAGGCGTACTCCGCGATAGGTTGGAAGAGCGTCTTTCTCGTCGCCGGAATGCTGCCGATGGGCGATGCCCTTCAAAAGACGAATGCGGCCGGTTATGCCGCACAAGGCCTGCTCCACCTGCTCGGCGGCTACGGGCCGTACATCCTCGTTGCGGCATTGTTCATCGTAACGGCGATCGCAACGCAGATGATCAACGGCGCCGTAACTGCCGCGATAATCGGCCCCGTGACCGTGCAGCTCGCGCATCAGACGGGCGTAGATCCGCGATCTCTCATAATGACCGTCGCGATGGCCTGTTCGATGGCATTCATAACGCCGCTCAGCCACGCCGTTAACGTTCTCGTTATGAGCCCCGGCGGCTATAACTTCAAGGATTATATGAAGGTCGGCGTGCCGCTGACCGCCGTATTATTCGTTGTTGTGATGATCGTTCTGCCGTTAGCATGGCCGTTCTAGGAGCACAGGCATATTTTTGCCCCTGGTCGGAATCAAAGGATCGAGACGCGTTGTTCCCCGATGATGAAGAGTCTTCTTTGCGTGCTTAGCCTGGCAATTTTTGCGTCGATCTGTTCGGCGCAGTCCGGCCGCGTCCGCACTGAGCCCACGCCGACGCCGACTCCCGTCCGCGGCACGATCTACGTTCCCACTGAAGTTCCGCGCGCAAAACCAAAGCTGACACCGACTCCGCAGACGGCCGACACCGACGATGACACGATCCGCGTCGATTCGCTCCTCGTACCGATACCCGTTTTTGTGACCGACCGCAGCGGACGCTCCATCACGAATTTAAAGGCTGCCGACCTTGACCTTCTTATCGACGGCAAAGCCTCACAGATCGGCGAGCTCGTCAGAAGCGACGCACAAGTGAGCCTCGCGATGATCTTCGACAATTCGAGCAGCGTGACGCTCGCTCGCGATTTCGAAAAGGAGGCGGCCATAAGATTTTTTCGCAAGGTGATACGTTCGGGCCGCGACCAGGCCGCATTGTTTTCTCTTGCCGATGTTACTCGGCTTGAACAGCCGCTGACACGCGATATGGGCGCGATCACGAATGCTATCCAGCTCTTCCCGCCGCCGAAAGGTGCGACCGCCCTTCTCGACGGGTTGATCGAGGCCGCTCAATATATGCGCGAGGCACCGGGACGCCGCGTCATCGTTCTCGTTTCGGACGGCGAAGACACTTACAGCGATCTAAAGACGACACTCGAGGATTCGATACGCGCACTTCAGCTCGCCGATGTTCAGGTCTTTGTCGTGAACACAAAGGCTTTCGAGAATTTCAAGCGGACGGGCGTTCGCGGCGGCAATGCTAACATTCGCTCGCTGACCGCAGAACGCCGCATGGGCGAGATCACGGCGCAGACCGGCGGCGAGGTCTTCAGCCCGATCGACGAACGCGAAATGGACGCCGCCTTTGCGCGCATTTCTGCCGATCTTGCCGACCAATTCACGATCTATTTTTATCCCGACAAAGAGGTCGAGACGCCCGGACAGATGCGCACGATATCGGTCGCCGTCAAAGGCAAACCGGATCTGAACGTGCGTGCTCGCAAAAGCTATTACGTGCCAAAACGCCTCTAAAGACGGTAAACTCGTTCGAGAAACTATGCTAAACGCGCTGATCGCAGAGTTCCTGCAGCATCTCAAATACGAGCGCAACGTTAGCCCGCACACGCAGCGGAACTATGCGAGCGACCTAGAACAGTTCCGAACGTGGATCCTCTCGATCGAGAAACGCGAGGACATCGAGGCCGGATCGATCGACCGCCTGACGATCCGCGAATGGATGGCGTCGCTGCACGGCGATCATAAGAAGACCTCGATCGCAAGAAAGCTCGCGTCGCTTCGCACGTTCTTTCAGTTCCTCGTCCGCGAGCACCGCGTCGAGTCGAACCCGGCCAAGCTCGTCGCAACTCCGCGCATCGAACGCAAACTTCCCGCACATCTCTCGATGGAGGACGCCGTTCGCTTCGTCGAAATGCCGAACGTCGCGACCGATCTCGGCCGACGCGACCGTGCGATCCTCGAAATGCTCTACGCTACCGGGATACGCGTGAGCGAACTCGTGGGGATGAACTTGTCGGATATCGACGTGTCCGAGCGGCTCGTCCGCGTGCTCGGAAAACGCAGGAAGGAGCGTATCGTTCCGTTCGGCGAACCGGCGCTCATGGCGTTGCTGCTTTATCTGAACGACACGCGGCCGATCTTCATCGCGGCAGGAAAGGAGACCGTCCGCGACGAAAAGGCATTGTTCCTGCATCGCCGCGGAGGCCGCCTTACGACACGCAGCGTCGGCCGTCTCGTCGATAAATATATTCGGGAATGTTCCGGGGTCTTCAACATCTCGCCGCACAGCCTTCGGCATACATTCGCGACGCACCTGCTCGACAACGGCGCAGACCTACGCGACATCCAGGAACTCCTCGGCCACGCACGCCTTTCCTCAACGCAGATCTACACGCACGTCTCAATGGAAAAACTCATCGAGGTTTACGACAAAGCCCACCCAAAAGCGTGAGTGCATGCAGCTACTTGCTTTTACGTTTCTTGGCCATTTCTTCAAGGGCGCGTAACCGATTCTCTCCCTTTGCATCCATCCAAAGTTCGACGACTCCAGATGGGGAGATGCGGGCGATGAATGGTCGTTTTTGGTTTAATACAAGCCGGCAAATATGGCGAAGGCCCGCCTCTACGGCTTTTATCTGCATTTCGCTGGTAATATTCGGACTGGTAAAGAAAAATGCGGCGACGCCGGAGGCCATTATTGCTTGGTTTTCGAGCGGATTTCTCTTAATATTCTTGTCGCTGCTGACAACTATCCAACCGCGTTTTCCGCACACCGCGATCCAATCAACATCGGCCTCGGTCGGGCGAAAATGATCGTCGTGTGCTTCTACCTGAAGGCCCAAACGGCGAAGGCCTTCAACAAGGCGGTATCGCCCTGATGACCTATCAACAAAAAAAACAAATTCTTTAAGCTGCTCGGCGTATGACGCCTTCGTACTCGAGAGCTTGTTCGATTTCCGCTTTCCCGATCCCATAGTCCTCGACCAAGTCCGTTATTTTCTCCCCTGCACGAAAGCGTCCCGAGATGACATTAGTAGGTACTCCCGTATCCGAAATTGTCGGACGGCCGAAGGCCACCAGCGGATCTATTGCTATGGATCTGGGTTCGTTCTTGAGCTTTTGCAAAACGGTCTTCTCTTGAGAAGGGTGGACGATCAGTTCGCGGGAGAACGGATACAGACGCAAAGGCTGCATATCAGGATCGCGATCTATCCTGTGTAGGTATTGGTCAACGGCCTCCTTGATAACTTGCTGACCTGCTCGCGAAGCGCAGATCAGATCGCCGGACTTCTCGATAAAAAGATCGAACTGATCGGTCCAAAACTCGACATTAGCGAGCGGATTCGGAGTCGTCGAGAACTTCTCCTCGAGAAAGGCCAACGCAGACCTGACCTTTTGAAACTGCACGCGGTGAACACGCCTGATGCCTGACAGCACGTGCAACTCGATCAAGTTGATGAACGAAAGTAAGCGTGTATCCGCTCCGGCAGGTTGAACAACTGAAGGCCACCATTTGCTCGTCCCGTCACCTAAACGGTACGAACGACCAACCACCCACGAGCGCAGCGTAACCTGACTCATCTTCAGGTACTTGCTGGCGTCGCCCAGCGTATAGATCGGAATTTCGCGAGGGTCCTGTCCGTACACTCGTTCAGCTGTTCTATTTATAGGGTCCCCGTTCTGCACGTTGTTGGCTCCTCCACCTATGCTTTTCAATATTATCGCGATATTGACACTGAATTTATACCACACCCACCTACAAAAGCGACATCCGCAGGAAACCAAATGTTATTCCGATGAGTTAGGCAGAGCAACCTTCACCTCCGGGAATTCCGTGGTGAGTTGTTCCTGCGTCTTTGAGTCGATCTCGCCGCGGAGCGGACGTGCGCCGACGTTCGATTTGAAGTTGCCGTTCTCATCGTAAAGACGGCGGTATTGGGCGGTGTTGCGGATGATGCCCTGGACGTATTTCTTCGTCTCCTTGAACGGGATCTCCTCGACGAAATCGTCGATCTCGGGCGGCAAAGTCGCACGCCACTGCGGCACGCGTCCGGGTCCGGCGTTATATGCAACGGCGACGTATTCGACGCGCCCGAATTTTGCAAAGAGTTCCTTTAAGAAGGCCGTTCCGAGCTCGATGTTGAGCGCGGGCTGGTAAAGATCCTCGGCCGACGCAGGCATCTGCGATGCTGAATTTCGCCGTGCAACACCCTTTGCCGTCGGCAGCAATAGCTGCATCAGGCCGTATGCATTCGCTCCCGAACGTGCCCGCGGTTCGAAGACCGTTTCCTGGCGAATGAATCCCGCTACCTGATATTCATCAAGCCCGCGTGCCGCTGCCCAACGCTTTATGTCGTCCCAATTCGAGAGCGGATAAAAGAAGTTCCACGCCTCGCGATCCATCTCTTCGGGGAACATCTGCGCATAATCCGGATAGCTCTTCTGCATAGCGACAAGCGCCGAGACGTTGTCGCCCTTCATTCGAAAATGGCGTGCGAGTGCGAGGTTCACCTTCGGGCTTGTCGGAGCAGTTTTGCGTGCTTCATTGAGTTCGTCGATCGCCCAATCGAATAGCCCCACGATCGAGAGTTCGTCGCTTTTTACCGTGCGTTCGATCTCGTTCGGGCCGGCCGTCTCGCGTGCGACCGTAACGGTCCGCAGATTTGCCGCAGCCTTTCTGACCTCTTCGCTCACGTTCTCATTTCCCTTACAGAGCCCGCGGCCTTTCATCGCCGTAAGCCGGTCGAGTGCCAAGTATCCGTACCAATTCGCTCCGTATCGATAGGCGGTCGCATCATACAGGACGCACGCATCGGCGGTGTTCCCGGCGCGTTCCGAATCGCGTGCCGACCAATAACCGGCTTGCCCGCGATTGTCCGTATCCTTATCGGCGTATCGGGCGAGATGTTCGATCAGCATCCGCGAAGAGATCGCGAAGTTCCCCGATTCGTGTTTGTCCCACGCCGCACCGAACTGAGCATCCGCGACCTCGATCGACTGCGGAAATGCGGCGACGACCGTTGTGTAGAAAAAATTCGCCTGCGTCCTGTCCTTCACTTTCTCGGCCGCGAGGCCGAGATCGACGAACGTCTTAGGCACGAGTTTGCCTTGCGGGAATTTCGCTCGCATCTCGTCCATCAACTGCCGTGCGTCCGCCCACATACGCGCCTTCGCAAACCCGAGCGCAAGTTCGCGATACGCGGCCTCGCGTTCCGCAGAACTCGTCGGGACGGCCGCGAACGCTGCCTTCGCATCCGCAGTTCTCCCAGCCGAAGCGTATGCCGTCAACGCGCGCAGCCGAACGGCGGGCGTGACCGACTGCGGAAATCTTGTTTCGAGCGTCTTGAACTCGTTCGCGGCATCAGAGAATTGGTTCGCGACGAGAAGGCGGTCCGCACGCGCGAGCTGCTCGTCGCCGTCCTGCGGATCGAGCGATTCGCCTGCGGCGGTCAGCGTCGTGGCGGCGGCCTTCGCTGCATCCGAGCCGGCGGCGAAAAAGTAAGCTCTCCGATAGTATTTGCGGGCTTCGACGGGTGAATTCTGAGCCTCGTACGCCTTTGCGGCGGCGAGCAGTGCATCACCGTCATTTTTCTCTAAAAGTTCGACGAGCATCGGCGGTACTTCGACGGCACGTCCCGAAGAGGTCGCGGCCTTCGCCCACGCGATCTTCGCTTCACGCACGCGGATCGAGGTCGGATATTCTTTGAGCAGCTGCTCGTAAACCTTCGCGGCGTCAGCTGGCCGGTTCGCGGCCGCGAGAGCATTTCCGCGCAAGAGCAAAGCGTAGCCGCCGACCTTCGTCAGCCGTCCGAACTCGTTCGAATCGAGCAGTTTCGCGGTGCCGTCAAAATCACCCGCGTCGAACCGGATCTTCGCGTGCAGCAGCTTCGCCAATGCTCCCGTTCGTTTTCCCCTAAAACGCGTCTCGATCTGCGCGACCATCGCCTCGGAAGGCATCTTTCCCGCAGCGGTGATCGCACGCAAACTCTCAAGCGCCTGCTCCTCGGTTTGCTGTGCAGAGCACCCAACGGTGAAGAGAACGGTCAAAAAAAGGAGAAAAGAGGTAAAAGAGGCGATCTTGGACAGCATAAGACTCAAAAAAAGGAATAGAATCGACACAAGCGACGTAAAAATCGTTCAGATCCGAGCGAATCTGTGATATATAGTAACAGAAACCAAAAACTCTCCTCCTCTAACAATATGACCAGAACATTGCTAACCATTCTGGCGACCGCATTGTTGGCGGTCTCTGCGGCTGCACAGGACGTACCCACACCCGTCCCTTCATCGACGCCGGAGGACGTCGTAAAGATATCAACCTCACTCGTTCAATTCGATGTAACTGTTACGGATACAGATGGTCGGCCGATTACGGACCTTCGGCCGAATGAGATACAAGTTTTTGAGAACGGAAAGGAGCGGAACGTATCCGGCATCTCGTTCATCGCGGGCGAGAGGACGGCGGCATACGCAAGCACGTCCGGCTCCCGCACCACGTCGGTCTTGCCCGGCAAACAGCTGAAGGCGAACGAGGTTCGACGTGCGATCGCCATCGTCGTTGACGACCTGACGCTGTCGTTCGAGAGTACGGATTTCGTTCGGCAGACGCTGCGTCGTTTTGTCGATACCCAGATGCAGGACGGCGACCTCGTCGCTATCGTGAGAAGCGGCGGCGCAATGGGAGCTCTCCAGCAGTTCACGAGCGACAAACGCCAGCTCTACGCGGCCATCGACCGCATACATTGGAATGCCGTCGGCAACGGCCGCATCGGTACTTTCAACCCGGTCGAACCTAAATTCCCTATCGGTGAAAGCCAGCCGGCTGCCTTCAGCGGCGAAGAAAATTCAATTGACGACATCAACAAGGCGAACGCCGAATATCGCGAGAATATCTTTGCGACCGGCTCGCTCGGTGCGCTCAACTACGTCATCCGCGGTATGCGCGACCTGCCCGGACGCAAATCCGTTCTGATGCTCTCCGAAGGCTTCCGTCTTTTCAGCCGCGATCCCGGCGGCAACCTCTCGTCGAACCGCATAATTGACAGCGTCCGTATGGTGACCGATTCGGCCAACCGTGCCGCCGTCGTCGTTTACACGCTCGATCCGCGAGGCCTTCAGGTCCCGATGATCGAGGCGCGCGACAACACGCTCTATTGGACGCAGGAGGACCGCGACAAGGAGGTCGAAAGCCGTGAGGCCGACCTTCGCGATACGCAGGACGGCCTTCAGTACCTCGCGGAAGAGACGGGCGGCTTCGCGATCATCAACAGCAACGACCTGTCGAAAGGCATTCGAAAGATCCTCGACGACCAAAGCTACTATCTCATAGCGTATCAGCCGGATGACGCCTCTTTCGATCCCCAGAAACTGCGTTTCAACAAGGTCGAGATAAAGGTCTCGCGTCCGGGGGCGAACGTCCGCTATCGCCGCGGCTTTTACAACGTAGGCGACAAGCAGCTCGCCGAGAACCGCAGGTCAGATCCGGATCAGCGGATCGTCGATGCCGTCACGTCGCCGTTCGCCGCGGGCGAGATGCCGATACACTTCAACGCGATCTATAACTACGATCAGAAGAACGGCGCCTATATCCGATCGCTCCTTCATATGAATATCGCCGAACTTGATTTCAAGAAACAGGCTGACGGCAAGATGAAAGCGGCGTTCGACGTCTTTGCTTACGCATTTGGCGAAAACGGCCGCATCGCAGCGAAACAGCAGAAGGCGTACACGATCTCGCTCACGCCCGAGAATTACGAGAAGATGCGCTCCTCGGGCTTTGTTTACGATTTCCTTTTCCCGATCAAGAACCCCGGTGCGTATCAGCTCCGGATCGCGGTCAGAGACAAGGGCCTCGACAAGATCGGCTCCGCGAGCCAGTTCATCGAAGTTCCGGACCTGAAGAAGAACCGTCTTACGCTCTCGGGCGTGGTGCTTGACTCGGCAGGGGCCAATTCCGGTGCGAATCCGCTCACTTCGACAGCGATCCGCGAATTCTCGCCCGGCTCGCATATCGATTACGGTACGGTCGTCTTCAACGCGAAAGCGAACGCCGGCCAGACGAACCTTACTTCCAAGCTCCGCGTTTTCCGCGACGGGAAACTCATCTTCGAAGGCAAGCCGCAGGCGATCTCGCAGGACGGCCAGTCCGCGAACTCTGTCGCCTTTATGGGGACCGTGAGCCTCGGCACGAAACTCGCCGCAGGCGATTACGTGATGGAGATCGCCGTTACCGATTCGCTCGCAAAGACGAAGCACTCGACCGCGCTGCAATATGTACAATTCAGCGTAACAGAGTAGAATCGTCCTTTATGCAAATAACCGAAATTAAGCTGGTCGAGATAAAGATGCCGCTCGTGCATTTTTTCGAGACCAGCTTTGGTCGTACATACGAGCGGAGCATCATTCTCGTCCGCGTTACCGACAGCGACGGCGCACAAGGCTGGGGCGAGGTAACCTGCGGCGAATCTCCCGGCTATTCGGAAGAATGGACCGGTTCCGCGTGGGTGACGATCGAGAAGATCCTTGCGCCATTAGTGATCGGGAACAAGGTCGATTCCGCCGCTGACATCGCCGGCCTGATGAAATGGGCACGCGGCAATCGGATGGCAAAGTCCGGCATCGAGACCGCCTGTTGGGACCTCGAAGCAAAACGTAACGGCGTACCGCTCTGGCGTCATCTCGGCGGTGTGAATAAGACGATCGAGTCCGGCGTTTCGATCGGCATTCAGGACAACGTCCCGCAGCTTCTCGAAAAGATCCGCACCGAAGTCGATGCGGGCTACAAACGCATCAAGATCAAGATCAGCCCGCGTTGGGACTACGACGTGCTCAAAGAAGTGCGGCGTGAGTTCCCCGACATTCCGCTGATGGCCGACGCGAATTCCGCGTATTCGCTCGCCGACATCGAGCGGCTCAAAAGCTTCGACGAATTCGGTTTGATGATGCTCGAACAGCCGCTCGCTCACGACGACATCGTCTATCACGCCAAGCTGCAAGCGCAGATCGCAACGCCGATCTGCCTCGACGAACCGATCAAGTCCGCCGAAGATGCTCGCAAGGCGATCGAGCTGAATTCAGGCCGCATCATCAACCTGAAGAACGGACGTGTCGGCGGTCATACCGAATCAAAAAAGGTCGAGAAGGTTTGCCGCGAGAGCAACATTCCGGTCTGGTGCGGCGGTATGCTCGAATCCGGCATCGGCCGCGCGCACAACATCGCCATCTCGACACTCGCCGGTTACACGATGCCGGGCGACGTCTCCGCCTCGAAACGCTATTGGCACGAAGACATCATCACGCCCGAGGTCATCGTCTCACCCAACGGCACCATCGACGCCCCCGAAGCACCCGGCATCGGCTTCGAAATAAACCACGACCTCATTAGCAAACTCACCGTCCGCAACAGCCGTCTGAGTTAGCCAGTGGTCAGTGGTCAGTACCGCCTTCGACGGAACGCGGACGCCCCCGTCCGCCTCTTGTCAGAACGCCTGCGTCAGCGGGCGGTCAGAAGGCGGGTTTACCCCAGAGGCCACAGAGATCACCGAGCGTGTTGCCGCAACGCCGCACGCAGTAAGGCGACCCGGTGAATTGAGAACGCAAAACGGAGAACGGAGAACGGCGAACGCTATTCCGCATTCCCAAATCTGAAATCTGAGATCCGAGATCGCACGGGCTTGCCCTTTGGCAGTGCGGTCGGGCTCGCCCGACCGCTAGACAGGAAAACTATCCATCGGAAGCGGCTTGCCGCCGACAAGGATACGGTCGCTCGCTTTCAGCGAGCTCCGAGGGTCAATGGGAGGCGGGCCGGTCGGGCGAGCCCGACCGCACTGCGATGCGACAAGCCGCTCGAGGAACCCGGTCGCCTAGGCCGCCCGTTCTCCATTCTCCATTCTCAATTCTCCATTCTCAATTCACCCATGAACCGATCCCAATCCTCGAGGGCTCGTTCCACTTGAATAATGTGGCGTTCGCGTTTGTTGCGGTGTTTTTTGCGAAGCTCGGCGGGGAGCGGTTCGAGCAGGCCGAACGTGATATTGACGGGCTGAAAATTCTTGGTCTCGACCGAAGAAACGTACCGGCAGAGCGCTCCCATCGCGGAAGTTTGCGGTGCGGCGAGCAGTGGTTGGCCCTCGAGCGTTCGGACGGCATTCACGCCGGCGAGCCAGCCGGTCGAGACCGATTCGACATAGCCTTCGACGCCGGTGATCTGCCCCGCGAAAAAGATGTTCGGCGCGCGCCGCGTCTCTAGCGTCTCGTTCAGAATCTGCGGGCTGTTGATGAACGTATTGCGGTGGATCTGCCCGAACTGCAAAAATTCAGCGTTCGCTAAGCCGGGAATGAGCTTTAGCACGCGTTCCTGTTCGCCGTAACGCAGATGATTCTGAAAACCGACGATGCCGTACGCGTCCGCCATTAAGTTCTCCTGGCGCAGCTGCACGCACGCGTAAGGTTCGCGTCCCGTTCGCGGATCGGGGAGACCTTTCGGCTTCATCGGCCCAAAACGCAAAGTGTCCACACCTCGGCGCGCGATCTCCTCGATCGGCAGGCACGATTCGAACCAATGCGTCTCCTCGAAACGCTTTAGCGGCACGCTTCTTGCTTCGACAAGCGCGTCAAAGAACACCGAGTATTCGTCCTCCGACATCGGACAGTTGATGTAATCGTCGCCGCCTTTGCCGTACCTCGCCGCCTTGAACGCGATCGACATATCGATCGAATCCGCAGCGACGATCGGCGCGATCGCATCGTAAAAATAAAGCTGATCGTCGCCCGTGAAACGCATTATCTCGGCCGTCAAAGCCTCGCTCGTCAATGGCCCTGTCGCGATGATAGAAACGCCGTCCGCAGGGATCTCCTTGATCTCTTCGCGGACGATCTCGATCGCGGGATTCTGCTCGATTCTTTCCGTGATGAACTCCGCGAATTTCCCTCGATCGACCGAAAGCGCCGCACCCGCGGGCACACGCGTCGCCGCCGCAGCCTCCATAACGAGCGAACTGCCGCGACGCAATTCTTCTTTCAGCAAAAATGGAGCCGAGCCGTATTCGTCGGATTTGAGCGAGTTCGAACAGACGATCTCGGCGAGTTTGTCCGTGCGATGCGCGGGCGTCGTCGCGACCGGCCGCATCTCGTACAATCGCACCTTCGCCCCGAAACGCGCCGCCTGCCACGCCGCCTCAACTCCCGCCAGCCCGCCGCCAATTACGTTGATCATATCTTTCATTTCCTGATCGTGAAGAGAGATTCTGGCACACTTGCAGGCTCTTTCGAAAGCCGTTCGGATATGTCGACGACGTAAACATGTCAACGATTTATGTTGATGAATTGCGATTTCATCGACATATATTTGCGATATGGCGATAGCGTAAACCTGAAAAAAGGCGGCCGTTGCAGGCCGCCTAAGTGCTTGATACAGCGTAAGTTACGTCGCCAACGCGGTCGAATTCCGCCTTTTCGCGTAGATTCCCGCCATTTTGCGGCAATTATCGAAGACCTTTGAGGTTACGATGCCCGAACCCGGTGGATCGACCTCGACGGTCGCGGACGCACGTCCAGCCTTTATCAGCCATGCGTAGGCGGCCGCGCAGTTCAGGTCATAGGTCGCCGTCCAGCCTGTCGCTTGCGGGAGAATGCCCGCGGCGTCCGGCAGAGCGGCTTTTGCGAGTGTCGCGTTGAGTTCGGTTTCCGTTAACGCCGGTTCCGAATCCCACGCGGTCATCAGTTTCAGTTCGTCCAAAGCCGACATCGTTCACCTCCTTTATGCCGACTTGTTGGCAATGAGCATCGCGAGCGAGCTTGCCTGCACGACCTTCGCTCCGTAAACGTGAAGGCCTTTCACGGCGTCGCCAAATCGCTTTTCGGGTTTGAACGTGTGCAGGTCGAGGATCTGCTCTGCATATGACGTTGCGGTCGAGTGGCCCGCGATGATGCGGAACTTCGTGCCCGACTCGTTCGGAACGTTGTTCGACTTCAGGATCTCGAAGCCCGCGGCCTCGCCGACCGCGCCGTTCGCGAGCCTTCGGTCCGAACGCATCGTTCCGGCGTTCACGAATCTGTCGTCTTTCAGGAGCAGGCCGTGAAACCACGCCGGCACGACGACGAATCGCCCGTCGATCGGCGTATTCGATTCGTCGAGCATCGTCCCGAGATCGACGAGATATTCATACGCGTCGTCCTTGGTCGGCACTCTCGGAGTTCCGGTCGTGCCGATCGTGTTCGGCCCGAGTACCGCGGCCTCCATAATTGCGGCGATGTACGCGTCGGCAATGTCACGCAGCTTCCACGCCGAACGCCGCATCGCCTCGTCGAGGACGTTCACGTTCTGCTGTGCCTGATCGATCCGATCGACAAAGAAGTTGAAATACTTTGCCTGATCGATCGCGAGCGTCAGCTCGGTGTCGGTCAGCACTTCGGGGTCGTTGATATCGATGTTCTTTACATAATCGTCCACCGCAACGTCGCTGATCGACGCGATCTTCACCGTATTGCCGGCCTCGCGTATATCACCTTCGTAGTCGCGGTTAACGACCTTTGCCTGTCCGTAAACAAGCGATTCTTCCAGGGCGGTGAGCAATCTCGATGCCCAAACCGTGGGAATGAAATCCAATGCCATTTTACTTTCTTTCTCCTGTCTTTAGCCTGCGCTCAGCACGCGGCGTACCTCATTCCAATCAAGCCGAGCGATCTCGGCCTGCGTCATCTTCGCGAGTGCTTCTTTCGTCAATCGCGGTTCTTCGCGGCGGCCCGCAGCGGCGTCAATGTCCGCGACCTTTGCCGGCGGACGCGATGCAAGAGCTTTCCGCAGCTCGCCGACCTCTGCCTTCAGCTCGTCGATCGACGCGCGGAACCCGTCCTCGTTCTTCGTTTCGACTGCCGGAGCTTGTTCGCCCGGCTTCTCCTCTTCATTTTCTGTCTGCATGATCCTCCTCATCTTCTTGTGCAAAAATTTCTGATCCTCCCGTCTCTTATGGAAGTTCAGGTGGTCCGCGGGTACTTTGCGAACTGCTCCCAAGCTTGAAAACTTTAATTTTGCGGAGCATAAACAATGTCTATCTATAAAGTTGCGAATCTTGAGCTCGTCTCTCAGCCGACCGATGGCGTTTGCTGGTGGGCGAGCGACACGATGCTTTACAAATGGTCGAAGGCCTCCGGACGCGGTACGATGATCGATCCGCTCTCCGACTCGGGCTTCAAGCAGCGTTACGAAAACAACGGTGATTGGGGCTCCAATGACAACCAATTCATGGCGACGACGCTCAAGATGACCCAGATCTCGAGTCTCGAAATGAGCTACGACGCGCTTGTCGCGGCCTTCACCAAACACGGGCCGATCTTCGCGAGCGTCCAGAAGAACTGGCACGGGAACAACCACGGCCACGCTGTCGTTTTCGGCGGAGCCGCGGACACGGGCGTCCTCGTTTACGATCCTGAACCGATGAAGAAAGGCACGATCCTGTGGCTCACTTGGGATCAGGTCAACAAGGCCCTTAACGCTCTGAAGGGTGCGAATCCGCAGTTCCTCGCGGCGGCCTAGAAAGGCGTGGCATCGTCTGCATCGGTCTGTCCATAACCGGCCTCGGCGACGAGGTGTGTTTGCGGCAGGCCGAGCTGTTTTTTGAGCAGCAGATTTTCGAGGATCTCGCGTTCAGAGAGCGGCGAAGGATCGTGCCAAAGCGTGACGAGCCGCGTGTCCTCGCGGCCTTCGATCCGCAACGCAAAGTTCATCGCATCCGCCCAAACTTGCCCGAACGCGAGCTGCCGCATCCTGACCTTCGCGATAAATCTCGAACTCGCCTGCCGCAGGCTTTCGCCGCTCGGGTGCGTTCCCGCCTGCTGCAGAAAATAGAAGAGCGGCGTGCCCGTAACGCTCGCGATGTCGGTGCGAAAACTGTCCTTGACCTTGATGAACTGGTCGAGCTTTGCGGATTCGAAATCGCCGAATCTCGCATTCGCATCGCCCGCGATCCACAGATGTTCGACGCCCGAACGAAACGGTGCGATCGCCTTGCCCTCCGTGTCGTATTCGATCTCGATTCCGGCGGCCCAACGCTGCCGATACGCCGAGAATTCCATCGCGACGAGCATATCGAGTACCGATTTGTTCAGCCCGTCCTGTATCGGTATCGCGGCGTCGAGTTCGGAACGTCCTGCCATCCCGATGCCTGCGTTGTTCGCAAAATGGAACACCGGGACCTTGCCGAACGGATTCTCAATGACGCTCTCGCGTCCGAATGCGACGAACTCTTTCGCGTCCGGAAAGCGCGCCTCTTGTTCGCGTCGCGTTATGTAACGCTCGATCCGATCCGGATAGAAAAGATTCAGCCGCACACGTCCGTCGTCCGCACGCCAGCACTTCGCCGCAAGCGTGATCTCTGAGGAAGATTCGTCATCGTAGAATGCGGCGATCTGCGCGGCCCTGTTCGGATGAAATATCGCTTCTCCCTCGGCGTTCGGCCAGACGATCACAAACGCGTCGCCGTTCCTGAGGGCTTCGCGATGCACCTCGGCGCTCAGCATCGGCATTCGCCGCCGACGCCAAAGCAGGTCGGCCGCTTTGCCCGAATCTTCCGGGCCGCTGTCGAGGCTAAAGCCCGCGACCGCAAGTTTGTCCGCGACCGAATCGCATACCACCGGGCAAAGGTTCAATGCGAACTCCCTGAAAAGATCGCCGAAAGCCGTCTGGAATTTCTCCGTCGCGAATCTCAGGTCGTGATCCCCGTTGTAATATCGCTCGGTCTTGTCATACCGTGCCGCGTTCGCGGACAGCGTCTGCAAAGCATTTTCGATGTCGTTATTCATTTCGTCTCCTCTCTAGAATGTCCTCAAGAATTTCCTGTCGCGTGCCGCGAGCATACTCACCGCCAGGCTCACCGCATCGACCTGATCGTCGTGCGGAGATGCGGGAAATGCGCACGCCTCGTCAACGAACTCCTTTATCCAGCTGCCCGCGACGAGCACGACGCTGCCGACCTCTGCGACCGGAGCCCACGAGTGCGCGCGTATCCATTTGTCATCCGTCACGCGTACCGACCTGAGCGGCTTTCCGCGACAGGCGCCGGACGCGATCAGGTCCTGCACGAGAGCCTGTCCGTGAAGCGCGCTCTCGACGCCGTGCAGCGTTTTCGGTTCGTTCGCGATCCGCTCGGCGATGAATTTCCGCTGCTGCGTGTATGTCAGCCGCTGCCGAAAACCGTCCGCGATGTAGAGGATTCCGCCGTCGCCGAACGCACATCGGAAGCTCGCCGTATAATCCGCACGCGTGTCCTGCGAGATCGCAAGGTCATAGCCGCGTGCCCAGACAAGATCGGCCGGCGCCCGCTCGACGATACGCGTGAACCACTCGCGTTTGAACAATCCGCCCGAACGCGGTATCGGCCGCTGCTGATATAGGGCTTCGAACGAATAGCTGCCCTGGCGTCGATGTATCGCGGCAAGTCTCGCCGCCGAAAACCTCTGCGACCAAAGCGGTTCGCCCGGCTCGCGTCCCAAAGGATCGTCCGATTCGGCAAGTGCGGGAAGGTTTATGACCTCCCACCTTTCGCCTTCGTCCATCTCGCTGATCAGGCGGCCGGCAAGATCGTCCTCGTGCCAGCGGGTCTGTATGAGGATGATCGGAGCTTCCGGTTCGAGACGCGTGTAGATGTCGTCGTTGAACCAGAGCGACGCGTTGTCCCGACGCACGCGGCTCTCGGCCTCGGCCCGGTTCTTCACCGGATCGTCGATGATCACAAGCCCGGCACCGAATCCCGTGATGCCGCCGCCCACACCGACCGCACGCATTCCGCCGCCGGCTTTCGTCTCCCATTCGTCGGCCGCCTTTCGGTCGTCCGCCATCGGCACGTACTGCTCGACAAGCCGTCTCACTCGCCGCGAGAATCTGTTCGCGAGCTTCTGGTTGTAGCTTGCGAGAATGATGTTGAGCTTCGGGTCACGTGCGATTCGCCACGCGGCATATCGGATCGTTACGAGTTCGCTTTTGCCGTGACGCGGCGGCATAAAGACCATCATTCGCTTCGTGTCGCCGCTCGTGACCGCATCGAGCTTTTCGCAGATGTATTGCTGGTGCGGCAGATCCCATTTCCATTTCGTCGGGCCGCTGCCCTTGAGCCACACTGCGAAATTCTTGCTGATCGACTTGGTCTTCTTCTTAGGCTCTTTGGCCGGTTCCCCAGGCTGTTCTGACGTCCGCCCGCCTAACGCGTCGCTCTTCGGCTCATCCTTCTCCAATTCGTTGGCCGGTTCCGCAGGCTTTGTTGACATGAATTTGCCTGACGAGTCACGGCTTTGCTTTGTCTTCCTCCTCGCCATTTTTCGTTACTTGAGCAGAACGGCCGCCCCGACGCCTATCAGAATGTCGCCGATGCGCTTCCACGGCGACGAACGCTTTGTTCTGAGCTTTGCGATCAGCTCGTCCTGTGCCTTTATCGCGGCATCTTTCGCCGCTATCGTCTCGTTCTTCGCCTCGATCGTCCGCCGCAATGCCTCGCTCTCCGTGCGTCGTGTTTCGTTCAGCTCTGTGAGAATTTCGTTCATTCGTTTCTCGTCCGCGAGACGCGACGCGAGCATCGAATTCTCCTTCTCCAACGCCGCGTTCGCCTCACGCATCGCGGCAAGCTCTTCCGCCGCATCGGCGCACGCCGCGACGAGTCCGCGGTCATTTTTCGCAGCCGTGCCCGAGCTCTTCGAGCCGGCGGCAGAGTTCGTCGGCGTCTGCGTCGATTGCGCGTGCGCGCCTTGCACGCTCAACGCGATCACGAGCAACGCGAACATCAGCACCAAGCCTTTTAAGTTCCTCATCTTTTCTCCTTGCTTCGTCGCGAAGCGTCTCGATCTCGCCTTCGAGATATTCGATCTTTGCCTTCTGCTCGTTCTGTATCTTTTCGATCTCGGCCGCCGCATCTTCTGCTTTTTCGGCAGCGGCCTTTTGCGTTTCCGCAAGCCGCTCGCCCTTCTTCACATCGGCGTTCGACCAAAGCGACACGATCACGATCAAGAGCAGCAGGCCCGCGGCACAACCCACGATCACCCAAACTCGTCTCGTCATTTCCTTTCGCCCCCGTTCCTCGCATCGCGGTCGCGCCGTCTCGCAAAGTAAAGCTGCAGCAGAATGTCCGCCGTCTTTCCCACTGCGAAGAAAACTATCGGCAGCACGATCGCCGAAAGCATTTCGCCCGCTTCACGGCTCGCGAAAAATGTCGCAAAAGAGCTTGTCCACGCAAGCAGAACGTTCTTTGTGTCGTTCATCATTTCACCTCCTTCTTCTCTCGAAGTTTGCCCAACGCGATCTGCCGGTAGAGATACATTCCCGTCAGGATCGCGGCCGCCAACGCCGTTATGATCCATATCTCCCGCGGCACGCCGGCAAGGAAGGCGACCACCGCCCAAACCGTCTGCCAGAGCGTTCCCGCGATCGTCGTCCATAGCGATTTCGCCCTGTCGGTACGCGTCGCAATGCCCGTCACAACATCGTCGATGCGGTCGAATGCGGCCTCAGCCGTGTCGAGCATCGATGGCCGCGGCTCGTCTGCGGGAATGTCCTCGGCGGGAATTTGGGGTTCCTCAGGCGTGGGTTCTGGCAGGTTTGCGGGCGGGAAATCCGCGGCCTCTCGATCTTCTTCAATGTCCTCGGCGCGAAGCTCGCACCCGTTGACCAAAAGCGGCAGCTCAAGCTGCCAGTTCTTCATCGCGATCTCGCTTAGGAAAAATTCCGTGCGATACACGGTCGGCCTGAGCCTTGCAAACGAACGCAGCCACGCATCTCGCTGACGCAGGTAGTCCGTGATCCACGGCTTCTCCGTACCGCCTTGTGCAAGGCGTGCGATGCGTCGGAACGAACCGTGCACCTGGCCGTCAAGTACGGCCGCAAGCGCAAGCGGCGTTACAAAATCATTGACCTTGCAGAAGGCCTCGGCCGGTGCGACATATCGCTCGTATGCGACCGCGCGCTGCGCCTCGCGCATCTCGCCGGTCTTTGCCGCCGCGACGAGTGCCCGGCGAAATTCCATATCGACGGAAACCTTTTCGATGGTCGGCCTCGTCGTACGTGCGAGCTTTGCGACACGCTTCTCAAGAGCTTCGCGTCCGACCTCGCCGCCCGCTTCGAGATACTTTTTGACGACTTCGCCAAGAGCTCCCGACCGATGCGTGAACTGAAAGATCCCGTATGAAATGCCCGCACCGTCATTGAGCACGGCCAATGCGTCGTAACGCGCCTTCGGCCTTCCGGTCTCAAAAATGCGGACGATCGCAAGTGCCTTTTCCTTCTCGATCTCGCTGAACATATTTCGCTTCTCCACGTCTTGCATTGAATTATATTCGTTTGATATTCTCTAACGGTCGGACGATTGGCAAGGGCGACTTTTCCGCAAGGCTTACATTCGCCTCGTTTCATTGCCGGTCTCATCCGACCGATGAATTGAGATTACCGCGTTTACGTTTCCGGTTTGAAGCACAAACCGCACAAAACGTCACAAAACGCACAAAATGACACAAACCGCACAAAATGGACAAAACGGACAGAACGAACAAAAGCGGCAGGGTCAACAGCCTGCCCCGGTTACGATCCGGCCGCTAAGTACTTGTTGAGCGAGACTTTATAAAGCACAGAAGACTATGAACACCACACAACGAATATTACATCTCGCCCCGCGGCCGACGTTACGGATCTCCGAGGTTGAAAGGCTCATCCGGATGCACAGGATCGTAACTCCGCCGCTTTCACGTCGAAGGATCTACGAAATGTGCGAGGAGGGAATTTTCGAATTCGCACCACGCGAAAAGACGCGGAACTACTTCATCTACGAGGATTCATTTCTCGCCTGGGTAGAAGCTATGGGCGGGAAAGTTTGAGTTATTTGCCGCGAGGTTTTAGCTCGGCGTTCAACTCTTCAGGCGTCAGGTCGCGGTAAACTGCCACGCAGTTCCGGCCCGAGCGTTTTGCGCGGTAGAGCGCCGAATCGGCCATCTCGACAAGCTCGATCGGGTCTTCGGAATCTTCCGGAAAGGACGATATCCCGATGCTCACCGTGATGTGATGCACGTGCCTTTCAAGGCCCGGCCGAATGACGCTGAATTTGTGTGCCGCGATCTCGGCCCGAATGCGTTCGGCGCCGACCAACGCCTGTGCGATGTCGGCGTCCAGCAGGAATGCGGCGAACTCATCGCCGCCGAAACGCGCCGCGGCATCGCCGCTCCGCAAAATGCTCGTAATGCAAAGCCCGATCTCCTCGATCGTCTTGCTGCCGGTCATATGCCCGTAAGTGTCGTTGACCGATTTGAAGTTGTCGCCGTCCATCATCAGCACGCAGAACGACCGGCCCTCGGCCTTCGCTCGTGCGGCCTCACGCCTTAGCTCGAAAAAGAAGGATCGGCTCGAAAGCAATCCCGTCAGATCGTCGTGCGAGATGAGCCTGTGAACCTGCCGCTGATACTCGCGGTCGATCTCGTCCAGCAGATCAAAACGCAGGATGGTCTCGCCGATCGCGATCTTGTCGCCGTTCGCAAGACGGGCTTCGCGCACACGGCTGCCGTTCAGGAAGGTTCCGTTCCGCGAATCAAGGTCGGTCAGGATATATTCGAGTTCGCCCGTTCCCCCCGAGCGCGTCGCCCGCACGACCGCATGCCGCCGCGACACCTGCGTATCGTTGACGCGGACGTCGGCCTCGAGAGCTCGGCCAAGCACAACCTCTGGACGCTCGAGCGGTATCGGCACGGCGATAAGTTCGCCGCTTAAGAAAACAAGTGCGGGCCGCAGGTCCCTTCGTTTTATCTCTGCATCGTTCATAGGGGATGGGCAGACGGCAAGATAGGTCGCCGTGCCCACACGGGGAAGTCACCCTCTAGGATAACCGATTCTGAGGCACCTGAAAAGCCCTTTTTTCGCCCGCTGAAATGACCTAATTATCTGTGGGAAAGGAGTTTAGTGATTCGGATGGCGGTTCCGTCGTCGGTTGGCAGTATTTCGACCGAATCGACGAGTTTCGACATTAGTTCGAGCCCCCAGCCGCGTCTCTGTCCGTCTTTTTCGCTGCGGCCCATCGCCAATTTGTCCTTTAGCCGAAGCCCGCGGTTGCGGACCACGATCTCGAGACGGTCGCCGAAAGGCGTAAATGTCAGATAGATCTTTCGTTCGGGCGAGAGCGAATGTTCGCCGGCGTTTATGCAGGCTTCGACCAATGCGGTCTTGATCTGGTTGATATCACGCGGCGAAAAGCCCTGGCGTTCGGCAATTTCTTCGGCAAACCTAGCCGCGACGATCTCTGTATCGCCGCCCATCGGGATCGTGATCTCGAACCGGCCTTGCGCCTGACGCGGCCGCGAATCAGCAAGCCCAAGCTCGATCCGCAGCAGCTCATTCTGTCGATACGAACTCCCGAACGCTCCGCGTTCAGCGATCGCCTGCGAGGCCGCCTCATCGAAACCCTCGCTTGTGACGAGCCAAAGTCGATAATTCTTCAACTCGCTCGCAAGTGCGGCCATTTCGAGGCGGTCGAGCCAATATTCCGTAAGGTCGAGCGAGGCCGCGAGCTTTGAATCGAACTCCGCCGCGAGCCACGCGGTCTCATCGCCGTCATCGGAAACGCCGACGCCGATCGCCGTGCGTTCGACATCCGCAACTCGTCCGATCGACGGATAGATGTCCGCCGCGTTCACGGAAAAGAAGATCTGCGGGAGCAAGACGCGTTCGGGCGTGGCTGCGATCTTCGCAAGCTGCTCGTCGTCGGAACGGCCTTTCAATTCGGCCTCGAACTTCGCAAAATCAAGGCTCGCGAGCGCAGCGGACTGACCAGAAAAACCGGCCAGGAGTTCGCGCAGCCCGACCGTCGCCTCGCGTCGATATCGCCGTGCGAGCAGTCGCGGGCCGCGAGCAAGGTTTGCTGTCAGAGTCTCGGCGACCACGCGGGCGCGCGTCTTTCCGCTCGTTTCGAGTTCAGCTCTCGCACGAACATAATCGGCGAAAACCTCGTCATTCCGCGGAAAATAGACACGCCCGGCGGCTCGCGAAACGAATTCCTTTTCGTGCAGCTGCGATAGCACCTCGTCACATTCCGCCGCCGAAAGACCGAGCCGCGTTTGCCACTCGACCTCAAAAGAATTTCCGCTCTCCTGTGTCGCAGAAAGCTGTTTGAAGATCTCTTTTTCAAGTTCCGGGTCGCCCGCAATACGGTCGAGCTCGTTGTCGATCTTGCGTCCGATCGAGATACCGAAAAGCTCGTCAGTGTAAACCCTCGCAAGGTCTGAGAACGCCGAGAGCGATGCGTCTTTCGCCGCCGCCGAATCGACGATCGCCTTCAGGAGAACTGGCCGCGACGCAAGCAGAAGCACCGCAAGATCGCAGACCTCCTCGCCCAGCGAAACGTGCCGTTCGCGGGCGTGGTCGGCGATAAGTTCCTTCGCATCTTCCGGCGCAAGATGATCGAGATGCAGCCTCGCTAGCGGCGAGGTCTTGGGCTGATGCCGTCTTGCGAAACAGAAAACGCTCGCGAGCTGTTCATCCGCGAGAACGCGACGCATCGCATCGGCGAGTTCATCGGCAGAACGCTCGAACTCATCAACGAGGATAAAACTTCGAACACCGTTGGCCGCCGCACGGAAAGGAACGGCAAGCAGGCTTTCAAGCGGCGCGTCGCTCCTGAGCAAACCGGCTGCACTTTCGATCCAGCTACGTTGATGTTCCGAAACAAAGTCGATGAGCTCGTGAATTTCGGGTTTTGCAGCGATCAGCTCAGGGACACGGCGGTCGAACGCCGCTGTCTGGGTTATGAATTCCCGCACCCATCGGCGGCCCGCGTCGTCGGCAGATTCGCCGCTGCGAATTCGGAAATAGAACGGAACTGTCTCGCTCGCCGTCCGGAAAAAATGATCGTAAACCTGCCGCAAGAGTTCCGACGCCCCCGAATCCGGAGCTGCGTGAACATCCAGAATGCCGCCGTCGGATGAGTGTGCGATCAGGCGCGCAAGTTCCCGACCGCGGCCGGCAAATCTGTCAGCTCGAACCGTCGATAGGATCTTTTCGGGAGTGTTCATCCTTCTTCACCCTCCGCCGGCTGGTAGATCGAAACGCGATTCCGGCCCTCGGCTTTCGCACGATAGAGGGCCTTATCGGCTGCGCTGATCATATCCATCTGCGCGCAGACCTCGCTCGTGCAGGACGCGACGCCGACGCTGATCGTTACCGCTCTGTGCGGAAACTCGACGGACGCGACGTTATGCCGGACGCGGTCGGCGATATTCGCGGCCTCGACATCGGTCGTTTGCGGAAGCAGGATCGCAAATTCCTCGCCGCCAAAACGCACCGCAACATCCGCATCGCGAAGAGTTTCGCGAATGACGGACGCGACGATCTTCAACGCCTCATCGCCCGCAGGATGCCCAAACGAATCGTTATAGGACTTGAAATGATCGACGTCGAGCATCACGAACGCCATCGGATAGCCGTGCCGATTCGAGCGTTTCACTTCCTCCGAGAGTCGCTGAACCATATAGCGCCGATTCAGAAGGCCGGTGAGCGGATCGGTCACCGAAAGCTGTTCGAGTTCGCCGGCGCGTTCCTTGAGCTGCGTGCGGTCGATCGCCGCGGCAAGCTGCGGCGCGATCGCCTTTACGAGGTCGAGATCGCGGCGGTCGAATGGCGCGCCTGTCACCTTGTCCGTGAAATTGATGACCGCGAGCTGTCTTTCACCAAGCCAGATCGGTGCCGAAAGGAAGGACGCCGTCTTGTACTTACGCTCTTTCGCGACCGGCTCAAGGCCCGTGATAGCTGCGTCGCGGACGACGATCGGCTTGCCGCGTTCGAATACGATGCGCGCGACCCTTTCGCCGGGATCTGCGTCGTCCCGCAGGTCGACTACCGACCCGACCGCACCTTTGACGCGGAATCGTCTCGCAACTTCGTCACGCGTCATCAACGACGCACGCTCGGCCTGGAGCAGATCGGCACTGACGCGTGCGAGATGCATCCAAAGTTCTTCGGTATCGAGGTCGCGAATTCCCTCGGCAAGCCGCTCCGAAACCTCATCGAGCCGCGCTCGCCTTTCCATTTCCGCCCGTAAACGCAGTATCTCAAGCTGCGGTGCGACCGAACGGCAAAACCTTGCAACTGCCCGGCGCCGATCCTCTTGCGGCACTTTGTCGAGCACGACCAAAGCCGCCGGGATGTCGTCTCCGACAGGCATCGCAAAAAGCAGCACCTGCTTCGGGTTCGGCTGTTCCGCCGTCGCGGGTTTGCCAAGCACGATCGGCATTTCGCCTGCTGCCGCATCGGCAAGCCTTTCATCATCGACGGCGATGCCGACGTTCACGCTTCGGCCTTTCAGCTTTGCGGAAACGGCAGTGCTCTCTAGGCGATCTGCTCGTTTTTCGAGCCAGATCAGCGAGTTCAGCGAGAAATTCTTGACGACGAACTCTATCGTCGCGTTGCGTGCCGAAATATAATCTCGCCCGAGAAGCGACCCAAAGAACGAACGCCAATCCGCGGGATCAGATCCGCTCGAAGCACGTTTTGCCTTCTCGTTGATCGCCGCGGCACGACGTGCGATCTCCTCTGCCTGCGGAGTCTCAGGTCTTGGGGCCGCTGCCTCTTGTTTTGACGCTTCTTTCAGCTCGCGTAAGGCATCGACAAGCGGTGCATCCGAACTCAGGAGCAGGATATTCTCGAAGAATCTCGAAGCGGGCAGATCGCGCCAATCGCCGGTCATCGCTCGATTTGCCGCTCGGCGATAATTCTCGGAATTTGTGAACGCACGCCCGACGATCACTGCCGCCGGCTTCCCTTCAGTATCAAACTTCGCGGCTCGGCAAAGAAGCCCTGCGTGGCAAGTATAGGAGATCGTGGCGTTCTCGTCCGAAGCCCGCTGCAATGCCCGGCCGCAATCGCGTGCGCAACGCCCGACGAGCACACCATCCGGATTCAGCACGGCGCAGATCGAATTGTCATTGATGACAGGGCTTTGCTTTCCCTCTTCGTCAACGACAACGACCGCAATTCCGTTCTTTTTCGCGATCCGCTCAAGAATGTTCTTGGGCGGAACCTCGCGTTTCTCACTCATCGCATTTTATTACCGGCCGCCGGAACGACTTCGCTTGCGGGCGGTTCAAAAGAATACGCTTCGGGCTTACGGGACAGGGCCGCTCCCGTGCGGAAGATACACGCTTTTGTATCTCGCAAAAACGCCTAATCGCACGTATTTTCCAAGAGTTCGGCAAGCAATTTACTAAGTTTTTGTCGGGCCTGCGAGCCATCATTCATTTTGACCGAAAAGCCGGAAAGGGCGATACTATAAGCAGGCACATATTTGCTGAGACCCTCAAGTACTTCCGAAACTTGAGAAGCATTTGCAAGGAGGTTTTTAGATCGCAATGGTCAACGATAGCAAAGCCGACCCGGTCGAGCGCGGCAAGGTTCTCCCAAAAGCTAAGACGGCATCGAGATTGAATGAGCTGATCGTTACCTGCAAAGACGGCGAGGCGGGTTATCGAAGCGCGTCGGAAGGTGTAAAGTCTGCCGAACTGAAGCAGTTTTTTGCAGAATGTGCGATCCAGCGATCGCAGTTCGTCGGCGAACTGCAATCGCTAGTGCGGTCGCTTGGCGGGAATCCCGAACACACAGGTTCATTCATCGCAAAACTTCACCGAGGCTGGATCGACATCAAGGCCGTGATCGAAGGCCGCGACGAGGCAGGAGTTCTCGTCGAATGTGAACGCGGCGAAAGCATCGCAAAAAAAGCCTATACAAGCGTGCTGAAAGAATCGCTGCGTCCGCATGTGCTCGATGTTGTGGAGCGTCAGTTCGCTTCGATAACGGCGGTCCACAAGCGTATAAGGGCGCTCAAGGCTTCGCACCTTGAAAAGGACAAGGGGCATCTTCCGCCGCCCGCAAAACAAACGAGCCGCGTCGGGACTAGCCGCTGACCACTTTCGGCATCGCTTCGATCAGCCGTTTTGTGAACGGATGCTGAGCGTTGTCGAGTATCTCGCTCGTCGGCCCGGCCTCGACGATCTTCCCTTTTTCCATCACCGCAACGCGATCGGCAATGAATCTCACTGCCCTTAGATCGTGCGAAATAAAGAGAAAGGCGATCCCGCGGTTTCGTGCGGAACGCTTTAGAAGGTTGAGTATCTGAGCCTGCATCGAAACATCGAGCGACGAAACGGGTTCGTCCGCGACGATGAGTTCCGGTTCGACCGAAAGCGCCCTCGCAATGCCGACGCGTTGACGCTGTCCGCCCGAAAGCTCGCTTGGTTTACGCCCGCGAAACTCCGTCGAAAGCCCGACGGCCGACATCAACTCGGCCAATTCGTTCGTCTCCGTTGCAAGAGAAAAGGCACGCCGCGGTTCGAGGATCGAATTCCCGACCGGGACGAGCGGATCGAGACTCGTGTAAGGATCCTGAAAGACCATCTGCATACGTCGTCGGAATGGCCGCATCTGCCGCTCCGAAAGATGTGTGATGTCTTCGCCGTCAAGCAAGATCCGGCCCGAAGCGATCCGCTGCACACGCAGCACCGCGCGTGCGAGCGTGGATTTTCCGCAGCCGGATTCGCCAACGAGCGCAAGCGTCTCACCGCGGCCGATGCTGAGCGAGACGCCATCGACCGCATTGACTCCATTGCGTCCGCCAAAGCGGACGACCAGGTCTTCGATCCGTAAAAATTCAGTCATCCAAAGCTAGATCGGCTTCTCGATCTTGACCGGCGTGTCCGTGTCGTAGGTGATCGTTGCAGACTTCAGTTTCCCGCCCTTGTAGCCGACCTCGACCTTCATCGGAAGGCCTGTCGCCTTGTTCACCCAAATGGTGGAAGTGTACGCGGCAACGCTGCTCTCCGGCTTGCCCGGATCTTCGTACGAGTATTTGTCTGCGGGCTTTCCATTGACCGTATCAACGCCCTCGTACTTTACGTCGGAGAGGCGTTTCATACCTTCCTCCGTGAACATCTGACGCATCGCCGGGATCTGGCTTGCGGCACTTCCCGGCATCTTCGTCCATTTTCCGCCAAAGCTCGCATAGGTGTCCGACCCGATCATTATCGTCTCGATCTGGACGCCATGGATCGGATCGCTTTTCATGTGATATCGGTCGGGTGCCTGATATTCGAGGGTCATATTCATCGAAGTTTCGCCGACGGTGTTCATCGTCGCCCTAAAAGAATTGAGCGAAACGAACTTCTTCGAAGCGGCAATGATCTCGGCCTTTGGGTCGACGCCGGCCGCCGCAGAACCGGGCTCGGAGCTTGGTGAGGTCGAACCGGAATTCGAATTCGTTTCTGCGGTGTTCGCGGGCTTTCCTTCAAGGCCGGAACGCAATTTATTGATCGTCGAGCAGCCAAGCCCGACGCCCGCAAGCAAGAGCAATACAAGGGTAAGTGAGCGCAAATTCTTCATAGTTTTTTAACCTTATCATTTCCGGAAAGCTTCGCCGGCAAAATGGCAACGCGAAAAATGCTGATCCGAAACGGCCGTAAACTCCGGCTTTTTTTCAATGCAAACGGCTTCGGTTCTATCGCAGCGTGGAGCAAATTCGCAAGCCTTGATATCAGAGCGAAGATCCGGCGGCATTCCTGGGATCTGATAGAGTTCATCGTCCGCGTTCGCATTTTCCGGCATCGCGGCGAGCAAAGCACGCGTGTATGGATTTGCGGCTCGCGTGAATAATTCGGCCGCCTTCGCCTCTTCAAAAATTCGGCCGCCGTACATCACGGATACGCGGTCGGCTCGTCCCGCAACGAGCGCAAGATCGTGCGAAATGAGGATAACGCTCATGCCGATCCTTGCCCGCAGTTTGTCGAGCAGGTCGAGGACCTGTGCCTGCACCGTCGAATCAAGAGCTGTCGTCGGCTCGTCGGCGATCACAAGATCAGGCGTGCAGCTGACGGCGATCGCGATCATCACGCGCTGGCGCATTCCGCCGGAGAACTCGTGCGGATACTGAGCCACGCGTTTTGCCGGATCGGAAATTCCCACGACATCGAGCAGCTCTTTTGCGCGTTCGCGCGCATCACGTCGAGACAGCCCGAGATGAAGCTCCACGGCCTCACCGATCTGTTGTCCGACCGTAAGATACGGGTTGAGCGACGACATCGGATCCTGAAAGACCACGCCGATCCGCTTGCCGCGGATAGCACGCAGTTCCCTATCATCAGCCGCTAAGAGTTCTTGCCCGTCAAAAAGGATACTCCCCGAGGTTATACGGCCGACCCCCGGCAAAAGACGCACGATCGACATTCCCAACGCCGTCTTTCCGCTGCCGGATTCACCGACGACAGCGACCATTTCGCCCTTCTCGACGCTGAGCGAAACGCTTCGAACCGCCTTCACGGAACGGCCTTTCCGATCCTTAAACTCGACGTAAAGGTCTTCTATCGATAGTAGTGATGCTTGTACCTTCGCTTGTGAACTCATTCGGGTCGGCCGCAGATCAGTTTGATGCCGCGGGCTGCCAATTCGGATCGATCTTGACCTCGGTCAAGACAACGGCGTCAAGGCTGTTCAGTTCGAAGCCCGTAACATACGGCTTGATAAGGGCAAACGACCTGGGAAAATAGATCGGGATCGCCGAAAGGTCATAGAGCGCCGCTTCTTGTGAGTACGGCTGTGCTGCAACGACCGGCGGTAATTGATCCGAGGCCGCCGGGTCGGTCAAGAGATGTGGAATAGGCGTCGGCGAAGGCATCGGCTGCTGAACGAGCGGCCCGCCGGGAACTTCAGGGCTGGTCATCTTCTTCTCCGTACCGAAGATCGTCTGCATTGCGACGACCTCATCCGTCGTCGGCAGCACGACCCCGCGCCGAAGCAGATCGTAATCACCTGCGGCCCGGACAGCTTCGATCTCACTTGTTTCGACCGGAACGACATTGACGTCGATGTTCAGATTCTGCTTCCACATCCGAGCTGCGGTGCGTGCGATGCGCTGCTGTGCATCGTTGCGGTTCACGACGAGCCTTAATGCGGGGAAATTCTCGCCATCTGGAAAACCCGAGCGTTCGAGCAGTTCTTTTGCACGCTCCGCATCAAATACGAGGCCTGCCGCAGCATCAGGGCTTTCGGTCGGCAGAAAACGCGTCGCCGGACTCGTCGAACCGTCAAGTTCGCCTTCCGCGATCTTCTGCCGGTCGATCGAAATGGCAAGGGCCTCACGCACACGGCGGTCGGCTAGGATCTTGTTATTCGTGTTGACCTCATACAAATTGATCGCCGAATGCGTCGTCTGCCTGAAATCGTCGTACGGCGCGAGAAGCTTTAATGCGAGAGGCGAAAATGCCGCGTTCGTAAGCACATCGATATCGCCGTTCTTGTAAGCCTCTAGGGCCGCATCTGCCGTTGCATGCGGCACGAAAACGACACGCTGAGGAGCAACAGCGTTTTTGTTCCAATAGGTCTTCGAGCGTTCGAGAACGACACCGGTCTTATCCGAAGTTATGACCGTGAAGGGCCCGTTCGAAACTTCCGGCGGTTCGGCATCGGTAGAATCCAATTCCGCGGCCTTGTCGTAAACCGGAAAGAAAACGGGGTTCGCAACAAGTTTCGGGAAGTCCGGATCGGGCCGCATTAATTCGACCCGCAGCTCAAGATCGCTTATCGCCTCAACGCCTGCCGAGGTCGCGGCAGTCTTCTTTTCGGATTCACCGTGAGAATCTTCACGTGCCCTATTCTCGCCCCGTTCTTCAGGCTTTGGAGCGGCGGCAGATTTCTCGGGCAAGTTCGATGGCAATGCGGCCGTCTTCTTCTCTGCAGGCCCTGCGGAAAGCTCGGCGGCCTTTGCTGCCTCATCGCCCAAGCCCTTTATATTCGAAAAAAGCTCGCGATGCGTAGCGTCTGGAGAAAGTGCGGGAAGGCGCTTCCAAGAATCGACAAAGTTCTTCGCCGTAACCGGCTTGCCGTTCGTCCAGCGTGCACCGTCGCGGAGCCGGAACGTCCAAACCCGTCCATCTTCGCTCGACCAACTTTCGGCAACGGCCGGCAGAGCGTCGAGCGTCTTCGGGTCAAGGGTCGTCAGCCCTTCATATATTGCCCGCACCACGTCTGTTTCAGGTGCGGCCAAGGCTTTTGCGGGATCAAAACTTTTCGGAGTATTTCCATTGCTCCAGCGGACTTCCTGCTTGAGCGGCGGCTTTGTCTTTGAAATGAATGCTTCGGGCTGGGGTTGCTTTATCTCTGCGCACGAGGCGGCAAAAAGCGTGGCGAAAAGGACGAACACGACCTGCCACCGCAGCCGTAAGCCACTGCCAACAGATAGTTTAAGTGTCGTCTCCCGCCTTGCCATTCTCTTGAGCTTCTCTCAACGAAGCGAAGATCTCTCGCGTCTGCCGTTTCGTATCCTCAAAACCATTAGATGTGTCGATGACGTAATTGGCAAACTTTCTTTTTTCGTCCTGCGGCATCTGAGCGTCGATACGGCGTTCTGCCTCGCTTTCGCTCAAACTATCGCGTGCCATGAGGCGCGCCAATTGTATCGCAGGTTCACAATAGACGACAATCAGCTTGTCGAACCGTTTATAGCCGCCGGATTCGATCATCAACGCCGCATCGACGACCGCAATCGCGTCCGGGTCACGCTCCTTGACCGACCTCAGCCATTCGTCCTGGAGTTCGATGACAAGCGGATGAATGATCAAGTTCAGTTTGAGACGCTTTTCTTCGTCAGCAAATACGATAGCGGCGAGCGATTTCCGGTCGAGTGTTCCGTCAGGGAAAAGAACCGAATCGCCAAATTCGTCGACGACCGCCGCAAGGCCGGGCGTGCCTTTCTCGACGACCTTTCTAGCCGCCAGATCCGCGTCTATAACGTCGGCCCCAAGCTCCCGTAAATATTCAGTAACAAAGGACTTACCGGTTGCAATGGAACCTGTTAGGCCGACCGTGAGCACAGAGATCATCCTTTAGCCGAATGGCGTTTTGCTAGCTTTTGGATGTTGAATTCGGCGATCTCCGCAAGCGTTAGGCCAAGTTCGTCGGCACACGCCGAAATGTACCAAAGCACGTCGCCGAGTTCATCCTTGAGCTTTGCGCGTGTCTCCTCGGTTAGCACGCCATCGTGATCGCGTTGGATCTTTTTGACGATATTTGCGACCTCGCCGGCCTCGCCCGCAAGCCCGAGCGTCGGATATTCGACATTCGACATTCGGCGTGGATAAAGTGCGGTCTTGCTCGCCGCCGACTGATAATCTTCGAAGTTCATAATTAATTTTCTGCTATCCCGCGACGCATCTTCGCCGCGATGACCGTATTTTTCATAAGCATAGCGACCGTCAGCAGGCCGATACCGCCCGGAACCGGCGTGATCGCTCCTGCTGCCAACGCGGCATCTTTCGGACAAACATCGCCGACGAGCGTCGCGCCGCGGTTGTCGAGCGTATCGAGCCGCTTGTCGAGGTCTTCGCCCGCAAAAAGCTCCCGGACACGTTCGGAACTCTCGACCGAATTGATCCCGACGTCAATGACGACCGCTCCTTCCCGAATGTGTTCACGGCAAATAAATCCTGCGCTGCCGATCGCCGCGATCAAGATGTCCGCCTCGCGCGTGACGCTCGGCAGATCTCTTGTACGTGAATGACATATCGTTACCGTCGCATTTTCGCGTAAAAGCAGAGCGGCGAGCGGCTTCCCGACAATGTTGCTGCGGCCGACGACGACGGCCCTTGCACCGGCGATCTCGATATTCGAACGCTTCAAAACCTCGATCACGCCCGCCGGCGTGCAGGGCGTCAACGCCTCGAAACCCTGCAAAAGGCGGCCGATATTCACGGGGTGAAAGCCGTCGACGTCCTTTTGCGGGTCGATCAGCTCGATCACCTCTCGTTCCTCGATATGCTTCGGCAGCGGCAGCTGCACAAGTATCCCGTCAACGTCATCCCGCAAATTCAATTCGCGGATCGTGTTCACAAGTTCGGCCTGTGTGACGCTCTCGTCAAAGTGTATGTGTTCGCTGCGGATGCCGATCTCTTCGGCGGTGCGGATCTTGCTGCCGACATAGACGGCCGATGCCGGATCTTCACCGACACGCACAACGACGAGCGTCGGTCGGACCGAATGCACTTCATACAGTTCAACGACCTCGGCCGAAACCTCTTTTTTGATGTCGTCCGCGATCGGCTTTCCGCTAAGAATTTTTGCGGTCATAACAAAGTTCGCCAAAAGAAAGAGTTTACCGCAATGGGCCTACCGTTTTCCAAATCGGATGGCACAAGCCCCGACTTGGACACGCTCTATGTTTTGGGCGACAATATCCTTTTATGACCCTTATGCGAAAAGCTATTATTTTCCTCGCTATCGCCTCGCTCCTCGGCCTTATCAGCTGCGGCGGCACGTCAACCTCGTCCAATGCGAACGCTGTTTCGCCGAACGCCAAACGCTATCCTTTCAAGGGCAAGGTCGTTTCGGTCGATCGTGCGAAAAAGACCGCATCGATCGATCACGAAGCGATCGAAGGATACATGGACGCAATGACGATGGATTTTCCGATCCACGCAGATTGGGCTTGGGACAGCCTTAAGCCCGGTGCGGAGGTCAGCGGCGAACTCGTCGTCGATAACACGGCGAAGGAACCCTATTTTTTGGAGAATATCGTCGTGGTCTCGCCGCCCGACCCGAATGCGCCGGCACCGAACACGAATTTTGCACAGATCGGCCAACCTGCGCCGGACTTTTCCCTAACGAATCAGGACGACAAGAAGATCTCGCTCAAAACGTTCGAGGGAAAGGCTTTTGCGATCACGTTCATCTATGCAAAATGTCCGCTGCCTGAATTTTGCATCAAGATGTCGGCGAATTTCCGCGATGCTGCACGCTTGATCCAAGCCGATCCCGTGCTTCGCGACAAACTTCGCCTGCTCTCTATATCTTTCGATCCGGAGCATGATACTCCGGAAAAACTCCGAGCCTACGGCATCACATACATGGGCAATGATCCGAACGCGGCATTCGACATCTGGCAGCTCGCTGTCGGCTCCGATGCGGAGGTAAAGAAGGTCGCCGATTTTTATGGACTGCGTTATGAGGTCGATCCGGATAATAAGACGATCTTCAACCACAGCCTTCGCACGGCTGTGATCTCGCCCGACGGTAAGGTCACAAAGATCTTCGCCGGCAACGAGTGGACGCCAACGCAGCTTGTCGATGCCCTAAAAGCGGCCGAAAAGTAGCATCAAGTTCCTTTCGAATACACCGTCTTGCCCGCAACGATCGTCTGTTTGACATCGCGTGCGTTTGAGGAGAATACAAGAGCCGCGTAGATATCGGTGACCGGACCTTGAGCGTCATCCGTTAGATCGACGACGGCGAGGTCTGCTTCTTTGCCTGCTTCCAGAGTACCGATCAGATCGTCGAGGCCGAGGGCTTTCGCTCCGCCGAGCGTCGCGCATTCGAACACTTCCTCGGCGGTTACAAATCGCTCAGAATCAACTCGATTACGGGCCGTCAAGGCCGCGAACCGCGATTCCTCGATGAGATCGCAGACGTTATTGCTTGCGACCGAATCACTGCCTAGGCCGACCGTAATTCCGGCGTCAAGGAATTTTTCGAGCGGTGCAGCACCATGGCCGAATTTTGCGTTCGATTTTGGGCAGTGCGCAACGCTCGCGCCATTCGCCTCTATGCGCTCGATGTCGCTGTCCGTTACGCGAACGCAATGCGCGAGCAGCGGCCGCGTCGCGAGAACGCCGAGCCTTTCAAGGTATTCGATAGGTGTCGAAAATGGACTCGACCACTCGACACCGAATTTCTCATAGAACGTCGAAAAGGGCCCGGTTCCCTTTGCCATCAGCTCGATCTCGTCGGCTGATTCGGCGGCATGGATCGAAAGAGGAATGCGGTTCAGGATCGAATATTGGGCGAGCAATTCGAACAATTCCGAACCGACAGTATAGGGCGAATGCGGCGATAGAGCGACACGAACAAGCTCGGTCTCATCCTGCTTCAAGGCTTCGAACTTGGCGGCGAGCTCCATAAAATCGTCCTTGGCCGTGCGATTGTCGGGTGTAAACTCGGTCTCCTGGAAGACGATGCCGCGCAAACCTGTCGCGGTCAACGCCTCAAGGCCGACGCGGCCAAGTCGTCCGATATCGCCAAAACAAGTAACGCCGGCCGCTGCTCCTTCGCGAGCACCAACTAGCGCGCCTTTGCGCACGCCCTCTTCACCGAGTTCTGTCCGGATCGCGCTCAGCTTCAGCAGCCAAGCCGCGAAATTATCCTCGACCCCATCGAGAGCACCACGCATCGCTGTGATCTCAAGATGTGAATGAACGTTCACAAACCCCGGGGCGATCGCGGCCGCTCCGTGGTCGATCGTTTCACTGTTTGGGAAGGCGACCGTAAGCGTATCGCGGGTTCCGATGCCGACGATCTTCGAGCCTTCGATCGCGACGCCGCCATCCGCGAAAGGTTCGCTCGACACCGGCACAATATGATCGGCAAGATGGATCGTCGTCATTTCTTGATCTCTGATGTCTGCATCCGATAGCGCGCGAGGATCGCCGTTACGTAGCTTTTCGTGGATGGGATCGTTATACGCGAGACAAAATCATCCTCCGAGATGTCGGACAGCTTCAAACCCGCCGTCCAGCCTTCGACGCGGCTCGGGCCGGCGTTATAGGCCGCGAGCGTCAACGCTGTTTCAGCCGGCAGCCCGCGATACATCTCGCGAAGTTTTTCAAGATACCAACAGCCCACCTGGATATTCTGCTCCGGGTCTGCAAGGAACTGTTCCGGGGCTTCCGCTGCCCGTTCGTATTCTTTCAATCCAGTGGCCTTTGCCCATTCGCGGACCACGGCAGGACGCACCTGCATTAGCCCCACCTCGTCTGCCGCACCGTGTTTCCAGGCACGAAAATACGTCTCTTCGTAGATCAGGCTCCAGACGAGCTTCTCATCGAGGCGGTAAATGCGGGCCTGACGGGCGATGAGGTCATCGTATCTATGGATCCAATAGTCAGGAAAGAACACGCCCGCCGCTCCGAGGACCGTAAGCACAACAATAGCGAGCGATATTAAATATCTGACCATTTCAGCAAACTGTTTATTTTGATATTACGCCGAAGCTCGGCAGGATCGAAAGCCGACATTGACAGCTTTAACGCTTTCGCAAGGCAACACGGGGCCTCTCGTCCAATGTCGGTTCTTCAACATTCGTTGCCGGAGGCTGCGAAACTTTCTTGAATTCGCCGTTTCTTGCCTTTTCCGCAAACAAGATCACATCGTGGTCAGCCTCGGCGGCCATCTCCTGACGGATATTGTGCAGGGCTTCGATAAATTTTGGGCGACGGTACATCTTGCGTTTATTCTACGCCTTTTGCTGTGAGTTCGCGCAAGGAGGGCATCTGGATCTGCAGCTCATCGTTTTCAACCATGACCGTGATATCTGCCGCATCGCCGATCCTGCCTTGGATCAGTGCCTCGGAAAGTTCATCTTCGATATGTTTTTGGATCGCCCGCTTGAGCGGCCTTGCTCCGTATTTGCGGTCGCTGCAGGTATGGTCGATCAGCCACTTCTTCGCTTCCGTCGTCAGCGAGACTCTCAGGTTCTTGTCGGCGATGATCGAATTGAGGTTTGCGATCTGCAGGTCAGCGATCGCCATCAGGTCCTCGAGCGAAAGTTCGTCAAAGATGAGTATCTCGTCGAGGCGGTTGATGAACTCGGGGGCAAACGTCTGTCTGACAGCCGCCATTACTTCGTCCTCGCGTTTTGCACGCGTCGCCTCACCCGAAGCCTGAAAACCAAGCGATGCCGTCTTTTGGATGATCCTCGCACCGATATTCGAGGTCATTATGAAGATCGAATGTTTGCAATCGATCGTCTGCCCGGTCGAATCCGTCAAGACACCGTCCTCGAAAACCTGCAGTAGAAGGTTGAAGATATCGGGATGGGCCTTTTCGATCTCGTCAAAGAGCACGATCGAATACGGCGAGCGGCGAAGTCTTTCGGTCAGCTGTCCGCCTTCTTCGTGGCCGACGTATCCCGGAGGCGAACCGATGAACTTCGAGACCGAATGCCGCTCCATAAATTCGCTCATATCGAAGCGGACAAGCGACCTTTCAGAGCCGAACAGGAACTCGGCAAGACGTCTCGCCACTTCCGTCTTTCCAACGCCCGTCGGCCCAAGGAAAAGAAATGAACCGACCGGACGGTTCGGGGATTTGATGCCGGCACGCGAACGGCGGATCGCGCGTGCCAATGCCGATACGGCAGGCCGCTGTGAGATTATCTGTTCGCCGAGCACCTTCTCGATCTTGAGCAGCTTCGATGCCTCTTCTTCCTTGATCGACGCGACCGGAATTCCCGTCCAGCGTGCGATCACGTCGTCGATGTCGTCGCGCGTAACTTCAACAGCGAAGAACGAATCCTCGAGAGTCTGCAATTCAAATGAGATCAACTGATCTTCGTTCGCAGAGGCACGCTTCCAATTTTCGACGGTCTCTTTCCACGAAGGTTCGCCCGGATTTTCGCTTCGATAACGCAGCTTTGCCCGTGCTCCCGCTTCGTCGAGCACGTCGATCGCTTTGTCAGGCAGAAAGCGGTCGGAAATGTAACGGTTCGATTGCTCAACGGCCGCGGTCAGTGCGTCCGGCGAATATCTGATCTGATGATATGCCTCGTAACGCTCGATAATTCCCTTTACGATCAGCAAAGCGTCCTCTTCACTCGCCGGTTCGACCTTTACCGCCTGGAATCGCCGCTCAAGGGCACGATCTTTCTCGATCGTCCTGCGATATTCGGCCGGCGTCGTCGCTCCGATGCATTGGATCTCGCCGCGTGACAGTGCGGGTTTCAGAATGTTCGCCGCATCAAGCGTACCTTCGGCCGAGCCGGCACCTACAAGCGTGTGAAGTTCATCGATAAAGACGAGGTTGTCGCGATTTTCTTTTAGCTCGGCAATTATCTTCTTTAAACGCTCTTCAAACTGCCCGCGGTATTTTGTGCCCGCAACCACAAGCGAAAGATCGAGTGCGAGTATGCGTTTGTTCTCAAGGAATGACGGCACGCTCTTATCGACGATCCGCTGAGCGAGGCCTTCGACGATAGCTGTCTTCCCAACTCCCGCCTCACCTATCAATACCGGATTGTTCTTTGTTCGCCGGCAGATAAGCTCGATCAGACGCTCTGTCTCTTGTTGTCTTCCGATCAGCGGATCGAGCCGGCCGTCGGCTGCATCCTGAGTCAGATCGCGCGTGAACTCAGTAAGACTCGGTGTTTTTGACGCCTCTTTTGCCGGTGAGAAGAGGTTCGGCATCGCACGCTGCTGCTGGCCGAGCTTCTCGCGAATATCGTCAAGCCTGACGCCATAGCCGAAAAGTATCTCGGCGGCCACCGAACGCTCTTCGCGTATCAGCCCGAGCAAGATATGCTCGGGGCCGATGTGGCGATTCTTGAGCTGACGGCTTTCTTCATTCGCGTAAAAGAGAATGCGTTTCGTAACGGCCGAAAGGTGCAGTTCGGACGATTGCGGTATGCGGTCGCGGACAACGATCCGATCCTCGATCTCCTTGCGGACCGAATCGACGGTCAATGAATGTCTGTACGGGAAATATTTCGCCGAAAGCGTCTTATCCTCGCGCATGAGCCCGAGCAGTATGTGTTCGGGAGCGATCGATTGAGAACCATATTGAAGGGCTTCGTAACGCGCGAAAAAAATAACGCGGCGTGACCTTTCTGTGTAGCGTTCGAACATAAAAGAGGGAAACTACGCTAACTTTCGCTTTTCGACGTACTGCGATTATATCGAATGCGGAGTTCGATCGTGTAATTTAATTTTCGAATAATTCCGAGCTTACAGGAAGAGAGATAGGTTCAAAGGCGGCCGAAATCCAGAAGAAACATACCGTAAATGCAGAAAATTCCTCAATTCTTCCGCTCTCGCCCGGCCGCTTTTGCCGCATTCTTTCGAAAACGACGTACTTTCGCCAGGTTTCCGCAATCCCGCATATCGCACCAATGGCGATTGCGTCCGCGACTGTCGTCGACAAACAGCCACCCGCAGGACTCGCCGCCGCAGATTCTGATCCGTTTCGCCCGGTCGGAAGTAAAAAGATCGACGGCCGCAAAAACGACCGCATCAAGGATCGAATCGAGCGGCCTTTCGGTCCGCCGTCTCCTTAGTTCAAATCGCCCGCCGGCGTACTCGAGCTTTTGGCCTTCCACAGCCTTTAGCCGTTCTTTTTCGAGGTGTTCAACATCGCCCGCGAGCGGCGGTTCGCCTTTGGCCATCGCGAAAGAGAGGCCATAGATCGCCGCTCGAACTTTACGTGCACGCCGCAAGCTCGCCCCGCCGCCCCCGATCGACGCTGCACGTTTCACGAGTTCACGAGCCGCCTTCTCATCGACCGCATTGGCCTTCAAGGCCCATGAGACCAGATCGGAAAGGTCCGAAATACTATCGGCGGCGGGAACATAGTTCTTGTCCGTCCGTTGCCAACTCGACGCGGTATTCACGAGGTCCAGGCTTAAGTCGCCTGCGATAAGTTTGAATTTGTCAGGACGAAGTTCCATCTGAACAGATTATATACCACGAACTCGTAACCACCAATACGGGGTTGACAGGTTACATACATAGTGATATTGTGTAACCACTCTCACGACGTTAGACAGTTACACTAGAATTACTTTCAAGGGAGACCAAAGATGGAAAAGCAGCAGATAATCGATGAACTACAAATGATCTTGGACGGCGAACCGTGGCATGCGGCGAGCCTCAAAGAGACGCTTCGCGGCATAGATGCCGAGCACGCGGCACTAAAACTTCCCGGAACTCACAGTATCTGGGAACTCGCGGGACACATTGCCGGCTGGAATAACGTTTGGGCCGAACGCCTCAAGGGAAACCCGGTCAGCGAACCGCCCGACGGCAACTTTCCGGAAGAGAAACAGGTTGCGGATGCCGCATGGCAAGACCTGCAGACAGAGATCTCTGACTCATTCGGTAACTTGATCCGTGCGATCGAAAGGCGTTCTGAAAGCGAGTTTGGCGAGCGGTTCGAAGACAATGACTATTCGCTCAGCTTCTTTCTGCACGGCACCGTACGGCACAACGTGCACCACGCGGCGCAGATCGCCTTGCTGAAAAGCGCGACCTCAAAGTATGGAAAGGCGACCGCCTGAAAGACTCAGGCTCGAGGTAAGGCCGCATGACCAACTGCGGTCTTTGCCTCGGCATCTAGTTTGTCATCGATGAGACGGATTCGATCTGAGGTTCGTCTGCGACCTCGATGACGACGGCCTCATCGCGTTTTGTGATGCTCTTGAGGATCTTGCCCGCGGGTGCGAGCTCGACCTTTGAACGCAGGACGCGCGAGATGCGTTTCGGCAGGAATTTCGGAGCTAGATTCGCGATCGAATCGGCAAGGGCCGCGATATCACCGCCGCCCGACCAATGTTCGCGAACGACCTCGACATCCGTCCGATTTATCAGCCGCAGCAGCACCAACGCGACCATATAAAGGTCATCGACCTGTCCGATGAACGGAAAAACGTCCGGAATGAGATCAAGCGGCGAGATCACATAGACGATCGCCGCGACGAACAACGCCTTTTCGGCGGTCGGCACGCGTGCGTCCTTCAAAAGCCTTGCGAGCAGCTTCGCCATATTCGGCAGAAACATCACAAACGTCCGCATACGGCCCTTGAGTTCGCTCTTTTCGCGTCGCGCCAATTTCCCCATTTCCCTCAAAGTCTAAAAGCAAACCGAGTTCATAGCAAGTCTTACCAGCCCGACACGTTTCGTCCTGGCTCCGCAGGAGCCGTCTGTTCGTAGCAACTGGCCGCCAACGCGATTCGCGGATTTCTCGCTTATTGCGCAGGTGGTTTGTGATCCGGCGATCTCGGCGGCGACGAACCGCATTTCCGAGAGTGGCTATAGTTACGATGCGAACGGGTCTTTGACGGCGAATGCGGCTGGCGAGCGGTTCGGGTATGATGGAGAGAGTCATCAGACCGAGTTTTTTGCGGCGTCGAATCAGGGTTCCACTCCCGATGCGGTGTACACATACGATGGCGAAGGGCGGCGTGTGAAGAAAGTTTCCGCTGCCGAAACCACCATTTTCGTATATGATGCATCTGGAGTATTGATCGCGGAGTATTCGGGCGAGGTCGCTGCGGAGCCGCGAGTTAGCTATTTGACAACCGATCATTTGGGAAGCCCGCGGGTCGTTACGGATAAGCGTCGGGATGGTGGCGAAGCCCCGCCGACCTTACGTCCCTGTAGGGGATGCGAGATAATAGCCCAGGGTAAGGCCGCTTTGGCCGCCACCCTGGGAAAGAGGTCGCAAATTTGATCCTGGAGCTCCGTTTAGGAGCGACAGAGGGATTTGTCGGCGGCCGAGCCGCCTCCCGAGGAATTTATTTTCCGTCCTAAACCACGCCGTAAACGACGTGGCTATGCGAATCCATTGTTGGCGGCAAGCCGCCTCCGATATTCCTGCTGTGTACGGGACGGTCGGGACCGGTCGCGTTGTCCGCAACACGTGGGGATCTATGACCCAAGAACCCCGACCGCTCTGCGATGCGGCAAGCAGCAAGAGAATGGGTAAGGCCGTTAACCCCACTTCCCAACTATCCGTTAGCAATTCATCTCTGCCGTCTTCAATGACTTGCCTTTGACCGATCGAGCTCCTTTAAGGCCTTTTCCAGTATCGCATCGCGTCCTTCGGTAAAGTCTGTCACTTTTGGTTTGACCAGGATGTCCGGAAGAACACCGATCCCGACGAATTCGCTGCCGTCAGCGAAAGTGTCGTGTTTTGAACAGATACGCGCGGAACCGCCGCCTGGAAGCGAAATTTGGAGCGGCTGTCCGGTGCTGCCGCCCGATGGTTCGCCGACGATCAGTCCGCGTTTCAAGGGCTTGAACGCGACGAGGAAGTCTTCTGCCGCGGAGAATGTTCGCGGACTTGAAAGAACGACGAGCGGCCCGAGATACGGTTCGACGCCGCCGCGCATTTGCTTGATATCTTTCAAGGAAATTTCGCCGGCTTCTTCGCCGAAGGTCTTGTCGGGTTGGCCCCATGGCCGAAATGTCGGGTGATATTCGCGCGTGTACCAGCTCGAACCTTTGAACGGCTTATCGACAAAATATGAAAGAATGTTATACCCGACGCTAGAGTTGCCGCCGCCGTTCTCTCGCAGATCGAGAATGATGCCGTCCGCTTTCGACATCGCCGCAAAATTGTCGGCAAAGAATTTCTCCTCGCCCGGTGCGTCCGACATCGTATTGACGGTAACCAAAGCGATATTGTTCGGCAGCATTTTGAGTTCGTAGAGTTTTGCGGCGTTCGGGAGTTTCAAACGATCCTGACGGCTCAGACGCGGCAGCGTGCGCTTCAGGATATTTCCTTTTGCGTCCTTCAGCGTGAGTTCGACCGGTTTTGAAACTGATCCTCGAAGTAGAAAATATTGATAGACGGCTGTCTCCTGTGATTGAGATGTATTTTCGCTGACGTAAGGCGCGACGTTCTCATCTGCGTAGGTTCTCGCCGGAATACCGTCGATCGCGGTGATCTCTTGCCCGACCTCGATCCCATCACCTTTTAGCTTCGGATCGAGCAGACCGACGATGACGACGCGGCCTTCGATAAGGCGGGTCGTGATCGCCGGGCCAGCATTTACTTCTGTTTGAAGTTCCTTGGGAAAATAGACGTTGGTGTGCGAATCTTTCAGCTTGCCGCAGAATTCCTGCAGAACGCGGTAGTATTCGAGCGTCGATCGTGTTGCCAGCACCTTCGGGATGAATTCGAGATACGTTCTATCCCAATCGAGATCAGGAACAAGGCTGAAGTTGATGAAATTATATTTCGCCTCGGACCAGAATTTCGAGAGGCCGGCGATCTTTTCTTCGTTCGAGATATTCTCTTTGTAAGGAGTTTTTATCGACGGGCTTTCCCAGAAATCGGCGTCGTTCCAGAACTTAAGTTCAGAGGCCTTGATCTGCGTGTAGCATTTCGTTTCGCCCTTTTGGATGATGAAGTCGTACGTCTTTCCTGCCTCGACATCAAAACTGATCGTGTCGATGTCTGTGATGAATTCGACCTTCCTTTTCGCCCCTTTCTTGACGAATGTTTCATAGACGTCGGGCTTGGCCTCAGGTGCAAGATTCCAGCTGTCCTTTTTCAGTACGTCGCCATCCTGTATCGAAACAACGTTCGAATTCGCCTTGATCGTCGGGATCGTGCTTTGAGGGTATGCAGAGCAAACAAGAATTGCCGCAATTGCGAGCGCATAAATAATTTTCATAGGATCCTTCGTCAAAATTTGGCTAGAAAAAATAAAAACACCGCCGGGCCTTCACTTGTGACACGCGGCGAATCCGATCTCGAATTAACGCGGGCGGTTCTGATTATGGTAAATTCGAGGAGCTTTTTAGGTTTTCCGTATGATCCTCGAAGATATACGCCGTCGGGCGGCCGGCGATCCACAGCACATCATTCTTCCTGAGGGCGAAGACCCGCGAACGGTCGAGGCCGCGGGTATATGCTCGCGCGATCAGATCGCGAAGATCACGATTCTTGGCCGTGAGGAGGTTGTTCGGGGACTTGCCGCCGAAAGCGGTTCGAATCTGAACGGCGTCACGCTCCTCGACCATAGAAGGTCGAGCGATCTCGGCCGCATCGCGAGTCTTTACCATGAACTTCGCCGTGCAAAGGGCGTAACTCTCGAGGAAGCCGAGCAGGCTGTAAATGATCCGCTTTACTTTGGAAATCTCCTCGTTCGCGACGGAAAAGCCGACGGTTCGGTCGCAGGTGCGACGAACACGACCGCACACACTGTCGCCGCGGCCCTTCGCTGCATCGGCCCCGCGAATGGCTTTAAGACCGTGTCAAGCTTCTTTCTGATGGTCGTCCCGGACAAGAGATTCGGCGAGAAGGGAGCGATGATCTATGCGGACTGCGGCGTCGTTATCGATCCGGATTCCGCCGAGTTGGCTGAGATCGCGATCGCTTCGGCCGATTCGGCAAAGGCTCTTCTGAATGCCGAGCCGCGTGTTGCGATGCTGTCATTTTCGACAAAAGGCAGTGCAAAGCATCAGAGCCTCGACAAGGTGATCGAAGCCGTAAAGACCGTGCGTGCTCGCAGACCGGAACTCGTGATCGACGGTGAACTGCAGGCCGATGCGGCCCTGGTCGAGGCCGTCGCCGCGTCAAAGGCGCCGGGTTCGCCTGTCGGCGGAAGAGCAAACGTCCTTATCTTCCCGGACCTAAATGCGGGAAACATCGCCTACAAGCTGACCGAGCGTCTCACGGGCGGAAGTGCGATCGGCCCGATCCTCCAAGGCCTCGACAGGCCCTGCAACGACCTTTCTCGCGGCTGCAAGGCTGAAGACATCGTGGATGCGGTCGCGATCACCGCCGTGCAGTCCCAAGCGCGAAAGAACCCCTGACAGCACAAACTCCCGCCGCCGAGACCTGCATAATAACCGAAAGCTATCTTTACGAGGCCCGGCGAACCGCAATTTCCTCAAAGCGCTCATTCTTACCGAGAACTGGATCATTTGTCTTACCGCGATAGCCTTTCGGCGCTTCAGAAAGCCGAAGACTTTTCTGAATATGTCCTTTTCTCAGAGCAACGCCAGCCGCTTGATTCTCGTCGACGTCTTCATTCCCCCACGCAGGTCCTGTTCAAGACTGAGGGCCGACAGCTGAGGCGATTAAACGGTAGTTTCCTCGTTCACGAAATTGGAGTAACCCAAGGTCTCGCAATACCTGGAGTTGTTGACGAATCTTCGGGCGAATATTCTTGTTTTGAGGGTGCGCAGCCGCAAGCTCGGCCTCGTGTGCGTACACGTCCGCAAGATCAAATGTCTGCAACCCTAAGCGCTCGACGACGTTCAGGACGTCAAGGGTCCAGCCACGAGCCTCAGGCTTAACCGTGGCAAGTGGTTTGATTCGGCGGTAGTTTGACCTGATTCTGTCGATTGGCTCAATATGCCCGTCAGTAACGAGTCGAATCTTGCCAACGGGTGCAATCTTACTCAATAAAATATTACATCCAACCCATCCCGCACGACGCGCTCCTGGCCCCAATGGTTTCCGCTTCTCGATTGCTGCCGGTGAGAAGAAGAACGAGGGAATCAGAAGGAGATTACGAACAGACCACGAGCTCGAATAGTGCATCACGAATAGGTTCGGCACATTGTCGCTAGTCAAGGCCTCCATCATTGCAGCGTACGCGGAATCAGGAACGCGGTTCTCGTTCCTTCGACGTCCGGATTTCAATTCGTAAGTTGCCCTGCAGCTTAGACATCGGAAGTCTAATGCACGAGAATTTGCCTTCGTGGCTTCAATGGTTACACTGCTGCAACAAACGCAATAGAGGTTCTTCGCTCCCCAGTCTTCAGTAATACGGCGTGCCGCTTGAGCGGCACTCTTGTAACCTTCTGCCGAGTCGGGATTCATTAATAGACTTAGCATTTGTGAAGAAGAAGTTGCTCTGCCTCCGACGGCATTTCGGACAGCCTGCTTTGACGAAAGAGAAAGTCCCTAGCCTCTGGATCGCCCGCAATGTTGTCCCAGTCAAGTACCCGAACCAACAACCCCTCATCGTTTGAATAGACTGCGACAACATTTCCACCAGCGACCTCGACAACGACTTCGTTCATATTGTGCTCCAAAATGGGCCTTTATTCTTCCACTCGATTTCGAGGGCAATATTGTTCTTAAAGCAGTCTACCGAGTGAGTTGGCGACTCAAGGTCAAGATCGTCAACGGAAATCTTCGTGTCGAACTTCTTTTCGAGCCAACCAAGTTTATAAAATTCAGAATCGATCCAGCCAGAAACTTTCGACTTTCGCCCACCGCCGGAATCAATATAGCTCTTTAACAATTGGAAACGCGTCAAGACACTGCACACATCGTTGTACTCGTTCGGAAAGTCACGTTCGAGGATCGCTGTTGCATGACGCCATTCGTGAATCTCGTAACGATCGGAGATGTGTCGGGGAAATGAAGTGGTCGGCATCTATTGAATCTTACACCCTTGCACGATTGCGGCAAAGCTAAGCCGTTTCTGAAATATCCGTGTTCATGTCGCATTCAACATTGATTCCGTTTAAACACCCTAGCGCGACTACGGTCATCCATCAACTCTCGTTCTCAACCTCAAAAAGATACAATGCTTTTCGCCGCTTAATGTGATATAAATCAAGGATAAGCGCGCTTTTTTCGCACGGAATTCTATTTTATTTTTTCTCACAAGGATCGACTCCGGCAAAAGGCCGCTACGCTAGTTGTAAACCCTATGGATCAGGACCAAAGACTTACGCCGCTGCCGCGGGGGCTTGATGTAACACAGCCGAACCGCGAAACACCCGCAACATACGCGGCGTATTACGACCACGAAAGTCAGTCCAGTCAGCGGACTCTTCGTCACTATGTCCGTGTTGTCACGAAACGTCTCCCGATGATCGGCGCGATCGCGATCGTCGTTACCGCTGCGGCGGCATTCTATTCCTTTCGCCAGCCCTCGATCTATTCGGCGAGCGCTGAGATGCTGATCGAGCCCCGCAAGGCCGCACCGACCGCGAAAGATGCGATCAATATCAATTTCGACGGCGACGAGACAACGTATTACAACACTCAGCTTCAGCTGCTCCAGAATTCCGACCTGATGAAAAAGGTCGTTTTGGCCCTCGGGCTACAACGCGAACCGGACCTTCTCGGCGGAGCCAACCGAGGCTTCTTTGCATCGGTAAAGTCGATCTTCTCAAGCCCTGCAAAAGCAGAACCGCCGCCGCAAGGTTCGCTTCCCGTCCTGACGGGCACCGAAAATGCCGACCCGTCAGAGGCTCAGCTTTCGCCGGAAGAGGCCGCAAGAGCGAATCAGTACGCCGCTGCCTTGTCCGGCGGCCTCCATGTCGAACAGACGGAGCGCACGAGCCTGTTCACCGTGACGGTCAGCAACAAGAACCCGCAGCTTGCCGCCGATGTTGCAAACAAGGTCGCGCAGGTCTTTATCGACGAGGACGCAAAACGCGAGCTTGAAGGCACACAGTCCGCTTACGATGAACTCACGAAATCCATCGCGGACCTCAAGGTGACGATCGCCGACCAGGAAACGAAGCTGACCGACTATATGCGGTCGAGCAATTTGCCGCTGCAGGAGAAGGGCTCCGACCTTGCGGCAAGCCGGCTGCAAACGCTGAGCGAACAATGGCTTTCCGCGGCCGACGACCGCCGAAAACTCGAAGCCCGCTATAACGGCGCCGTCCAGGCGAGCTCCAGAGGCGAAGGCAAGAATATCCCCGATCTTTATGAGAACAAGGTCTATCAGGACACAGTTCGTCTGAACACGGAGCGTCGCGCAAAGCTGCAGGACCAGATCCGCGACATCGAAAAGCAAATAAAAGATGCCGAGACCGAAAAGGCCGAGCTGCTTGTCAAATACACGCCTGCATACGTGAAGGTTCAGCAGGTCGAAGAAAAGATATCGTCGCTCAAAGCCACCAAACAGCAGACGGAGAGCGAAGTTTCGCAGATCATCGACCGCGACCAAAAGAAGATCGAAAAAGACGCCGTCAGCGGAGCTCTCGTTTCGCTCCGCTCCCAGGTCGATGCCGCAAAACGCCGCGAAGATCAGCTCCTGAACGCCTATGAGGTAGAGGCTGAGCGGGCGAACATCCAAGGGCAGGCTACAACGACCTTGACGACGCTCAAGCGTGCGCTCGAAACAAATCGCGGACTGCTCGATACATACACCCAGCGGCAAAAAGAGCAGGAACTCGCCCTTGCCGCCGGAAAGCCGAACAATATCAAGGTCTCGAGCGCCGCCGTCGTTCCGAGCTCGCCCGTTAGCCCGAATCGCCCGCGCAACATTTTCATCGCTCTTCTGGCATCTCTTGGTGCGGGCATTGGCCTTGCGTTCCTGCTTGATTATCTGGATGATTCGGTTCGGACAAGCGACGATGTGTCCCGCGCGTTGGGCCTGCCTACGCTTGCAATGATCCCGCATCACGGGATCAATGAGAAGAAGCGGCTAAGCATTCGAGGCATCGGTTCGGAAAGCAACGGCAAAACAGCGTCGAGCACCGCTCTTATAACGCTCGAAGAGCGTCATTCGCCGATGGCCGAAGCCTATCGGCACCTTCGCACATCGCTGCTATTCTCGAGCGCCGGCAAGCCGCCGCAATCGATCCTTGTAACGTCATCTCAGCCGTCCGAAGGCAAAACGACGACCGCCATCAACACCGCGATCACCTTGGCTCAGGCCGATGCCGACGTGGTCTTGATCGACTGCGACCTTAGACGTCCGCGTATGCACTCGCATTTTGGGCTTTCGAACACCCAAGGGTTGACCAACTATCTTTCCGGCGAAAAGTCCACGGAGAACCTTATTAAGGCCGCTCCCGGATTGCCGCATTTGAAGATCATCACGAGCGGGCCGATCCCGCCAAACCCGGCGGAGCTTTTGTCGTCCAACGAGATGCGGAATCTCCTGCAGTTCCTTCGCGGCCGATTCAAGCACATCATCATCGACTCACCTCCGGCGATCTCGTTCACGGATGCGGCCATTCTTTCCACGCAGGTTGACGGTGTCGTCTTGATCGCGATGGCCGGAAAGAGTTCGATGCACCTGATGCGTCAATTCCGCACGCGCATCTCAGCTCTCGGTGCTCGCATCTACGGCGTTGTTCTGAACGGGATCACGTCGGAATCGGTCGAGTACGATTACTATGGAACGGGGTACTACCACTATTACAAGCACAGAGCCGACGATGAAACCCCGATAATGGAAGGTGCAGAGACGGCGTCGGCCGTCCAGGACCAGGGGAACAGCTTTAGGCCTTAACGAAGCGGGCCAGCGCATCGCGCCAATCAGGAAGCTCGTCGAACCCAAGTTCGGCGAGCCTTTTTGTTGCAAGTTTTGAAGAATGTGGCCGCGGAGCCGGACGCTTTAGATCGGCATCCGAGATCGGCGTGATGCGCGAACGCTCGATTCCCAGGAGATCGGCGATCTCGCACGCAACGCCGTAATATGTCGAGCCTTCGCCTAGATTCGTAACGTGTATGACGCCGCGGATGTCGCTCGCCGCAAGTTCTCGCAAGCGTCGAGCAAGATCTCCGGCAAAGGTCGGCGTCCCGAAGCTGTCGCTGATAGCCGTAATATGCTTTCCGGCCTTCAGAAGCTCCGGAATGACGCTTAGGAAATTAGTCCCGCCGTGTCCGTATATCCATCCCGAACGGACGATCACCGAGTCCGGATCTTCTTGCGACGCTCGAAGTTCGCCGTCGTATTTTGTCTTTGCGTAAACCCCGAGCGGGGCAGGCCTGGCGTCTTCCGTATAAAAGCCTTCGAAGGTGCCGTCAAAGACGTAATCGGTCGATATCGTAACGAGCTTTGCACCGCTGGCTTTTGCTGCGGCGGCAAGATTCGCCGGGCCGTCGGAATTGGCCGCATATGCCGCGATCTCGTTACTCTCTGCGCCGTCAACGTCTGTAAAGGCCGCGCAGTTTATGATCGCATCCGGTGCGTTTCGGCCAACGACTTCGAGCACCGAATTGCGATCCGAAATATCAAGTGCCTTGCGATCAAGCGCAACGACCTCATCACCGATCGAACGGCAATATTCTGCTGCGGCCCGGGCCACCATTCCGTTCGCACCGGTCACGAGTATCTTCATCTGAGGCTCGATCCGTACATTTTTTGATAGTAGTCGCGGTATTCGCCGCTCCGGATCTCCTCGACCCATTCGCGGTTGTTCAGATACCAGTCGATCGTGGTCTCGATCCCTTTTTCCCAGCTCATCTCAGGGCGAAATCCGAGCTCTGTCTCAGCCTTGGTCGCGTCGATCGCATATCGTCGGTCGTGTCCGAGGCGGTCCGTTACATACCGTATCAGTGAGTGCGGTTTACCGAGCGCATCGAGGATGGATGTAACGACGTCGATATTCTGCCTTTCGTTCCGAGAACCGAGATTGTACGCTTCGCCCGGCCTGCCCGTCTCAAAAGCGGCCCAGATCCCGCGGCAATGATCGTCAACATATATCCAGTCACGCACGTTCTTGCCATCCCCATAGACCGGCAAAGGCTGGTCATCGAGCGCATTCGCGATCATCAGCGGAATAAGCTTTTCGGGAAATTGCCGCGGCCCGTAGTTATTCCCGCAGCGCGTGACGACGGCATCGATGCCGTGAGTTTCGCGTGCGGCACGGACGACGAATTCCGCCGCTGCCTTCGACGCGGCATAAGGTGAGTTCGGCTGCAGCGGTGAGTCTTCCGTAAAGAACGCGTCGCTCGTTTCGGGCAACGTTCCCATCACCTCGTCGGTCGAGACCTGCACAAAGCGCCTCACGCCTTTTTCGCGTGCGGCATCAAGCAAGACCTGCGTACCGATGATATTCGTGCGTAAAAATTCGTCAGCAGCGTAGATGCTCCGATCGACATGCGATTCGGCGGCAAAGTTAAAGATCGCGTCCGTGTCAGTCGGCAAGGCATCGAGAACACCATTGCGGTCGCAGATATCGCCTTTTACGAACGTGTGCCGGCCGGGGTCAAGGCCTTCAAGATTCTTCGGGTTCCCCGCGTAGGTGAGCGCGTCGTAATCTACGATCACCACGTCCGCTTCTCGTTCAAGCACGAGACGCACGAATGCGGAACCGATAAATCCGGCACCGCCGGTAACGAAGATCTTTCTAGGCATCTTTCTTAGAAATCCGAGTGCGTGTCGAGCCGGCGCATCTCTTTGAGTATAAGGTCGGCACGCGTCTGCGGCTTGTCTATATCATCGAGAATGATGCGTTCGCCGCCCTCGCTCGCGTTGTCTATGACTATGTCACCAAACCCAAGCAGCCGTTGGAGGAAAGAAGATGAGACCGTTACATCCTGCACGCGCCGAAGCGGGATATTCCGCCGCGTGCGAGCGATAAAGCCCGAATCGATCTCAAGCTTTGTGTCCGTGAGCGTATAGCGAACGAGCTTTTTCTTGAAATGAGAATAGACCGGGACAAGCAGGATCAAAAAGCCCAAGCCGACACCGAGCCAAGGCGATTGAAAGAATCCGCCTAAGATCGCGGCGATCACGAATGCACCCAGCAAGGCGATGACGTAGCCGGCGTAAACGAATTTGAGCGTAGGTCCGATCGAGAAAACGATCTGCTCATCGTCGGCGTTTTTTGCGTGGACGGCATCTTCCTGAGGAACTGCGGCGATCGGTGCCTTATAATCAGGCGATTCTGAGGAGGCGGGACGTACGGCGACCCTCGTTTCGATTTCCTTCAGCTCACGCCCGCAGCTCCTGCAGAAAGCCGCGTCGTCCGCATTCTCGAGTCCACATTTATCGCAATACATTGTTCCCTTAAGGCTTTACGGCGTACATCTCGAGCTTTTCGCCCGGGATCTCGTCCGGAACATAAACGGCGAGCACCTTAGATCCGCGTATGCCGTCCCAATAAGGCCCGTTCGAATCGAGACTGAAATATTTGAACCCGATGCGGGCCGGTATCGGTGCCGGCGGCGGATTCGAATAAGAAAGCACGACGCCCGGCAGGGCCGACCCGATGACCGTGTCGATCACATCACGCGACGCGATCTTGATGACACGCGGCACGCCTTCGATAAGCTTCGCCTCCGGCATCTGCGAACGCACCGCGAGGAAGAATCCGGCCTCCTTCAAGAGCCTCTCGTCCTCTACACGGCCGACATACAGGGCATCGCGCACCTTCTCAAGCGGTATCGCAACACAGCGGCTCGGGATAACCGTTTCGAGCAGCAGACGAAGCTGCGCGTTCAGCGTATAGAACGTGAAATAAAGATCGTCGTGATCGTATTTCACGATGTCCTTCGGATTGTGATCCGTCGAGAACGTCATCAGCTTGCCGGCCAAGGTCGCCATCTCCAGGTAGAGTTTCTCAGGATGGACAAGCTGTGCCCGAAAATAATGAGCGATCGTCGGTATGGACGAATTGATCGTGTGCAGCAGCCAAAAGACACCTGCATCCGACGTCGTAAAATCCGCAAGCCCAGCCTGACGCTGCCGACGCTGTTCGCCGAGACTGCCGCTCTTTGTGATGAGCACCTCGACAAGCTGTCTGAGCATGCTCACGAGCCAATCCGATGCCGTAACATCAAGGATCGGCGGAATATATTCGTTCGAGATCTGGAATTGTCCGGTCGGCGTTCGCGTCAGCTCGGCGATCTTTATCGACGTGAATCCGTCGCGTATCTCGTCATCAAAAACGATACGCACGTTATTTCGCGCATACGCGACCGGCTGTTCGTTCGTGCCGCTCGTTTCATCTCGGACAAGCGCGCCTTCCTGCAAATAGCGAATATTAGGTTGCGGAGCGGCTCCGCTTCCCTGAAAATTCGCCTCGCCCATCTTCTTTGCCGGGATCGCGAGATAAACGCCGAGCTTTTCCTGCTCGGCGTGAAAATGATCGCCGACCGGCCGCAGGTCCGGAGCGCCTTCCTGGTCGGGAAAGTTCAGGTAAAGGCCGTCGGGCATCACCGCCCGGCAGGCCGTTATCTGGAAATTCGCATTTCCTATCGCCTCGTGATTGATCTGCATCCCGAGCACGCCGTATGCGTAAGGCGCGACCGACCGCACACGGGAATTTACGAGTTCCTCGTGATAGTTATCCCATTGCTGGAAATGCTGAGGCGTCAGCAGCATTCCCTCGTTCCAGACGATCTTTCGATATTTGCTCATAGCTTGGGGATAAGTTTTGTAAAAGCAATAAGATAGTAAACCGACTTGAGGCTTTTAGTAAACTGTCCTAGCGACAGAACCTGCCATCTTTAGCGTCCTTTTCGAGAATGACGCGGCTTTTTTCGCCTTCGGCGAGGCTCCGGATCGTCCTTTAGGATCTTCTCGGTCGATGCCAGCGCATTGAAGAATTCCTCGGTCCATTCAGGCCCTGTCTTCTCTTCCAAACGGTCCGGATTCTTTTCGACAAGGTCGAGGGCTTCGATCATTATCACCGAAGACCAGTTCTCGGTCGTTTCCGTTTTCCCCAATTTAAGTAAGGCCTTCGACGGCCGCAGGTAGATCGGCACTTTCTTGATCGTATCCGCACGCGGATCGGCACAATTCTCCGCCGGCGACGTTACGAGATACTCTCGGCAGACCGCCGGACGATCCTTGTGTATGGAGCAGGATTCGTCCTCAAGGAACGGGCACGCGTAGCCCTGCTTCATATATTTCGTGATCACCTCAGCGTATTTTTCCGCCGAAAATTCGGGCGAGCCCTCATACGCCATATCCTTTAGGCCGATAAGTTCGTCGAACCATTTGATCTTCCGAAAATGTGCAAGGGCGTCTGCAAAGCGCTTCCGAATAATGGCCTGTCTCTCCGGCGGCATCTCGTTAACGATCTCGGCTATGTGATATGCCTCGATCTCCGAGATCGGCACGGCCTGGCGGCAGCAAGCACCGCAGCCCGCCTTGCACGACACCTTTTTGCCTTCGCTCTCAACCACGGCCACACATTGGTCAACGACCGTCGATGCCATTTCCTGAAAGAGCGGCAGCATCCTGTGCGGCTTCACTTTCGCGGTCGGCACGGTCACCTGCATCTCGATCGGCTCGCCGTGTATTCGAAGCTTGAAATTACCGGTTATCCATTCATCAGCCATAGGTTCTCTTCCCCTTGTTCTGAGCCATAATGCCCGCGTGCAGAAGCCTGCCCGTTCAAAACGATGCCGGATCCTGCATTATCGTGCCCGCCGCGAGGAATCGCAGTGCGAGTTCATATTCCTGCGGCGTGATCTTGCCCGTTTTGTTAAGGTACCAGATCGAGCGTATTTCGCGTGCCGGAACATTGTTTACCTTTGTCGCAAGATCCTGCAGCATATTCCGCAATTTCAAAAAGTCACCCGCCGCTCCCTGATCGTACGCCGCGACCATCAAGAGACAATCGTCGCCAAGTTCATTCCCGACCGGGCCCGTGAGCCGCGAGAAAACGCCCGCCATCGAACTTGCCGCGGCAAACGCATCTCCGCGGCCGGAGCCAAGCTTTGCAAGGCCCGCGGCCGCAAGAAAGTCTGGATTCAAACCATTCGCGGCCGCGAGTTTGCTCAGCTCGCCCGATCTTTTCGCGATCGTCGGAAGATTTGCCTTCACTGCTCCGCTCATCGATTGTACGCGTTTCGCAACCTCTGCCGCCTGCGCGCCCGTCAAGAAATAACGCGGATCGTTCCCGGCTGCCTTTCGCATGAACTGAGCGGCAAATTTCTCGACCTTCTGCGTCGCGGTGTCTTCCTTTGTCGGCGTACTGCTCGGCGTCTCCGGCGTTGACGCATTCTCGGTCTGCGCAGCGACCGGCGTTGCATCCGCTGACGGTGTGCTCGATCCTTCAGGCGTCGAATACGTGATGTCATTCGCATCCGTTTCGGATTTCTTGCCGGAAAAATACAAAACGCCGCCGGCGATCAAGATCACGATCAATCCAAGCGCCGGCGCGATCAAGATAAACGAAAATGAAAGGCCGCCGCTCGATGGCTCTGCGGAAACGGGCGTTGCCGGAGCGGCAGGAATATTCGTCTGTACAGGCGGCATGGCCTGAACCGCGGATTCCGCTGCCGGAGCCTGCTCGATCTCGACCGCGATCTCAAGCCCGCCGAGGCTGAGCTTGTCGCCGTCCTTTAGCCGCTGTTGGTCGCGAAGGGGTTCACCGTTGAGCGTCGTGCCGTTCGACGAGCCAAGATCTTCCGCATACCAATTCGGGCCCTCGCGCTCGAGCCGCAGATGCTCCCGCGAAAGCCTGCCGTCCGCGATCACAAGCGAATTATTCGAATGCCGCCCGATCGTAACCAAACCATCGCTGGCTTCGAAAGACATATCGCTGCCATCGGCGTCAATGAACTTTAGTCGGAGATCACTCATTTAGGCGGCCGAAGGGCAGGTTATTTCGTATATGTCGATATCGGGTTCAGGTCGAGGCCAAAATCTCTCGGATTCTCGCCTATGATCGCCGCGGCGAAAAATTTTGGCACGTATTTGAAGTTCTCCGCCTGGAACTGCTTTGAAAGCATATCGCTCTTCTCGATCAGCGTCCAAAATTCGCGCGGCAAACCGCTCCCGGATGACAATGCCTTTTCGAGGTTCGAACTGAGGCCGCCTTCGCCGCTGTTGTAACTGCCGATCGCGAGCGGAATGCTCGACGGCCCGGTTCCGTAACGCCCGGCCAACGCCTTCATATACGAGGCGGCTGCACGCGACGCCGGTTCCGGTTCGCACCGTTCATCCGGGTGAGCGGGCGTCGCTCCCGGAATGATGTTCAGCCCGTGCAGCCTTCCCGTAGCCTGCGTAAATTGGAACATTCCGAGCGGCCCCGTCGGACTCTGCAGACACGTGCAATGTTCGGATTCGATCATCGCAAGATAAAGCCCGATGCGCGGATCCATTCCTTTTTCGTTGAACGCTCGAATTATGAACGGCGCGTTCTTGCTCGCGCGCGTATAGGTCGCCTGCAAGTTGTCGCCGAAACGGCAGCCCGAAAGCGGCTTGACCTTCGTCCGTGAAACATACGCGTCAACAAAACCTTTTATCCGCGTAACGGCATCCGACGGGATCTTTTCGCTCGTCGAATTGCCGATTATCTGGGCAACGCGCATCGCACGGTCTTCGATATATGCACGCTTTTCCGCGTCCGTCATCGCGGAATACTGTTTTGCCGGAAGCTCGGGTTTTGCAGGAGTGGATTGCGCGATAGGAAGATCCGAATTCGTCGATGCGTTCGTATCTGTTTGAGAACTGCCAAAATTCGACGGCGAACTCGTTGGCGTTGTCGAACCGGGATCGTCGTCACGATCGCTCGCCGATGTCGGGTCGTCGCCCGTGTACGGATTTGTCGACGCAACTTCACCTTTCCCTGCAAAGGCCGTCATCGCGATCACTGCCGCAGAAATACCGATCACAAATATCGCCCCGACGATTATCGCCAAAGGCAAGTAATTCAGCGGCGTTGGCGCTGGTGCAGGCGGTGGAGCAGCAACCGGAGCCGCAACCGGTGGAAGTTCAGCGGCCGAAGCATCAGGCTGGCTGTCGGCATTCACCGGTGCTTCTTCCGCGACCCTCTTAAATTTCAATACGGTCGAGCTGCCCATTTTCACGACATCGCCGTCATCGAGGATCGTGCCGTCCGCCGACGCAGGCTCATCGTTCACGAGCGTGCCGTTCGTCGAGCCATTATCGACGATCCGCACCGTATCGGCGTCAAGATAGATCGTCGAATTCAGCCGCGAAAGTCCCTGATCGTCAAGCTGAAGGTCAACGTCCGTCGCACGCCCGATCGTGGTATGCTCTTTCTCAAGCACGATCTCGCGTGTCTCGCCGTCAACTTCTTGTACGAAAAGGAATTTCATTCTCTGTCGGCCTACATCGTCACACGATAGAGCTCCGAAAGCGGCCGCTCGTTCGTAAGGCCAAATTTTTGGGGGTTCTCGGCGACTATCCCTGCGGCAAAGAATCTTACGAGCTGCTCACGTTCGGGCGCTGTCTTTATATTACTCCAAATCTTTGACCTGTCAGCAGTAAAAGTGGCCTTCCAGGCCGCAGCGTCCGCCGGCGATTTCCCGAATGCGGCCGCCGCATATATCGGATCCGAATCAAAAACGCTGTAAACAAGGAATTTCATATACAACGCGCAGGCCTTCGCGGCACAATTCTGGGCCGGGTCAGCAATGGTCTCCGTGCCGCACGTTCCGTTGTATTTATTGTCGGCAACAAAGGCATCGCTCATCTGCCATAGACCGGCAAGATCGCCTTTTTTTGCGGGATCGAACTTGCTGCGGCTCATCGCGAGGATAAAGCCGAGCGGCGCGTCCAAGTTCTGTTCGTGCGTGAACGACACGTTGATCGCATCGCGGTATTTCGCAGCTCTTTCCGTGTAGCCCGGAACCGCATATTCTGCCGTCCGCTTCTGGATCTCCTGCATGAACTGCTTGTCCGAGAGGTCGTATGCCAACCCGCCCGTAAATTCTTTGACAAGTCCCTGCGACATCTTCTGCACGTCAAGGAGCGTGACCTTCGCGGCTGTCGGATTTTGCGGGGGCGGCGTCTGGCCGCCTTGAGGCGTCGTTTGTACTTCAGGTTTTGCGACCGAACGTGAATCGAACGCGAGCATAACGGTGCTGTTCTGCACCGCCTCGCCGCCATCCTTGTCATACAGAACAACGGAAAGATCGTGAACGTCGCCGTCAGCGAGTTCCGGATGCTCTGCCGGATCGATCCTAGCGTCAAAATTCGGTGGCTCTGCGGATGCGACCGGCTTTTGATCGACCATAAGAACCGCGCGTGCGACGCAGCCATCCGTGTCCGAGATATCAAGCTGTATATCGGTCGGCTTCGCGAGTGTTTCGCCTTGTTCGGGGCTCGTGATCTTCGCCGTCGCCGAGCAAGATGACGCCCCGCGTGTGTAGTAGTACGCACCGGCTCCGACCATCGCGACGACCGCAAGGCCGCCAACGATGCCTGCGACCAACACCGTCGAACCGCTGCCGCCCGCTGCCGTTTCGGCCGCTGCTGCTCCTGCCGTTCCGGCAGAACCTGCCGCCGCACTGGATGCGCCGGAAGAACCGCCCGAGGCGAGCGAACTTGCAATGTTATTCCGCAGCCCGCTTCCCGCGTCGTAAAGGCCCTGGTTCATTGCATAGTCGGCCTGATAACCGATCTGGCCGCCTGCGTCCGAAAGCGGGTTCGGGCCGGAACTGAAGGCGTCCGCCGATGGCGTTTGTGAATTCGCCTCCGCTTGCCCTTGAGAGGCGTTTTGAGGCGTCGCCGACCCGAATAGGAACTCTGCCTTGGCTGAGCCTCCAAAAACGATCTTATCGCCGTCTGTGAGCCGAACTTCGCCCTTCACAGGCTCGTCGTTGAGAGTCGTTCCGTTGCTGCTGCCGGGATCGATCAAATAGTAGCTGCCGTCGCGCAGTTCGATCTCGGCATGCGACCGCGAGATGTTCGAATCGCCCGAAAATGAGATGTCGTTATCGGACGTGCGTCCGATCGAGGTCACGGGCTTCGATAGCTCGACCTCACCATCTTCGGTTTTAAGAATTGCGAACGGCATGAAAAAGTTAGGAAGTTACAGAGTTACAGAGTTTCGAATGAATATGCGCTGACCAACCGAGCTTGCGGTCAGACCCCTGCAGCTCGATACCCTCGCAACTCCGTAACGCTGCAGCTTTGCAACTGTTTCTATTCGGTCGGCCGCATGAACAAGAACCAAGCGAGGAAAATAATCGCGACGGCCAAGGCGCCAAGCACGACGGCGGCGGCCAGCAGCTTGAAGATCAGGCTCCCTTTTGATTTCTTTCGCGGCGTGGCGGCAGCGACCGCGGCATTTATCTCCTCTATCTCATATTCCTCCGAGACGTATGGCTGATCGGTGATCGCACCGCCTGCTTCTTTTCCCGCGGGTGCAGCCGGAGCAGCCGCGATAGGCACGGCTTCGAGTTCGGATCCGGTGTTCGCCGGCTTGATCTCATCCGGCGGAGCATAGAGGGCCTCAAGTGCGGCCGCGTCTTCACTTGGAGCCGCATTCTCGATCGGAGCCGCTTCGCTTCTCGGGCGCGCCTCAACGATCTCGCCTTCTGAGGTGCGAAAAACAGGCTCGGGCATTTGCCAGGGATCGCTCATCCGCGTTCGAATTTGGTCAATCGTGAATATCCAAAACGTCCGACCGGGTGATTATACCCGTAATCCGCTTAAAATCCTCGACGAGAACGGCAGGATGTTTTTGCAATTTTTCCTTAATTATCTTCAAGCTCGTATCAACGGCAACGACCGGAAAGCTCTTGTCCATAATGTCCGAGACCTTCGCATTGAACAGTTCCCTGTCGCCGAGGAGCTTTGCAAGGATCGAGCTTTCGTGGAACGAGCCGACCGGAACGTTATCCTGAAGCACCGGCATCTGCGTGATGCCGGCATCGGTCATTCGTGTCAAAGCGTCAGAAACTATATCGTCGGGAGCGACCGAGATCAGGTCGGTCGGCGAATGTTCGTTCTTCGTGTCGGCGATCAAGCTCGCGGTTATACGCTGCGGCTCGAGCAGGAGTTTCTCCTTCATCCACTCATCAGAATGGAATTTCGTCAGATAATGCTCGCCCGTATCTGCAACGATAAAGACCACGACGGCGGATTCATCAAGATCCTTCGCGATCTTGAATGCACCCGCAAGGTTCGTGCCCGTCGAGCCGCCGCAAAATATACCCTCGGTCCTTGCCAGCTGTCTCGCCAGATCGAACGACTCGCGGTCCGTGACGTTCACGATCTCGTCGATCGTGTTCATATCCGCATTGCCGGTCGGAAGCGACTGCCCGATGCCTTCGACGAGGTACGGCGTCGCCTCGGGAACGTGGCCCGTGTCCTTGTACGATTTGAATATAGATCCATACGGATCAGCTCCGATCACCTTGATCTTCGGGTTCTGCTCTTTCAGATAGCGTCCTGTGCCGCTGATCGTTCCGCCCGTGCCGATGCCCGCGACAAAATGCGTGATCTTGCCTTCGGTATCACGCCAGATCTCGGGGCCGGTCGTGCGGTAATGGGCCGCGGGATTCGCCGGATGATTGTATTGGTCGGGATAGAACGAATTCGGCGTCTGGTCAGCGATGCGTTTTGCAGTCTCTAGATAATGATCCGGCGTTCCGGCCTTTGCCGCCGCCGGACAAACGACGATCTCGGCGCCCAAGCCCTTTAGATAACGCATCTTCTCGATCGAGACCTTCTCCGTCAGGACGAAAATGCATTTATATCCGCGGACCGCCGCCACGACCGCAAGGCCGATGCCCGTGTTGCCGCTCGTTGCCTCGATAATCGTGCCGCCTTTCTTCAGGACGCCCTTCTCCTCGGCCCAATCGATCATCGACACGCCGATCCGATCCTTCACCGAATAGCCCGGATTCAGGCTCTCCATCTTCGCAAACACCTGCGCCTTGATCTTCCTTTCTTTTGTGAGTTTATTGATCCGAACCAACGGCGTATCGCCGATCAGCCCAAGTACATTGTCTTGATAATTCATATTTAGGAACGATTTTATGCCCGAACCGGTTTCGAGGCAACCAGGCAGCTCCCAAACGCCTCTCCGACGACGTCCATACAAAAAAACGCGGCCGGACAACGCATCCGGCCGCACGTCTTTTCTAAGGACCAATGGAGAAGAGCTGTGGGAAACTTGTAGGATCTTATTGATTCACGAGCCGCATACGCCCGTCAGCGGTGCGTATGACGACAGCATCCTGCTGAAAGCCGAGGTCGAGAGCCTTTTTCTCTTCCATTTTGACGGCCTTGCCGTTCGAGACACGCTGGACGCTCCGCGTATATGAACCGTCCGAGATCGAAAGATACCGCGTCGAAATGCGGCGGACGTATTCGCGTGTCTCGCTGTACGGCGGGATCGAATTGCCGTATTTCATTACGGCGCCTTCGCCGGCGTTATAGCCTGCGAGGGCGAGATTTACGTCCTGCCCGAAAAGATCGAGCAGCAGACGCATATACTTAACGCCGCCCTCGATGTTCTGTTTCGGATCGTAAATATTCGTAACGCCCATCCTGCGGGCCGTGCCCGGCATCAGCTGCATCAGGCCGCTCGCGCCCTTGTTCGAGAGCGCTCGGAGCTTGAATGACGACTCCTGATGCATCTGAGCGTATATCAGCAGCGGATCGATGCGGTATCTGCGGCTCGAATCGACGATATACGAATCGATCGCCGTATCGCCTGTCGTAAAGCCTTTGAGGCCGACGACCGAGCCCATCACAAGGCGGGTCGAAGGCTGCCGCAAGGTCAGCGTCCGCGCGATCTCACGGTCCGCGAGACCCTCGGACGCCGTCATTCGTGTCGAACCCGTCTTTTCGACGAGTTTGTTCCTTGAATTCTTTTTGGAACGCCGGCTTCGCGTGAATGCGACCTCAGGTGTCGGTTTCGGCGTCACGTGAACGCCTTTCGCGGTGTCGAAATTGTCTAGGGAATATCGCGGTCTTTCCTGTGCAAATGCGGGGACACAGGCTAAAAGACACGTCGCCAAAATAAGCAGGTTGCTTCTTCTCATTATTCTCAGTTTTGGTCAGGTTGGAAAGGGTTTGAGCGGGAGCGGAGGCCATGTTGCGTTGTAGGCCCGTGTCGGATGTTCCCGTTCGCTTCTTAAGGCCGGCAAGAGCGTGAGCCATTGCCTCCTTTAGAAAGGAAACTCCTAACGGCGCAACTATTCCAAAAAAAGATTTAGAAAAGTTTTACATTGTTGTAAGTCAAAGCATCTCAGATTCGAAACGCAAGTAAAAAAAGCCGTTCGGAACTGATCGCTCCGCGTCGGCTTCAAAATTCTGATCCGGAAAGATGAACCGGAAATCGTTTTGGGTACTTAGGCCGCGGCCGCCGCAAGCGCGGCAACATTCTCAGCTTGGGGGCCCTTTGGTCCGTCGGTCACCTCGAATTCGACTTCCTGGCCCTGAATAAGGCTCTTGTAGCCGTCGCCGGAGATCGCACTATAGTGGACAAAGATGTCCTGTTCACCTGGCTGTTCGATGAATCCGTAACCCTTTGCATTGTTGAACCACTTAACCTTACCAACTGTCCTTGACATCAAAAAACTCCTCCTAGAAGTAAAACAAAATCCTTGTTGTCTGGTGTGGGCGCCAAGGCGCCCGAAATAGAGCTGTCGCGTCCGAAGAAGCAAACGCTGTCAGATCGACGTCGATTCTTTGGCGAGAGAAGGGCGTGCGAACCTTGCTTCATTCGTTCTAAAAACAAACAAATCTTAAACAGCAAGATTCGCGATGATCGGATCGTGTTTTTAGGTTGACCAAAGGAATTTATCGAAATTGAAACCTGCTGTCAAGAGGCTTTTTTACTGATTCCGCAAGAACGGTCAAATTGACTTAAGCTCCGTGCTCGCCGAAGATTAGCAAAACGAAACTAGTTTTCGAGGTGAACTAATATGACGCAGAATTATGGCGGTGACACGCCGCTCTCCTACAACAAATATCTGAAGGTCCACGAGCTCATCAAGCTACAGGAAACGCTGTCAGAACCGACCAGTCACGACGAACTGCTTTTTATCATCATCCATCAGACGTACGAGCTCTGGTTCAAGCAGATACTGCATGAGGTCGATGCTGTCCTCGGCTGGCTCAACGAAGGACGGATCTTCCGTGCGAACCACAGTCTGCGGGGTGTGATCTCTATTGAGAAGATTCTTGTCAAGCAGATACACATTCTCGAATCGATGGCGCCGATCGGCTTCCTCGAGTTTCGCGACAAGCTCAATCCCGCGAGCGGTTTCCAATCGATGCAGTTTCGCGAACTCGAATTCTCTTCGGGCGCAAAGGACGAGAAGATCCTTGAGACATTCAAGCACGACGAACTCGCATACGAGCGTCTCACAAAGCGTTTCAACTCACCGTCGGTCGCAGATGCATTTTGGAGCCTGCTTTCGCGAAAGGAGTTCGCGGTCGCAACGCACGAAGAGCGTATCGCCTCGATCGTCGAGATATTGACCCATCCCGAGAAATACGCCGAGCTGTATCTGCTCCAGGATCTCCTGATCGAGCACGACGAGCTGATATCGAGCTGGCGCTACGACCACGTTCTGATGGTCGAACGGATGCTCGGGATGAAACGCGGAACGGGCGGTTCGGACGGCGTCGGATACTTAAGGACCACACTTTCGAAGAAATTCTACCCTGAGCTTTGGGAAGCGCGTACGCACCTTTCCATCTCTTCGAACGGAGCGACGGCTTAGGCAAAAACCGCAAAGACCTCGTTCGAAAAGAGCATTCCGCGGCGTGTGAGCCTTAGGCTATCGCCCGTGAATTCGATCAATCCCGTGTCGGCGAGACGTGCAAGTTCGCCGTCGTATTTCGCTTTAAGATCAATGCCTGTCGCTCTCTCGTAATCATTGACCGAAATTCCGTCCGTCAGCCGCAGGCCGAGGAATGCACGCTCCCCGGCGAGCTTTTCGTCGTCGAGCTCGTCGCGTCCCGCTTCGGGCGATCCGCCGTCCTCGATCGCGGAAACATACTCGGCCGTGTCGCGAATATTCCAGAAACGCGTTCTCCCGTCAAAGGAATGTGCCGACACGCCGAAGCCGTAAACCGGATCGAGCCGCCAATACTTCGTGTTGTGACGCGACGCAAACCCGGGCTTAGCAAAATTCGAGATCTCGTATTGCGCAAAATTTGTCGTCTCGATCCGATCAAGCAGATGCTCGTACATCTCGGCGGCAAGCTCTTCGTCGGGCAAGGGACGGCGGCCGCTGCGTATCTGTTCGGCGAGCGGCGTCGCCTCGTGAACCTCGAGAATGTAGAGCGACAGATGCTCATGGTCTAGCGTTAGAGCCTCGTCCAGATTCCGCTGCCAATCGTCGAGCGTCTGGCCGGGAAGCCCGATGATCAGGTCGAAGCTCACGTTCGAAAATCGTGCATCGCGGAGCATCTTGAACGTATTTCGAGCGTCGTTCGCATCGTGCCCGCGAGCCAGCAGCTTCAGATCGCGGTCGTTGAACGTCTGCACACCAAAGCTCGCGCGATTAACGCCAAGTTCGAGATACCCCGCGAGACTTTCGGGCGTAACGGTCGCGGGGTTCATCTCCATCGTGATCTCCGCATCATCCGCAACCGCGAACTCCTCGCCGACAGCCTGCAAGATCGCCTCGACCTGCACTGCGGAGAGCAGCGACGGCGTGCCTCCGCCGAAATAGATCGTGTCAACCGTCAGCAAAGAAGCCGCCGCGGATGAACGCTGATCGCGCAGATCAAAGCCCCCTTGCCTATCCGTGTCATCTGCGTCATTCTGCGGCGGAAATTGTCGGATCTCGCGACACAACGCGGCGACATACCGCTCCACCGCGCCGCTCTCGCGATAAACGTCCGTCGCAAAATCGCAGTACGAGCAACGCGACTTGCAGAAAGGAATGTGAAGGTAAACTCCGGCCGTCATCTTGTTCGTATTATTTTCTGTGAAAACCGCGGAATAATCTATTGCGGGAAATCTGTTACGGGCATATGCTTGTGGATACGATGCTCAGGTTTTCGATAATCCTCACTTTTTCTCTCCTCCTTGCTTCGTGTTCAAAAGACACCTCGACTCCTTACGCAAGCGAAGCGACCGTCTCTGGGCGTCCAAGTCCGACGACTTCATACAACTTTGACGCCGTCAACGCAGTGGACCAAAGCAAAGCGGAAACAACTCCTAAGCACGAATACCCGGGAAAGGATATACAGGCCGTCTTTCCACCAGAAACCAAAAACACTGCATCTTGGGTGAACGATACTTACGAACGGAGCCGCAGCTTTGATATTTCGGGCTACACGATCACGACAAGGAATTTTAAGCCGATTTATCTAAAGAAGAACGGTCGTGTGCGGTTGAAATTCCAGACAAAGAGTAGCTGGAGCGATTACTCTGCATTTTTTGCTGCAGACGCCAGCTTACTCGGACCAAATACAAAACAGATCTACGTCCTGAGTCCAAACACAGCCGCGGTCTGCTGTACTAACTACTGGATCATCGATATTACTACCAACCAGCCAAGGGTTATTTTCAGAAGCGAAGATTACGGGCGGTTTCGCGAAGGGATGGAGATTTTCGACGCAGATCGCGACGGCATTTATGAGCTTGTTCAGTTCGATGCAACTTTCAGATATTTTGCTGGCGATTGCGGTTCTTGTTCGCCTCTGCCCCGTGCCTATTTCAAGTATGACCCGACAAAACGTAGTTACCTTCCCGCAGAGAGCGTGGTGCAGGATTTTGTTGTTGCCGGCATCAAAAGGTCCGAGAAATGGTTGGCCGAAAAGAAGGATGAGTACGACACTCTTAAGAAGGCCGAAGTAGATTCGTTGGTTCAACGAAACGCGCTCGCCCGAACCGCCGACCTGCTCTTTATCGGCGAGGAGAAAAGGGCGTGGAAGATCTTCGATACATATGTGTTCGATCCGAAGGGTGATTTGCGAAAAGAGATGAAATGGGACCTGCGTCAAAGTAAGTTCTACCAAGCGCTTCGAAAGATCTCGTCTCGGCCCGTACGCAAACGCTGAGAAAGTGTACCCTGAACCGGCCGATCTAGAATTTTTGAATTTCAAAATGCGAGAAATTTCCCAATACCTTTCGATAGCGGCCTTCGTCATACTGATCATTTCGTGGTTCGTCTTCTTGGGCCTATTTGCTTTCAGGCGGAGGCCTGCGACGGCACCGGACAGCAAACGGGCTCCGCGTTCTTTTGCCGGACTCGCAGTGCAGGCAATAGGATTCGGAGTGGTCTGGGGATTCCAACGCGAGCCTTTGCTTTCGCCGCTGTTTGAAGGGCAATTCGCGCTGAACATCATTCTTCAGGTCCTGGCAGTTTTTCTTATGACCAGCTCCGTCTGGCTCACGATGTCAGCGGTCAGAGAACTCGGAAAGCAGTTCGCCCTGCAGGCAAGATTGATCGAGGGACACGAGCTGATCACGTCGGGCGTTTACCGCATCGTTCGCCATCCGATCTATACGGCAATGTTCGGGATGCTGCTTGCGACGGCCTTCGTAATGAGCCACTGGATCGCTCTCATCGTCGGAGTTTGCCTGTTCCTCATCGGCACGCGCATCCGTACCGCAAGCGAAGACCGCCTTCTAAGCGATGCGTTCGGCGCGGAATTCGCCGCGTGGAAAAAGAAAGTGCCCGGCCTCGTCCCATTCGCAAAATGGTGAGCTTGTTCAGCGGGCCGGGAGATCTTTTTACAGCCAAAATCCGCCAATCGTATCTGCCGTTGGATCCGCGAGGGTTTTCGTCATCCGGTCCTTCCAGATCTTTTGATAATGGGCGTTAGTACCGTGCCTCGTATCAATGTCGTAACGCTTTTGCAGAATGCCGGCTCGGGTGTGGAAGTGAAGCTCTACGGCCTCATTCATTTTCGTCCGCAGCTCGGAAAGGCTGTCTGCACGAAGCCTTGCGAGTTCACGGCAGAGTGCTCGGCCGGTGATCGTCGCAACGTCGTAGTGCCATTGCTCGTGCGAAAGCAATGCCGCGGTCTGCGCGATACCGGTCCAGACCGAAGCTCGAGGCCGGATCGTGATCGTGTAAACGTCCGGGAATCTAAAGACTCCATCGGTACTTGCCGGTGCAGAATCTGGGAACGTGTAGCCGAAGCTTGTGTATGCATCGACGAGCGTCCGGTCCGCGGGGTCCAATATCTTGCCGGGGGAGACTGTAAAGTTCGTCCAACTCAATGCGGTCGGACTCGCAGAAACTGTTATCGCCATTCTCTTTGCCTCCATTAGAGATCATGCCGTTTTACGGCCGCCCTAACTGGCAAGACGCAGCCACGAACCGAATCTTGCTCAAATATGACCAAAAAGATCTGCCGAACCCTAAAATACGTGTAATGCGATCGGTTAGCTGGACAAGGAAGTTTCGAGAGAGGTCTTCCAGCTTCCTTCCAACTCCGCGACCTTGACGGAAACGGCCTTGCCGCCGTCAACGGTGATACTCAATACGTCCTTACCGACCTTCCCGATCACCTCGAACGGACAATCGCCGGCCGCAGCCTTCACCTTATCAAGATCTTCGGCGGCGAAGCTGATGATTATCCGCGAAGGCGATTCGCCAAAGAGAACGGCTTCTATCGCAAGACCATTGCTCACGAGCGTGAGGTCGGCTCCAACGGCATCGCGGCCGAGCGATGAGAAGCACATTTCGGCGAGAGCGACGGCAAGGCCTCCGTCCGAGCAATCGTGCGCGGAACGGACGAGGCCTTCGTCCGCGAGTTTGAGGCACGTGTCCTGCACTCGCTTCTCGAGTGTGAGATCAAGCTGAGGTACGCGGCCTTTTTCGGCCATCTCATCAAAAGAAAGGCCTGCGACGGTCTGTGCGAATTCGCTTACCGAGAGGTCGTCGCCGGTCGTGCCAAGAAGGGCGATGATGTCGCCTTCGGCCTTGAATCCTTGAGTGATGAGCTTGCGAACGTCATCGACGACGCCGACCATTCCGATCACCGGCGTCGGCAGAATGCCGCGGCCGTCCGTCTCGTTGTAGAACGAGACATTGCCCGACACGACAGGCGTTTCGAACGTCTCGCACGCCTCGATCAAACCGTCGATGACGTCCGAGAAGGAACGCATCACTTCGGGCCTTTCCGGCGAAGCGAAATTCAGGCAGTTCGTAACGGCGATCGGTTTTGCGCCGACGCAGACGACGTTTCTGGCGGCCTCGGCAACCGTCAGTTTTGCGCCTTCGAACGCGTTGACGCCGACGTATCGGCCGTTGCCGTCAAGACACATCGCGATCGCACGACGCGTTTCTTTCACGCGGATCACCGCCGCATCTGCACCCGGCAGAACCGCGGTGTTCGTCCTCACCATCGAGTCGTACTGCTCGTAAACCCAATGTTTCGAACAGATGTTCGGCGAAGCGAGCAGGGCTTTCAGTCCTTGTTCCAGGTTCCAGGTTCCAAGTTCCAGGTTCGCATCGACCAACTTTGAACTTTGAACCTTGAACTTGGAACTCTCGGCCGCCATCGGCCGGTGATACTTCGGTGCTTCGTCTGTCAAGGCAAGTACGGGAAGATCGGCTTCGACCTTGCCGTTATGGATGATCTTCAGGCGGTCGCCTTCGACGACCTTGCCGATCACGACAGCATCAAGATCCCATTTATTGAAGATCTCGACGACCTCCTTCTCACGGCCGCTTCGCGCAACGATGAGCATTCTCTCCTGAGATTCGGAAAGCAGCATCTCGTAGGCGGTCATTCCGGCCTCACGCTGCGGCACGAGCGTCAGGTCGATCTCAAGTCCCGTACCTGCACGCGCCGCCATTTCGACCGACGAACTCGTCAGTCCCGCCGCACCCATATCCTGTATGCCCTCGATCGCGCCGCTTCGCATTGCCTCGAGGCACGCTTCAAGCAGGAGTTTTTCGAGAAAAGGGTCGCCGACCTGCACGGTCGGACGCTTTTCGAGAGCTTCTTCATCGAACTCTGCGGACGCCATCGTCGCACCGTGAATGCCGTCGCGGCCGGTTTTTGCACCGACGTACATCACGGGGTTTCCGATGCCGGAAGCCTTCCCGAAAAAGATCTGATCTTGCCGCACAAGCCCTAAAGCGAACGCATTCACGAGCGGATTCAGGCTGTATGATCCGTCAAACACGACCTCGCCGCCGATCGTCGGCACGCCGAAGCAATTCCCGTAATGCCCGATGCCCGAGACGCAGCCCTTAAGGATGGAACGATTTCGATTGACTGTTTGAGCCGAGAGATTCTCCCCTCCGCCGTCTTCCGTCTCCTGTCTCCTGTCTTCTGTCTCTCGTCTCGCAACAAGCGGCCCGAAGCGAAGTGAGTTCATCGCCGCGACCGGACGGGCTCCCATCGTGAAAACATCCCGCAGGATCCCGCCGACGCCTGTTGCCGCTCCCTGAAAAGGTTCGATGAAAGACGGATGATTGTGCGATTCGACCTTAAAAGCTACGCACCAATCGTCGCCGATATCGACCACGCCGGCATTCTCGCCCGGCGGCACGATCACGCGCGGGCCGCGCGTCGGAAGGCGTTTCAGATGAACGCGCGACGATTTATACGAGCAGTGCTCCGACCACATCACGCTGAAAACTCCGAGCTCCGTAAGGTTCGGCTCGCGTCCCAAAAGATCACAGATCTTTGCGTATTCTTCCTGCGTCAAATTGTGCTGCTTGATGGTTTCGTCCGTGATCTTTGATTCGCTCATCTATACTACCTGCTTTCGGTGCTCGAAAATAAAACAGATACTTTACCGCGTTCGGGTAGTGAATGTCGAAGAAGACGTGTGCGATAATGTCGCACCCGCTCGATCCGAATGGCGATAGCCGACCGAAATGTCCGCGTGCCGAACGCGCGGTAAAATTGCGGCCTTTTCGCCGCTCCTTTTCACCTCGGCGGCTGCTTTCGGGTACGATCACCGGTTTTGGCCGCAGCCGCGTTAAGCCCCTTACATATCAACAGCTTGGAGGAATTGATGAAGAAAAACTGACGGCCGGACACTTGTACTCAAGGCCTATGATCTCGAGAACACCGGCACCATCCTCGAACTCGAATAGCCGAAGCCTATTTCACCGACGGCAGATCCCGTCCCCGATACACGAAAACGGTCTCACGAGCACTACTCCGTGGGGCCTCTTTTTGCAGCGGAAACATTTAGAGCGGAATTATTTATAACGATCTTTTTCCAGTTGATTGAGCCGTCAGCCTCGCAGAATTGGTCGGAGAATTCTCTAGTGAATCTATTCACGATCTTTGCGTATGAGACAGCAAATGCATCGTTCTTTTGTTTGGCCTGATGACCGAGAGGCTCAATCAACTCAAGGTATAACTTATCGCTCCCGGAAATAAACTGCCAGAAACCTTGTCCGCACAGTTTTTGATAATCCCCCTTTTCGGGATTGTTATCACGCCCGTAGCAACAGCCATTGATCGCTTCGATTGGAAATTTTGCTCCACTGGTTCTGAGTATTTTCTTAGCCTTTTTGAAATCGTCGATCATTTTGCGTATTTGAGTGCTGTTTCCCCAATTTGGTCCTGACTTGATATTGACGAGATAGCGTGTACCTCCAACCTCGAATTCTAAGTCGATGCCCTCCATTCCGGATTTTCGTCCGCCGTATACTTTTGAATTAATAAAAATAGCAAGCCCCTCGAGCCAATCACCAAAAATAGTCTCCTCACTTGATGATATCTGCGCGTCTAAAATCCCTTTAACAATTGCTTCGGATGTTAGGACGTTCTTAGCCTTAAATAGATATGGGTTTTTGCGGCTAATTATTCTTTGGAGTTCTAACTTGTCCAAATTTTGGAGCCTTTTTTCGTGAAAGGAGCCAATATTGCTCTCAACGTAAGCCACTACATCTTTCAGGTTGAGTTTTTTCATCTGATAAGAATTAAAATAAAACAGGAGCAGAGCTTTCCAAACCGGCCCGAACCATTTCCAAATACTCCGGGACGACATCGATGCCAACGGCCTTTCGTCCCAGCCTATTGGCCACGCGAACCGTCGTGCCGGAACCCATAAAAGGATCAAGAACTGTGTCTCCTTCTGTGGTAAATAACTTAATAAACCACTCAGGCAATTCTTCGGGAAAGGCGGCAGGATGATTCTTGTTATTGCACTCAGTAGCTAGATGAATCACATTGGTCGGATATGCCATCTCGCGATCGATCCAGTTGGAGATGTTCTTTCCAAACCCACTACCAACCTTTGAGGGGTCTCGGACCTTGTCGACCGCACTAAGGTTGCGAAGCCGTGCTTTCGCCCAATCGCCCATAGGCACCATAACCGCTTCTTGGTACATATTGAACCGCTTAGCCTTATTGAATTGAAGTAGGCGTTCCCAAGAATCGCGGAATCGGTTCGGCCATTTGCCGGGATATGAGTTTTTCTTGTGCCAGATAAACTCTTCGGTCCACAACCAACCACGCTCGCGCATTTTGAGTATCAACTCAAGAACATAGGTACTTCGTTCACCGTTAAACGCACTCTCTTTAATGTTCAGGACAAATGTACCAGTCGGCTTCAGTACGTCAAACAACTTGTCAGCGATGGGCATAAACCACTCGACATACCTATCTGCTGCAATACCTCCGTAAGTGGTTTTCCGACGCTCAGCATATGGAGGAGAAGTGAAGATTAGGTCTATCGAATTCAGATCAAGTTGCGAGAGAACTTCCCTGGAATCGCCAAGCAAAAGATTGATTGAATCGGTCATAGGTCTTTGTGGGCAGTATATTAAATTTCATCTATGAAACAAATTGGTTAAGAGAAATGTGCGTCACTGGCTGGGAATTTGGAGTCCCCGGTACACGAAAACGGTCTCGCGAAACTCATCCGGTTTAACGGCATCGAGCAGCGCGGGGCCGTTCGGGCGAAGAGCCTTTAGGATCGGCTCGAAGCCCTTCTCGGACGCGTCAAATTGCTCCTTTCCGCGATAACGGGTTATCAGCATCAGGTCGAAGGCGCCTGCCGCTTCCGCATCCGCGGGCAGCATTTCGAACGAGGCGATCACGTTCCGCTTCTTCGCCTCTTCACGATAAAGCTTCCAATTATTCTCGTAAAAATACTCTGCCTGCTTAGAGTTCCCGTTCTTGAATTTTACGAACTCGATGATCGTGTAGATCGGCGCTTCGGCCGTCGAGATGACCTTCTGGATCTCGGCTTCGAGCGTCTCGGTGCGGAACCGGCCGTTCCGTTCATAGACCGTGTAGCCGCGTTCATCCTTGATGACCGTCATGGGCAGATTCCCCGCCCACTTTTCACTAACGGTGCGATAGGCCTGATTGTCCTCGTCCTCGTCGCGCGTCTTCAGCAGATACGCGGGCATCTCGGAGTGCATTTCCGCAAGGAATTTCGGTACGTCGCGGCCGATCTCTGCAAGATCGTCGAGCGAGACGGTAATAAAATCGACCTTTGCACGGTATTTTTGATGAAGCTTTACGAGCTCCGGAAACTCGTCGCGGCAAGGGTCGCACCACGTCGCCCAAAAGTTTATTACCATCGGGCGATTCGTCGGACGCATGATCTTTTTCAATCCTGCGGCATCGACCTTCAGGACTGTCGGGCCGATGCGTTTTGCGGGAACATTGCCCTGAGCGAAAGCGCCAGCAGAAAAAACTAGAACGGCCAATACCGACAAAATACGAGTGAAATTCATTTTTCTAAAACTAACCGAATAGACGCGGCAGACGGCTCTCAAGGTTCCGCGGCAAAAGTATCTCCATCGCGTCATCGACGGTTATAATGCCGGCGATATCGCCTTCATCATCGACGACAGGGAGAGCAAGAAGGTTGTATTCGGCGATCATCTGTGCCGCATCAAGTGCGGAATCCGACGGATGCGCGCTGCGGAAATCCGTCCGCATCACCTCCGAAAGTTTCTTCGTCGGGTCGGCAAGTATCAGCGAACGCAAACTGATCAGGCCGCAGATCTTCCAACTGTCCGCCGATTCGACGACGTAGAGGTAATAGATCATATTCGGCGTCTCGGCCATCCCGCGGAGCGAGACGATCGCCTCGGCGACCGTAAGATCCCGCGAAAGATGCACGAATTCCGTCGTCATCAATCCGCCGGCCGTATCGTGCTCGAACGCCATCAACTCGGCGACGTCGGCCTTTTCGTCCTCTTCCATCAGGGCGAAAAGCTGCTCGCTCTTTTCGTCGTCCATCTCGTCGAGAACGTCAACGGCATCGTCAGGCGACATCTCTTCGAGAATGTCCGCGGCCCGCTCTTCATCGAGATCTTCGAGAATGCGTGCCTGTGCCTCGGTGGACATTTCCTCGAGCGTGTCAGCGGCGACCTCGTCATCAAGGCTCTCTACGACCTCAGTTCGGTGGATCGGCGAAAGCGTCTCGGCAAGCTGTGCGATCTCGACCGGATGAAGCCGCGAAAGCTTGTCTTTCGATGACTTCAGCTGCACGGTGACAGTCGTCGTGTCGGTCGCAAGATACCCGACGTCCGCCCAATCGATCACCTCGACCGGCCTGTCGCTGCCGAAGAATCCCTGAGGCATAAGCCGCCGCACGAATCCCTGCAGCGATACGTCCGCACCGGTAACCCGCCAAATGTGGCCCGTTTCGATCAGCTGAACATCGTTCACGCGAACGACACGCTTCCCGTCAACGTCGATCAGCTGATTATCAAGCACATCCTTTCGCAGCAGCACTTCGCCTTCGCGCCGAATGAACGGCGTAAGATCGAGCACCGCAAGCCGCATCTTCGCTCCATGCGAAGAGAGTTCGGCAACATTCTGCCGCGGCAGGAAAAAATTCCTGCGGCGATAGCGCGCCACCAGCCCGACAAGCGGCGGATAATCATCCCGGCCATAACGGACGATGATGTCGTGTATGACCGCGATCTTGTCGTTGCTCTTGTCAAAGACAGGACGCCCGACGAGCTGAGATACGTAAAGCATTTCTTTCCCTGATTAGTTTTACCACGCCCAATGGTGACCACAGAACCCGGCGGTCACGATGTGTTCGCTGCCGCAAGCCCGCACTATCTAAAATCTCAGATCTGAAATTTGAAATTCGAGATAGGGATCCCAAACCTGAAGCCTGAGACCCGGCACTGCAAACTGAAATCTGAATTTAGCTTGTCCATGAACGAACGGCCGTCTCGACCGTGTTGTCATCATAGCCAAACGGCGCGCGCATTTGAAGCACAAACCGCACAGAATGTATCAAACCGCACAAAATGCACAAAATGCACGATTTGCACAAAATGCACGGTCTCAATCTTGCCGAGGCTAGCAGATGGAAGCCACGAAATGCACGATCTGTCGGAAGCGAGAGCGACAGCGGTCGGTTTTGGGGGGAAATGGACAACTGAGGGCGGAGAAAGGGGAGCTGAGTGTGCTCAAGCACACGCTGGATCGAGATCAGACGAAGTCCTCGCCTTTTGCCTTCATTCCGCGACGCCATAGTTCGCGATACGACGTGAACCGGGCGACCAGCGTGTTGAATTGGTATCGCTGTGCGTAATTCAGGCTGCGGTTGTCCGAAATGCGGCGGATGACGGCGTCGAGACGCGCGCGCGTTTCGAGCGGCGGACGCTTTGTCGCGCCGTTGAAGTAGATGTCGAATTCGATCTTCAGGCGGCGAATGTCCTCCTCGAGCCGTGCAAGCTGCTGATCGATCTCAAGAGCCTCTTCGTTCTTTGCCTGCGTACCGCGATAGAGCCTGTTTCCGATCATTGCCATATTTTTTCCTGCCGAGCTGCAAAAGGGATTGCGGGGTGAGTGAAGGTGCCGCGAATCGGGCGCCTATATTTAAAGAAATTACGATACGGGCCAAGTTTCCTTAAATCGTCTTGGGTTAGAATGATTTCAATGAAAAAGAACTCGCCTTCGGAAAATGGATCGACCCTGCGCTCTCTGCCATCAGTTGACGAGTGCCTGTTGAGGCTTGTCCGCAGCGATGTTTTGGCGAGGCTCGGCAAACGCCGTTTGACCGACATCGTTCGTCAGGCGATCGCTGATACGCGCCGCAGCCTCCTCGCCGGCAAAGAGTTCGCAGATATCAACCAAACAATTGACGCACTGGTTTCCGAGTTCGCCTCCAAGAGCCTCAACCGCCGCCTGCAGAAGGTGGTCAACGCGACGGGCGTCATTCTCCATACGAATCTCGGGCGCGCGCCGCTTTCGACTGAGGCGAGAGCGGCGGTCATCGCTGCTTCCGGTTACTGCACGCTCGAATACGACGTGAACACGGGCGGGCGTGGCGTGCGTGCGCCGCTTGCCGAACGACTGCTTGCCGAGCTTACCGGTGCCGAAGATGCCGTCGTCGTAAATAATTGTGCCGCAGCGGCTTACCTTGTCCTGAAGGCATTTGCCGCGGGCAAGGAAGTGATAGTGTCACGCGGCGAACTTGTCGAGATCGGCGGCGATTTTCGCGTACCGGAGATTCTTGCGGAATCCGGCGCAGCGATGCGTGAGGTCGGAACGACCAACCGCACAAGCCTTGAAGACTACAATGCGGCGGTCGGCCCGACGACAGGTATGATCCTGCGCGTTCATCCGTCGAACTATCGTGTTGTCGGCTTTACCGAACAGGCGTCGCTTGCCGACCTCGCTTCGCTCGCGGAAAAGCACGGCATCATCCTTTTCGAGGATCTTGGCTCCGGGGCCTTGCTCGATGTCTCGCGGCTTGGAGTAAGCGACGAGCCGACCGTTCGCGATTCGGTCAATGCGGGAGCACATCTGGTCGCCTTCAGCGGCGACAAATTGCTTGGCGGGCCGCAGGCCGGGATCGTCGTCGGCAAACGCGAATTGGTCGAAAGCCTCCGCAAACGTCCGCTTTATCGGGCATTGCGTCCCGACAAACTCATTTCCGCTGCGCTCGAAGCAACGCTGCTCGCCTATTCGCGCGATACGGCTGTCGATGAGATTCCTGTCCTCAGAATGATCGCTGAGCCCGTCGATTCGATCCGAGATCGAGCGGCGGCGGTTGCGGAGAAGATCCGTCAGGCCTTCGAGCAGGCGGGTTTCAAGATCAGATTGAGGGAAGGTTTTTCTACCACAGGCGGCGGCACCGCACCGCTTGCAAAGCTCGAAACTTGTTTGATCGAGATCACTCATCCGGAGAATTCGCCGGATTCGATAGCGGCAAAGCTCCGATCGGGTGAAATCCCCGTGATCTCTCGGATCGAGAACGACGCGATCTGCCTCGATCTTCGCACCGTCGAGGATGCCGAACGCCTCATTTCCGGCCTTCTTGAAACGATCTCAGGCAACGCTAGCCGTTCCGACGAGCAAATTCCGACATAAACTCGACCAGATGTTCGACACCGGCAAGCGGAAATGCATTGTAGATCGACGCGCGAATCCCGCCGACAGCTCGATGGCCCTTTAGCCCGCTCATCCGGTTGGCTTCGGCCTCCCTAACGAAATTCGCGTCGAGTTCTGCGTTAGGAAGGGAGAAGGTCACATTCATCCGCGAACGAGCATCTGCCGCGGCACGCCCGGAATAAAAGCCGTCGCTCTTGTCGATCGCCTCGTAAAGAAGGCGGGCCTTTTCTCGGTTAACCTTCTCGATCGCGGCCGCGCCGCCTTGTTTCTCAAGCCAGCCGCACACCAGCCCAAGCAGGTAAATTGCCCACGTATTCGGCGTATTCGCCATCGAATCGTTGTCGGCCAGCACTTTGTAAGTGAGCAGATCGGGCAGTTCGTGCGGACTTCGGTCAAGCAGATCTTCGCGGATCACGACAAGCACGAGGCCGCTCGGACCAAGGTTCTTTTGGGCGCCGGCATAGATCAGGCCGTATTTTTCGATATCGATCGGGCGTGAAAGAATATCGGACGACATATCACAAACCACCGGCACCGAGCCGGCATCAAGATCATACCCGAATTCGACACCGTCGATCGTCTCGTTAGATGTGTAGTGCAGATACGCGGCGTTCGGCGACACACGAACTTCGCCTTGCTGCGGCACGGTCGTAAAACCGGTGTTCTCGCCCGAATAGACGGTCCGCACATCACCGTACTGAACCGCGCATTTCGTGGCCTTCTTGCCCCAATAGCCAGTAACGATGTACTCGGCCGTATCGACCGGAGCGAGCAGATTCATCGGAACCATCGAGAATTGCAGGGTCGCACCGCCTTGCAGAAAAAGTACGCGATAGTTCTTCGGAAGGCCCAAGAGGCGGCGGATACCGCTTTCAGCGTCAGCAAGGATCTCGCCAAAAAGGGACGAACGGTGGCTGATCTCCATCACGCTCATGCCCGAACCGCGGACATCTCTAAGCTCGGCGGCGGCCTGCTCCAGCACTTCGGGCGGCATCATCGCCGGCCCGGCCGAGAAATTGTAAATATGCTCGCTCATCGCTATTTCTGACGATACCACAGCGAGCCCTCGTTTTAGGTCCCGGAGGGTTCGCCTTTCCACCGCTGTTGAGATAGAATTTTCTGTTCATATCAAACTCGGTAAGGAGCCTTAGCATCAAACCGCTGGTAGTTTCTATCGAATTTCGGAGGATTGAAAAAAGTAATGTTTCGTAAAAGATTATTTTCCGTTGCCGCACTGTTCGCTCTCGCGACAGGGATCGCAGTTTCGGTATCGGCACAGACCGCCCCTACGAGCGGAACCGTCTATATGATGAAGGACGGCAAAAAGGTGCCCGTCGAAGGCGCTCTTATTGAGGCCTATGGCCAGAGCAATGCGATGACTCCCACAAAGACCGACAAGAAGGGCTATTTTAGCTTTGCCGGCCTGATGTGGGGATACAAATATACGCTCGTCGTCAGCGGCACAGGTATCGGACCGGAGATCCAGCCGGGCGTTTCCGGCGGCACGACCCGCATGGAGATCGAGGTTAAGGCGGGTGACGGCAGGCATTATACCGAGGCCGAGGTGCGTGACGCTCTGGAAAAGGCAAAGTCCGGTGGAAATACCGTCGATCCCAAGACAGAGGAAGAAGCCAAGAAGGCACAAGCCGAATACGAAGCGAAGAAGAAAGCTTACGACGAGGCGAAGGCCAAGAGTGAAGCCAATTTCGCGAACGCTCAAAAGCTTGTAAAGGAAGGTGACGCCGCTCTTGATGCAAATAATTACGATCTCGCGATCGCGAAATACGATGAAGGCTTCAACAGCGACCCGGAATTTGCCGGAACTGCACCAACTTTCTTAGCCAAGAAGGCCGATGTTCAGCGCCGACGCGGTATCGACACTTACAACAAAGGCACCAAGGCTGAGCGCAGTGTAAAACTCGAGATGTTCGCCGCCGCTCGCAAAGATATGGGCGACGCCGCAGAGAATTACAAGAAGGCCCTGGACATGGTCGCGGCCGCACCTGCAAAGGACATCACTCCGGAGAATGCAAAGGCCCTCACGACCTTTTCACTCTTCCAGATCAAGGAGTTGGTCCGCATCGGAGGAATGACAGGCCAGATCGATCCGCGGCTTCCGGTCATCGCCGAGGAGTTCGTTCCAAAATATATAGCCTCGGAAACTGACGTCGCGAAGAAGAATGCCGCCCTCGTCAACCTTGGCGATATGTTTCTCGCCTCCGGTGATGTTGAGAAAGCTGTCAAGACCTACCGCGAAGCCCTTGCCGCAGACGCTAATAACGTCGATGCTCTAGCGGGCGTGGGCCTCAGCCTTGTAAATTCAGGCTATGCGACCGGAGATAAAGCCCAACTCCAGGAGGCTGCGAACTATCTTGGCCGCTTCGTCTCGGTCGCGCCGGATTCGCATCGGCTGAAAAAGGACGCCGAAGGCATCCTTACGACCTTGAAAGGCGAGAAGATCACACCGCAAAAGATCAAGAACTAACGGTTGGTCGCCCGACCAACAAGACCTAAGGCTGTCCGACCCAATGCTCGGACAGCCTTTTTTGCGCCTGAATGTCACAAATTCGCCCGCACCGGTGTTCTTTAGTTACTAACACAAAGGAGAACAAAAGCAGCCCCCAAAATATGCGACATAAACTCATTACTTCAGCCGCAATTCTATCAAGCCTATTGGTAATAATAATCGTCTTCGGAAATATTGTGATCGTTGCCCAAAAGGGCGATGTAACCGGCACTTGGACGGCCAAAACACGCGATTCCGCAGAGAAACACCGGACAAGTAAAGCTGATGATGACCACGATGATGACGACCTCGATCGCTTTGACCCCAAGGCAGATAAACGCGGGCCCAGGCTCCACTTGAACTTACAACGCGAACGGCGGGGCGAGAACTGGTCGAGCGGTCAAAGTTTTCGGTTCGACGAGATCTCAGGCCTGACAGAGGCTCAAACACAGAACGGCCCCGTAAACTTCACGATCGCCCGCGAGGCCGGGCAAGTATCGTTCACGGGCAGTTTTTCGAATGGACAGGGCTCAGGGACGTTCACATTTGCACCTGACCGAGGCTTCTTTGATCGGATGCAGCAGCGTGGGTTTGATTTTTACAAAGACGAGCCGGAGGAGAAGAACGTCAGGCGATCGACCTTCGAGGATCGCGCACTGACCGCATTTTTCCTGAACGTAACAGCTGAACGCGCCGACGATCTGCTTTCGGCAAATTTTGGCGACCTCGGCATAGACGACCTTTTCAAAGCGACGATCTTCAAAATAGACGGCAAATTCATGTCTGAGATGAAGGCCACGGGGTACCCGAATCTCTCGATGGAAGATCTGGTCAAGGCCCGCATCTTCAAGATCGATGCAAATTACGTGAGCCAGATCCGTTCGATGGGTTATGACAAGGGCAATTTCGAGTCGCTCGTAAAATTCCGTATCTTCAAGGTCACGCCCGAATTTCTCAACGAGCTCCGGTCGGCCGGCCTTTCGAATATATCCGCAGCGGACATCGTCAAGTGCCGCATTTTCAATATCGATGCGGAATATGTTCGCAACGCTAGAGCCAAAGACCCGAATGCTTCGATCGAGGATATCGTGAAAATGAAGATCGGACTCGGCCGGGGCTTCATGCGCGACGAGCTTTAGGCTCATCTTGCCTTCTTATGCAAAAAGCTGACAGCCCGGCGCTGTCAGCTTTTTTCTTTTGAGACCGTCAGTCGCAAAGCAATGTAGGGGATCAAATTGAAGACCAAGACAAGGATCTTATACGTGGCCATCGCAAGGTAGTTCGCTACATCATAGTTCTCTTTCGACATCGGGAACCACGAAGTGTGGAGATGATAGATCCACTCGTAGCCGAGAGAGAATACGGCAAACCAGACGATAAGCACCACATAATTGAGAAGAGTACAAATACCAAAGATACGGCGCGCCTTTTGCAAATTCATATTTCCTCCGTCATTCGAACTGCTTCCGAAACTCCGCAAATTCTGCTTGCAGCGCAGCAAGCTCCGACCTTAACGATTCGATCTCGCCCTTCAGGTCGCCAAAGCCATTGGTCACAGCTCTGGAACTCGCCGTTTGGTCGGCGGCCGCAAATGCCTCCTGAGTGACCTCTCCCGAAAGAAGGTGTGCAAACCGCGCTTCTTTGCGTCCGGGAAGGCGGTCGAGTTTCGTCACGAGCGGTTCATCGCGACGAGTCAATCGATCAAGAGACTCCTGAACCTCGCCGAGGCCGTCGAATGTGTGCATTCGGCCTGTGCGCTCGCGAAGTTCGCCAAGTGTCTGCGGCCCGCGGAGCATTAGAACGGCAAGCAATGCCGTTTCGTCCGGTTCGAGCGTATAGTAGCTCGGCAGCATATGCTTATACTTCGGCACGCGGCTCGTGCTTCCGTAAAAAACATATACCAAATTCCGATCCCGCAAATGTTCGACCGCTGCCGCGACTGTGTCGGCATCGAGCGTCATTACGGGTTCGCGGTTATTCTTTTGATTGCATGCGCTGACCAAGGTGTTCAGCGTCAAGGGATAGTATTCGGGAGTCGTAAGCTGTTTTTCCACAAGGGCACCGACGACCCTCGCTTCTATTTCATTGAGTGTTTCGAACATGTAACTTTCGCTTTCCCTAATTTACAATCTATCTGGATGGAAATACTAATCCCGCGCACAGAGAACGAGATCGAGGCCGCCTTCGCTCGCATTTCGACAGCGGATGGGCTTGGCTGCGACACCGAAACATCCGGGCTGAATTCGCGCACCGGCAAGATCTTTTCGATACAGTTCTCTGACGGCGATCTGTCGATCCTACTGCCCCTTAGCGAAGGGATCACGATCGGGCCTTTCGCAGACATTCTTGCAAACGCAGAGGTCGCCAAGATCTTTCATAACGCGAGATTCGACCTCGACTTCCTGAAGGCGGCCGGATTTAGAACTGAGAACATTTTCGACACAATGATCGCCGAAAAGGTCTTGACACGCGGCGCTCACCAATCCGCTTCGCTTGCCGATACGCTCTATCGCTATTTCGCGGTCGATCTCGACAAATCGCAGCGGAAGAAATTCAACGCCCGGTGGGACGGCATCTGGACCGAGGAACTTGTCGACTACGCTCTTTCAGACGTATGCCACCTGCCGCGTCTGATGCAGGAGCAGACCGAATGGCTCGAAAAGCTCGGCCTGACCGATGAATACCTGAAGAAAGTTGCCGAGATCGCATAACTCTCTCGTCTTTCGGATGCTCACGAAGCGTCTAACGCTGTGATGAGATCTGACGGCTTTGGCAGACATGCAGTCTCTTTGGCGGTAATACTTGTCGCGGCCTTCGCTCAGGCTGCGTACGGGCAAAGGCAAAGCTTTTTCGTTGCTCCGCACGACACCGATCCTGAGATCACGACCAACCTGAGCGGCCACTATGTGTCGATCGACCGCAGCGTTCCACAAAAGAATCAGCTATTCGTCTTTTTCCCAGGCACTCACGGCATTGCCGCCAACTATGAGATCTTAAACAATACTGTGGCGGAGATGGGTTTTCACGCGATAAACCTGACCTATCCGAACGACACGGCGGTTAATTCGCTTTGTGGCGGAATGAGTAGCGACCTTGACTGCTATGCGAACGTGAGGCTTGAGATCCTTGACGGCACCGATCGCACTCCGCTCGTCAGCGTCAACCGAGCAAATTCCGCCGAGAACCGAATCATAAAGCTGCTGATCTATCTTCGCAACCATTTCCCGAATGACAATTGGGGACAGTTTCTCATTGATGATTCGACGCTCGATTGGTCCAAGATAATCGTCTCCGGCCACTCGCAGGGCGGCGGCCACGCCGGCATTCTTGGCCGCTACCATTCGGTCGCACGCGTCGTAATGTTCGCCGCGATGGATTACAACGGGCCGGCCCATTCTCCCGCGAACTGGATCGCCCATCCCGAAATGACACCGAATGCATCTTCGGCCGACAAATTCTGGGGCTTCTCACATATGCGCGATGAGGCGATCAACTTCAATCTACTGACGACGACCATTTGGCCAGCCTACGGAATGCCGCCCTTCGGCACCGTCGTAAATGTTGACGGTATTAGCCCACCGTACAGCAACACACACTCGCTGACAAGCAATCTCGACGGATGTCCTTCTTTTCACGGCTGCGTCGCCGTAGATTCCGGGATCGTGTACCAGAATGGTGTCCCGGTATATAAGCCCGTTTGGCAGTATTTGCTGTCGAATACGGTGTCGCCGCTGAGTCTAAGCTCGATGCAGTTCCTGCGGGCGACGCAGCCCGTCGGGCGGCCGCCGGTCGGGATCTCGACGAAATACTACCGAATTCAGGTTGTGGGCAATGGATTTGATAGCGGCTCTCGCGTCCTCGTAAACGGCATCGAGACCGAGACCACTTTCGTGAGTTCGAGTGAACTTCAGGCATCGCTTCCCGCGGGAAAGGTCGGGCGTGTCGGCGCTTCGACCGTTCAGGTACGCGGCCAGAGCGGAGCCGTCTCGAACAGCCTCACATTCTAGCTTTTACCAGCGGTGGTATGCAGGATGGCCTTCTTTGACGGCGACGAAGGTGCCGCGGCAGGTCGCGCAGACCTTGCCGTTCGCGGTCAATTCCGCCTCGACGGTCGCACGGTCTTCTTTTGACTCGACAACTCTCGCACGAAGGTAGATCGGCGCATCGAACGGCGTCGGACGCAGCAGTTTGACGTGAAAATCCGCCGTTACGGTGCAGTCCGGCTCGCTCTTCCCGTCGCGTTTCATCATAAAATACGCGGCCGTCCAATTCGAGTGGCAATCGAGCAGAGTGCCGATGATGCCGCCGTTCAGCATTCCGGGGAAAGCCTGATGCTCCGCTTTCGCGTGAAACTCCATCACGAGTTCATCGCCCTCTGGAAAGCTGTTTATCCGCAGCCCCTTTTCGTTCGCGGGGCCGCAGCCGAAGCAGATGCTGTTCGGTGAATATTCTTGCTGTACTGAGAGATCGGACATTACTTTTTGTTGAAGGTATCGGGCGAAAGCTTTTCCTCGAGCCAATCCGTCAGGCCTTCAAGGAACTCTAGATGGATCGGCCGGCCACGCCAGGCTTTATAAACAAAGACAAAAAGAATTATTGTCGTAATCGCCGAAAAGATACCGACCGCGGGTCGAGCGGCGTTCGTAACCGAGCCGACGATACCAAGCAGCGTGGTAACGAGCAGGATACCAAGATGTGCGGCAAGCCCCTGCGCGGCATGAAAGCGTGATTTTGCCTCGCTCTTCGGCAACAGAACAAGAAGGATAATGCCCGCAACAAGGCCGAAATACCACGGAATGTATGGAATCGCCGTCACGATGTTCTCCTTCAACCCGATCTTGTCAACTCGTCGATTTCGCACATCCTCGACCGCCGAGGGTGCCGACGATGCGTAAAATGCAGGGGCATACGCGCCTTGCGGTGCCTGATACGCGCCAAAATCCCGCGGCCCGAATTCACGAGTCTCCTGCTCGTAATTCTCCGTATTCGCGAACGGCCTCGTTTCACCGCCTGTCTCAGCGGATGCTTGCGCCGCCGCCGCGGCCTTCGCCTTCTCGGGAAAGTCAGGATCAAGTTGATTTGTGTCGTATTTTGACGGCATTACAACGTATCTTAACGATATTCTGACCGAAATGGTTCGAAAATTCTAGCGAGTCACCGCTGAAGCTTTGAGTTGATCAGAGTGTTCAGAGAGACACCTTGCAGTTCGGATTCGAGAGCGAGTCTGCGATGAAGATCTTTCGCCATACGCAAATTCAGTCTTCCGCTAAAATGGCGTTTTCCGACGGGTACGGGAATGGGGTCCCCTTCTGCCGCTAGATCTTCGAGAACATCTGCTACCACACCTCCGATCTCGCTAAGCGCTTTTTGCTGTGAACTGCCGTGCGCTGCAAGGGACGGAAATTCGGCTACGCGGGCAACAAATGCCCCATCATCCTCCGACCAGGTAACCGTGTAGCTGTATTGATCCGGTTTGTAAGCCTTCTCTTTGCAAATATTGTCTCTTCTCGCCATATTAGTTCTCTCGACCACCGCCATCCCGCACGCCTTCAAGCTTCTTCAACGCTGCTGTGACTTGTTCCACCTGGTATGGCTTGGCTTTTCCTTTTGATGATTGCAGGTTCAACCGAGGGTCGCCCGGCCATGGGGTCTTGAAAATGTGATGACTCCCACTTATGCGAGGTGCACCAAAAAACTCACTGCAAACTCGAAGTAGAAATGAGAATCTGGTACTAGCGCCTTCCCTCTGAAGCTTTTCAATTATTTCCGAGATCTCCATTAAGACCAAAATCAGATAGTACCATATATAGTACTATCAAATAATCCTTCAATGCAATTACCGTGATCGGCGCTTCCAGAAAAGAATCAAAAGAAGTATGCTCGAAAGTCCAAGAGCAACAGACAGGAACTTTAGTGAGTCCACCAAGAGTATTCTTGACCCGTCTGCACACCTAATAGGGAACGAGATCACATCTGAGCCCGTACAATCGACAAGCCCAACCATCAAATAGCCCGCAAAATACCACATGCCAAGGGCGACCATGGCTACAAATATCGGAGCTGGCAGACGGCCGATCATTCAACTCTAATACCCAGTTCATTCAATTGCGCGTCGTCCACCTCGCCAGGCGAATCCATCATCAGGTCTTGGGCTGATGCGGTTTTTGGGAATGCCATAACGTCGCGAATATTTTCCGTGCCGCAGAGGATCATACACGTGCGTTCGATGCCGGCGGCAAAGCCTCCGTGCGGCGGCGTGCCGTATTCGAGTGCGTCGAGGAAGAAGCCGAATCGCTCGCGAGCCTTCTCAGGCGTCATTCCGAGAGCCTTGAAATTCAGATCCTGAATCTCCTTCTGATGGATACGGATCGAGCCGCCCGCGCATTCGTAGCCGTTGATGACCGCGTCGTACGCTTTGGCGCGAACTTGCCCCAAAAGATGATGCTGAGACGCGTCATTCACCGCCGTCTTGAAAAGCTCGATATCCTCGTCCATCGGCGAGGTGAAAGGATGATGAGCCGCGATGTATGTATCGCTCTCTTCGTCGTGTTCGAACATCGGGAATTCCGTCACGATCAGCGGCTTGTAGGCCGTGCGGTCGATCAGATCCTCACGCCTAGCGACCTCGAGCCTCAGTGCGCCTAGCGAGGCGGCAACGACCGACCTTCGGCCCGCGACGATGAGGACTGCATCGCCTTTCTCGGCACCTGCGAGAGATGCGAGTTCAGCGATCTTCTCTTCACCCAGCACCTTCAAGAGCGAAGATGCAAGAGTGCCGTCGGCTGCGATCTTTATCCACGCAAGAGCACCTGCACCGTAGCGTTTTACGTATTCCTGGATCTCGTCCGTCTGCTTTCGCGAATAGTCGCTGCGGCCTTTAACGACGATGCATTTGATCTCGCCGCCTCTGTCGAGCGTGTCTCGAAATGGTGCAAACTCCGTGTCTTTCAGAGCCGACGAAAGATCCTGCAGCTCCATCTCGAACCGAAGATCAGGCTTGTCCGAACCGTATCGACGCATCGCCTCGGAGTGCGTCATTCGCGGCCATTCCGTGGGGAATTCGACGTCGATGAGCCTCAACACGTGGTTGAACATCCCCTCGATCTCACGATACACCTGTTCGCGATTAACGAACGACATCTCCATGTCGAGCTGCGTGAATTCCGGCTGGCGATCGGCGCGCAGATCTTCGTCGCGAAAGCATCTCGCGATCTGAAAATACTTGTCAAAGCCCGATATCATCGTGATCTGCTTCAATATCTGCGGGCTCTGCGGCAGAGCGAAGAATTTTCCGGTATGGATCCTCGACGGGACGATAAAATCCCGTGCGCCTTCGGGCGTCGATTTGAGCAGGATCGGCGTCTCGATCTCAATGAACCCGCGTCCGTCAAAATACTGGCGAATGGCGGCGACGGCTTTCGCCCGCATACGGATGTTGTTCTGCAGCTGCGGCCTGCGAAGGTCGAGATACCGATATTTGAGACGCAGATCTTCTGAGGCAAGATTCTGCGAGCCGGACTTCTCAAGCTCGAAGGGCGGCACTTTCGCGGTGTTATAGATCAGCAACTCATCGGCGTGAACCTCGATGTCGCCGGTCGCAAGCTTTGCGTTGTGCGTGCCTTCGCGTTCGACGACCGCACCCTTTATGCCGATCACGAATTCGCCGCGTATGTCTTTCGCTTTTGCGTGAGCGTCAGGCGATGTCTCCTCGTTCAAGACGACCTGAGTGATGCCTTCGCGATCGCGCAGGTCAATGAAGGTCAGCGGCCCGAAATCACGCTTCTTCGCGACCCAGCCCATCAACACAACGCTGCTCCCAACGTCGTCTTTACGCAGCTCACCGCACGTGTGCGTGCGCTCCAAACTTCCCAAAACATCCAGCATAAATGAAAACCAACCCGTCAAATTTTAACCGCAGATTGACGCAAATGACGCAGATGAAAGTCCTTATGCTCATTCTGCGTGATTCCGAAAAAACGACCTGGCCAAAAGGCCGAACCAGTGCTATCCGTGCCTTCTGCATCTATCCGCGGTTAATTCTCTTCCAAACAAAAAGCCCTTCGAGTTATGACAACGAAGGGCCGCGACGCGAGGGTAAATTCAGCGCATCGGGGCTTACGTATTATTGTCATTGAACCGAACGGCTTTCATCCGAAATAGAACCTAGCAAAATAATACAGCACTGGAGCGCCGAAGAGCAAACTATCGAGCCGGTCGAGAAAACCGCCGTGTCCCGGCAGGATCGATGCCGCGTCCTTTGCTCCCGAACCGCGTTTTATCGCGCTTTCCGCCAAGTCGCCTAATACGCCCAAGATCCCGATCGCTATCGCGACGATGATCCCGGGCAAGAAGCCGAGTTCGTGGAAGAAAAGCCAGATCGCGAGTGCGGCGAACCCTGCCGCCGCAAGGATGCCGCCGATAAGGCCCTCGATGGTCTTGCCGGGCGAGATCGCAGGTGCGAGCTTGTGTTTGCCAAAGGCGCGGCCCGCGAAATACGCTCCGGCATCCGACCCAAAAACGACCGCAAAAAAGAAAATGAGCAGCTTCGACGACAGCGCGCCGTCAAAACCCATCCGCACCGCTATCAAAAAGCCGCCGAGGAACGCGAGATAAAAAACACCGGCGACCGTCACGCCAAGGCCCGTGAGAAGCTTCGTAAAATCCTTCTGAAAGCGAAATGCCTGAGAGATGAATGCCGCTATGACAAAGCCCGCTATCACGCAGAGGAATATCTCCGGCGCCTTCGTCGGAGCGTCAAAAACGAATGAGAGCACGAAAGCCGAGGCACCAAGATACGCGACGCCCGCGTCGGCCTTCAGTTCAAGCTTTTTCGTCAGCGAAAAGAACTCGAACAACCCGGCGCCAAGTGCAAAGACCGCGATCGCAACAAAAAGCCAGACCGACCACGGCAGCCATATCGGCAGGATGATGGCCGCAATGAGAATTGGGATCGCAATTGCCGCTGTCAGAAGACGCGTTTTCATAAGGTCGTCATTTCTGCTTTGGCGGTTCGCTAACGCCGCCGTAACGCCGGTCGCGTTTCTGAAAGTCGATGATCGCTTCGAAAAGCTGCGGCCTTCGAAAATCAGGAAATAGCGTTGGCGTTACATAAATTTCGCTGTACGCGATCTGCCACAAAAGGAAATTCGAGATGCGAAATTCGCCGCTCGTGCGTATTAGAAGATCGACGGGCGGCATTTCGCTCGTGTATAGATTCGCCTCGATGCTCTCTTCCGAAATCTCGCCGCTCTTTGCCGCAAGTCGTGCAGCTCGGACGATCTCCGCACGCGAACCGTAATTCAACGCGACATTCATCACCGTGCCGGTATTCCCCGCCGTAAGCTTTTCTGCCGCGGTGAGCTGCTCGCGAACATCGTCGCTCAATGCGGTCACATCGCCGATCGTACGGAAGCGGATGTTGTTGCCGTGAACGTCATTCAATTCGCGTTTGAGCACCCGCTTGAGCATCGACATCAACGCGGAAACTTCTGCCTTTGGCCGCTTCCAATTCTCGGTGGAAAAGGCGTAAAGCGTAAGAGCCTCGATGCCAAGACGCGCCGAGGTGTCGAGGATCGCACGTACGGATTCGGCGCCTTCGCGATGCCCGAAGATCCGCGGACGTCCACGCAGTTTTGCCCAACGGCCGTTGCCGTCCATTATCACAGCGATGTGCCGCGGCAGCCGGGACACATCGATCTCGGCGAGCAGTTTCGCTTCGTTGGAATTTCTTCTGACGATGCCGTCAAATGCTTCGATCATGCTATACGGTATTCGACGGCCACGACCGCTGAAAGATTTATCTGCCCATAGATGTGCGGATATATCTCTTCATTCGTAGATGGTTCGTTAACGACGCGTGACATAAGGTATTGCGGGTCGATCTCGAGTACCGCAAGCTCAGAGCCTCTTGCATAATACCGCTCGATCACGCCCGAGAGTTGCTCCTTGAAACTGCAATGAATAAAGCCTTCACGTTCAAGCCCGATAGGGCTGTAGAGCTCCGATTCAAGCGCATCCCATACCTCCTTTTCGACGATATGGTAGATAAGCATCCGATGAAATTTAAAGTCTCCGGTTAGTCGTATTCGACCCTTTCGAGCGTCAATCCTTGAGCCGGTGCCGTGCGCCCGCACAATTGCCGGTCTCCCGTCACGATCGCAGTTTGAATTGTATCACCGTTCTTTGTGCCTTGTCCGACATCGAGCAGCGTACCAACTATCGAACGGACCATGTACCGCAAGAAGCCCGTCGCCGTGATGCGAAACTCGATCAGCGAGGCGTTCGCACGCGCATCCCAAACGGAACGAAGGCTCACATCCGTTACGAGCCGCACCTTGTTCTCGCTCTCCGTACCTGCCGATGCAAAGGCCGACCAATCGTGCTCTCCAAGGAACAACCTTCCCGCTTCGACCATTCTTTCAAGCGCGAGTGGTTTTGATTCGTGGTGGGCAAAACGCCGCCAAATTGGGGACATCACCGGAGCGTTGATGATGCGATAGACGTATGTCTTTTGTTTCGCAGAGAATCTCGCATGAAAATCGTCCGGCGCCTTCTCGACCGACATCACACGGATGTCCCGCCAAAGATTGCCGTTAATCGCTGCCCTAAGGCCATCCGGAGTGAAAGGCTTGTGCATTACGACGTTGGCGACCTGTCCTTCGGCATGTACGCCCGCATCCGTTCGCCCCGAACCGATCACCTTGACGTCAGCATCCTCGAGCATCCGGCAGACGCGCTCGAGTTCACCCTGGATCGTGCGAGCGTTCTCCTGCACCTGCCAGCCGTGAAAGTCCGTGCCGTCGTATTGGATGAGAAGCTTGAAATTCGTCATTGGCAAGTTTGGTTCCAGATCCGAGCGGCAACGGCATCTGCAAAACGCGTCGGCGCCTCTCTATCCATTCGAAGGTAAAGGGCAGGCTCGATCAACTCAAGTTCCATGAGCTGAAATCCGTCGAAAGCATCCCGTACAAGATCGACGCGTGCATACAGAAGCGGTTCGGCTACTGCCGCAAGTGCCTTTGATGCGGCCGCCCTCATTTCGTCTGTCGGCGCGATGGCCGTGATGATCCCGCCGTGTTCTTCCTGAACGCGAAAATCCAGCGGTTTCGGTTCCTTCAGGATCGCGTGGCTGAATTCCCCATTAAAATAAAAAAAAGAATACTCGCCCTCGCTTACAATAGTTTCCAGGAAGGGCTGCACCAGGAACGGCCGTGCCTCGAAACTTTCAGTTAACGCCGCATCGAACTTGCGAAGCCTGTAAGTGTGCTCCGCCGTTGCGCTCACACGCGGTTTAACTATCAACTCCGGCGTTTCAAACTCCTCCAGCCATGCCGCGAAATTCTCCGCGGAAAAGTGCGTCTCAAAGAGCGTTGGGACGATCTTCACAGCGTTCCCAGACAATTCCTTCAGGTATATCTTGTCAAAATTCCATCGAACAACACTTGCAGGATTCAGAAGCCGCGTTGACCGCTCGATCTCATCAAGAACCGCTAGAAAATCGTTCGGAAAACGCTGATAATCCCACGTCGTGCGTATCACGACCGCGTCAAAGTCGCTCCATTCCTGCGTCCTTTGCCGCCATGAAAGCGTGTCGACCGCAATACCCCGATCCGCTAACGGCCCAACGGCGAGCTCGTCATCAGAGACGTAGCCCGTTAGGTCGTCCATCGACAGGAAGCATACTTTTCTCACGCGCCAGTCGTTCGGCTGCCGGGTTTGACGGCGCGCAAGCCTTCCGCGCACATCGGGCAGTCTTCAGGCAGGAAACTATCGACATCCATCTTGACGAGAGCCTTGCGCCGGACACCGACATCGGCCCGGCCATTCGAGCGATCGATTATCGATGCCGCAGCTGCGATATTGGCTCCGTTCCTTTCAAGTTCAGCGATACATTCGCGGGTCGAGCCGCCCGTCGTTATAACATCTTCAACGACAAGAATGCGTTCTTTCGGCCGCAGTTCGAAACCGCGTCGAAGCGTCATCTCGCCGTTCTGCCGCTCGGTCCATAGAAAACGCACGTTCATTGCGGTGGCCACGGCGTAGCCGATGATAAGTCCGCCGATCGCGGGCGACGCGACCGTCTCGATATCTTGATCGACAAAGAGTTCGGCGATCTCACGGCCAAGGGTGTTCGCGTCCGTCGGGAATTCGAGGGCCTTCGCACATTGGAGATATTCCCGACTGTGCCGTCCGCTCGACAGAATGAAGTGCCCTTCGAGCAACGCCCCGCGGTCGCGAAACATATCGAGAATTCTCTTTTCTGCGTCCATAGCTAAACTGCTCGCAAAAGTTTTGGTAAACTCAAAGCAGAAAGTGAAACGGTATCCTAACCTAATTTCCAACTCTTTGCTAATAAACGAGACGATCTCGCTGCTGCGCTCCTTTAACGGCCGAGCTTCGGCCGTCAGCGTTGTGGATTTCGTAATGAAGATCCGGCGGCCCGACCCGTTGATGGCAAAGCTTCTGGTGGCTGACCTGATCGAACGCGATCCGCGCCTCGAACTGCTTGATGACACTGTCGTTCTGCTCGCCGACGATCTGTTGGCAGGTGACATCGCCGATACCGATTTCGTAGTGTTCGACCTCGAAACTACGGGAGCAAAAGAACCGCATCGCGTGACCGAGATCGGCGCCTTCCGAGTAAAAGGTTTTCAGGTTCTCGACACTTTTCAGACGCTCGTAAATCCGGAAGTAAGCATCCCGCCGTTCATCTCCGCCCTTACAGGCATTGATGACCAAATGGTGGCTGAAGCACCGCGTTTTGCGGATATCGCGAACGATTTTCTCGAATTTATCGGCGACGCGGTTCTCGTTGCCCATAATTCCGGATTCGATATGCGATTCATCAATCACGAGATCGGCCTCGTTTTCCCGGATTATCGGCTCGCGAACCAATGTCTCTGCACTGTGCAGTTATCACGGCGCTTGCTTCCGGATATCGAGAATCACAAGCTCAAGACCGTCGCCGAATATTACGCGATCGATCTATTGAACCATCACAGGGCCGGAGCGGACGCCTTTGCGACCGCGCACGTATTTGTAAACTTACTTGAACAGTTGCGAAGCAATGGTGTAACGGATCTTGCGACCGTGCAGCATCTTGCTTCACGACGAGGAAAATATGCTAGACGAAAGGCAGCCTGAGGGCAGCAACACACAAGGACTCGACATACGGCCGACGCCGCGGGAGGAAATGAATCTGACGCCGCTCGATTCATTTCCCTACGAATACGTGGGCAAAAAGATCTGGGTAGAGTTCGACATACCTGAATTTACCGCGATCTGTCCGTTCTCGGATTTTCCCGATTTTGCGACCATCCGCTTGCGGTATGTTCCGTTCGAACTCTGCGTCGAGCTAAAGAGCCTCAAGCTGTACATCAATTCGTTCCGCGACGTAAAGATCTTTCACGAACATGTCATCAACCTCATCCGCGATGATTTTGTCGCCGCCTGCGACCCACTAAAACTTGAGATCGAGGGCGATTTCAACGTGCGCGGCAACATAAAGACCGTTGTCAAGACTAGCTACAAGCGCGACGACGACTAGGCCAACCCAGTTTGCTCGATATCTTGGTATCTCGACGAGGAGGTATCAGCCCGCGGCGGCAGCATGCGGCTGCGCTGCGGAATGCTTCGCACACGCCTTTTCGACCCGTGCGACGACCTGACTCTCACAGGTAGCAAGGTCCTGAGAAGATGAATTGGTGATCTCTGAGACGATGAGGAACTTTGCCTTTTCGAGCAGCGTTTGCTCGCGAAAGGAGAGTCGTTTTTCACGGCTAAGGTAAGTGAGTTTCTTCAAGACGTCCGCCGCAGCGAAAATATCGCCCGACTGGAGTTTCAGCATAAATTCGCGTGATCTTGATTTCCAATCCGATGATGCGGACTCAAAATCCTCCGCAAGGCGCGTGATCAAACGTTTGCATTGCGAACCGCTAATCACGGGACGAATGCCGACCGAATCGATATTCGACTCGGGCACAAAGATCGACGACTTGTCGCTGACCACGCGAAGATAAAAGCCGCTTATCTTTGTTTCCCCGATCTTCCGTTCAGTGCGAGATTCGACAGAGCATACACCCTGTCCCGGGTAACAAACTTTTTGACCAATTTCGAGCTTCATTGCCGCTTATTCCGCGTCGTCCCATATCGGGCGATGCGTGACAAAATGCTGTCAAACCTTGTATTTACAAGCTTCGGCGGGCAAACGATAAATTTAGAAAGTAAAGTAAGCTTATCACACTCTTTGCAAGTTTGCGAGTGTCATTGTAAAAAGGCGGGAAGTTCGATCCGAAAGGTCGAGCCTTGGCCCAAGACCGATTCTACGGCCGCATCGCCTTTGTGCAGACGGGCGAGGTGCTTTACGATCGCAAGCCCGAGGCCGGTGCCGCCCATTTCGCGGGAGCGGGCACGATCGATGCGATAGAAGCGTTCAAAGATCCGGCCGAGATGCTCCGGCAAGATCCCTTCGCCCGTGTCCGACACGCTGATGACGTCAACGCTTCCACGATTCTCATACCATACCGTAACGACGCCGCCCGTCCGGTCGAATTTGATAGCGTTATCGACCAGATTCACAAGCATCTGCTCAAGGCGTTGAACGTCCGCAAAGACCCGAACTGCCGGATCGATCTTCGAGATCAGCTTTATCTCGCGCGATCTTGCCTTTGCTCCGAGCGCCGTAAAGATCTCGTTGACAATGGATCCCAGATCAGCCGTGGAGGGTTCGACGGCGACGCGGCCGGCTTCGATCTGTGAGAGTTCGAGGATGTCCGCGATAAGGCTGTTCATCCGCTCGGCATTTCGCCGGATGACGCCGAGAAAACGCCGATTGTTCGATTCATCATCGATTCCGCCGTCTTCGAGCGTTTCAACGAAAGCGAGGATGGAAGTTAGCGGCGTACGGAGCTCGTGCGAGATATTCGAGAGAAACTCCTGTCTTACGACCTCGAGCCGGTCCAAACGTGTTGTTTCGTAGAAGAATGCAATAGCCTCGCGACTGTCGCCCAGATCGAGCGGCGATACATGTACATCAAACTTCCGCTCGCCGGCCGCTATTTCGATTCTGATCTCCGACTCAAGGCCTTCGTGAAGGGCTCGCTTGAAAGCATCGTGAAGTTCCAGATCGCGCAGAACCTCGCTGATCCTTCGCCCCTTCGGCGAAACGTTCGGCAAAAATGCACTTTTGGCGGCCTCGTTCCAGCCCGAGATACGCGACTCTTTGTCCACGACAAGCACACATTCGCGCGTCGTGTCGAGGATAGCGGTAAGAATCTCGCGGCGTTCGTTCTCGTCCATCGTTCTATCTATTTGCACCCAACGAAACGATATCCTACGCCGATGACCGTCTCGATCGACGTACCGCAGCTTCCAAGCTTCTGACGCAGTCGCCGAATGTGCACATCAAGGGTTCGGGAATCGCCGAAGTAGCTGTACCCCCAAACGGCATCCAGAAGCTGCTGTCGCGAGGCGACGCGGCCAGCGTTGTTTATCAGATGTTCGAGCAGCGAAAACTCTTTCCGCGTGAGCTTGACCGGCTCTCCATCACATTCGACGCGGACAGCTTCGAGATCGACAAACAACGTTTTGTCCCGATAAGTGCGGCTTTCGTCCTTTTCGGTTCGTCGCAGGACCGCGTTCACGCGTGCGATCAACTCCTTGATAGAAAAGGGCTTTACAATATAGTCGTCCGCACCGGTATTCAGCCCGCCAATGCGGTCGGCCTCGGCAGACCGCGCCGTCAGCATAATGATCGGCGTGTCAGCAGCCGCCGGTTCGCGCCTTAGCCGCCGGCAGAGCTCCATTCCGCTCATTCCCGGCAGCATCAGATCGAGAATGATCAGCTTCGGCCGGTTCTTTTTATCAAGAGCCAAGTGCAGGCCTTTTTCGCCCGATTCGGCAATGACCGGGCGAAATCCCGCACGCTGGAGGTTATATTCGAGACTCTCCGCAATGTCTGCGTCGTCTTCCACAACAAGAATGCTCTGCTTCATAAAACGGGCAGGATTCCCTGCATCTATCTCAAATCTAAAGAACGGATGTTAAATCTATGTGAACCTTGCCCGGAGGTCGAACACCCGAAAGAAACATTCTATCTGCCCCAAATTTGTCGGGCAATACGGGCTTTCACCGCATGCAACCTTAGCGGCTCCTATGCCGTATAATCCTTCTTATGCGTTCGGCTGCCGACAGGACAAGGTGGATCAGGCTCATCTCGGGCTTCTTTCTCGTTGTTCTTCTTGCCGAGTTCGCATCCCACGGTGCCATTTGCGCGGTGGTCGACCATGATCAACCGCTGGCGATCTCAGCTTCTGACCAAAACGGCGAAGATCCTTGCCAAACCCTTGTGCTTTGTTCGAACACTCGTGAGAAGGAGCGCCAGACCGCCTCGTTTGCCCACGATAAAGTACCGCATAACGGACTCTTTGGGAGCTATCAGCTGCCTCTGGCGAAGGCCTCGCAGACGAGTTCTACCGCCTTCTTGTTTCCCGACGCAAGGGTGCGGTTTCGCCCGCCTGATATTTTATTCCGACCCCCAAAACTTTCCTGATATTGATCGCAGATTTTCCGGCCGGAAGGTTTCCTTGCGCCTAGGAGCGCCAAGGAATCCGCCTCGGCCTCCCGGGATCGGTGAGATGTATTGATGCATTTCGCCCATCTGTTCAGTTTAAGATCAGGTAAGTTTTGAAATGAAAGATCTAGTATTTCTTGTATTCGCGATCATATTGTTCGCGGTCCCAGCATTTGCTCAACAGACGGGCGGTTCGATCAGCGGCACCGTCACCTACGGCCCGGACAAGGCGGTCGTCCACAACGTCTCCATTCGCATCAAGGAACTTGAACGCGTTACCGCAACCGACGACCTCGGCACATATCGTTTTACCGGCCTTGCCGCCGGTACATATAACCTGACGACCCACATCGAGGGTTTCAAGGACGTCGCAAAGACGGTGAACGTCCGTCCGGGTGAAACTGCGACGGTCGATTTTGACATTCAGCTCGCCGGCGTCGCGGCCGATGTGAGTGTCTCTGCGGACGACGCGACGCCGCAAGTTGCCTTCTCGAACGTCAACACACTCGATTCCGTACAAATAACTGCACGACCGACCACCGGCCTTGGCGACGTTCTTGCGGGCGAGGCCGGTGTTGCAAAGCGTTCGGCCGGGCCTGGTGCATCAAGGCCCGTCATTCGCGGGTTTGACGGTGACCGTGTAAAAGTTACGGCCGATGGTGTAGGCGTCGGTTCGCTCGGAGCTCAATCCGGTGATCACGCTGAACCTGTCGATACGCTCTCGGTAGAGCGGATCGAGGTCATCAAAGGCCCCGAAACGCTCCTCTATTCGAGCGGTGCGATCGGCGGTGTCGTTAACGCCGTCTCGGGCCGCGAAGACGAGTGGCATCCCGGATTGCGTGGCTATTTCTCCACCTCTGGAGGTGCGCCGGGAGCGTCCGCGACAGCTGCGGGCGGTATTCAATACGGCTACAAGAACTGGCTCGTCTGGGGAAATGCGAACGGGCAACGCTCGAACGCATATTCGGCCGGCGGCAATTGGGGCAAGGTGTTCAACACCTTTACGCGCTCTGCGGGCGGCACGGTCGGCGTCGGTTATTACGGCGAAAAGGCGTTCATCAACGGCTCGTTCTCATACGTGCAGAATCGCTACGGCATTCCGCTCGACATCCGCGAAGATGCTCCCGAATCGCGTTCGCTTCGAATGCACAAGAATGATACGCGGTTCAGCTTCGGATATAACGACGGCGAACTGCCGTTCTCAAAGATCCGCTTTACCGTCGATCTCTCACGCTATCGCCATCAGGAGATCGCTGATAGCGTCGTTGGAACGACATTTCGCAACGACACGAACTCTGTGCGCGGGATCTTTGAACAAAAGCCGTATAAGATGCTGAGCGGAAAGTTCGGTTTCGAGTTCTCGGGCCGCGATTTCTCGACCGTCGGCGAAGAGATGCTGATCGATGGCCCGGTCAAGGAAGGTTCTTTTGCCGGATTCGCGTTCGAGGAGCTGAAGTTCGGGCGTTTCGGCCTTGAGTTTGCCGGACGGCTCGAGCACAGGCGCTATGACCCGCGGAACGAGTTTCTGCCCGACCGCAGATTCTCAGGGTTTTCAGGGGCTGTCAGCGCAAAATATGATGCGTGGAAGGGCGGCCGGCTTGTCGCAAGCTACAAACATTCTTATCGCCCGCCGGCTCTCGATGAACTTTACAATCACGGCCCGCACGACGGAACACTCGCATTTGAGATCGGCAACAACGGCCTGAAGCCCGAGATCGGCGACGGCATCGACTTTTCGTTCTCTCAAACCACGGAACGCGTTCGCGGAGACGCGTCATTCTACTACTATCGCCTGCAGGACTATGTTTTTCTTGCTCCAACAGGCGACATCGACGCGGACAGCGGATTCCCGATCGCGAGATACCTTCAGGGCACTAGCCGCTTCTGGGGCTTGGAACTGCAAGGCCAGGTAAAGCTCACCAAATTCGCCGATCTCCTTGCCGGTGCAGATTATGTGAACGCGGAACTTTCGAACGGAACGCCTCTGCCGCGTATTCCGCCGCTTCGCGGACGCATCGGGCTTGACGTTCATTACAACGCGTTCAGTCTAAAGCCCGAATTCGTCGCCGTAGCTCGACAAGATCGAACTTTCACCGGCGAAACTTCGACGGCCGACCACGGCATTGTAAATCTGACCGCGAGCTATGTCATCGTAAAGAAACATCTTGCTCACCTATTCAGCGTAAATGCATTCAATCTGAACAATAAGCTCTATTTCAACCACGTTTCGTTCATCAAGGACATCTCTCCTGAAATGGGGCGTGGAATAAAAGTGAGCTATACCATTCGGTATTTCTGATCAACGATCGACCGGAAGTAATTAGGATGTCCAAAGGCATCAAACGAAGAACGAATCACTCCATTCTTTCAGAGTGGGGTGATTCGCCCCGCATCAGGCGAATCCGAGGCCACGCCGCGGAACGTCATACGATGCAGCGGGCAAGGGCCGTACTCTCTGATGGCCGCAAAATGCGACGCGCAGCCGTAGCCTTTGTGGCCGTCAAAACCGTATAGAGGAAATTCGTTGTGCAGTTCGCGCATCAGGGCATCGCGATAGGTCTTTGCAATGATCGACGCGGCGGCGATCGAAACTGAAATAGAATCACCTTTGATGATGGCCTTTTGCGGGAGGCGCGTGCCTTTTAGCTGCAAGGCATCGATGAGCAAGTAATCGGCAGCAGGCGAAAGAGCTTCAATAGCGGCGAGCATCGCCTTTTTTGTCGCTTCTAGAATGTTTATTCGGTCGATTTCTTCGGCTTCGATGCGGCCGACGGAGTATGCGACCGCCGTTGCCTTTAGTTCCTCGGCGATAGACTCCCGTTTCTCGGGTGTAACCTTTTTCGAATCATCGAGCCCTTCGGGCAGCGGTTTCGAAAGATCGAGAATGCACGCTCCCGCGACCACCGGGCCCGCGAGACAACCGCGCCCGACCTCATCGACACCCGCAACAAAAAGAAAACCTTCATCATGTGCCATACGCTCGAAATCTGAACCAAGCCCATGAACGAAAGCGTTCTCAAAAAGAGAAACGCGAGAATCAGGAGCAAGTTTGGCATCTCGCTCCCGTTTTCTCGCGTTCATTTCTTTCACCTGTCTTCGTTAAAAGTTAGGACTTTTTCTTTGTGCGTGTATCGCGTTCCTTGATGCGGGCAGCCTTGCCGCGAAGGTCGCGAAGATAGTAAAGCTTAGCACGGCGAACCTTACCCCGACGAACAACGTCGATGTGGTCGACAACGGTCGCGTGCAGCGGGAAAATTCGCTCGACACCGACGCCGAAGCTCACCTTTCTGACCGTAACGGTCTCGCGAACTCCGCCATGTTTGCGGGCGATGCAAACCCCCTCAAAAGCCTGAAGACGCTCTTTGTTGCCTTCTTTGATCCGCACGTGAACGCGCAGCGTGTCGCCGGGTTGGAACGCGGGAATATTTTCTTTGATCTGTGTCTTTTCGACAATATCCAGTCTATTCATTTTATTCGTCGGCCAGAGGTCAATAGGAAGTTTCAAAGTTTCAGAGTACCGGAGTTCCGGAGTTTCAGAGTACCTGAGACCGCTGTCTTCTCTCTGTAACTCTGTAACTCTGTAACTCTGTAACTCTGTAACTCTGTAACTCTGTAACTAAGTTAGCCTATTCACTTTCACCATTTTCTCCCATAATGAGGTCCTCTCGGACCTTTTTTGTTTTTTCAAGCGCCATTTTGCGGCGCCATTTCTCTATCTCGGCATGATGGCCGTTCAGCAGAACTTCCGGAACTTTCATTCCGCGAAATTCCGCAGGTCTTGTGTAATGCGGGCAATCAAGCAGCCCGTCAGAAAAAGAGTCATTTTCGGCAGAGGTCTCGCTTCCCAATGCACCGGGAAGCAGCCTAACTATCGCATCTACGACGACGGACGCCGCCGGTTCGCCGCCCGAAAGCACATAATCGCCGATCGATATCTCGTCCGTTACAAGCCGTTCGTTGACGCGTTCGTCAACGCCCTCGTAACGTCCGCAGATCAGGACCAGATGCTCGGCATCTGTGCTGAATTCCACAGCGACGCTCTGCTTGAAAGGCCTTCCCTGCGGCGTCAGAAGCACGACGCGCAGGCCGCTCGCATAATCTTCGCGAGCCGAAACTCCCGTCAAATGCTCGATAGCCGCAAAAAGCGGTTCCGGCTTTAAGACCATTCCGTCGCCGCCGCCGAACGGTCGGTCATCGACCATCTTGTGCTTATCGGCGGCAAATTCGCGAATATCGTGGACTTTTATTTCCACGATCTCTGCCAGTTTTGCCCGGCGTATGATGCCGAATTCAAAGATCGAATCAAAATACTCAGGGAAAATTGTCAGTACATCAATCTTCACCTAAAACTCCAACAAACCTTCGGGCGGATCGACCCGAATGTACCTGTTCTGCGGAAGAACCTCGACGCAGATCGAGGCCGCAAATGGTATCAGAAAATCCTTCTTCTCACCGGCGACAACCAGAATGTCCGTGCCGCCTGTCCGCATCACTTCGCGGACCACGCCGAGCATCTCGCCGTGAATGGTCTCGACCTTGCAGCCCTCAAGCTGCCAGTCGTAAAAGTCGTCCGGTTCAAGATCGACCGCGTCATCCTCGGCGACGCAAACCTCAGCATTTCGAAGTGCTTCTGCATCATCGGCCGAATCTACACCGGCGAACTTCAGCACGATGCGTTCGTTCTGCGGCCAATGATCCTCGATCTTTGCGGCCTTCCTTTCACCATTCTCGAGTACGAGAACAACTTCCTCGAGCCCGTCGAACCGCTCAGGAAAATCCGTCAAAAGATCGCAGATGACCTCGCCTTTCAGCCCGCGCGGACGCGCAATGCGTGCGATCGCGACAAGCTCAGCGTCCTCGGCCACCTTAGTCCTCGATCAGGTCCAGATGAAAGCGCTTATTCTGCTTTTGGCCGGCGGCAAAAAGGATATTGCGGATAGCTTTGACCGTTCGGCCTTCGCGGCCGATGATGCGGCCCATGTCATGCGGCGCGACACGAACCTCGAGCCGAACGTTCTTGCCGTCCGCGATCTCGGTTATCTCTACGACGTCGGGTTCCCCGACGAGCGCCGTAATGATCCTTTCGACTGCCTCTTTCATCTGATCTCCTTGAGAAAAGGTCGAAAATATCGCCTATTCAGCGGCTGGGGCCTCTTCACCTGCAGGAGCGGCTTCTGCCTCGACAGCCGGAGCTACCTCGGCAGCCGGCGCTTCCTCAGCAGCCGGAGCTTCGGCAGCAGCGGCCTCATCGGCGGCAGCCTTCTCGGCAGCGGCTTTTTCAGCTTCCGCGGCGGCCCTTTCGGCCTCGGCCTTCTCGGCCGCGATGCGGTCAGCTTCTGCACGAGCATCCGCCTTTGCCTTCTCGGCGGCAGCACGCTTTTCGGCACGAGCCGCGTCGGCGGCCGCACGCTCTTCTTCCGTCATCACGGGATTGTGCTTGATCAGGCTCTTGACCGTCTCGGTCGGCTGCGCGCCGACGCCGATCCAGTACTGAATGCGCTCGTGATTGAGCTTTACATCAGCCGGATCCTGCATCGGATCGTACGTCCCGAGATTCTCAAGATATTTGCCGTCGCGCTTTGAACGCTTTTCCTTTACCACGACGCGATAAAACGGATGCTTCTTCGCGCCAATTCTCATTAAACTAATTGCTAGCATAAAATTCGTGAACCGTTCATTGTTGATAGTTAATTGTTGATAGTCTCGCCTGCTCTTTTGATCGACGCCAAATAGGCATTAAGCCTTGGGAGAAGTTCGTCAATTATAGGTTTTAGCTCGTCAATCTGACCCTCGGTCAACAGGCCTCTTTGAAAAGCTCGCCTAAGCCAATTCTTTGTCTCATACAAAGACCCTCTCGCGATACGGATAAACTTCGCGTTGTCTTTGTAATTAAATCTCCCACACCCTTCGGCAATGTTAGCTGAGATACTGTCAGCCGATCTCACGATCTGCGTGCCCAAGGTGCATTTTGCAAAATACTCCCAGCTCGCTGCGATCCTCCAGATCGTATCGGATAGTCTCTCCGCCAGTTGATAGACCTCTAAATTTTCAAAACTGGTCTTTGCCATCAACCATTAACCATCAACAATGAACTTATCTCCTCTTCTTGTGTCGTTTCTTCTTCCTGATACTCCTTGACGGTGCGTCTCCCGCGTCGTCATCCGAATGATCTATCGCCGAACCGCTGCCGAGCATTCCGCCGAGGCCGCCGCCGAGCATATTTCCAAGTCCGCCTGCGAGACCGCCGGCCATTTTCTTCGCCATTCCGCCGAAAAGGCCGCCGCGATTCATCTGGGCCATCATCTTCCGCATTTGCTCGTACTGCCGCAAAAGCTGGTTAACTTCGCTGATCGACGAACCCGAACCGCCGGCGATGCGTGTTTTTCGGCTTGCGTCGATGATGCGGTGGTCATTTTTCTCTGCACGCGTCATCGAGCCGATGATCGCCTCCGTGCGTTTCATTTGATGATCGACCATCTCTGACTGCTCGTCGCTCATCTCGAGGCCGCCGGTCATCTGATCGGGCAGCATCTTCATCAATTTCGACATCGAGCCGAGTTTCTTGAATTGCCCGAGCTGTTTCTGAAAATCCTCCAGCGTGAACTGGTTCTTGGTCATTTTCAGAAGCTGTGCCTGGGCCTCGTCCTCGTCGATCTTGCCCTTGACCTCCTCGATCAGCGACAGCACGTCGCCCATTCCGAGGATCCGCTGCGCGATGCGGTCGGGGTAAAAAGGTTCGATCGCGTCGTACTTTTCGCCGACGCCGACGAATTTCACCGGCTGGCCGATCACCTGTCTGATCGACAATGCAGCGCCGCCGCGGGCATCTCCGTCCATCTTTGTGAGGACGACGCCCGTGATGCCGACGCGTTCGTGAAAGACCTCTGCCGAACGAACTGCGTCCTGACCGGTCATCGCGTCCGCGACAAAAAGCACTTCGATCGGCTTCGTTTCGGCCTTGATCTGCTCAAGCTCGACCATCAGCTCGTCGTCAATGTGCAGACGGCCGGCCGTGTCGATCAGCAGCGTGTCAAAACCGAGTTCGTTCGCGTGTTTTACGGCACCGCGAACAAGCTCCATCGGGTCGTTCGTCTCGGCGGCCTCGTAAACCGGAATGCCGACGGCGTCGCCTACGACCTTCAACTGTGCACGTGCTGCGGGACGATAAACGTCCACCGAGACGAGCAGCGGCTTTCGCTCCTGGTTGTCGCGAAGCCAACGCGAGATCTTGCCCGTCGAGGTCGTCTTACCGGAACCTTGCAGGCCGACGATCATCACGACGTTCGGCGACTGCTTCGTAAAGACGAGCCGTGACGATGTGCCGCCCATCAGGGCCGAAAGCTCGTCATAAACGATCTTTACGACCTGTTCGTGCGGCTTTAGGCCATTCCAGACCTCTTCGCCCTCGGCCTTTACGCGTACGGACTCGACAAAATCCTTCGCGACCTTGTAGTTCACGTCCGCTTCGAGCAGCGCCATGCGGATCTCGCGAAGCGCCGCGTCCACGTGTTCGGGCGTCAATTTGCCCGCTCCACGCAGATTTCGCAGCGTATTCTTCAGCTTATCCGACAGCGATTCGAACATACAGACACACTTCGGCTACAAGAGTCGAAACTATAAATACTAGTGTTTTCGCCTCAAAGAGTCAAGAAATCGAAGGGAAGGTCTCCTTATCGGGCCGAATCAACACCTGACTCTGCATCCCGTAGGCCCAACTTCTTTTTTCGGCGTATCAGTTCTATTATTGAATGGCCGAAAGAGCCTAGCATATGAACCACTGGTACTACGCAAATTCGATTCACAACTTCCTTCATACCGAAGAGTCAAGCATCCTTGGAACATTGGTGCTAAACCATGAATTTGCTGCCGAGGAACCTCAAAGAGATGCATGGTTGTTTCAGATTCGCTTTTTAAAGGAAGTACTTAGCAATCGAACCGGGTTTGTATGTCTTGAATACTCAGTTCCCCGGATGGGAAAGAGGATTGACGCCATAATCATAGATCAAGGCGTCATATTTGTTATTGAGTTTAAAGTTGGCGCTAAAGAGTTCCTGAACAGCGACTTCGATCAAGCTTGGGATTACGCCCTTGATCTGAAGAACTTTCACGAGACTAGTCACAATGAACTGATAGTTCCGCTTTTAGTAGCGACGGATGCGCCAAAAGTGGAACAGCCGCCCGCATTTTATCCGGGAGTTGATGGTCTCTTCACACCCATAAAGACGAATGCTGAAGGATTTTCGGCTGTTTACCAAAGTGTCATCAATGCTAACGGAGAAAAAGAGATCGATCACGATACGTGGGCTCGTGGACGATATTCCCCAACGCCAACAATTGTTGAGGCCGCGACTGCCCTTTATCGACACCATTCAGTCAAAGAAATTTCTAGATCAGATGCTTCTGCAATAAACCTTAGTGAGACAAGCAGAGCAGTTTCACAAATAATTGCGACTGCGAAAGACAATCGAAAAAAGGCAATTTGCTTTGTAACTGGTGTACCAGGTGCCGGCAAGACCTTGGTCGGTCTTGATATTGCAACAAAATATTTAGATTCTTCAGGCGGGATTCAGAGCGTGTTCCTCTCAGGAAATGGCCCGCTTGTGGCAATACTTACCGAAGCGTTGGCGCGAGACGCAATCCATCGCAGCAAGCTTAAAGGCGAAAAACTCAGGAAAGGTGTTGCAAGAAGCCGCGTTCAAGCCTTCATTCAGAATGTTCACCATTACCGCGATGCGTACCTTAGAGACCCTCTCCCTCCCATCGACCATGTTGCAATTTTTGACGAAGCTCAACGAGCCTGGAATCACGCAAAAACTTCAGACTTTATGAAGCGAAAAAAGGGAATACTCGAATTCCCTTTTTCCGAACCAGAATTTTTGATCTCTTGCCTCAATAGACATGAGGATTGGGCTGTGATTATTTGCCTTGTAGGTGGTGGGCAAGAAATCAATACCGGCGAAGCCGGCATTGCCGAATGGATTGAATCCCTCGGTCGATCCTTCCCCAACTGGGAAATCTATATTTCCAGTCGCTTAACCGATTCCGAATATGATGCTGTTTCCGCCTTGGAAACATTCAGAAATAAAGAAGCGATACATACAAACGACCGCTTGCATCTTGGTGTTTCAATGCGCTCCTTCCGAGCCGAAAGCGTTTCCTCATTCGTCAAGAACGTACTCGATCTTGAGGTTGACGCGGCGAAGCTCGAATTTGAGAAAGTCAAGGGTCAGTATCCTATCATGCTAACCCGCGACCTTGAACGGGCGAAGAACTGGCTTCATAGTAGAGCTCGCGGAACCGAACGTTATGGCCTTGTTGTATCGTCAAACGCTCAGCGTCTTAAGCCCTTAGCAATAGATGTGAAATCTCCAATGGATCCAGTCAAATGGTTCCTCGAAGGAAAGCAGGACGTTCGTTCGTCGTATTATTTAGAGGACGTAGCCACGGAGTTTCACGTGCAAGGACTTGAATTAGATTGGGTGTGTGTCACTTGGGACGCCGACTTTCGCCACAACGGGGATGGTTGGGCGGCCCACTCGTTCGTCGGAGAAAAGTGGCACAAGGTCAAAAAGCCCGAACGCCAACAATATCTAAAGAACGCGTATCGGGTGCTTTTGACAAGGGCACGACAAGGTATGGTCATCGTCGTCCCAGAAGGAAATCCAAAAGACAGTACGCGCCGTTCCGAGTTCTACGACTGCACCTATGAATACCTTTGCAGAATAGGGCTCGACAAGATCTAGGACCCTACAACAGCTAGAGTCAGATCGCCACTACGCGGCGAAATTCTATTTCGCTTCGCCGGTACGCGGCACGCGCAATGTTGCGCCCTGATTCCCGTCACGCCCGACATGGGTTGAAACCCACGGCTACAATCAGTTCGCCGCTACGCGGAAACGCCAAGCGTCGGTCTATTTTTCGAGGACGTGGGTGATGGCGTTGGTGACGTTGGAGATGGGGATGGAGAGGATGCAGCGTGGTTCGCCGTACACGCGGCAGCGGTCGCCGGGGCAGGGTTGGCATGCGAATTCCTCGAAGACGATCTCGCTCGGGGCGCTCGTCCACGGACGCCAATGCACGCGGTTCGACGAGCCGAATATCACGACGGAGCGCGTGCCGACGGCGGCCGCGATGTGTGCGATGCCGGAATCGTTCCCGACGAAAATCTCCGCGCGGCGTGCAAGCGCTGTAACTTCCGGCAAGGTGAGGTCGTTGAACGCCGCGATCTCGCAGTTTGCGGCCCGTCGCACGGCTTCGAGGACACTTACCTCATTCGGCGCCGCGACCAGAACAACCCTGAACCCACGCGACGCGAGATCTTCGGCAACGCGTGCGAAGTTCTCCGCCGGCCACTGCTTCGTCTCGTAGGCCGCCGCAGGATGAATGAGCGCGATCGGCCGCGTTGCGTGGCCGAGCCGCTCGCTGATCGCCGCCTCGGCCGCAATGTTGTGCGGCAAGCTCGTCCTCTCGCCGCGATCTACTTCAAGCCCCGCAAGCCCGAGGATCGCGAGCTGCTGTTCGACGGAATGGAGCTGGTCCGTGCCCCAAAGGTCGGCGGGCGAACCGTATAGATGCGTGTATGTCCGCGGGAAACGATAGTGCGCGAAACCGAGGCGATATTCGGCAAGCGTCGCGGCAGCGAGCGTCGAGCTGGTCGAGCCGCCGTGCAGGTTGATAACCGCATCGTAACGGCGCTTTTTGAGCCTTGCGGCGGCCCGAATACGTGCGGCGGCATCAGCGCCGATGCTTTGTATGCCGACGCCTTCGAGGCCTTCGAGAAGCGGCGCGACCCACGCTTCAAGAGCGATGTCGATCTCGGCCCAAGGCAGTTCCCGCCTCAGCGAGTTGAGCACGGGCGTCGCAAGTACGGTGTCGCCGATCGACCGCAGCCGAATGACGAGAATGCGACGCACTTGCTCCCAGTTGATCGGCTCCCACATTTTAGCCAACGCTTGAACTCCGCTCTTATTCTTCGACCGTTGCTTCTTCGACGAGCATTACGGGAATGTCATCGCGGACAGGATAAACGAGCGAACACTCCGGGTTCACGCACTTCAAGGCGTCGTTGCCGCGAAGCTCGACCTTCGACTTGCATTTTGGACAGCGGAGGATCTCCACTAACTCAGGACTGACTGCCATATTTTTATCTTTTTCTCCCGACAAGAATATTTTTCTACGATTTTAACCCGTAGAGGAGTAAAGTCGGAATGTCGGGAGGCAAATATGAAAGTTATATCAAAGGCACTTGGTGCGATCGTCCTGATCTTTGCAGTACTGTCATGCAGCTCAATTGGGCGAATGGCCGAAAAGCAGGTGGAGAAGCAGTTGGACAAAGGAATGAAAACGAACAAGGTCGATTCACTATGGCAGGACGTGCCGAAAATGGACGGGCTCGGCGAATCTCTTAACGATCAACTACCTCTTACGGTGAATGTCATTCTACGCGGCTTCGTGAACCTCGTGTTCGCGGGTATGAACGCGGATGACAAGAACAAGGACGGCAAGCAGGAACACAACCCCGTCACTGTTGACTTCATCTTTTTCAACTATAAGGGGACTGATATCGATATCGATAAATTCTACACTGCGGAAAGAATGAAGGCGGCCGGAAACTGGGATCTAAAAGAGGGTATGGATAAGCCTTGTCTTGACGGCGGAGCAGAAGGCGCGATGGGCCATGCCTGCATTTTTCAAAAGCTCGATAACGGCAAGCAACAGGGCCTAATAATCCTTTACGTCCCGAATTCAGACAAGAATAAGAAAGATACCGACCCAACGGCCTTTATCTACTTTTTTAGGGCGTCAACGGATCCGATGAACGCCCCTGCTCAGAAATAAGTTAGGCCGCGGCCTCGACCTTTGCGCCGCACTCGGGGCAGAATTTCGCTCCCGGAGCGAGTTCTTGTTGGCAGCCCGTGCACTTCTGCTTTTCCTGCGAAGAGCCGCATTCGGAGCAGAACTTTGCACCTTCGCGAAGCTGCGCTCCGCACTTGATGCACGGGACCTTTGCGACCTCGATCTTCGAGCCGCATTCGGCACAGAATTTCGCAGCCGCAGCGTTCGGCTTGCCGCAATCGGGACACGCAACTGTCGCCGCGACGGGTGCTGCGCCACCAGGAGCTGCCTGCCCCGGTCCGCCGACGCCAAAGGCGTTCGCCATCTGGCCGCCGACCGCAAAGCCCGCCCCGAGGCCGGCGCCAAGCCCTGCACCGCCGCCTTCGTTCTGCGCGGCGTCGCGAAGGGCGTCGGCCGCCTGGAACTGCATATATTTCTGAGCGTCGCCAAGGGCGCCCATAGATGCACGTTTGTCCATCGCCGCTTCGACCTCTTCGGGAAGCGAGATGTTCTCGACGTAGAATTTGACGACCTCAAGGCCCCAGGACGAGAAATCCTCGTTTATAACGCCGCGGATCTTCTCACCGAGTTCCTTGTACTGCGAAGCGAGGTCGAGCGCCGGGATCTTGAGTTCGCCCAAAGCGTCTGAAAATTCCGTGACGACCGAGCGTTTCAACTGGCCTTCGATATCCTCGGTCTGGAACTGTGCGTTCGTGCCCGCGATCTCGCGTATGAAGGCCGCAGGATCCGAAACGCGAAGGCTGTATCCGCCGAATGCTCGGAGACGCACGATCCCGAAATCCGCGTCGCGGAGCATTATCGGGTTCGACGTACCCCACTTCATATCCGAGAACTGCTTCGTATTGACGAAGTAAACTTCGGACTTGAACGGCGAGTTGAATCCGTATTTCCAGGCACCGAGCTTGGTCAAGATCGGTGTGTTGCCGCCGTCTATCTCGTATTTGCCCGCGGTAAAGACGTCAGCGACCTGGCCTTCGTGAACGAAAACCGCGGCCTGAGACTCTCGAACGATGAGCTGAGCGCCGTTCTTTATCTCCTGTCCCGCGACCGGAAATCGATACACCAACGTATCGCCCGTGTCATCGAGCCACTCGATGACCTCGATGAACTGATTTAGTGCCGCTTCTTTTACTTTGTCGAAAATACTCATTAATGGCGTCTCCTTACCGTCGATATTAACGAAGAATATGCCATAAAGTTCGCCGAAAAGGAAGTTTTCAACGTTTGAGACAGCGGGAGGAACGCTCCGGTCGGGCTAACTCCTTGAGCGAGAGGGCCGGAAACGCGTAATTAGATAGATCACGATGCAGGCGGCAAGGGCTCCTGTGCAGTCGAGCAGAATGTCGTAGATGGATGAGGTGCGGGCTGCATTGAAGCTTTGGTCGAACTCATCGATGATCGCGACCGCGGCCGCCAGTAGAAAGGCGAGCAGAATCGGGCGTGAGAAGTATCTGAAAGCGTTCCATGCGAGAAGTGCGAGGACGGCATACTCAGCGAAATGCGCGAATTTGCGGATCATGGCGTGGATGAACCTGATCGTTTCCGTCGGTGCATTCGGAAGCAGCCATTTGAGGAATGGGCCGATGAACCGTGAGGTCTCGTCCATTGCGCCAAGGCCCGTGCCGAGGGCAAGCACGACGGCCGTCCAAATAATGAGCGGCGCGTACGGCCAAACCGTTCCGCGCCGCGAAAGAAAATTGAGCATTGTTTACACGGCCTGCTTCTACGGCCGGTATGCCGAGAACATCGCCATACCGCCGCCAAAGACCATTAAGATCCATCCGGCAATGACCATCAAGAGAGGGATCATCCCCTGCTTCTGAACAAAATAGAAGACGATCCCGCCCAGCGGCTGACAGAAAAAATTCACCAAAGCCCAGATCACCTTCTCGCCGGTCGTCTTACCGGTCTGAATCGAAACAACCACGAGCCAAATCACACCAACCACGATCAACAACCAACCGAGCATTGCAAGCATTAGTATTTCTCTCCCTAGTTTTTTTGATTTGCCTTGTAAGGCTGAAAAAGCAAGCACAGAATAGTGTAATTCCAAAAAAAATTCAACCTACCCTGCGCTTGCTGTATTGGTTAGCGAGCCTCTATTATGCCGCTGCCGCACCGGAGACGACCTCGATGATCTCCTTGGTGATCGCGGCCTGACGGATGCGGTTCATATTGAGCGTCAGCGTGTCGATCAGTTCGCCGGCGTTCTTAGAAGCTGAATCCATCGCCGTCATTCGCGAACCTTGTTCGGACGCGACCGATTCAAGCATTCCACGATAGATCTGCGTGATCACGTATTTCGGCAGCAGGTGACCAAAGATCTCCGGCGCAGGCTGCTCGTAAATATACTCAGCCTCGGCAGACGGAGTTTCTCCTTCTGCCTCTGACTCCTCGGCCCGCGGGATCGGGAGCAGCTGCTGGATGACGGGTTTCTGCGAAAGGACGGTCTTGAACTCCGTGAAGACGACGAACACTTTGTCGATCGACGTATCGTCCGTGAACTGCCGGATAAGCTTCTCAGCGATCTCGACGGCGTCAGGATAATTCACCTGCCCGCTGCCGGTAAGGCCGATATATTCGTCTGTCAATTCGATCTCGCGGCGCTTGAAGAAGTCGCGTCCTTTTCGGCCGACGGCGACCATTTCCGCCTGCTTTGCAGAGTTCTCCTTAAGGAACGCCTGCGTAGCCTTGATGACGTTCGCGTTGAAGGCTCCCGCAAGGCCTTTGTCAGCCGAGATAAGGACGACGAGGTACTTTTCGTCCCCGCGGGCATCGAGCAGCGGATGCGAAAAATCATCAGCGACCTTCGCGCTCAATCCGCCCAGGACCTCGGTCATCTTGCCTGCGAACGGACGTGATGCCGTAACGCGGTCCTGTGCGCGTTTTAGTTTCGCAGCGGCGACCATCTTCATCGCCTTGGTGATCTGCTGTGTGTTCTTGACCGACTTGATGCGTCGGCGCATGTCCAAAAGACTTGCCATAAAACTTAACTCCGTTCGTACGGAACGATAAGGTTCGAAAACATCGGAAAATGCTTTCTGTTCAGTGTTACGAGTGTCGCCCTTTCAGTCTCTGCTGTCGCTGCGATCAATGCATCAACGACGTCCAACTGATGCGACCTCAAATATTTTCGTCTGAACAACCCACCGAGCTTCGCTATCTCGAAGGTCACCGCAATCACGTCCAGTCCGAGCATGAACTGGTCGAGAAAGCCGCGCTCATTTCCTTCTCGAACTCCTGCATATAATTCCGCAACCGTAATGCTAGAGACGGCCGGCGTTCCGTCGATGCTCTCGAAGTATGCTACGGCCTGCGGCCGATCCCGCAGAAGGTCGATCAGAATGTTGGAATCAAGAAGAAGCCGTTCTTTCATTCTTCATCGCGACTCCACAAGTCCCGATTCCACTCCTTTCTCAGATCGTCAAAAAACTCGGGCAGGTCGTCTCTGTCCTTCCAAATCCCTCTTACATTCTCCATTGCCTCGCGCCAATTGCCGCGTCCGGGTCGAAGACCGCCGCTGTAGCCCACGCGTTCCCGCTCGATGCCAAACTCCTCAGGGGCCAAAGCCTTCTCCTCGCGGATCACCTTAGCAACGAGCATATTGACGAGCGAAGATACTGATAGCCCTCTTAGTCGAGCCGTTGTCTTAAGGTCGGCAATGGTTGCCTCGCCAATTCTGATATTGAGTCTGACTTCCTTATTCTGCATAAGCTAAACTTAGCATGTAGTGGCACCCAACGTCAACCCAATGTACTCCCGTTGGTAGGACAAACTTACGCAGCGACAGACCGAGCTGTTTCCCAGCGTTTTGCCTTGAAATCTTCGACCGCTTCGAGAAGCGAGGCCTCGATTTCGTCGTCCAGCTTCTTCTTGTCCCGTATCGACGAAAGCACCGACGGATGTGAGGTCTTTGCGAACGAAATGAGTTCCTCTTCGAAGCGTTTCAGGTCTTCTACTGCAATATCATCGGCGTGGCCTTTTGTGACCGTCCAGATGATGAACACCTGTTCTTCGACCGGCATCGGCTGATACTGGCCCTGTTTTAGGATCTCAGTAAGCCGGCGGCCGCGTTCGAGCTGCGCCTGCGTTGCTTTGTCGAGGTCGGAGCCGAACTGAGCGAACGCAGCAAGTTCGCGGAACTGCGCGAGGTCGATGCGGAGCGTACCCGCGACAGACCTCATCGCCTTGACTTGTGCAGATCCGCCCACGCGTGAAACCGAGTTACCCACGTTGATCGCAGGACGCACGCCTGAGTTGAACAGGTCGGATTCCAGGAAGATCTGTCCGTCGGTGATCGAAATAACGTTCGTCGGGATATAAGCCGAAATATCGCCCGCCTGTGTCTCGATGATCGGCAGGCTCGTCAATGAACCGCCGCCGCGAGCATCCGACATCTTTGCCGCACGTTCGAGAAGGCGTGAGTGCAAATAGAACACGTCGCCCGGATAAGCTTCGCGGCCCGGAGGACGGCGAAGAAGCAGCGAGATCTCGCGGTATGCGGCTGCCTGCTTCGAAAGATCGTCGTAGATCGTCAAAGCGTGGCGGCCATTGTCGCGGAAGTATTCGCCCATCGCACAGCCGGAATACGGAGCAAGGAACTGCATGGCTGCCGGGTCGGAAGCCGATGCGTTCACGATGATCGTGTAATCCATCGCGCCGTGCTCTTCGAGCTTTTGGCGAACCTGCGCAACGGTCGAGGCCTTCTGGCCGATCGCGACGTAAACGCAGATGACGTCCTTGCCCTTCTGATTGATGATCGTATCGATCGCAACGGCCGTCTTTCCGGTCTGGCGGTCGCCGATGATAAGTTCGCGTTGGCCGCGGCCGATCGGGACCATCGCGTCAATTGCCTTCAAACCCGTCTGAAGCGGTTCTTTAACAGGCTGGCGGTCGATGATGCCGGGAGCGATACGCTCGACCGGAAAATACGTATCGGTAACGATCTCGCCTTTGCCGTCGATCGGGTTACCGAGAGCGTCAACCACGCGGCCGATCATTGCGTCGCCGACCGGCACGCTCATAATGCGGCGAGTACGCTTTACTTCGTCGCCCTCTTTGATCTTTTGAAAGTCGCCGAAAAGAACGCAGCCGACCTTATCTTCCTCAAGGTTGAGGGCGAGGCCTCGCACACCGTGCGGAAACTCCAGCAACTCGCCGGCCATTACCTTTTCAAGGCCGAAGATCTCGGCGATACCGTCGCCGACCTTGATGACCGTGCCGACCTCGGCAACCGTCATCGACGCGTCAAAATTCTCGATCTGTGCACGTATGATCTCGTTGATCTCGTTAGCTTTAATGCTTTCCATTTTTTCTGCTTTTGCCTTCTATCGGCTGCTAAAATTCAGATATTCAGAATAACTGCTGAAAAAAACTTTCAATTCTTACCTTACGCCGCTGCCAATTCTTCCCGTAGATTTTCGAGCTTCGTCCGCACCGACGAATCGTAAACGGTCGAACCGATGCGTGTAACGACGCCGCCAATGATCTCCGGATCGACGCCATATTCGATCTCAACGGTCCTGCCCGTCAACTTTTCGAGGTTCGCCTGAAATGCTCCCTTCTCGCTGTCCGGCAGATCGCGCGCAGACACGACCGAAGCGACGACGACGCCGCTGCGTTCCGCCAACTCATCTTCAAACCGCTCTTGTATCTGCGAAAGCTCGCCGATGCGGCCGTTCTTGACCAGGATCCGAAGGAAATTCGATGTCGTTTTCGATGGCGAAGCCTTAGCGATCAGCGTTTCGAGAACCTTTTCTTTTGCTGCGTGCTGGATCGCCGGACTCGCGAATACAGACTGCAGATCGGCACTTGCGCCGATCATCTCGTTCCAGGCCGCAAGCTCATTCTTTACGGTTTCGGGGTCGCCGCCATTTGTTACGACATCCGCGAGGGCGATGGCGTATCGTCGTGCGATCGTCTCGGTGCTCATTGGTTCAAACCTCCGATCTCGGCAATACCGTTCTTGATCAGCCTTGAATCGACCGAACCATCGATCTGGGAGCGAAGACGCTGCTCCGCAAGCCGAATGCTCTCTTCGGCAGAAAGCCGTCGGAGGGCACTTCGCGATTGATTTGCAAGCCGGTTCAGTTCCGCCTTTGTCTGCCCCTGCAAACGGGCAACATCCGACGCAGTCAGTTCGCTGAGTTCCTTTTCGTCGGACTCGGCCTCGGATTTAGCACGGGCAAGGATCTCGGCCTTCTCAGTTTCTCTTTGTGCGAGTTTGCCTTCGATGTCCGTCAGCCGTTCGAGAGCCGCCCTCTTTTCGTTTTCGGCACGGATCAGGTCAGCGCGTATCTCTTCCCGCTTCTGCTTGAAGCTCGCGCTCAAATGCCTTTTTAGGATGAATGTCATCGCAACGACAAAGATCGCGAGATTGACAAACTTCCACGCCTCAAAACCCGGAATGTTGAACCACTTGTCGTAAAAGCTGGGTTCGCCCGCACCGTGCGGGGCGGCCGACAGCAAAATGGTGTTGATCACGGCGATCATCATATCTCTCTCTAGCCCTTCAAAATCGTTGCCGCAATGTGATCGGCCATCCTCTCGGCGCCGGACTCGATCTCCTTACGTGCTTCCGCGGCCTGGCGTTCGATGTCCTCGCGGCCTGAATCAAGCGTCGCAGCCGCCTCTTCTTTCGCCTTTCCAAGTGCTTGATTTCGCACGGCGACCGCCGCGTTATGACGCTGTTCGATGATCTCGTACCCCTCATTTCTTGCGTCACGGATCTCGCTCGTATAGACCGCTTCCTTTGCCGCAACATCTTCGAGGATCGCGCCGGCCTCGCCGCCCTGATGGCTCCTGTTCTTCTCGCGAGCCTCAAGCACCGCATATATCGGCTTGAAAAGCGTTTTATTGAGCACCCAGATCATGACGAGAATGATCGCGATGTGTACGAACATCGTCCCGTCCGGGAAAAGTTGGATGGCGGCTAATAGGTGCATAAGAACTTACCCTTGATACGGCCCGACAACGGTCGAAAAAGGCCGCATACTCAAAAGGATTAAGACTAGCACGCGCCTATTTTAAGGGTCAAGGAAGCAAGGCCTGCGCCGGGCGTTCTTGTGGGTCTTACCGGCAAATTTTCTTGAAGCGGTACAAAAAGCCCTCTCAAGCCGGCATATTCGCCGATCGAGAGGGCTTTTGGCTGTTTGGAACGGCTCGTCTCTAGCGTGCGAGCCAGCCGTCGCGGATCTTCTGCTGTTTGGCTGTCGGGGTCGGAACGCTTGCAAGCTCGTAACGCTCGACTTCGCGGGTTCCAACGACCATTTTGATCGTTTGTTCCGCATCGCCGCGTTTTACGGTGAACGTAGCTTCCTTACCGGCAAGATCCTGCATCGAACCAAAAGAGATCGGGTTGCCGTTGATCTTTTCAACGATGTCACCTTTTTGGAAGCCTGCGGCCTGCGCCGCACTGCCTTCTTCGAGGCGGCTGATCGAGATGCCGCCATTGCGGAATCTGCCGCTAAATCCAAGATCAGCGACCCTTTGCATTGATTTGTTCAAACGGTAGCCGGCATAGCCGAAGATCTCATCGTAATTAGGCACGTCGGTTCCCCAAACGTACTTTTCGTAGAATGGATGGTAGTCCTTCTTGGTGAGTTTGTTGACGATCGAGATCATATCCTCGGTCGTAAACCCGCGGCCTTTCTTGTAGAAGTCGTTGTAGAGCGTCCGCATCACATCGTCGAGACTGTAACGGCCGTCGGAATCGTTCCGGATCGAAAGATCGAGAAGCGCACCGAGGTTCTGCCCCTGCGTGTAATACGAGATGCCGAACGCTACCGGCGTGTCATAGCCCGCCCAGGTCGATACCGAGGCATTTGCCGGCGAGACGTAATTGCGAACTTCATTGCCCTCGACGCCTGCCGCCGCCGATGCCGCCGAACTCAGGAAACTCTCGGGTGTCGAAAGCCCGCCGCGATAGCGCGAAACCACACCGTAATAGTTCGTAAACCCTTCTGAGACCCAAAGCAGCGGCGTTTCATTCTCACGTGAATAGTCGTACGGCCACATTTGCGCAGGGCGGATACGCTTTACGTTCCAAAGATGGAAATATTCGTGCGCGGCTGTTCCGATTATCATTTCGGGCGTCGCAGTATCGCCGTTCGGGGCAAATGCGACGAATGAGTTCAAGTGTTCGAGAGCACCGCCAGCATTGCTTTCCGGCGGCGTGAAGAAATAGAACGAAATGTATTTCTCATACGGCAGTCCGCCGAACATCTTGCTGTCGGCCTGGACGACCTTCGAAAGCATTTCCGTGAATTTCACAGCTTTCTCATGGCTGAACGTCCCCGCCGGATTTGCCACGAAATAATGTGGTTTTCCCTCGACCTCATACTTTAAAAGGTCGAATTTGCCCATTTCCGCAGGCGCATCGACCAGAACGTCGTAATTGTCGGCAACATACGTCATCGGATCCGATGTTTCGCGAAGGGCAGAGATCAGATTCCAACCCGAAGGCACTTTGAAATGAACGTTCGCAGGCGTGTTGCGGTGGCCTTCTGCTTCAAGAAAAAGCTCGATGCCGGTAAAGAATGCATAATCGTCGGCGATCTTCGCCTGGTTTAGCGCGAGCACGGTCGCGCGATAGTCATAATCGACGCGGATCTGCTTTATACCCTTTGTGTTGACGGACCAGGTCTGCTTCTTAACCATCCGCATCGGCAGCACCTTGCCGTTGGCATCCGTGATACGAAAACGCAGCACATTCTTGAAGTAGTTCTCTACCGTGTACCAGCCCGGAGCCCACGTAGGAAGACTCAGACGCAGTTCCGGCTGGTCGATATTAGCGATATCCGTCGTAATATGGAACTGTCGGGTCGAAGGGTCCGACAGGGAGACCGTGTAGTCAAGCTTTAGTCCTTTCTGTCCATAGACAGCTGACGAAAGGAGGACAAATAGTAACGGGACGATAAGACGCGCCCTGGATCTAAACATAATTTCACCTCATGATTTTCTGTCTTTTACTCAAAAATGTGCAGATATGTTTCAATTATTGCACGATCTGACTTTGTTGGCGTGCCCGCTCTCTTGCAATACTTATGAGAATGACAAGACCATTGACCCCGCTTTTGCTGCTTATCCTTGTTGTCGGAGGCTGCAGTTTGTTCAAACCCGCGGCCAATACGAACGCCGCCGCGAACACGTCAAACGCAACGCCGACCCCAAGTTCTACGCCGCTGTCCGGCGTTGGAAAGATCGATCTTCCGGCACCTGAAACGGTCGTCCAGGCTCTCTATAAAGCGCATGACGCCCAAAAGAGCCCGTTCTTCCAATCGAAGGATCGGGCCCTCGTGGATAAATTCTTCAGCAAGCAGCTCGCCGACCTGATCTGGAAGGACGCCACCACGCACACGAGCGATGTGGGAGCGATCGACGGCGATCCGCTCTATGACGCACAGGACATCGAGATAAAGGACTTCAAGATCGGCACGGGCAAGATCGACGAGAAGGACGGAAAAAAGGCGAGCGTCAATGTAACGTTCACGAATTTCGGCGAGCCGAAGACCCTGAAATTTGAGCTGTCCGCGGGCACGGAATCGTGGAAGATCGACAACATCGTCTATGGCCAGAGCGGCAGCCTGCTCAAGTGGCTTAAGGAAGCGGACAAGCCGCCCGACACGCCTGCCAACGCCGTCTCGGGCGTTTTCGAGGGTAAATACAACGTTGGGACGACATCGTGTACCGTCAAGAAGGTCGGCCAGCACTACGCGATCCGTTGGGCAAAAGGCAAGGGCGTCGAGATATTCAAACCAACACTGGACGCGCTCGCATTCAATGCAGACACAAAGGACGGCGGAGTCAACAGCTTTTCATTTGACGACGAGAATTACAACACCGGCACGTTCTATCGCGCCGACGGCACGACATTCCCGGTCTCGCGGGTGAATTGATCGTCTATCGCCGGTCAAAAAATGCTTCAAAACATCTCGATCCTGAGGTAGTATTGAACGCGAGGACTTTATGCTGACCGCCATCGAACGAACAGGAACCGTCAGGCCGAATCGTGAGATCGTCTTGGATGACGCTTTGCCGAAGGAGACTCCTGAGCGCGTCCGCGTGATCGTTTTGTACGACGAGAAAATGGCAAGCAACGTTCCCCAAAGGCGACGTAAGGCCGGAAGCGCAGCTGGAAAGATCACCATCTCGGACAGTTTTGATGAGCCGCTTGGAGAATTTGAGGACTATCAGTGACAGGATCAACCTCCGCCAACCGGTATCTACTCGATACAAACGCCTTTCTATTCTTTATCAATGCGGACAGGGCGCTAAGTGCGGCCTCCAAAGAACTTCTTGAATCAGCGGCGACACTACTGATCAGCACTGCCAGTTTGTGGGAAATCGCGATCAAATCGAGTCTTGGTAAACTCACGCTACCAAGCAGTTTTTCAGAGTTTATTCCGAGTCAGCTTGACGAGAACGAGATCGATATTCTCCCGATCACTCTCCTCCATATTAAGGAACTCTCGCGACTTCCTTTCCATCACAAAGACCCTTTCGACAGGCTGGTCATTGCACAATCGATCTCGGAGAAGTTGCCTGTCGTAAGCTCAGATTCAGCTTTTGACCTTTACGAGATCGAAAGGATCTGGTAGCCAAACCTACTCCCACTCTATCGTACTCGGCGGTTTTGATGAGATGTCGTAAACGACGCGGTTGATGCCGCGAACTTCGCTCGTGATGCGTGACGAGACGCGTGCGAGGAATTCGTGCGGCAGGCGTGCCCAATCGGCGGTCATTCCGTCGGTGCTGGTGACGGCACGCAAGACGGCGGTCTGCTCGTACGTGCGAAAATCGCCCATCACGCCGACCGACTGCACCGGGAGCAGCACCGCGAAGGCCTGCCAAACTTCATCGTAAAGCCCTGACGTTTTCAGCTCTTCGATAAAGATGCGGTCGGCGTTTTGAAGCACGGCAACCTTTTCAGGCGTGACTTCGCCGAGAATACGCACGCCGAGTCCCGGTCCGGGGAAAGGATGTCGCCCAAGGACCTCATTCGGGATGCCGAGATCGCGGCCGATGAGCCGAACTTCATCCTTAAAGAGTTCACGGAGCGGCTCGATAAGCTTCAGATCCATCTTCTCGGGCAAGCCGCCGACGTTGTGATGGGTCTTTATCGTGACCGAGGCTCCGCGAAGGCTCACCGATTCGATCACGTCCGGATAGAGCGTTCCCTGCACGAGCCAGTTCGCCTTTTCGCCCTTGTTCGCCTCTTGTTCAAAGACCTTGATGAATCTCGCTCCGATCGCCTTGCGTTTTGCTTCCGGGTCGGTAACGCCCGCAAGATCCGCGTAAAATTCTGCGGAAGCATCGACGCCCGTTACGTTCAGCTTCATCGTGTCGCGATAGAGCTTCAGCGTGTCCTCGAATTCATCCGCTCGCAGAAGCCCGTTGTTGACGAAGATGCACCGCTGCCGTTCGCCGATCGCTTCGTGTACGAGCATCGCCGCGACCGTCGAGTCCACGCCGCCCGAAAGCCCGCAGATCACGCGACCTGTCTCGCCGACCGTCTCGCGGATCTTCGCGATCTCATCCGCAATAAAACTCGACGCCGTCCAATCGCCCGTACAGCCGCAGACATCGAAAACGAAATTCCGCAGGATCTCGCTTCCCGCCGGCGTGTGCGCGACCTCCGGGTGGAACTGAACCGCGAACATCTGCCGCTCTTCGTTCTCGATCGCCGTGATAACGTCGCCGGTCGTCGCGGTCGAGACGAACCCGTCGGGCAGCTGCGTCACGTGATCGCCGTGGCTCATCCAAACGTCGAGTTCGAACGGCAGCCCGTTAAAGAGCCGCGTTGCGCCGCTCAAGACCTTAAGCTTTGCGTGGCCGTATTCGCGACGCGCCGCCGGCTCGCTTTTGCCGCCAAGATCGACCGCAATGAGCTGCATTCCGTAACAGATGCCTAGGATCGGAACGTCAACTTTCTCATAGAAGTCGCCCGGCACTCGCGGCGCGTCATCTTCCGTCACGCTAGAAGGCCCGCCCGACAAGATCACGCCTTTCGGCTTGCGTTCAGCGATCCTCTCGACGGGCGTATTGAACGGCAATATCTCGCAATAAACACCCTGCTCGCGCACACGTCTCGCGATCAACTGCGTGTACTGCGAACCAAAATCGAGTATGAGTATGAGTTCGTGATTCAAAACCGCGTGCTCCTTTTCGACAAGTAGAATGAAGATTATACGAGACACCGCCGCAATGGAGAAGCACGCGCGTCAGCAAGTGTGTGTAAGACGGAGCAGTGGTCAGTGGTCAGTGGTCAGTTGCGGAAGCCCGCAAGTTAGTAAGGGCACTCTTGTCAGAACCGCCTGCGTGAGCCGCTCGGTCAGTTCCGCTCGAAACCTCCTTGGCTCCGTAGGAGCCGCATGCTTTTAGCACGCCCTTGCCCCATCATGTTCGGAGGCGGCTCGACCGCCGACAATGGCTTCGCATAGCCACGTCGTTTACGGCGTGGTTTAGGACGGAAAATGAATTCCCGGAGGCGGCTCGGCCGCCGACAAACCTCTGTCGCTCCTAAGGGAGCTCCGGAACCTAACCGGCTCTTAGAACGTGTTCAACTGCGTCCTTGATGATCTTTTCAAGAACCTTTTCGTCCACGTCCGAAAGACGCTTTATGTAAAGGCAGCTGACACTCGTCGAGTGCTTTCCGAGTTTTGCAAGCAGCTCCGGCTGCTTCGGCGAATCACAGATCACATAGAGCGTCAGGTTCGTCTTCCGCGGCGAAAATGCCACGGCCATCCAGTCGATCTCCCGGCCGTCCGGATATTTAAACTTCCTTTTGCCGAAACCGATGATCGACGGCCCCCACATTCTTGGCTCTTCGCCGGTTATCCGCTTGAACATTTCAAGCACCCGAAAGCCATCTGTTCGCCGCTCGGCGTTCTCTACGCTGTTCAAAAAATCCTCAACGCTTGCGTCAGTCTGCTTCGTCTTGAGTTCCGCTCCCGCCATAGTTCGTTGATTATATCCGAATCACCCGGACCAAAACCGCCCATCCCAATATTACTTGACAACCCAAACCCAATTTCTTATCGTTTAGGTTCGCCTTCATCCAAAGGCACGCCATATTCCGCAGTAGCTCAATGGCAGAGCATTCGGCTGTTAACCGAAGGGTTGTAAGTTCGAGTCTTACCTGCGGAGCCAATATTTAGAACATATTACGGGCACCGAAATGGTGCCCGTTCTTGTTTTTGAGTGTTGAGCGGCATACCGCTTCGTCTGTCGTTACGGTTGACAAGTTGGGCGAATTTTCTTGATAATGATGGAGTTTTTGAGACATTAGATTTTGGCGTTTGCCCGACGGGACGCGACTGATCCACGACAATGCGAATTCTCCCGCGTGCGGCATCTGCCGCAGTTTTTGTTTTCCTGCTCATTTTCGCCGTCAACACAACACAAGCCGCAACTCGGACGGGCATCGCATCGGGCGATTGGCAGGTCGCGTCGATGTGGGATTCAGGTACAGTTCCCGCAGCGGGTGACAATGTCGTCATCGCTTCGGGTACGACAATAGCAACCCCGACCGACAATAATATTGGCGGCGGCATTGTTACAGTACAGTCAGGCGCGGTGCTTGACCTTAGGGGCGCATTCCTAACTGCCAGTAAGCTGATCGCGGAAAACGGCAGTGAAGTGATCCAGCGTGGCGGCACGGCGCCACGCACAACGATCTCCACCTATCAGCTAGCGCCAAACAGCACATACACTTTCAACGGCTCCAACTCGAGTCTTACAGACACGCATCCGACATACGGAAATTTAACAATAAAGCCAACGGGGTCCAGCAGCGGAGCGATTTCGATACCATTAACTGTTAAGGGTACCCTTACCGTTGCCTTCCAAGGTCAGAGTTCATTAAGGCTCCAAAGCAATCTGGCCTATAGCTTTGGCAACCTTCTCATTAAAAGTGGCGTTTTCCTGATGAACAACTCGTCCGGAACTGCAACCGCAACGATTAGCGGCAGCGTGAATATTGAAAGCACCGGTATCTTGCGTGGGACTGCTAGCTCAGGCCATGGCACGTTGAACCTTGGCGGCGATCTTATCAATAACGGTGCGATCGAGCAGGATGATGGCTCCAGTTCAGGGACATTCACCGTAAATTTGAATGGCGCCGCGGAGCAGCATATCTCGGGCACAAGTGCCATCTCGTTCGAGAATCTAACTATCAACAACCCTTCAGGGGTTGTGCTTGACCGCGATGTAACTGTCGATAAGATACTGACGCTGACTTCCGGCCGCGTCAATGCGGAAGATTTCACATTGTCGCTTGCAAGTGCGGCAACAGTAACCGGCGGGGGCGAAACGAGTTATGCCTCCGGATACGTTGCGAAAGACGTTACCGCAGCCGGAATTTTCATCTTCCCGGTCGGGACCGACAGCGGCTATTCGCCGGTGAACGTGAACGTCACGTCGGTACAGGGCCCGTCAAAACTAAGTGTCGCTGCATTTAATGGAGTTGGTCCGGGCGTTGAACCCTCGAATTCCGTCGCACGCTTTTGGAACGTCATCGAGGACGGCGACGTTACGGCGAATCTTACATTTTCGTATCGCGAGGCAGACGTTACGACGCCGGCGGCCGAAGCGAGTTTTTCTCTTGTAAAGAAGGAAGGCAATTCCGTCCCCGTCGTCGTCTGCACCGGAGCCGGATGTGTCGATGCGGCGGCGAATACTGCGTCGGCGGCCGGAGTCACTGATTTTTCGCGTTGGGCGATCGGCGTGCCGCTGGCGCCGTCTTCGGCGGAGGCGATGGTCGCCGGACGCGTTCTGACCGCAGAGGGAAGAGGAGTGGGAAATGCGCTTCTGACCGTCGTCGGGGCCGACGGACGAGTGCGCTACGCGATATCGAACCAATTCGGCCACTTCAGCTTTCGCTCTCTGACGGTCGGCGAGATGTACACGATCGCGATCCGCTCGAAGCGATACGAATTTACGCCGTCGGTCCGCATCATTACACTCAAGGACGCCGAGTCGAATCTGGACTTCATCGCTTTGCCTTGACGCAAGGTCAAAGGGCCAGCAGGCCGCGATCGAGTTTCTGCTTTCTCAGGCCGCCAAGCGCAGCGAACGCGAGATTCTCCGTGCGGAAAAACTCCTGCGCAAGATCACGCAGCTGCCCGACGGTGACCTTTTCGAGATTCGCAAGCGTCTCTTCGACCGATATCTGACGCCCGAAGGTCAACTCCTGTGCGGTTGCCGCCGCTGCACGCGAGAGCGAATCTTCCAGGCTGAGGAGAATTGACGCACGCGCCGTGTCCTTTGCGAGTTCGAGTTCATCCTCCGTAACGCCGTCCGACAAGACCGCCCGAAGTTCGCCTACGCTTAGCTCGATCGTCTCGCGGATCTGTTCCGGCGACGTACCCGCAAAGATCGCGAAGATCCCGCAGTCCTGATAGAGCGTCGCTGCCGCACCGACGCTGTACGCAAGGCCGCGTTCTTCGCGGATCGACTGCCAAATGCGGCTCGACGTCCCGCCGCCGATGATGTTCGCAAGCAGATCGGCCGCATATCGACGATCGTCCAGGGCTGATGGAAAAGGCGTTGCGAGGATAAAGTGCGCCTGTTCGAGATCGGCCCGATCTTTGACGATGAATGGCGTCGCGGGTGCGGCCTTAGCGAACGCTTTGGTCTGTGCTCCGCGGGGACGCTTACCGAACGCCTGCTCCGAAAGCGCGACCATCTGCTCGTGCGAAACGTTGCCAGCCGCCGTGATTATCAGATTCTCCGGTGTAAAGACACGCGCGAAATAGTCCTGTGTGCGCTCCGCGTTAAAAGTTCTCACGGATTCCGCTGTCCCTGTGATCGAGCGGCCAAGGCCGCTTTCAGGAAACATCGCCTGATTGAATATCTCGCCAAGCAGTTCTTCAGGCACATCCTCGGTCATCTTCATTTCCTCGATGATGACATTCTGCTCTGCCTCGAGATCGCTTCGGAGAAACCGCGGTTCAGAAAGCATGTCGGCGATGAGATCGAACGCCTTTTCGATCTTCTCGTCAACTACCTTCATCACGAACCCGGTCTCCTCGTGCGTCGTAAAAGCATCGAAATTCCCGCCCAAACGGTCCTGTTCGACGGCGATATCGAGCGTCGAGCGCCGCTTAGTGCCTTTGAATACTGCGTGCTCGATAAAATGGCTGATACCATGCCATTCAAGGGCCTCGTGCCTTGCTCCGACTCGAAAAAGAAAACTGACGGCCGCAGAACGCACACCGTCCATATGGTCGGTTAGCACTGTGAGGCCGTTCTCAAAGCGCGTTTCGGATACTCTACACGTGTTTTCTGCCATGATCCTCGCCGGTCGAAATACCTGATGATAGCAAGGACGACACAGAAATGCTCGCTCCGCTCGAAAGAATCGGATTGACAAAATCGCACATATTTTGCAAAGTTAGTGATTACTTACTTACAAAGGTCTGATGAGCGAAGAAACCAAAATGGGCGGCAATGACGAGGTCGAGACCGCGGCGGAAAGCACGGAAAGAGAAGACGGCATCGAAGAGATCGTTACCGGCAAACCGAACGGTAAACGTCGCCGCATCTTTATGATCGGCGGCTCGGTGGTGGCGGTCCTGGCCATAGCAGGTCTCATTTATTGGCTCTATGCACGCCAATTCGAATCGACGGACGATGCGTTCATCGATGGCGACGTCGTACAGATCAGCCCGAAAGTTTCGGCATACGTTGAAAAGGTTTTCGTTGAAAGCAATCAGCTTGTCCACAAAGGCGACCTTCTCGTGCAGTTGAATACTTCCGACCTTGAAGTAAAGCTCGAAAAGGCGCAGGCCGATCTGCAGAACGCAAAAAGCCAATATGAGAAGGCGGTTGCGAGCTCGACGCTGACAAGAAGCTCGACGACCGCAACGCGCGCGCAGGCAGCCTCGAATATCTTCACGACGAAGAGCGCGGTCGAGCAAAGCCGCCTGGCCGCCGCCAGCCGGCGCTCCCAGATCGCGCAGGCAGACGCCGCCGTCACGACCGCGCTTGCTGAGCTTTCGAAGGCTCGTGCACAGGTTGCGCAGCCCGAAGCGGACACTCGTCTTGCACAACTTGAATTCAACCGCAGAGAGGCTCTATTTGCGAAGGGCGATATTTCACAGCAATCGCTCGATCAAGCGCGAAATGCGCTGCAAAATGCGCGTTCTCGTCTCGATGCCGCACAAAAGGCGGTCGATAGTGCGAATTCGCGGGTCAACGAGGCTCGTGCGGGAGTTGCCACAGCGAATGAGAACTATCGTCAGGCATTGGCCGGTGTCGATGTCAGCCGTGCACAGCTTGGCGAATCGCAAGGCAGGCTCCAGCAGGCCGATACGGCGCCGCAACAGGTCGCCGTAAGCGAATCGCAGGTCGAGACGGCCCTCGCCGCACAGAACGCCGCCGAAGCGGCGGTACATCAGGCGGAGCTCGATCTGTCGTATGCAAAGATCACAGCTCCCGAGGACGGTTATGTAACGAAGAAGAACGTCCTCGTCGGCCAACTTGTCCAGGTTGGGACACCGCTCATGGCCCTCTCGCGTTCGAACGAAGTTTGGGTGGTCGCAAACTTCAAAGAGACGCAGCTCGAGCTAATGCGCGTCGGCCAGCCGGTCGATATCAAAGTTGATGCCTATCCGAACGAGACATTTCGAGGAAAGGTCGAGAGTTTTCAGGCGGGCACCGGTTCGAGATTCAGCCTCCTGCCGCCGGAGAATGCCAGCGGCAATTTCGTTAAGGTCGTGCAGCGTCTTCCTGTCAAGATCGTGTTTGATTCGCCGCCTGACAAGGTGCATCTACTTGCGCCGGGAATGAGCGTAGAGCCCACGGTGAAGGTTCGCTGATGCCCGGCGAAGACGTTAACCAACAATGGGTCCCGAGTTTCAATCCGTGGCTCGTCGCGGTCTCGGTGATGCTTGCGACCGTGATGGAGATCCTCGACACGTCGGTCGCGAACGTGGCGTTGCCGCACATCGCGGGCAACCTTTCCGCGACGACCGAAGAAGCTACTTGGGTACTCACGAGCTATCTCATTTCGAACGCGATCATTCTTCCCGCCACAAGCTGGATCAGCAAATACATCGGCCGCAAACGATTTCTGGTCATTTGTATCGGCCTCTTTACATTGGCGTCGGCACTTTGCGGGGCGGCACCAAGCCTCTCGGTCCTGATAATCGCGCGCGTGCTTCAGGGAATGGGCGGCGGTGCTCTGCAGCCGATCGCTCAGGCTGTCCTGCTGGAAAGCTTCCCGCCGGAAAGACGCGGTGCAGCGATGGCACTTTACGGAATGGGCATCGTGGTTGCGCCGATCATCGGCCCGACGTTGGGCGGATGGATCACCGACAATTACTCGTGGCGTTGGATCTTTTACATCAACCTGCCTATCGGTGCGCTCGCCGCATTCATGGCAAACTCGTTCGTGGAAGATCCGCCATATCTGCGAGGTCAAAAACCCGGCAAGATCGACTATACGGGCTTCGGGCTGATGGCCCTGGGCCTTGGTGCGCTTGAACTTACACTCGATCTTGGCCAGCAGCGTGATTGGTTCGAATCGGGATTGATCTGCTTTACCGCCGCGTTATCGGCCCTCTCGCTCCTGAGTTTCGTCATCTGGGAGATCTACACGCCCGAACCGATAGTCAATTTGCGCGTTTTCCTGAATCGCAACTTTGCGGTGGCCTGCGGTCTGATCGCGACGGTCGGTGTGGTGCTCTATGCCACAACTGCGCTTTTACCGCTCTTTCTGCAGACGCTTATGGGCTATCCGGCAGTTCTAAGCGGCGAAGCCGTCAGCCCGAGAGGTATCGGAGCGATCATCTCGATGGTCGTCGTCGGACGCTTGATCCCGAAGGTCGATGCCCGTTATCTGGTATTATTCGGATTCTCGTTGCTAGCGTACTCGATCTACCTTTTCACGGGGCTGAATCTCGATATAACGATGAGCAGCATCGTCTATCCGATGATCGTCAGCGGCTTCGCACTTGGGTTCGTATTCGTTCCGCTGACGACCATTTCTGTCGCTACGCTCCCGCAGAGTGAGATCGGAAATGCGACCGGTGTTTACAATCTGATGCGAAACACCGGCGGCAGCATCGGCATCGCGATAATGACAACGCTCCTTGTCAGGAACCAGCAAGTTCATCAAACCGTACTTACAGCCCATGCGAATCAATATAATCCCGCCTTTCAACATGCTGTAGAACAGATCCGGCAAGGGATCGCTGTCGGACTTGATCCGCTGACGGGAACCTACCAGGCGTACGGCCTCATCTATCAGACAATAGTCCGTCAGGCCGCCGTCCTTGCCTACAATGATGACTTTTGGATACTTACCGTTCTATGCGCAATTTGCATTCCCGCGGTCTTTCTCTTCAAAAAAGTGAAGAATGCGCGTCCCGTCGCCGGCGCACATTGACCCGCACTTGTTCCGTAACGAGCGTTCTTCTCTTAGGCCTAGTTAGTAATTAAAAATTAGTAAGGGTCTATGGTAGTTAAGCCAATTATAAAGGAGAAGTTCTAAGCAAAGTCAAAAGAAGTTTATAAAGGGAATCGTTA
>CALMYB010000006.1 GCA_937873515.1 uncultured Acidobacteriota bacterium
GCGTTGCATCGGCCTGACCGACATTTATATGGTGGACCACCCACCATCTGTGCGGATGAACTCAGGACTAAGCCCAGCAACAGAGCTATAAATAGCGGAAAACGTCTTTTCATCACTTCTCCTGTTCGTGTGCGGTGGACACATCGCATCGAGAACCTTACATGACCGTCTCCATGCCTTATTTAGAAATAAATTGTCGAAAAAACTGTAAGAATCGAAGAGAAGTCCTAGAGATCGACTTAGTTTTCAAGCCAAGCAGGACTGCTTTCTTTCCGCAGCCTACTTGAACACTCCGAAGGTTATGCCGCTTGAATGGAAGCAATGTACATTAAAAACTGCTACTTTGGCAAGAGAAAGATATAACATCCTAAAAACACGGTTAATATACAATGGATTTAGAAGTGAAAAAGGATATTCATACTGTCGAGCCGTAAAGTGTATATTGCAAGACCGAAGGCACCTGCGCGAAAAACCTCATGCCAAACCCAGCATCGCGGTCAACTGCTTACAAATGGCCGGTAGCGGACCAGTCGCGAGTGGTAGCTAGAGTTTGCTTGGCGTTGGCGTCTGCGAAAGGGCTCGTACAGTCAGATTATTCAGCATATCAGCATTTGCCTTTCTTCGTCTGGATTTGGCGCATAACTAACTTCATTCCTTCCTGCGTCTCAATTATTTAGGGGAACAGGACTCGCCTTTTGCGGTGCGGATGATTTAGTTTTGTGACGAAAAATACCCTCGTAGTCATGAAATTTCGTGTTCCAGTCAATCGTTCCGCACGCCGAAACCGGCGCCGCGAACGACTTGCCTCGTCTTTCAACTTCCTTTCTCAAAACCATTCCCTCAGCAATGGCGCCAAATTAAGCGGTTGGCAGAGGGTTGCTCGGCGGTGTCGAGACAATCTGCGAACTAACTCTTCGTACATTCCTTCGATCCGAAAACAAAAATAGAGCTGCAGGCAAACAGTGGCTCGGTTGATCGCTAGAGAGGGAAACTTCTCGACAAGCTGCTGCCGAGCCCCCGACGCTTTAGAGCGTTCAAAGACTAAATAACTAACAGGAGAATATAAAGAACACCATGTCAGCAAACATTTCACTCATCGGCAATCTCGGCAAGGAACCGGAGACCAATATCACGGACAACGGCACCTTCATCGCGAACTTCTCGATCGCGTCGAACACTTTCAGGAATACGCCTGACGGACGGCAGGAAAAGACCGACTGGTTCCGCGTGACGGCGTTCGGCAAGCAGGCCGAAACGATCGCCCGCTACGTCCGCAAGGGCCACAGGCTTTACGTTCAGGGACGGCTTACTTTCAACCCGTGGCTTGACCGGAACGACTCTCCGCAGTCGGGTGCGGAGATCGTCCTTCAGGAATTCCAGTTCCTGACCGGAAAACAAGAGGACGGCAGCGTTGCGGAAGTCATGATGCCGCCGCCCTCGGAGATGCCGAGCGAGGTCCAGCAGGCCGCGGCTTATTGATCGGATCTCAACCTGCCAACTGACCATCCAACCTCGGACCGCCGTCATACCTTCTCAGATGGGAAGGCTTGGCGGCGGTCCGCCTCCTCTACAGCAGCGCTTATGAAGCCCAAAATCGAAAGAATGCGGTACATCACCCGCGAATATGTTCAGGCGAACCGCGACAAGCTGTTTCTCTTTGGCGACAACCTCGATCGGCGCGGGCTCGGAGGACAGGCGGCAGCCATGCGTGGTGAGCCGAATGCGATCGGTATACCGACAAAGAAGAGTCCGGGCTATAAAGAGGATGCATTCTTTTCCGACGCGGAATTCGAGAAGAACAAGGCTGCGATCGATGCGGCCTTTGCCGAGATCGCGAATGCCGCTACGGAGTCGATCCGCTTGATCGTCATCCCTTCCGCCGGCCTCGGGACCGGTCGGGCTCAGCTCGAGAAGTGGGCACCGAGAACATTCGTCCACCTTCAAAAGCTCTTGAACGAACTCGGCTCCCAAGCATAGCGCCCACACGTAGTTCCATATTGTCCCTGTTCCAACTTGAAAGGGATTTTCGAGCCTGAATGAGAGTGATTTTTATTCAGGGCTTTGAAAGTGCCGCCCTAAACCGAACGCGCTTTCTCCGGATCGTAGCGATCCGGACAAGAGGTAAGTTATGGCAGAACAATTGAACATCGAACAGCTTAGAAAATTTGCTCCGCAGAACGCGATCCTAGCATTTTCGCCGATCAACACTGGCTCCCCAATGCAGGACAGGTGTGCACATCTCGCAAACAATCCGATGCGCAGGAGGGAACTGGAGGAGTTTACAATTCTTGGCGATGTGGTTATCAGGATAGCGGACGAGTTGGAGCCCGAACCCGTTGACCGAGTGAGAATAATGTCGCTCGAGTACGCGGTAAAGAGTCTCGGAAACGAAGACGACGGACGCGAGTTCATTCGGTGCATCAAGGCGATCGCAAGCCCGGATGCCGGTCAGTTCGAGTACGAGCAGATCGCTGCCTTTTATTACGGCGAGGTCCGCAGGCGTGGGGCATCTGACGTGCTCAAGGAAATGGGGATCTTGGGCATGCAGCTTGAGGCTGTGACGGCGACGAATTCTGATCGCGAGATCTCTTTTGAAGAGTTTGACCATGGCGAGCAGAAGCTCACAGTCGCCGATCAGCGACGCGTCAAAGAAGTCGCGAAAAACCGCATGCCGATCCCGCCGCGCTACCCGATCTTCGAGGACGAGATGAAAGCGGTGTTCCGCCGTGTCGGCCGGCAAAAAGTGAGCAGGGTGATCTACGACGATCTCGCTGAACATTATCTCTCCGACGGCGACAAATCGATCGATGAACTGGACCGAGACTTCCTCACTTTTGAGTGTCTGGAGCAGTATGACGAGAACGGGATCGTCGGTCTTACGATGAACGGCGTACAGCGCGTCGTAGTCGTTTTCGATCTCGAATGCGAGATAGATGAGTCTTGCCTTCCAGGTGAGGTGAGGCATCTGGCTTCGGAATTGGGACGGCTGTTTGTCGGTCACGAAATGGGTGAAAATGCTGTTCAAAATGCACGGCAATTGATAGCTGAAGCATGGGCGGAACAGACGGGCGCAGGTCTGCCCATAGAGAGTTGGAATAATCCATCGAAAGCGCCGTTCACGGATCAGGAATTCGAGGAATGGCTCTCGCTGTCACTTGACCGGATCTACGACCAAAAGGCAGTTCGTTCGGCCCGCAGACTCTTCACCTGTCGCACGGGATCTGCCGTCGAATTCGTCACCGAGCAAGAGGTGAATCCCGATTTCGAGGAGATGCAGTACGCGGCCGCGGTTTTAAGGCTTCTTTGGCGTCGGCAGTACTCGGACTTCCATCTGAGGAGTTTGCGGCATGAAGCATACCAGGAGATGTATCTTGCGATCCGCGGCACCTCGGACACAGCCGACGTTGCAGATCTCAAGAAGCGGGCCTATGCGGACTTCAAAGAGACGAACAGGCTGTCCCTCAAGGAATTTACGGCTCTCAACACGGTCGCCAAATCGCAGGAAGTTCGTCTTCGGGACCTGTTCTCAAAAGATGCAAGGCGATGGCTTCGTAAGATCGAGAAAGCGACGGTCGGCGGACTCCGGTATCTTAAGTTCTCGCTCTATAACGACACGGAGGCTAAGGCTCTCACACGCCAGGAAAAGCAGAGACTGTGGGATGCCGTCCGGACTCGCGAAATGGAGCTGAAGGTAGCTACCGGAACCAATAGGCCGAGCCGGAATATTCGATCGCAGCAGAGACAGTTTGTCCACGTCGTTGCTTAAGATCCGCAAGACATTTTGCAAACAAATTGAAAAAGAGCGGCGGTCAACAGGCAGCGGAAATGAATTACATTCTTCGTGAATGCTTCGGCCGCCGCTTTTTCTTACGGCTTAAAAATTAACCAAGGAGCAAAAAATTAACCATGTCAGCCAATATCTCAATTTTAGGAAATGCGGGACGCGATGTTAGCCTGCGTTATTCGGAAAACGGCACCGCAGTCGCGAGTTTTCCGATCGCGTCTAACTCATTCAAGAACGGTCCCGAAGGCCGCACGGAAGTCACGCACTGGTTCAATGTGACCGCGTTCGGAAAGACCGCCGAAACCATTGCCGAACATGTGAAGAAAGGCACCTATCTTCTCGTCCACGGCCGGCTGTCGTTCAATCCGTGGACGACGAACGAGGGCGACCCGCGATCGGGCGCCGAGGTAGCGCTTTTCTCATTCGAGTTCGTAGGCGGAAACCGTCCGGAAGGACAGGAATCGAATGCTTCCGTTGCCGCTGGTACGGAGCAGTCCTCCGCACCTGAATATACGGGGCCGGTGAATACCGAAACCCAGCCGACCGAACCGTTCGTCGATCAGTTTTAGACGAACTCCGGCTACAAACTTTGTAGTGTATTCTTTCGGGCACCGAAGTATTCCGGTGCCCGTGTATTTCGCACTTCCACTCAAGAGGTAAACCATGACCGCATTGAAGCTTGTAAAGGAAAATCGCAGTGAGCCGGATGAAAGTTATACACCGGTGGTGTCGGTCTACGCCGATGCATCATGCCTTCGAAACGGTTCTCCGGATGCATCGGCCGGGTGCGGCGCAGTAATCATCGACCAAAATAGAGCGGAACTCACACTGGTTGCGATGTACCTGCCCGGTGGGATCACAAACCAGATGGCAGAGATCTACGCCTGCATTAAAGCTCTCGAAGAGCTTCGCCGGCCCTGCCGCGTCGAGATTTTCTCCGATTCGCGGTACGTGATCGACACGATGAATGGCAGGAACAGAATGACGACCAATCTTACTTTATGGCGTGAATTAGTAAAGAAGACTTATGGCCATCACATCACCTGGAGGTGGGTTAAAGGCCATAACGGACTCGTCTTTCAGGAAGCGGCCGACAGGCTGGCTCGAGCTGCCTCGACCGCTCGAACTGATCTTGCTTTCGAGGATCTTGAACTGCTTACAAAGCATCTCTCGGATGAGAACAATCAGCTGAATATCCGCTCGTTCGAGATCGAGCTTGAAAGAATCGTGAGTCGGTATCAGACTTTTGGGAATACCACGGTCCCGGTTCCGACACTGAACGGCGTTGCGGTTTACCCCTCGGCATTTTCAAGCTAACGCGACGGATCGGCTATCCATTAGCTTTGAGCCAGGATCTAAAGGCTGTATCCCGCTCGAAAAGCAGGGTTAGAGCATACTCGATCACGTCGTCGTTCGTGACCTTTGTATTCATTTGCTCGCCCGAGAACTGAAGATATTTCTTTAGTTTTTGATCGGTGGTATCGAGCACTTTCGCGCTGACGCGGACGTAGTTGAGGCGGTTGATCTGGAGCATCGGCTGTGCGGATTTCGGCTTAGCTGACGGGCTTGTTTCGAGGGTTGTTGACATAAGTTTTTATCGACTCCTTTGCGGTTCGGTACTAGCGGTAGGAGTCGTAATCAACTCCCGTGCCAGTGAGATTTGACTTGTCTAGGAGGTGATAAACTCGGGGCCTTTGGCGCGTAAATAAGCCACTTTGGCTCCGGTGGTTCAAAAATGCGCGGAAGCCTGCCGTTGTCGTACGACAGGATAGACCGCCTTTTAGGGTTCGTATTTCCCATAAGTCACTATAAATACATGTGCTTGCCTCTCGTACACGATGTATACGGGTGCGCTGACGAGTCCTCTAATTCAGATACGGCCCGTAGATTGCTATGGTCCGCTTTGAGCCGTCTGTGTACAAGAGGTTGAGACCCCTCTATCGAAAATGCCTGGCTCGATTGCAGCGATATGAGAAAGCGCGAACGAGAAAGCATCGCCGGGAAGTTATGCGGCATGCCCGACGAGAGACCCGGACAGCCAATCACCATAAGGCCATTTGAATCGGACGAAGAAAAGCTGAATGAACTGGTAAAGGAAACAGGTGAAGAAAGATCGCTTCTTGTCCGGAAGATGATTCGTTTTGCCTTGTCAGACAAATACGAACATTTCAGCGCAAATCCGTGCCGCGACAGGCTGGATCTGCTCGTCGAGCAAAGCCGCAAAGACGAGAGCGGATCCGAACGCTTGTCGGAAATACTCGACGGGCTAAGGAATCTCGAAGAGAACCAAAGAGCGGAAGCGCAAAATAGCTCCGTTTTCATGCGCGAGATCTATTCGCTGTCGGGTCTCTCGGTTCTCGTTCTAAACATCATCCTGAGCAGACTGATCGAGCTTACTATGCCCAAAGAAACGGGCAAGGAACAAGTCAAGTTCATTGCCGATGGCGCAATGGCAAAAGTGATCCAACAAACGATCCTTGATCTCGATAAGTGCTGCTCTTTTCACGGTATGGACTCAGGCCCGCAGCTGATGGATGAGCTGTACTTTGCAACGCGGCTGGGCGGGCTCGTTCCGGCGACCCCCGAGGGAGTAACTGCGAAAACGAAACCGCAATGAGAGTCGTGGCAAGCGTGCAGGCGAAAAGAGGAAGCTCGCGTGGTCTGGTTCATTACATCGCTCACAGCAAATTGGATCCGGAAAGGGAGCCGCAGAGTTCGCGTGAGGTTTTCAACGCTTTTGCGGATGAGCTTTCCGTAAGAAGTTCCAACAACTCGATGAGAGTCGGAATAGCAAAGGGGCGGCCTTCGAACGATGAGCTTCATCATATCGTCCTCTCATTTCGTGACGACGACTATCGGAAGTTAGGAGACGACGAATCGCGCCGAAAGAAGGCATTAAAAGAGATCACCCGCGCCGCGATGAAAAGCCTCGAAACTTTCGTAAACGCCGAGCGGCTTTTGTGGACGGCGGCTGTTCATCGCAACACCGATAACCCGCATGTTCACATCGCGATCCAGAAGCAATACCTGTCAAAGGAAATAAAAAGACATACCCTGACAAAGATCCCGCAAGAAGCACTTCCGCACTATGAGATCCACGAAGGCGAAAAGGTACTAATTAACGGCTATTTGATCGATGCGGCCGCTACAAAAATGGACACGATTATCGAGGTCGAGCGGACGCGAAAGAAGCGTGCAGGCCGAGCCGATAGGTCTGCAATTTCCAAAAACAATTCAGGACGAGGAGCGGAGTCCGAACCCCCAAAGAAATCGGCGGCCTCGATCCTAGAGGAGCGCGAGATCCTCGCAAAAGGGATCATTGCCGAATACGACCTTCTGCTGATCGAGAACAAGATCGATTCTTTATTGGATCGGAGTGGTGAAATGCGGTTTGCCATCAGCGATCCCATCACTGGTAAGAAAAAACGTCTCTCGCTTCAGGAGATCCAAAGTAAAGGCGCCCGTGATGAAACCGGTCAGCCAACGGCGGCCGAGCGGCAGATCAGGACGATCCTTCATAAGATGCTTGCAAAGGAGGAGGCAGTCAAGGATCGGCTTGAGAAAGCTACTTACGATGTGATCCTGGAAGCGAGGGGAATTCGCTCTGAATATCGAAAGAGCGGCTGCCGGCTGCCGATCCCGTCACTTTCAAAAGAGGATCTCGACAGGCTTCAGGAAGGATACCTTAACGCCTCCGATATCAGACGATTCGCTTATCTTGAAAAGGTAAGAACGGAGCTGGTTCTATCGGGCGAAATAAACCAACGAAGCCGCGACGATTTTCGAGCGATCCTAGCACAGAAAAACATCTCGGAACTGAGGTCCCACCTTTCCGAAAAGATGCACAAAGAGCTGAGCGAGAAAGGCTATTATCTCCGGGTCGATATCGGAGAACGCTCGTTGTCGCATGCCGACCTCGATCGCGAGCAGAAGGATCGCGATAATTCTGAGCGTTCTTTCATCGAAAAGATCAAGGCTGCCGCCTCACGGTTATCCGGAAATCGGACGTCACCGGTTCAGGCGAATCCTACTGACAGTTTACGGGATCAGGTCGCCGATAAACTGGCCGAGCATATGGCGAACATCAGCAAAGACGGAAAAATCGAAAAAAACAAAGCGCGTGTTCTGATCGGTATTCTGAAAGCCGATCCCGAAAGCGTTTTAGTTGAGACTTCATATTCACAGGAGCGGCTTGCGGAGATCGAGGGGCTATCACTTCGACTGAAACTTAAGACCGAGTACGAGAACAGCTGGAAGGAACAACAGTTGATGATCGAATCAGCCGGAGCCGAGTCCCTCGCGTTTCGAAAGCTCAAAAAGTCCGATCCGGCGGCCAATTTCGCCGAACATAAAAGGCAGATCAACGCGGGTCGAGCTCTCGCCAGAGAGATCACTGCCAGAATCACGTTTGACCAGGCTAAAGACGACCTGAGATCGTTTCAGGACGGGAAGAGATTTCAGAAGTTCGCGATCACGGATAAACGATCGAATAGCACTTCGTATCTGAGCCTTCATGATGTAGATCTGCCTCGAACAACTTCGCTGCTCGATCGGGCGGTCAACGAAATATTTGAGAGCCGCGAGCATCGCAAACTTCGCCGGACAGTGTCGGCACTTATCGAAGACAAAGAGGCTAGGCTAAAGAACGATGTGACGGCGGCGAAGGAAATCATGTTCTCCGCGTCGCGCAATGCATCGGAGTTCAAGGAGTTTTCGTATTTCGGTCTCAAAAGCGAATCGGCGTATCCGCCGATATTTACGCCTCCTGAGCTCGCAACGCTGGAACGCCGTGCCTCGCAGACTCGCAACCCGAAAGAAGCCGAACGTCTTCGAACTATCGCCGAGTCTTCTGCGGATCGATCGGTCCGATCGCTCGGCGATCTTCTGCGCGCGTTCGAGACCCCGAAAACGGCTCATTCGCAAAGTAGAGAGATCGACACTGCACAAGACGAATCGGCAAAGTATAAATGGAACGAGAGAGACGTGGATCGGGGCACCGTTGTGCGGCGGTCCGAACACTCCGTAGAAGGGCATTCTCGCTAAAGATCGGCCTTAAGGATAAGTGCGACAGGCACGCTGCTTGCACATACCTCAATGCGCCGGAAGTCCTGATAAAGGACCGGTGCATTGAGAATATGAAGCCAGATCATAACAATCGCGTTATCGCCCGTATTAATGAACAAAACAACGGTGCTCAAGGCCGAACTCTCGATCTCGGGAACATACTGACCCCGGAACTTGGTTTACTTTCACCCCGGCGGAGCGAAATTGCACCAAAAGGTCCGGCTAGGGACGCGGCCCTTATTGCCTACGCGGCACGTCTTCGAGACAGCTACAGGACTAACGAGGGCGGCCTGCGAGACGGGATGCTCAAACTCGGCGAAGCGTTTCGCGAAGGCCAGACCATCAACATTACGTGTGTCTGTCGTGCTGGCGAAGGATGCCACGCAGACATTGTTAAGATAGCCATCGAGAAAGTCGGGCATGGTTTAAACGGCCGTCAAGCGCCCGTCGAAAAGTCGCAACAAACGGTCGTCGAGCATGCTTCCACTTCCCGAGTAAACCCAAGAACGCAAAGGGCGATAAACGAGATCCTATCCGTCAGCAGATCGGAAATGCTGCTCGCGAAACTAGAGAACACTCAAGGTTGGAATCGGAGTGAACATGCGTCGCATCTGAACAGCCAATCGCAATTTGTCCGCGATCTATACGAGCGCGGCGCCATGGTTCGGGACGGCGTGCTTATATCGCCGAAGGAAACATCGTCGGCCGTGCCGCCGCTCGCGATCACGACCAATAGGTACGCGGTTGAGAGACTCTCGAAAGTAGTGGGAGAGTCACGGGCAAGCGAACTCGCGCCGCAGATCGTCGAACACGGTAAGAGAATCGCCGGTTCGTCCGCTGACCGCGATACTCAGATGAAGGTGTTCAACTGGATCTATGGGGCACTTGACGGCAAAAATGCTCTTTTACCTTCTGATGAAAAAACGCCAAAGAACGAGAAGAAGGAAGAACGGGTCGAAAGAGTAGTTGGGGAAATATCCGGTCTGGCGGAAGAAATGAGCAAACTGGAGCCGTCCGATAGGCTCGAATTGCTCGACGCGCACAGCGATCGGACCTTATTTGAGGATCATGACAGAGACAATGAAGATTTGTCTCTCGAAAAAGTATATGAAGATGCCATTGCTCAGGAAGTCGAGACGATCTCTCACGATCGGGAGGATGGCATAGGCGCAACACAAGAATTCGAGCGGATCGAGTTGAGCGACACCTTCCTTTCAGGTATGGCCACCGAAATGTCAAAGGAAGAACTGGAAAGATGGACCGAGGTTAGGCTGTCGGTTCTCGATGAGGCTCTTGAGAACGGAACCCCCGTCGATTCGATCCTTAGAGTATTTCAGAACAATGTGTATCACTCGGCAAAAGAAGGCCCGTCCGAAAAACAGGCCGCTATCGACGATCTCAGATTCGCATCGGCCTATGTCAAATATCAATTGAAACAGCCCGAATCCCGCCTTCGACACTTCAACGCTCGGTATCGGGAATACGCCGTGATGCTCGAACGAGCGTCCACGCGGGATGAGGTGATCGACGCGGCCTCGCGGATCCGGCTTGAGAATGCCAGGCTCGGATTTCAATGGGAAACGCTTCCGGAGAAGGAAAAAGTAAAGACCACTCGCCCACTGTCCTCCAAAGAGATGCAGTTTCTTCTTACCGAAAGTTCTCCTCGTCATTACACATCGGAAATGACCGCCGCAAAACTGTCCTACGTAAGCGTCGGGAGCGACGCCAAGACGAAGACCGATGCCCTGATCCGCGGGGAGATACACCCGAGCCCGGAAGCGGTTCAGCTCATCGACAGTCTCGAATCAAGATCGGAGAGGCGGCAAATAAAAGACTCGATATCGGCGACACGGCATTTTCTGCAAAGTCTCAGGACGCCTAACGAGGAATTGCGATACAAGAACAGCTTTGACCATGCCGGGGCCTACAGGAAACTGCCGGCGGCCGAAAGAGACTTTGTTTACCAGCGAGCGGTGCTGCAGAAAGATGAACTGGAATCGAAGCTGTTCCTTAACGAACCGGATCGCAATAGGCCGATGCAGATGGGGCCGCCGCCGAAACCCAGCGGAAAGATCTTCAGTGAGTTTCGCGACGAGTTGAAGTCCGAGATCCTTGACCTTCTCAAAAACGGTACCGGACTCGACCATAGCGAACTTACGACTCGGGCCGTGTCGATCCTCGATTCGGCCTATGCAAAGAACGGCCTTACCGGCAGAGCCGACCATGAAGCAATGAGTGTTCTAAGCAGGGAGCTTTCGGAAGAGATCGGCAAAGCTATTGTTCGACGTTCACCACACAACTCACGAAACGGCATCCCGGCAACCGACAGATTGATCGGAGAGACTGACGGCCGAGAGAATCGATCTCCGGAGATATACATCCGTTAAGCCGCTTTGGGCTACGGTCGTCACGGGTTACGAGTATATGGCGTGAGCCGCCAGCCTCATTTTTGAAGGGGGCTTGTTGGCTGCTCGATCAGTCCGAGCAAGTTCAGTTGTTGGGTCGAGGGGTGAAGATCTAGAGTTTTAACGTCTTCGGTCGTTAAAGCAGGTCCCTTCCAGCGCTGTTGAGATTCGGGAGTAGCTGTCACGAACCAGGTAGCGGCCTCCTCGCGCTGCCGCCCCGTAGGAACGGCCCAAAGCGTAAACTCGTGAGGGCCGCGCGGCGTATAGAGATAATAGTAGTTCCGGTGGGTCAGGCCGCGCGCGTCATTTGAAAACTTGCGATCCTGCTTTTTCTCCCAGACGACGCCTTCGAGTTCCTTCAGATCTTTCGGGAATCCGCCTCTTTTCTTGTGAAACGAGCGGAGGTCTCGAACCATTACCTCGAACGCTTCCACCGGAGCCTCCGCGGATCTCCGTTTTTCCGATGCCCACAATGAATAGATATAGAAGCCGGCCACAGCTATCAAAGCGATCGGCATTAGAATAAGGGTGATTTTCAGGCGTTTTTGCATTTGATTTCAGGCCGCTCCTCGGACCATCCGTGTTTTTTGTTCGTACTGTTTTGCCAGGAATAGTCGTGTGTGACCCACAAGATCGTTGAGAGTTATCACTTGAGGCCGATCTGCTTCTGCTTCGGACTGTGGTGCCGTCGTGTTGATCGGGTAACTGACCGCAGCGGGAAGCTTTTCGTCTGAATAGATCCTTGAAACTAGATCCGCCACGTCTTGGTGTTGTTCCGTCTTCCGTTCCGAGATCGCCTTATGCGTTACGCCCAATAGGAATGCCGGATCGATTTCCCCAAGATGAACCTCTTGCGGCGAACCATTTCGTTTGGCGAGATGCGAATTTTTATGCACCGCATAAGGAGGATAGGCCGCCCGTATCGGAGGCGCCGTATCGCTTACGATGAGCATCTCCGAGTGCGTGGCTATCTGCCTTATTTCCGAGGCATGCATGAGTGATCGCTTTTGCTCCGCATACCTCGTGTTATCGTGTTTCTTTCCGGGATAGTCCTGAAAAGTTTTCGAGAAGATGGTCGTATCGCCCAGTTGCTTCGCCGCGTATTCCGCGGTCACGTCATCGAGGCCCGGGAGAAAGATCTTGGTCATTACGGTTCCCAGGATGGCATTTGCTCGCTCCCGTCCGTATTGGTCGTACATCTGCGGAAGGTCCTGGTATCCGAGTCCCAAGCCGACGCCCCGACCGCGCCCGATCCCGGATATGCGTTTCACTTCAGCGACGTTCAGCTGATACGCCTCGTCGATCAGGACGAAGCACGGATACTCAGGTTCATTAAGGCCGTCAAGACGCATCTCCATTACTGCCTGTCCGAGAAATGTGGCGATCAGTTCTTTGTAGATCTCGGCCGCTCCCTCGGACACGACGAGGTAAACGGCGGTTCCGGGCTTTCGAAGATCCGAGAAATCGATATTCCTGCAGCCAGCCTCGGATTCTTCTTGTGTCGGCGGCATCGTGACCATTCGGGCCGGTGCGAGCGTGAAGGGCCTCAGCTTGTTGTAGAGTCCGATGAGAATCGATCCACGCGTTTGAATCGGGGCCTGCCGGAAGGCGAGGTATGCCTGTTTCGCGTAAAGGCTCGGGGAATTCTCCATAGCCCGGGCGAAAGCGTCGCTGCCGTCCTCGCTCAATGAGATCAGAAAGTCGGCGGCGAAAGCGGGGATCGCCTTTTCGCGATAGACCTTTGCAATGTGAAGCAGGATGGCGGTAAGCGCTATCTGTTCCGCGTCACCCCAGAAGGGATCGGCATTGGTCTTGCGTCGGCTCTCGATCCCGAGCATCATCCCCGCGACCTGGCAGGCGAAAGCCGGATCGTTGCGGCATTTCGGGATGAAGTTCCACCGGTCGCTCTTGCTCGGGTCGTTTAGATCGAGACGAAAGACTCTCTTTGCAGAACCGGCGGTCTGACCAAAAAGCTCACCTTTCGGGTCGTAAACAAGACAAGACGACTTCCCCAAAATTGCCCGGATCATCGAGATAAAGAATGTTTTCGATTTACCGGAGCCGGTCGGACCGAACATCACGAAATGCCTTAGCCACTGGCTCGGCGGAAGAAAAATGTCCCTGCCGCCGAACGCCTTCGCGATCGGGAGAGCATTAGACGGCAAAGGCAGTCCGCGAACCTTATTCATCAGGCCGCAGCGAATTAGGTCTTTGGCTTTCGCCCATCGGGCCGATCCGTGAGCGGTGCTCATCCTCCATAGACGATATGGGGAGATCTCATCATAGGCATCCGACAGTCCGGCGCCCACACCGCACAGAGCCATTGCCCAGAATGCGAGGTTGATCAAACCGGGCTCGTCGAACAGCCATCCGCAAAAGAGGAACAGTCCTGCGTCGAGGAATCCGATGCAAAGATAGAACACGCCTTTCCCGGCATCGGCGGCCCAATGCCAGAAAGCGTTGTACGAAGGCAAATACTGCTCGTTCGCCTTCCGGGGAATTCCGTACGAAGCGTCGAATCTTTCTATTCGTTCACGGGAAAACATAGCTTTTCTTACCGACCTTGAGTTTGAGCCTTAAGCCATTCCTGTTGTTCTTGAAGATCACGAATGACGGTCTGATTCAGCTGCAATGCGTCGCCGCGCCACCTCACTATCCTCCAGCCGGTCGCGACAAGCTGATCCGCGGAGCTGAACGGGGGCGGGCCAGTCACAGGAGAAGCGGCGGTCGACTGGAAATAAATTATTGAGTTGGCCTCTACGGAAGGAAGAGGAAAGCGAAAGAGAAGCATCGGTCCGGAATCGAGCGGAAATGAAACGATCTCGAAAGCAAAGGGGTCACTCCGATAGTTGAGAACAATCTCGCTCAGCGACGAGCGAAGAACGCCTTGGTTCACTTCGATCCCTGGAGGAAGAAGAGAGCGTTTCTGGAGCCCGTCGAGCACTTCATCGGTGTTCGCGGGCAATCTGCCGCTTACGCGAAACTTGTCGAACGCCGACAGTGACACCGCCATCAGCAAAGCTCCCGATTCCCGAAGCCGCATCGCGGAATCGAATTCCTTGCCCGATAGCACCGGCTTTATGGCCTCGGCATCGGAAGAGCCAGAAACCTCGGTCTGTGCTGTAGGAGTTTCCACGAATTTCAACTGTGCGGCTTCTTTCTGCATGGAGTGATCCCTGGCCCACAGATTAAAGAGAAAAACGAAGAGAAGCGTGCAAAGATGGCGGTAGAATTTGAATTTTCCCCAGTAATAGAAAAAGCGATCCAGACGGCTGTGCTGAGTGTCGTTTTTGCACTTTTTCTTTTCAGGTTTTTGTTTGCTTGAATTCATAGCATTTCTAAACAGCGAGATCCCATTTCGCCGCCCACTCCGGGTCCCTTTCTCCGAGCCAACGATCGATGATCGGGTTAAAGCCATTCGTCATCGCAAGCAGATAATCGATCTGAAGTCCAAGAAGCTCCCGGGCATCTCCGGTCTTTACGAAGTAGCAAAAGAATCGCGTAAGAGAGTAGTCGTCCACTGATTCGACGGAATCTCTCACAAACGCGGCGGCGACATCGATCGACTCGCGAATGCTTGGGTGATCCTCCATTCCGGCGATCCCGCGTACGGCGTCGAGAAGTTTTATCGCAAGAGAGAGTTGGGCCGACGAAGCCTTTGGATTGCGTGCTGCCAGGATCTCCAGTTCCTTTTCAAGCGTCGGGTTGGCAAACCGGCTGTAGATGTGCCGCGATATGAATGGACCGCTCAGCTTATGACGAAGGTCGTTCGAGGTAGTTATAACGATCGGGCGCGATTCCCAATCGGCAACGCCGATACAGCCACCTTCGTATCGCGGGATGTAGATAAGCCCGCGTTCTAGCGGCATCAATAACGAATCCTCGATACTTGCCCCGAACTTGTCGCTCTCGTCGAGAAGTAATACCGGAGGCGGGGTGGCGGAGTCGGCACTTTTTGCCGCGAGATCGTAAGCCAGACCGACCTCGCCTAAGACGAGGAATTGTCTTTGCCATTTGGCGTTCCGAGCCTTTTCAAGAAAGTCAACTTGCCCGCCTTCAGGAAGACTCTTTGCGATCGCAAGCTTCTCCCGCATCCAGACTTCCTGCTCCTCGCGGTCCCAGTCGTACAGGATCTCTCCCTGCGTTAATCCATCTCGTCCCGCAACGACGCACATCGTTAGGTTGCACGCCTCGGCGAGTGCTTCGGGAAATGCGGTCTTCCCGCTCCCGCGTGTTCCAGATATCAGCCAGGCTTTTCCCGACTTGAGACTTTCGCAGAAATCCGAGAAATTCTGATCGTCGGGGACATACCCGGTCGCCGCGATAAACTGATAAAGCTCGCGTTCCTTTCTAGCGAAAACAAGACGCCTCGGGTCTGTCTGCGGCCTGTTCGGGTCGTGCGGGATCATTTGGTGACCGCCTCCGTCTTAAATTTGGCTGTCGCGTCGGTTGAAACATCGGGAAGATCGGTAACAAGCACATATCCGCTCGAACCGGCCGATACTTCTATGAAACTGTCCTCTTTGCCGTTTTTAAGGAGAGCCTCGGAAAGGTCCTCCGACATCGATTCCGAACCCCTCCTGATCGGCTCCGATAGGATCACAGTGCCTCCCGATCGCAAGGCTCCGACCGAACCAAGCACCGATGAGGCTGTCTCCTTCAGCCCGTTGAAAAACCGGACCCATTGGCTTGTGAGCCGTCGGCGTTTGCCCTCGATCCCGGAAGCTCCATCCGTGCCCAAGAGGTCACCCCCGAATTTAACGAGTTCGCCCGAGACCGGATCTATAAGCCCGACGATCGTGACGAACGCTCTCGTCGATTCACCGCCGCGAACATTGCCGATCACGGTAGTTCCAGCCGGATATGAGTAACCTTCTCCTTCAACAGAGCGCGTCAATTCCATTCGGACGAGTCCGCTTGAATTTCGGAGCGTGTAGATCGATCCGACGAGACGGATCGGCAGAAGTGTTCCAAAAGGAATGCATTTACGCGGTGCGAAGCCTGCTGAAACTGGCTGGCTCGGTGTCGTTACGCCCGATACGGCAATACTCGGGGCAGGTGACTTTCTCGCTACTCCAAAGAAAAGCGACCGTCCGGGCGGTTCGGTCGAAGCGTTGGCCGCAGAGACTGTTGCGGTCATAGACTGCGGTTCGCTCTTTGCCGGAGTAAATGCATTTGTCTTTGGACCGGGAGTACCTACTGGAGCCGGCAATTCATATGACGGGTCGGCCGCCGCAGATCCAGGTGTCTTTGCTCGGCTATCCTGCCCCAAACCGAGCGGGTAGATCGCCGGTACGGATGAACCGATGGTAGGAGTTGTAGCTTCAGGTTCTATCCCGACGCCTGGTGTCCCATTAGTCTTTGGATCGTTCCCGGAGACCATGCTGAGAGCCATTTTCAGCTTCTCGTCTTCCGTAACGAGTGATGCGGGGCCTTCCTTCTGCCCGCTCCGGTTCACCGCCTGAGCTTGGGGCTTGGCGAACCATCCAATCTCGAAAAACCAGGAAACGGCGAATACAAGAATCCCTACAAACACCGCGAACCCGGCGATAATTCGCATCACCCGCCATCCGCGTTTCTTCGGGTTGCCTTTTTCCTCTAAAGGCTCGTCCTCTCCCTCGTTTATATCTGGTTGATCAGCGGCACTTTCCTCCGCGCTTTCCATAAGCAGCTTTTCGCGGGCATCCTCATTCTCGAAACCCGGAAGGGCGGTCGGAACATCGTTTGAGATCTGTGTGTTAGATTCCATGAGTCTCTTACTCCTTTGTGTTGCGATCGCCAAGGGTTGTGATCAGCGGAGCATCCGCCGCTTCGCGATGAGCCGCGAGAATGCGGACGCTCTGATTCGTTCCGAGGATCGGAGCTTTATAGACGAGTGCGTAATACACTGTCGATCCCGGCTGGACCAGACCTTCGAGTGTTGTCGATTCAATATATTGAATTTCGAGCCGCGAGGTCTGGATATTGTTCCCGTTAGAATCTGCTGTCTGTACCTGAAGTTCGGGCGCACCGGATACGAGTCTCAGATTCGACGCGGTTGTGTTGCGTACGGCCGCGATTACAAGCCGAGTATCCGAGTCGAGTTCTGTGATCTTGGATATTCCGAGCTCAAGCCCGGATTGCGGCTTCGTCCACGAGGCGAAATGCTTCTTTGGATCGCGAAGAGCCTCGGCGAGTTTCTTGTTGGCGATGGTTGAGATCTCGGAGTCGGTTATCCGTCGCCCCTCTTTCTTCTTTTCGCCCGTTCTGCCCGCACGATTCAGGATCGTGTAAGCGGATTGGATAGGATATTCATCAGGAGGTTTCACTTCCGGGAGTTTCTCCGATGGAGGGACAGGACTGGAACCCACCAGTTTTGAAACCGCTCGGGAATTCAGAGGGGCAGAAGCGGGATTATCACTGCCGAGATCATAAGCGAGGCCCGCGGTCTTTCGTGCCGCGATCACGGCCTCTCGGTCGTATGTGATGACGCAGCGATGTGCATTTTTCTTTAGATTCGCGACGGGCACGAATTCGAGGATGAGAACTAAACCGGATCGCATTTGGAGGCTTATCGCGGCGGCGGTAGTGCCGTCCCTTGACGGCAGGAACGATTCTCCGGGATAGACGGTGATCGACCTGTCGGTCTCTTTTGTCGGCGATTGAAAGACGGAAGCGAGTTTCGGGTTTCCCTCATGGATGTAATAAATGCCGTCAGAGGCAGGAAACTCGACAATCGACACCGCATTCTGTGCCAGGCCTAGACGGATCACTGTCGGCTGTTTGGGATTTACCGTCACGCTGGCCTCACCCGACAGGTAATCGGGCTGGGCTAGGTTGACGATCTCGACCGGTGCCGCCTGCGGAGACGGGAGCGGTTTCGCAGGGCTTGCAGCGGCCGGCTTCGAAGGAGTCCTTGATTTGAGCTTTCTCGTTATCTTCAGATTGCCAACATTCGGCCTTGACTGTGCATTCGTTTCCGACCAGCAGAAAAACATGAGGATCGAAAGTAGTGTTGAGATCGCGAGTCTCGATAATTGTGTATTCATAAAATTGATAGGCATGGATTCCTCTTTTGGTGAATTACTTGTCTCGGGTGGTATTTGCGGGTGGCGCGGCTGCGGTCTCTTGTCCCGCATCGTCTGCTATGAGAGCGATAGGTGAGACGGACTTGATGTTGACCGGCTCAACCCTAAACCGCAGGATCGTAAATCCCGTTCGCAGATTGTTATCGTTTCTTACAGGCGTTGAAGAAGTGTCTTTAAGGAGGAACTTGGCCTTTAGCTGGACGGATTCCTCGACATCCTGACCGGCGGCCTTACGGCGGACCTTTCTGACGCCAATCGCCCGCAGAACATACGGATCGTTCTCGTCGACCGTGAGGTCCTGCAACTCCCATGAGGAGTTGACGCTTTCCGTCTTCTCGGCCGCGAGCACGCCGTTCTGTTTTAAACGGGTCGCCATCGCGATCGAAAGATCGGGATCGAGCATCCGCAGCAGCTTGTTGACCTGTGCTTCGCGTGTCGATTGTTCGACTTCGTAGAGGGCAGTCAAGAACTCCTTGACCAGATACTTCTTGTCAGTAGTTGTCGGGATGTCCGGCGAGATGCTGACGGTCTCGGTCGAACCGTAGTCGCGGTTGTTCAGTTCCACGACTCGCCCTGAAGTTCTATCCACCACGATCCGATCCGCTTTTCGTAAAGATAGGTAGATGTTTATTCCGATGCTTAAGGCGAGAATTACAAGAAGAACCCACACTGCCTTAAAGAGCGATGAGATCGTGACCACGTCTTCCGGGTCGCGGCTCAGGTAGACCGGGGATCCCAGTGCTGTTTCGATCGTTTTTGTTTCTATTATGACTTCTTTCATCGTTACTTGTGCGGGCCTCTTCCCGCGCTTCCGTTCACGGCCTATTCGCAAGATCGATGCCAGCACCAAATCCACGTTTTTTCTGTGCCCCGAAGGCACTTCTCTTTGGTTTGGAGCAAAACCGAACCGGTGGTGCAGAAAAGCGCTGCAGAATTAAACCAGTCATTGTTTCCGGATAGGAATGCCGGCGAAGGTCGATCTTGCCGTTTGCGCAGGGATACCCCGAACGTCAGGCGAGATGACCACAGGTCCGTCTTCACCGATCTGCCGCATATCATCTATTCGTTTTCCATCGACGTGAAAACGGCTTCCGGTGCGAGGATCATAGAGCACGATCATCGCGGTTGTATTTCGGGGATCGCTTCCTTCCGGGGCGTCCTGCTCAACTGATCCATGTCGGTTTGTCGCGTAAAGCTCGGCATTCTTCGAATTCAGCGGAAATTTCCCCTTAGCCTCCAGCCACCGATAGATCCTCAAACCTTGTGAGACATAGTTGATCGTTTCACGGTATGGCGGGACACCACCAATCGTTCGCCGTGCCGATGGGTTTATCAGCTTGCCGCTGGCGCGAATGCTCCTCCCGTAAAAATAGGCCGAAACCGTCCCTTCACCGGCGTTATATGCGGCAAGGATCGAGTCCAACCTTCCATCAAACAGCCCACTCAGATACTTCACATAACGGGCTGCCGCCAGTAGCGACGAAGCAGGTTCATACGGATCGGCCAAACCGAATCTTGCAGCTGTTGCCGGCATGAACTGCATCAACCCTTGAGCGTTTTTCGGGCTCGTCAACCACGGTCTGAACCGTGTTTCATTGTATGCGATCACCCAAAGGAGCAGCGGATCGACACGCTCTCGCCGAGCGATGTCAGCAATCTCTTTTTCAAAGAACTCGGCGCGCAACAGGACGCTCATTCTAGACAGCGCGGTTCGCGTGATCGCCAGTCGCGGTTGCCCGAGTACCGATGAAGAAATCAAGAGAAAACTGAGAAGCAATAGAGCGGCAGCAGTGGAGTTTCGTTTTCGCATAAGCGGTGCTGTTCGCAATGAACGTGCCAGCCGCCTCCCTCGTGACGCGGCACACGCTTTGCAAAGCGAGCAAAACCGTTGACGGTTTTTCGAGCGAAGTTGAGAGAAACGTCACTACTTTTTTTAGCGAGGACAGAATGAAAAAACTTTTGAAGACAATACGAACCTTAACGACATCGCTCGCTCCACTCGCAGCGGTTGTGCTTTTCACCAACATCCTATTTGCCCAGGGGCCGATCTTCACCGGCGATGCAAGCAATCTCTCCAACATCATCCGTGAGGCTTTGAAGCTGATGGCGATCATTTTGTTTTGCCTAGGTGCGGTCGGGATCGCATGGGCCATCTACAACAAACTCACGGGCAAAGAATGGGGCAACCAGGCTTTCGGGTCGCTGCTTTCGTTTGCTTTCGGGACCATCGTCGCCGTCTTCTGGCAGCTTGCGCAGGGTCGTGCAGTAAGCATCGACACCAACTTCTAGGAGGAGACGCAAATGAGACGACGAGCAACAAGGCCGAATGTATTTCGCGGACTAAAGCGGTTCGGGGTCTACTCAACCGACTGGAAGTACATACTCGTTCCCACGGCTATCGCATATCTCACGCCGTTTGTCTTCGGACTTTGGATCGGATATGTGCCGCTTGGCTTTCCGATTGGGCTGTTCACGTTCCTGGTCTTGCTTGGGACCTTCAATTATCTGCGTCTCAGCAAACCCGAATGCTGGCTTTCACAGAAATTTAATTGCATTGCGGATAGATGGGCCTCATTTCGCGCTCCGCTTAGTTCGGAACTGAGGACGTCGGATTGGATTCGCGATTACAAAGAGCAGATCACGATAAAGGAAAAATAAATGGATACAGCAAATCTACCATTCGCATATATCGCGGCGAGTCTTTTCGGAAGCTTTCTGTTTGCCGGTATAGGCCTTGTCATTGGCCGCCGTGTTTTTCCGGAGTTTAATCTTCATCGGAGCGTCGTAAAGGATGTGGCACCCGTGATCCAAAGTGATGTCACGCTCGACACAATGGGGGAATCGGGAAGATTGCTGCCGACCGAGATACTCGGTCTCGAAGGCAATATCATTCGCTACCGTGACGGGAGTTTCGGAAAAGCATTTCTATTCGAACCCGCGAATACCCTGTACGACGACGGAAGACTTACCGAGCAGCGGATCGAGGATCTGAAAACGATCCTCAAGTTCGATAAACCGCCGAACACGATCATACAGTTCCGTTTTATCAACTCTCCCGATACGGGAGAGGTCCTTCGGGATCACCTGCAGTCGCGCGATGAGGGGGCATCCGACCCGATCGCAGGCGTCCTTCACGCGACCAATCTTTCACTCCATGAGGAAGCGATCCGCTCAGGGTGCGTTATGCGCCAGACAGCGACGGTCTGGATCCGTGTGCCGGTCAAAGATCCGGGCGATAAAGGAGTGCTTTCGTCATTCCTTCCTTCGCTCCTCCGGGACGCGAAGGAGAACGGGATCGCTTATTTTTTGCGCGTCCCTATTTTGCGGATCAGAAATAGCGTTGGTGAATTGGCGGTGGAGCGAGAGATGCGGGTCGAAGCTGCTTGCCGATCAAAAACACTCCGCGTGTTTCAGTCCTTTGAAGCCAACTTCCCCAAGGGGCTTCAGTTGCGGGAGATGACCCGATCGGAGGTCTTCGAGGCGCTTTTCATAAGTCATCGCCGTGAGCACATGTCCGCACCCGTCCTTTCGAATTCCAGGTTCACCGATATACGGCGGTATCTGTGCAGCACGAATCTGGAGAGCACACGCCAGCAGTTTGTCCGGCACAACGGTACTCCCGCAAGCCTCGTTAGCCTCAAGAGCCTGCCCAACGGTTTCGTCACCGCGGATGTGATGCGTTACCTCACCGCAACAAGAAATCTTTGTTTCCCGCACGAGATCGTTGTCGATCTGATGATCAACGAGAAACAGGCGGCGAAGAAAGACCTTCAGAAACGGATCGACCGCATCGAGGGCAGCCGAAACACTTGGCTCGGATTCCGCAATCTTAAGAAAGACGCCGTAGTTATCAAATCCGATCTCGAAAACCTTCTCGAACAGGTGGAAGCGGACAACGAGGAGATCTGCCGCCTTCGGATGAACGTGATCGTCTTTGCCGAGAGATCGAAGGGGGCAAAGGAATCGCATCGCCAACTGGAAGTGCTGGACGACCGCTGCGATGCTGTCGTCTCCGCGATCCGAAAGAAGATCGGGGCCGATGCGGTTCGAGAAGATGCGGTTCGTCAGCGTGCCCTTTATCCGAGAATGCTTTCCGGAGAACTTTCTCTAAAACGAACCGGTCAGGAGTTAACGGAAACCGCCGATTCCGTGATCGTGTTCGTCCCGACCGAAACGAGCTGGCGAGGCAGCAAACGTCCACACAGCATTTTCACAACGCCCAATGGCCAGATGTTCGGCCTCGATCTTTACGACCGGGCTCTCATAAAATCGCCGACCGTGATCGTTACCGCAGCATCCGGAGAGGGAAAGTCGTTTCTCGCGTCGATGCTGATCACCGACATCCGGGCGCATCGCGGGAACGTGAAAGTGCGAGTTATGGATTACCGGCATTCCTTCAAACCCATTTGTCGTCTATTCGGCGGACGGCATATCGAGTTCACGGAGAAAGATCCTAAGCCGATAAACATCTGGAACTATCCGGGGATCGAAAACGGTGTGCCGCCTTCTAAAAGGCAACTCGCAATGGTGCTCACCGACATTCTGATCCTAAGCAAAACGCCGAAAACGGACGCGATTACAAGTGCCATCGCATCGACCGTGATCGACGAGGTCTACAAAATGGCTCTTGCGAGAAACGGTTACGGCCGTCCGAAGTTTCAGCCGACGCTCGGACATTTCCTCGACATCCTGAAAAGCTATCACTGGAAGGCGGGTGAAGAGCGGCAAGCCAATGAGCTCTATCTGAAACTCAACATCCACAGAAAGGATCTCTGGCTAAACGCGCCTACGCACCCCGCATACGACGAGGCGTCGATGTTCGATGTATTTGAACTATCCGGCATCAGCAGTCTCGACGAGAAGATCCGTGAAAGTGTCGGCTTTCGCATCTCGGCCCAGATCATGCAGGAGATCGGCGAGGAGAATTCTCAAAACCAAAAGACACCGATCCTCTTTCTTTGCGACGAGATGCGTGAGATCAACCGGCATTTTCCCGCGATCCAGGAGCTAATTGCCGAAGCTACTGTCACAGGCCGCAAGGAAGGACTCGTTACCGTTCTTTTCTCGCAAGCTTACGAGCACTTCACAGGAACTGCCGAGCAGCCGAATATCACCGGTATCGATCTTGTGAAGAACTCCGGTGTGAAGATGGTCGGTAAACAGATAGGCGGTTTCGAACGGCTTGCCGACGACTGCGAGTTGGCTCCCGAGACTATCTCTGCAATACGCGGGATCAGAAACCAGTACGGACGCTTCACCCAATGGGTGTTCGTGATAGGTAGCGGCGTGGACAAGATCGTCCAAATGGCGGAGATCCATCTCTCGCCCGCGATGCTCTGGGCAAACACCAACGACACAAACGAAGCGAATGCTCGGCGTCTCGTCGAAAGCCTCCGTCCCGATCTTCCGCTCGACGTAATCGTCACTTGGCTCGCCGACAAATATCCGCAGGGGCTCACATCGATTGGCCTTACGTCTCTGTCGGATGCCGACATTCAGGATCTAACGGGAGGAATGAACCGGTCATGAACAAATACAAAAGCTTTCTACGCGAACTCATATTAAGCCTCATTCTTTCTTCGATTCTGATCGGTCTGGATGTGCGCCCGGCTCAGGCCCAATGGACGGTCTTCGACCCCTCCCAGTATGTCCTACAGGTCGAAAAAAGGATCGAAGAAGCCGCCCGCTGGGTTGAGACCATCAACCACTACATCTCGATGTACGAAAATGCCGTTAAGCAATACGAAAAGATGGTCGAAAGCGTGACCAACCTTCGCGGCATCCTCGACAAGGTCGATGAGCAGATCATGCGCCACAAGCAGCTGATCACCACCTATGCAACGCTCGGCCGGCTTATCCGGGGCACTTTCGAGCTAAAGAAACGGATCGAGGCGACGATAACCAGCCAGATACATTCAGTAGTCAATATCGCCCGAAGACTCAAAAGCGGGATCTTCAACCTGGATGCTAATAAGCGCGACCTGGACGATTTCCTGCGCTTTTCCATCGGGCGGACTGCCGACGCGGAGATGGCCAATCTCGAACGCCTCGCGAAACTCGATTCGGAACTGGAGCGAATGCTGTTTGACCGGGAGAACATCTTGCTCGATCTCGCAAAACTCTACGAGGAGCGCGAAAAGATCGCGGACCAAACCAGAGCGATTTCCGTTAACCCCGACGCCAATCAGGACGGGGTTCAATCGCTGATCGACCAGATGCTTGCCGTGAACCTCCGCATCACCACCGTTGAAGGCCAGCTTCGAGAGCTCGAAGCGAAGATCCAGGCAAAGTTCGTCGCCTACGGCTTAAAGATGGAACAAATGACCGAGTTCGGCAAGGAGATCCATCGCACCTCGGAGATGATGACAGGCATCACCCGGGCCTCCGACGACTTCCTGCGCGAACTCGAACAATACGAGATCTGGAACGACGACGTCTATCAAAGTCCCCTTCCGTGAAACCGGCAATCAAAAAAAGTTACCGTGAGGCCCGAATAAAGTACCGCTCCACAGGGAGCGCTCACCAAGCAAGGATACGCAAGACAATGAAATTCAAAAGAATATCGCACGGTACTGCAGCCGTGCTCGCACTCTGCCTGACGCCCCTCCTCTTGGCCTGCCTCTTTACGACGACGGCGGCCGGGCAACGACCGCCTCGTCCTCGCCCGCCAAGAGTTGAAGGGCAAACACCGATCGGGACTATGAACGGCCAACCCGTCACCGCGAACGATCTTATCTTGAGTGTAAATCCGGATTCGCCGTTCATGCCGCCGCTGGATGGCAGTCCAGCGCCTGTACTGCAGCAGTTCGAGAATCAATACCCGACGAATCCAACGGCGACACCACCGCCTGTTCAGGTGATCCCGCCGAAGCCTGCGGCGCCGAATTTCAGCGACCAGATCACGAACATGATGAGGACGGGGCAGGAGTGGCTGTTCCGGTCGGTGCTCGACACGATCATCCGGCCCATGATGCCGATCCTGATGTTCCTGGCGTGGATCATCGCGAGCTTTGTGCTGATCATAGCGTTCATCAGGAGATTCCATGACAATCGGGGTCTCGGACCTGAGCAGCTTGTTGCATGGGGGATAAGAACGATCGTCTTTATGGTGGTCATTGGAGCGAGCCCATTCATCATTGATGGACTTACCGTTGCTGGGAAGTTTTTCGCGCGGCCGATTCGCGGTTATAACAGTTCTCTGGTAGCCGAATTCGACGAAAAGATGAAGCAGTATGTACGGAGTAACTTCGCGGTAGAGGATCCGGACGAGTTGTTGGCAGAGCGGCTGCCGAACGGCCAGCCGGGGCTAGTCGGGATCATCACCGACAAGAGCTCGACCGTAAAAGACATCACGAGCGAGATGAATATCTTGGGATGGGACATGCCGCGAATGTTCACCTTCATGGTGATCGGACAGAACGTCATAAAATTCGGCGGGATATTCCTCGCAGTCGCGGGGTTGTTCATCCTTATCGGATTGAAGCTTGCTGCACCTGTTCTTTCCGCGTTCGGCTTCGATGAGAAGTTCGCGGGTCAAATGTTCTATCCATTCTGTTGGGGTACCGCTACGTTTGCATTGGCATTCCCGATGGTTAAGGCGGTAACGCTCTATATGTGCTACAGCATTGGTCTTCTGGCACTATCGATCTACAACGGAGAAGCTGTATATTCTCTCGATCCGACGACCGCACAGATAATCACCAACAACAACTACGATCCGGCATCAAGTGCCTTGATCGTTACGTCGTTATTTTTCGTTTCAAGCCTCTGTTTCATCCTCGTTCCGTGGCTGAGCTATCGCGTCCTTCGTGGGCAGGTCTATGAAGGAGTATCGCAGGTGTCGATGGGATGGATGCTCTCGTCGCTGGGAACGGCTCTCGAAACATACGGGCTCGTTGCCGGAGCGGCACTTCACCGTCAGGCTGAGAGTACCCAGATCCAGGGCATATACAATGCGGAGCAGACGGCGGCGAGAAAGGCCCTTGAGTCCGCCAACAAATCGGTAGAGGCAAGAATTGTCTCAGGCACGGCTGGCGTCGAAGCAGGTCTCGTCACCAGCCTCGGCCAAATTCGCGCCAACCAGGTGACGCAGACGTTGCTTGCGGAGGCCAACAAGAACTTCGGAATCGCGAGCAGCTCTGCGGCTACACGTCGCGAGATCACCGGGATGAAGGCGGAGGCGCAGGGCTCGCAGACCGGCCGCATATTCGATGCGACGAAAGAGACCAGCCTCAGATCCCAGGATATGTTAAAGAATTTTGGGATGATGAAATACGAGGCGATCCCGGCAGGAACGTCCATCGCTGGCACAACCGTTCCGATCCGCAAAGGCGTCGAATTGTACGACTGGGTCAACGATCAGCATGTATTGCAGCAGGCCAATAAGCGCATGAACGATACAACGTTCGACACTGCGGCGCTGCAGAACAGAAATACTCAAAATATCGCGGATCAAAAGGTCGAGGCGTCCAACACCTATCAGACCGATATGAATAAGGCGCTCGAGTCGCAGGCGTCCTCCAATATCGGGGCCATAAACCAGGGGAGCGGGATCGCTGCGCAAAGCAGTCGTCACGGTGCGGATATTCAGCTCTCGGGAATTCGGCGATCGGCAGATATCGAACGGTCGGCGAATCAGCTCAATTTCGAGGGGCGTGTCGAAGCTGCTTCAATAAACCAGTCAGCGGCGACCGAGGCAGCACGTCTCAGGATGATCTCAACGGTCGTGACGGGATTCTTCCGGGATATGGATCGCAGGCTTGAAGAGATGAAACCGAAATACTAAAAGTTGCCATGCGGCAATCGTTTCGCTATTTCGCAATGTGTTCCAGATATTCCATTTCCTTCTGCGCCGGTGGAACATGACATTTGTAGGTAAGAAATGTCATTTTCCACCGGCGAAAGCAACCGAACCGCAAATCTATCAGATCTTCGACTTTCCGGTGACCGGATGTACATAGATCTTGCCTGAGCTTTGGGCCGCGGAAACCTTTTTATCTACCATTTCAGAGAAAGTTATGCTGCCTTCCAGAACGTGAATGAGATCCTCACCATCGACAAGAATTGTCTTTAGTGCTTTCCCAAGAATAAGGAGATCTACCGCATCTTTACTAAATCCGTTGATCGAGACGAAAACACCACGCCCGTACATCTTTCCCTCGGTTTTTCCAGCAAACTGGAAAAGCGATTCGTTATTCATCTCCCTGTTCTGCCATTTGGCTTCGAGCAGGTAGTTTTCTCCTTCGAACTTAAAGGCTCCGTCTATTTGTTCACCACTATTCCGAAACGATTCGGTAACGGAGAGATTGGAAAGCCTGGCGAGTTCGATCAGAATGGATTCCAGTTCGTAACCTCGTTTTTGCTTTGCCGCAGTGGAGGAATTTTCGGTCGTCAGTTGCAGGAATCTATTTCGCAGCTCTTCAAGAGTGTTCTTCGGTTTCTGCTTTTCTTCCTCGGCTTTTATTCTCGCATCCCGCTCCTGCTTGATCTTGGAATCCCTGATCTCGACCAGTTGCCTTAGGTGGGCTAGGGCTCTATCAGCTGCCGCCCGGTCCAGTTTCTTTATCTTCTCGAAATAGTAAGGATTAAATTCACTCCAATTGACAAGCGAGTGCAGCATCGAGCGAAACTGCCTGATACCGTGGTCCGGACGGTTATGCAAGCTGCCAATGACGGCGTCCACCATCTTCGCCCTATTTAGTCCTTTCTCGGGATCGTCGTAACCCTTGATGCATTTGAGATCTTCTTTCGAACATTCATGATCAACAAAAAAGGCATCAATGTCCTTCTTCGCCCAGAAGATGCTGAGAATGCAGTCCCTCATGCAGTGGCGTATGTCCAGGGGAAATTCCATAATTTGTATCGAATAGGTCTCGCTCGCGCTTCGTACTTCTTTTAAATTACTTTCCGATCAGCGGCATAAGGTTCTCGCGTATGATATTAGCGACCGTTGCTAATTCAAGCTCGGCATCGAGCCGGTTCTTTCTGAGAAAGGCGCGCCACTGGAGCTTCTTGGTCGAATCATCAGTGAACGCATCCGTCAGAGCCACAGGCATTTCATCAGGCAACGGCGTGTCGCGCCGTTCGAATGTACGCCTTATCGCTTCGCTCAGAACAGCTTTGTCGAGATCGAGGGTGGTCAGGAGCAACCATATATCGTAAAAGTCCTTCATCCTGGTATTCACCATATCGAGGACGACCATCGCGTGAAATTTCTCCGCGATCGCACTCTCGGGTGTATATCCGAGAAGCACCGGCCGGCCGAGATCAAGCAGCTGCGGGAATTCGATTTCTATCGGGCCAGGAACTATCGCATCCCCGAATCCTACGTCGATCTGAAGGCGCAGTCTTATCTTTCCGAGCAGTCCATTCGCCATCACCCGGACACCTTGATATTTACCCGCTTTTTGAATGATCTCAGCCGAAACTGTTTCGGGATCGAAAATCACCCGTCATCCACGTCAACGGAACAGCATTCGCGAATTATCTTTTGAAGATTGTCGATGTCATTGCCGGTTTGACCGAGGAGATCGATATCCATAGTCGGCCGGCCGGCCGGCACGTCCCAGATCTTCATCATCTGAGCGCCCTTAAGCACGAAGGTCCGACTGTACTCTGTACGGGAGAGCCGGTACAGAAAACGCTCGATAGCGAAATACTGTAGCAGCTCGTTCAAAGTGCGATCCTCACGCCGGGCAATATTGAGCAGGCGCTGGTGAATAGAGGCCGCGAGGTTGGCTTTTTTCGTCATTGTATTGCTTCAAGATAGGGACGGATCACTCGCTCTACCCTGCAGACGCGGGCGAACTCGAGGATCTTCTTTCTTGACCCCTTGTTTCTGATGCAAAGTCTCAGGGCTTCCAGAGCCACGTCGAGTCCTATCCTGTTCCGGAACTTGAAGCAGTCGGCTACCGTTTTCTCCATTGAGTAGACCTTTATACTTGTTCCCTCGATCGCATGTTGTTCGACCCCGGATGAATATGCTTCCGGCTCAAAACGAAAAACGCGAAGCGGAGGAAAGTCGAGTCTCGGTTTTTGCCTGCCTTTCGGAATAGCCAGATACACCTCATGCGGCACCTCGTTTGTGATCCGGTGGAACGATAGGGCGGAGATAAGGCAGATGACTCCATCGGGCACTCGCATCGCAGCCGCGATCAGCTCGATATTCTCGGCTGTCGGTTCGTCCGAAAGCTGATACACCCCGCGCGTGATCTGTGTGATCCGTCCAGTGTCCCGCAGCTCATAAAGGGTTCTTGGATGAATACCTAGACCGAGAATATCGGATGTGCGAAGTGCTCCACCGTGTGACTGGAGTATTTTGATCGCTTTTTTTGCCGCTATATTCTCCATGATGGATAAAACCTGCATACGATATTAACATCGAATGAGTAATTTATCCAGACTAAAGCGCTAAAGAGTATTTCAGCAAATTCTTTGCTCATTTTCTTCGGATGGCCAGATTGCCAAACTCGGGAACAGCGAGCTGACCGGTAGAAATAAGCTGCGGACAGTTCAAAGGTTTGCTGGAAAGAGATCATGATGGCGGATACCGGATTCAAAAGGGTTTCGAAGAAATATCCGTGCCGTGTTTGCGGGAAGCCTGATTGGTGCAGCGCGACCGCGACGGAGACTATTTTGTTCTGCGCCCGGTCCACACTGAATGCGGATCGCGTTAGCCAATACGGTTGGGGCGTCTATTACCGGGACAAGTACCGATACGGGTTCGATCTCGAACGACGCTTCAAACGGTTTCCAAAAGCGAAGAAAAAGAACGTAACTGAAACCCTGGCCACACTCGCGATCCGGGATCGCGTCTATCGAACGCTGATCGAGTTATCTCCGGCAACTTCAAATAACACTATCGTGAACGGGCGCGGTGGTTTGTTTGAAAGAGGGATACGAGACCTATCTCTATACGGCAGCCTGCCAAGACTTGTCAATGAGCGACAGGTATTGGTTGAGCGCCTTGTTGATTCGATGGCGAAGGATGGAATTCGCTCTTTTGAAGGCATTCCCGGATTCTGGAGAGACGCGAACGGAAGACTTCGGCTATGGAGCGAGCATGATTCGTTTGACGATCTGATGCTGATACCGTTCGTCGGGCTGGATGGGCTTATATGTGCATGCCAGATCCGGTTCATGCGGTATATCCCCGACAAGTCCGGGCGGTACGTCTGGCTGTCTTCCGCGAAGCAAAAGAACGGCTGCGGCCCGGGTGCCCCCCTGCATCACGCTGATCCGTGTTCACCTTCCTACAAACCGGTTCTGGTTACTGAAGGTGCATTAAAGGCCGCAACGGCACAAAAGTTCTTGCCGGACAGATACGTTGTCGGAAACAGCGGAGTTGCTGCATCGCATCGAGAGATAATCGAAACCGCCCGCCGAAAGCCCTTAGAGATCGCATTCGACAATGACAGTTTTATCAATCCTCATGTAGCACGGGCCCTTGCCTCGCTGATACGGCTGCACCACGCGGATAAACGATCATTTGCCTACGACGACGATGTTCGGATCTTGACCTGGGACGGTCGTCTTAAGGGTATCGACGAAGCAGTGCTTTCGGGCCATCAACTAAACTCGCTGGCCGTTGCGGAGTAGTTCGAGCAATTGAGCCCGGAATGTCTGGAGCAAGCCGGGCAGATCTTGAATATGGGGGAGTGAGCAAAAATAAGCGGCTGGCAGAAAGCAGATTCACTCACGAGACCAGTCCAATGAATGATTTTCAAACCGTACCACTTTCTTTGATCGAGCAGATCGCCGGCATTATTTATGACGAAAAGAAACAAATCACCAACCGCGACCTGTTGGATCTATGCAGTGCGGCAGGAGTCGACAGCTTTTCGAGCGATCCGCATCTCTGCCACGAGATCGCGGAGACGGCACTGAATTTCCTCATACTGCAGAAGTACGGAAGACAATCGCTGTCATCGGACGAACCTTCCACTTTCTGCTCTACGATACTCAAACCTCTTCAAAAAAGGCTTCCGACGCAATCGTGGCGGAGTGATGCCCAGATAACTTATCAGCAATTCTCCACCCCGGCATCAATTGCATATTTGGCGGCATACCTTCTGAATCTCAGTGACAAGGATACGGTGCTCGAACCGTCATGCGGAACTGGAAATCTCGCAGTTTGGGCTTTGTCGGCATGTGCAACTGTCATAAGCAACGACATCGATCCGCGAAGACGAGAGCTTGCGGCTCTTGTCGGACTTAGTACGACCGGCCACGACGCAGAGTTCATCGACGATCTTCTGCCGGAGGATGTGATCCCGAACGTGGTCCTTGCCAATCCACCATTCTCATCGAGCGGCGGACGCATCGCGAGAAACCAAAGCAAGTTCGGGTTTCGTCATGTCGAGTCGGCCTTAAGGCGGCTCGCTCCAGGCGGAAGATTCGGGGTTATCCTCGGGGACGGTGGTTCTTTGAAAAGCATCACCGGAAAACGGTTTTGGCGATCGCTGCTTCCAAATATTCACTTAACGGTCGCCATTGACCTGCCCGGCCGCGAATACTACCGGAACGGGGTTTCTGTTGCGGTCTCGCTCCTGATAGGTCGTAAGGTGTCAAACGAAGAGCGAGACACGGTAGCGGTGGTCGCCAGCCCAATATCCATCACCGCGTCGTCTGTCGAGGACGCTTTCGACAAGGCGTTGGCCAGCCAGCTTAGGTTCGACCCCGACCCTGAATAAATTCCTGATCCTCGAATTATAAATCCTAGTCGATAAGCCGGAGTGGCAATGTCCATCTCAGGCGACCAGATCAACCAGTATGAATTACCAGCAACTACATGAAGCCGTCAAAAACGGCTCGATCGTCAGCGCCATAGATACGAGCGGCAAGAAACACCGCTTCTTTATATCGGACAGCGGCGACCTATGTCGATTCAAGTCGCGCAGTCGCCGTCAGGGATACCGGGTGAATGAAGCGGAGCTTGCCCGTTACACACGATTGATACCCTTCAAACAGCCGCCGACCGGAGAAGAGAGGCTCAGAAAAGATTATCGGCTCATTGAGAAGTACAAACGAATGGCGGGCGAGGCCAGCTTTACGAATCATTTCATTCGCGACTGTCTCGCTCTTCCCGACTTTGAGGCATGGCTAAAGGATCTGGTTGAGCCGGATTCCTGGGAAGCGGATAAAGAGAGGCGCCCGAAGACCCTGTACGAACTCCATATAACGACCGGAACCAATATCGACGGAAAGGTGATCTCGCTGAACCGGATAGCAAAAAAGTACCCGCGCGAAATCGAGCGGCTTCGCGAGTCTATCCGTAACCGCTCGGCGGGAATAATTATTGGTGGTCGTTGGGCCAAGTTCGCCGGATACGATATATCGATCGAAACCGAACTCAATACCGAGACCGGAGATTTTCGAGGCTTCCTGTCGCTCGAATATGCCGGCTGCGGCAACGGTTACTATTACCTGCTTATCAATGACGAAAACTTCATCGGCTACGACGTAGATTGAGAACCAAAAGCTTTCCCTGCAAAGGCCAACTCAACAACTAAAACGAAATGTTATCAAGTTACCAGCAATCGGTGGGTACAACTGCGCCGTTTTCAGCAGCTTCAGAGCCGGCCGCAATGCCTCTCGAAACGAGCGAGTCCGGTACCACTAACCAAGTTATCGCGTATGCGCCTCGATTTATTGTCGGAGGTTCACCGCATCCGGGTGTGATCGTCGAACCGCCCGGTCTTGCGAATGTCGAACCGCCGCCGATAACCTATCGCCCTCATCTTCCGACCGAACTCTGCATAAGCGGCAGACTTTCCGGAATGCAGATGGAGAGGATCATCTATGCCGGGCAGGCTCACTGGCAGAGGCTTGCGAACGGTTCCCGCGCCGGGATCAGCATCGGCGACGGAACCGGCACGGGAAAGACCGCGGCACTTGCCGGAATGATCCTCGACAACTGGTTCCAAGTCAGGCGACGGGCGGTCTGGTTCTCGGTAAAGGCCGATCTCATCGAAGCTGTATCCGACGAGTTCGCTAGGCTCGGTCTCACACCGCCTATAAAGCTGATCAACGACTTTCCGACTGACGGCGATATTGATATCGGCGACGGCATTGTGTTCTGCACTTACCGTTCTCTCATTGCCCGCTCTAAGTCCGGTAAACGCCGCATCGATCAGCTAACCCGCTGGCTTAGAAGCGAAGGAGTGGTGATTTTTGATGAGGGCCACAAGGCCAAATACGCCTTCGCGGATGATAGGGGCAAATCCACCCAGACCGGAGCGGCGGTGCTTGAGATCCAGGACCCGGAGAAATATCCCGAATATCGGGTTGTGTATTCGTCTGCCACCTCGGCAGGAGAAGTGCGGCACCTTGCATATATGTCTCGCCTCGGACTTTGGGGAGAAGGCACGAACTTTCCAGCGGGCTTCGAGCAGTTCGCCGAGGAGATCGAATCGGGCGGCGTGGGTGCTCTTGAGATGGTCTGCCGCGATCTTAAAGCTATGGGGAGATATCTATGCGGCAACCTAAGCATGGGAGTCGATCCGAAGTCTGGCCTTGCCGTCGAGTTCCGCGAAGTAACTCACTGGCTCACACCCGCTCAAAGGCAGATGTACGACAACATGGCCCAGGGCTGGCAGGAAGTATTTAGGAATATCCATAAGGCCCTGGATATGACCAACTCCGGTAAGGCAACACGAGCCCTTGCCGTAAACCAGTTTTGGGCAGAGCATCAACGATGTTTCAGGAATCTGATCACAGCGTTCAAGGTTCCAACAATTATCCGCGAGATCGAGGAGGCCCTTGGCAACAGGCAGTCCGTCGTTGTGTCCCTGACGGGAACCGGCGAAAGCCAAACAAAGAAACAGATAGAGCGGGCCGCTGACCAGGACGAGGCGATTGACGCCTTGGATTTTAGCCCGCGTGAGACGTTGACCCGCTTGGTCGCACAATGTTTCCCGACCGCCTGCTTTCAGGAACGAACAAATCCATACTCCGGTACCATCGAATATATCCCTGTTCTCGACGCTGCCGGCAATCAGGTCGAAAGCCGTGCAGCATTGGCACTCAGAGCGGAACTGCTCGATAAACTCTCCGTCCTCGAAGTGCCCGAACATCCGCTCGATCAGCTTTTGGATTATTTCGGCGTGGAAAATGTGGCGGAGATGACGGGCCGGAAGAAGCGTCTGATCCGAACAACTTCGGGCACGCTCGAATATCGCCCCCGCCAGCTTGCCGGCGTTCCGTCGAAGCTGATCAACCTCCATGAAAAGAACGCGTTCCAGAACGGAGACAAGCGGATCGCGATCATGTCGGAGGTCGCATCGACCGGAGACAGCCTTCACGCCGGGGAGCAGGTAGGAAATAAACAACGCCGACTCCACATCGCCGCCGAACTGAAATGGTCCGCGGATAAACAGATCCAGGACTTCGGGAGAACCCACCGCACAGGCCAGATGTCTCCGCCGGTCTATCTCCTCGTATTCACCGAACTCGGAGGCGAAAAGCGGTTCTCGGCAACGATCGCCCGTCGGCTCGGGAACATGGGAGCGTTGACCAAGGGCGACCGGAAAGCCGAAAAGGCAGGAAATCTAGATAAATACAACCTCGAATCAAAAGAGGGACGCTCGGCTTTGAATGTAGTCCTGACCGGCATAATGCGAGGTGTTGAGATCGAGGGGATCGATGATCCGAAACAGGCATTGAGAGATATGGGACTGGTAAAGACATTGGATGGAGTGGAGCAAGTTCCCGACAGCGAGAAGACGAACATCCCGAGATTCCTTAATCGGCTTCTATCTCTGGAAGTGGATCGGCAAAATGCGCTATTCGATCACTTCTATTCGACATTTCTTGAGACGATCGAATACCTAAAGCAGAATGGAAAACTCGATGACGGCATGGAAGACTTGAAAGCAATATCCGTCGAGATCGCCGAACCGCCGCAGGTGATGCACGCCGATGCTCTAACAGGAGCCAGAACGGTCTATTACAAGCTCAATCTGAAAGTGGCCACGAAGCCTGCGAGATATATCGAGCTTTCAGAGAGCAGTGTTCATCAATTCTTTCAGGATCGACGTGACGGTTTGTTTGTTGCGGTCAGACGAACTTTATCCCATACCGATCCGGAGACCGGCGAACGATATCAAATGTTCTCGATCTCGAAACCGGAGGGCCGAAACCTTTCATACATCCGCGAGAGCGAACTGAATCAGAAATACCGAGTTGTTGCGAAAGGAAAAGCTGAGGCCTGGTGGCTTAAGGAAGAAGCAAAGATCCCGCCGTTCGAAGAGAAGACGGTGCATCTCCTAAGCGGAGCACTGCTTCCGATCTGGAAGTATCTCAAGACTCTTAGCCACGAGGCTCTTAATATTGTTAGAACAACTACTGACGATGGAACGCGTCTTGTCGGAGTGAATATCGCGGGTGACTGGCTCAATGATATAAGGCGGCACTTCGGGCTTCGCTCGGAAACTCCTGCGACTGCTGCCGAAATACTTCGTGTAATCGATCTCGAGAACAATACCGTGAATCTCATGGGTGATATCAAGATAAAAACGACGCGATTCCAGGGACGGCTTATGACGGAAGTCTGCCCCTCGACATTCGAACAGATCCGCGAACTTCGAGGGATGGGGCTCGTTAATATCGTACAACACGGGAAGCAGCGCTTCTTTCTCCCGGAATATTCTCCCGGACTCCACCTTGAACCGATCCTGGCCTTGTATCCGGCTGAATCGACCGATTTAAGCTTTTTGTCTGAATTGCAGAGCGATTTCAGTGAACTTGTTAAGGAGGAACCAGTGGAGCTGTCGGAATGGCTATGCGAACCTCCCGAAAATGCGGTCCAAGGTCTCTCGGCTGTCCCCGAAACGTTGGAAACTGCAACGCTATGGACTTAAATGTAGACGAGTTACTTTGAAAAACCGAGAAAAATTTGTAGCAAAAACGTAATCACTCTCTCAAATTCGGGTTTTAACTTATGTAGGTTGAAATATCGGAATGAGGATCGGGTTTTCGAGCGCCGAAAACCCGACTTGGGAGAGTATTATTATGCTGCACAAATTTACTGTCGGGAGTTCTTCGAAAGGATCGTCAACCCTGGAAGAAAAGATAGATCTTTATTCAAAGGTTCCGCATTACGTTCTCATAACGGGTGAAAGGGGCACCGGAAAGACGACCATCGCGAAACAGCTTCATCAGAAGAGCCCAAGATCTCGAAAGGAATTCGTCGGCGTTAACTGTGCGAGTTTCACCGCGGAACTTCTTGAATCGGAGCTATTCGGGTACGAGAAGGGAGCTTTCACAGGAGCGAATGCCGCAAAGTCCGGTTTATTCGAGACCGCCGATGGTGGAACATTGTTCCTTGACGAGGTAGCAGAGCTATCGATCAGTCTTCAGTCGAAACTCCTCAAAGCAGTCGAAGAAAAGCAGATCCGGCGCGTTGGCGGCTCGAGAGAACGGCAGACCGATGTAAGAATAATTTCTGCCACTTCCAAAGACTTGTATTCGATGGTGCTTGACGGAGCCTTTCGTGCGGACCTATATGATCGCTTGAATATTCTGCAGTTGGAAACGATACCGCTTCGGTGCCAGAAAGACCGGATACGGGATCTTTTCATCCGCCAATTGAACGAGGAGGGTATAGCGGTTGGACGGTCTGCACCCTTTGTGATCGACGAGGAAGCGCTGGCAGCAGTCGAACTGCTCGAATGGAGAGGCAATTATCGGCAGCTCAAAAACTTTGCGGCTAGGCTTGCGGTGCAAGCCGCTGGTTCACCGGCAATCACCGAGGATATTGTTTTACAGGTCGCCGGGATCGACCGTAGCATAATGGAAGTTTTCAATGCCGCCATATCGCACAGCGTTCAAATGAACCGCCCGAATATTGTCACCGTAACTTTAGATGCGGATACGGACGATCTCGACAGTGCTTATGTGAAGGCGGCAGCTAGCCTCATCGAACATGCTCTCAAAAGATCCCGGGGAAACCTGCGTCGTGCGGCCCGCTCGATGGGGACCACACATTCGACAATTTCGCGAATCCTTAAGAAGCACAAGGAGAAAGTTGTCAGTAATCCTTACTCCGAGTCGAATCGCCCGGTTTATTCAGTTGCGACGTAAGATCCCTTTATTGCGTCTATGCATACGCTGGCCGAAGAATCCTTCGGCGTCCAATATTCAACTCCGATAAATCACATCGGCAGTGTTTTCTCCGCAAAATTCTTACTGACTCGAGGAGGCGAAGCCTAGTTTTTTCTTCTGCATGGCGCGTCAATCGACCGCCGTTCAGAACTCTTAAACTGATTTAAGAGGCACTTGGATATAATTCATCCTTCCTGTTCAGAAATCTCACCTATATACCTGCTCGATAGCCGATTCTGCCGATAACTTTCGCAGCCTTCGACCTAAGCTCTTGCTCGAGTTTGAAGGCAAAGAAAATAAGCGGAAGGCAGAATGTGGAGTGAACAACCAATATGAAAATTCTGAATAGGGGATCCTTCGTGCCTCTCGACAACCGGGAGAAGATCGACCAGCTTATCTACACCGCGCGCGAACTTGCAAGCGAAGTAGGAATAAGCGATGGGTTCCGGAACAGCAGCCGGACCAATCATCAGCTTGGGCTGGAGATGTGGAAGGGAGTGGAATATGTATGTCGTGCTCACGAAGAAGCGAATATTCGAAATCTCTTCCTAAGTAAATTTCTCGAAAGGCTTCGCGAGGTCGAGAAGGAGATCGGCTTTCAAACCCAGACGGCCCCAACCGTCACAAGCCCACCTATTGCAGTTGCTCCCGCCAGATCTCCCGTCTCCGCACTGGTCGCGGACCAGTCTTATCCTACGGACGAATACGCGGAGTCCGAACCATCGGCACCGACACTATCAAAGGATGAATGCCTCGGAGTCGTCAGTGCGGGTGACCAGGTTGAGGAAAAGCGGCCATCGTATGCCGATGAATGTGTACCGGAATATGACGCAGAGATTGAAGCGCTAATCGATAGGCTCGAAAATGAGGGCCAGACCTCCGATGTCGGAGAATTGCCAACGCTCGTCACTGCTGAAATTGAACAAACCGCGAGCAAGTCACCTGTCGATGTACCTGTCAACGAAAAATTGCCGGTCCCACTGGATTCAACGGCTAACGGCGATTCGGGCGAAGTTCTTGGGAATGAGGTCGCGCACGACACCTCGAACACCGGGGAGTCCGCACCGATAAATTCGATCGTCCTCGCCGAAAACGAGCCTTACAATTTTGATAGCTGCACGGTGACCGCGGTTATTCAACTTCTCCCCGGAACGGAGGGCGTAAGGAAATGCGTTGTGAGCATGAAGACTCACGATTTTACGCCGCGGGTTGCGATTGTCGATGTGAGCACGGAAGACTTTCTTTCTCAGATCTCGGCAACACTTGGTCTGGCGTTCGAGGTATACAGAAACGAACTGCCGGCAAGAGCAGCCGAGAAGATCAAGAAGGAAAAGCCTGCTGCGAAGAAGCAGTCGAAAGCGGCTTCGAAATCTAGTAAGACCGCGGCGGCTCCCGCGAAGGCTGACCCTCAACCGACACCTTCAACGATTCCGGCAACGGCGGATCAGAGTCAACAGGGAGGCCTTTTCACGGCATAACCCAATCGAGGTATACAGCTATGGCAAATGAAGAAAAGCCCGCTGAAAATGCGGCACCCGTAACAGACGCAAAAGCGACGATCAAGATAGAAGGACAGGAGTTCGAACTTGATGCCGCTCTCGCCCAGGACGATAAGACGTTAAAGACCGTCCTTCAACCCCATTTTGCTTCGATCGAGAACGCGAATATCACCCGAGACGTGAAGGACGGTAAATTGACCGTCACTATCGTCAAACGTGCGGGAGCCAAGGGATTCCGATGAACGGCGAGTCCCCGCTCGAAATACTCACTCGGGAAACCGAACAGATCAACCCGGCGATCCTTCTTGCGGAGGAGTTTATGCGAAGGGATGCGGCGGATCTTCTGAGTGCAGAGGAGATAAAAAGAGCGGACGAGATTTTGCGTATCGGCGAGATGGAGATAGAGATGCTGCAAAGACATCTCGCCGCTTTTGTTCGCCTGCCCGCGAGTCCGTCCGTCCGTATCCCGACCGGTTTTTGATCGAACGCGTTTGATATGTCCGTACTTCTCACTCGTCGTCCTTTTTTATCCGGGCGATTTGGCGAACGGTTGTCGAGATCGCTCGAATATCTGAGATTCAAGGCACGAAGCCAGAACGCGATCGCGGCCCACAATTATGTCTCGGCCGTCATTTCCGAGCAGCAGAAATACGCAATATACCGGGAGATGTTCCCGAAGGAATGGGAGCGTTCGACAGCGAGCTTCTACACCCGCGGATACTACCAGAAATACAGCGAAAGGATCAATGAGTTGTTCCACATGGTCAACAAGAAGTGCTTCCCACTGCTCGAATACTGGTATGACGATCCCGACAACGAACTCGATAACTTCGCCATCGGGCCGATGAACATCGGGCTTTGCTGCGAGGAGATAGATTTTGAAAGTATCCATATCAGCTATGCGGCCGCGGTGGTCTTCTACTATCCCGACGACGCGTGGGACTTCCTCAACTACCGATTTCAGGTGTCGGCGGATGACTTCCCGGCGATCAACTCCAGTCCCCATCCTAATGTCTGGGAAAGGGACGGCAATCTTTTGGGACATCTCTTAAGGCTGATCGACCATTCGACCGGGAATCCCTGGCTCGACAATTCCTGCTGCCAGCCGGCCGACTGGTTCCAGTTCGACCGCGAGACGATCGAGGACTTGAGCAAAGAATATAACGACGCGCTTGCGGCCTACGAAAAGCTCAAGCCCCTTGATGAACTGATCGAAGCAGATCCAAGAAAAATGCTGTCGGCACTTATCGACTTCTGGAATACCGGGAAGTTGGCGGACGATCTCCGCTTAATCCTGACAAAAGTAGAGGATCTCAATGACAAAGAGTGAAAATATCAGTGATCTCGTAAAGGCACTTCTTGTAGTGCAGGCCGGTATAACACCCGTCAAGCGGGATTCGATCAATAGTTATTACAATTCGAGGTATGCCGACCTTAGCTCGGTATGGGAGAGCTGCCGCGAAGCCCTTGCAAAGAACGGCTTGTGTGTGATTCAGGGCAATAGTGTCGGCCCCGCCGCAAATACGCTTATCGTCGAGACGCTTCTCATACACGAATCGGGTCAATGGATTCAAAGCAAGCTCTGTCTGCCTTTGGCTAAAGCGGACCCTCAAGGTGTCGGCTCCGCGATGACCTACGGAAGGCGATACGGCCTCGCCGCCATCATCGGTCTCGTTTCCGACCCGGATGATGACGGAAACGCCGCATCGGCGAAGAACGGCAACGGTAATGTGAGACCGTTGAAACTGAACGAACGGTCCGCGAACGGCGGCTATCGGCCTGCGGCTGCTAGTCAGCCCAGGACCGCACCTGTTGGTCAGACAGTTGCCGGCTCAAGATCGGTCAGTTGAGGACTCATCAATGCGGAATCACACTGTTCCACCTGATGCGACGGCGGCGCTCTATTTTCTGCCCGGGCAATACTTGTTGGAGACATTCGGCGAAGACCGGCTCGCTCTGAAGGCTCTCTCAAGTGTACAAGTGACGCGGGCCTTTCGCGACATCCAAACGGATACCGGATGGATAGATCGACGGGTCCTTCGCTATCGCGAGGCAGCGGACGGGAATGCGATCCTTTCGTATCTGCCCGCGGGTGTGCGAAACATCACGGTAGTCTTTCCCGGCAGTCGCGTGGAAATGTTGAGCATTCCTTTGCCCACCTTGGTCCTGCTCGGAAAGGGTAGGGACTACTACCTCTGGGCTTCACCGAGTTCGAAGGTCTCCCGGAATAGTCGCCTGGCTGTGGCTCCTTTGCCGAATATCGGCGGGGGAAAGATCTGTTTCGGAAAGAACGAGGTTCCGGAAACCCATCCTTCAACTATTTCGGACGTCTGGAAACTGATCTTCGACGCTCCGTTCAACGGCGATCACGCGACGGGCAGATGCCAGACAGTAAACGACGTTCGCGATCTGCTCGAAAAACTGGCGGCGGACAATATAAAGAAGTTCCCGACGCCTCAACTGATCATGTCGTCAAGTACCGTTGAGGACGCTTGGGCAACTATCGTCGAGCAAACGCGATACAATAGCCGCTTTTAGGTCTTAAATATCTTGTATGAACTCGAAGCTTATTTTAATTCCCGATCTGATCGGGCATCGTATTGCCCCGTGCGAAAACGAGCCCATAGAGGCGGCATTTTTCGAATATGCTCTTGCCGGCAATGGCCTGTTCGTTCGTGCGAAACGGAAGGAATTCACGGTATGTCTTCCGCTGAGCGCTCAAAAGATCTCGGGTCTGCCGAACATACCGGTCGGTATCTCGTGGACAAGGCCGAGAATATCGGCGTCTCTTTGGCGGGATATCCTTCGGCACGCTCAGCAAGCCCACACATCCTCAAGTTTCAAGGAAGAGGTCTATCTGATCTATTGGGATGGACACGCTTCCGAATGGCAATGGCGAGCATCCGGTCGAAGTCACACACGGGCATCGACCATCGCGGACGACACTCTGCCGGAATACGCGGAATGCTGTATCGAACTGCACACTCACCCGCCCGGAGCTCTTCATTTCAGCCGTGCCGACGACCGGGACGAACTCGGCAAGTTTCGCATCTTTGCGATCCTCATCGACGTCCACGATAAAGCGAAAATAAGGTTTCGGTGCGGGGTTTACGATCACCTTGTTCCAATTCCGGCGGCATGGGTCGGTGACATGCCGGAAGGGATCATCGATCTGAATGAGATAGATGCTCTTGTGGAGATGATGTCGTGAAGAATATCGATCTGAGTTTTTCGCAGGCCGCGATCGTGATGCCGATGGAGTACCGCAGCCTGCGCTTCATCGTCGTCGGTGCCGGCGGGACGGGTTCCTTTGTGATCTCCGCCATCGCGCGTCTGATGTTTGAACTTAAAGAGTCGCAAGCCAAGCCTATCGAAATGCTGATAGTCGATCCCGATGTGGTCGAGAGCGGTAATATCCCGAGAAGCAACTTCTGCGCCGCTGAAGTCGGACGGTTCAAGGCTCAGACTCTTGCGGAACGTATAACTCTTGCCTGGGGACTCGAATGCCAGTACGCAAACGAGCTATTTGATGCCGAGCATCACTTGTGGGTATTCAGCGGAGGCTTTCGCCCGATGACCGTTATCGTCGGCTGCGTCGATAACCATCTCGCCCGTCGCGATATTCATCTTGCTGTCGATAAATACAGCGGCTACCGTTCTTCGGAGGCTCCCGAACTATGGTGGATAGACGGCGGCAACAGCAGATCGTCGGGACAAGTCCTTCTCGGCTCGAATACTCGGAAATCGAAACCGGAGCGCTATTTTACTGGAACGAGCCTGTGTCATTCGCTTCCGGCTCCTTCGATCGTGCATCCGGATCTTCTCGATGCAGAGAAGAGTGTTAAATCCGGCGATCTTGAACGTCTCTCATGTCCGGACCGTATCCGGCTCGGCGAGCAAAGCTTGAATATCAATCAACGAGTCGCCATCGAGATAGCTGAGATGCTGTCAGAGATGTTTCTAACAAGATCGTTAAGAAGGTTTGTGAGCTACTTCGATCTTGAGACCGGCACGAGCCGTTCTCTCTACTGCACGCCCGACCAGATCAAATCAGCGATCTCACAAAAGAAATAAGTATCATGTCCAGACTTCTTACCGACGAGCTTAGAAAAACTCTTCCGAAACTGCGCTCTCAAGCGGAGTCCAAAGATCCGACCGTCCACGCGGCATTCCTCTTTGCGGCGTCAGGATGGATCTGGTTTGTAACGGAGGGCCAGCAGGATGGGGACGACTTTCTCTTTTTCGGCTATGTGATCGGTTTCGAAAGTGAATGGGGATATTTTGGCCTTCGCGAATTGGAAGAAATAGATGTGAATGGCCTTCGAATCGAACGGGATCTCACTTTCGAACCGATGCCGTTCAGCGAGTGCCTGGTTTGAAATCGCGTTCGATCCTGGAATTGCAGCCGATCGACTTTGACGAAGCCTGCGGATTCATACGACAGAATCACCGACATCACCTGCCGCCTAAAGGTTGGAAGTTCGGGGTCGCCGTAAACGACGGCAAAAACGTCGTCGGCGTCGTAACCGCCGGCCGTCCGGTGTCCCGCTTTCTCGATAACGGATACACCGCCGAAGTTACGCGTTGCTGTACCGACGAAACAAAATGTGCGGCTTCCAAACTTTACGCGGCTGCGTGGAGGGCGGCAAAAGCGCTGGGCTACAAGCGGCTGATAACGTATACACTAAGGAGCGAACCTGGGACAAGCCTGATCGCTGCCGGATGGAAAGTTGTCTACGAAACAAAAGGCGGCAGTTGGAATGTTCCGAGCCGTCCGAGGGTCGATAAGCATCCTCTCGGACCAAAGTTATTGTGGGAACCAAAGTGAGGAACAAACGGCGGCTATGGGGTTGCGACTATTTCTATTTTTTCGGGGACTTGAGACTTAGACCAAAGGAGACACACCGATGAAGGAGTACACGGATTTCAATGACATTATAAAAAGAATAGAAGAAGAACGCTCGCAGACGGCCGCAAAAGCTGAGGAGCAGGCGAAAGAGATTCTCGATAAACTTATGCTCGTCGGAGCCGAAAACGTCTCTATCGAATTTGACGGGTCCGGCGATGAGGGAAGCGTCCACACGATCGATGGCCTCAATGATAATGAGCACATTATCGACGAGGAACTCGAGGCCTGGGCCTACGAGCTTATCGCGGGTACCGGTGTCGATTGGTATAACAACGAAGGCGGCTTCGGAACGATCAATATCGATGTTCCGAAACGAACTTACAATTTCGAAGTTCACTACCGTCGCACCGAACTCGGAGCAAGCGGGGAGGCCACGGTCTAATGTCACACACATTCTTTCACGCGGAATCCAGCGTTCGAAAATTCGGCGGATGCACCGAGGATTACCAGGCGATCCACGATTGGTTCGATGCGACAAAAGAGACGTTTGCGGACTTTCGCCATCGTGCCCTGCGGCACCATTCGCAGGGCATCTTCGAAGCCGAGCGGGTCTTCGGAACCACAATCCTTAACTCCGATGGTAGAGCAGTGCCGGTTCGTCTTATCGGCGAACAACATATAAAGGAGGATTGCGGCGGCCGTATTCCGACTGTCGCCGACTGGATGTCGCAAATAGTCCCGAAACCGTGGATGAATCGCGGATATAGGGACCAAAACTAAGCCGCGAGTACGAACCTCAATTCTTAATGCACCGATTCCAGATCTAAAAGAGTGATCCCAGATAAACCTAAATTCCTCTATGACTTCAACAAAATGCTCCAACTGTGCCGACGAACATCGCTCAATACCAGATGTCTGCATTCTATCGGCCCTCGTAGGCGTCAGTCTATTTAGTCGCGAATCCCTTAATGAGAAACAGGCACGCAACATTATTGCAAGCTCGAACGCGGATCATCTCTGGGACGATCTCGGGCCGATCATCGACAGGCTCGAATCAGGTTTCTACGCCTTGACAGAAGATGACTGATAGCTTAGAGCGGCCTTTGGCTTCTAAGTTCAATGGTGAGATCTGTTCTTTGAATTGATACTTTCCCCGTCAAAAAAGATGCGGATGGCAAGAAGTGTGAACATGGAAATTCAGCAGCAAAACTCAAGCATCAGCAATCCGCCTGCTATTCTCGATCAAGATTCCCTCGCTTCCTCAGTTTTACAGAACATCTTTGGTCGTAACAGAAATTCAGATGAGCCTAAACAATCGCATCCAACATCGTCACAAATGCACGATGTGTCGGTTGCTTCAGAGTCGTCTGAAACTACACCAATCGTTGCCACTCCTTCGCCATCAGATCTCGCCCGAAATATTCTCAGTCGTCTCGATCAGAGGAAAGAAAGAGCGGCCGTAGAGTTGGGGATCGAGTCTAGTGAGGTCGAGTCCCTGCCGTTCGATCTTTCCAAGCTGGAGAGCGAAGGGATATTCATGAACATCGACTGCCGGGGATTCGGCCGTCTTGTTCGTCAACTCGAATGGAAGACGCTCGGCGTGACACTCCCTGAGGAAACGGCAGTTCGGGTAAGCCCGCCGAGAGCAGGATTGCTTCCGGACGTCTATCGAAACAGGCTGATGCGGGGGGCGTCTCAAGCTCATAACGCACTTAACAAGTTCGGATTCCGGTTTACGCTTTGTGAAACAGTCTGGGGAAGCAGTGACTATAAATGGATCCCGTGGACCGCCTTCGAACAGTTCGAGCAGTCCTACTTTCATGCCTGTGAAACTCTTTCGAAAGCAAAGGCCGAGGTTCTCGATAAGTATGACGAGATCGTCGAGCTTCTGACCGACAGCTTTCACGATCTGGCTAACGATTCCGCAGAAAGGCTGCAGGCCACGACCGAGGAACCATTCGACAAAGAACAGTTTATCGAAGCCGTTATCGCACAGGCTCTCGGGATGGTTCCTACTCGCGAGATGATCCGCGACGGCCTTGTCATAACGATGAAGCCGAAAGTGATCGTTCTCGGATCGGAGATGATCGCCGAGCGGAACTTAACACGAACGCTTGCGCTCGAAATAGAAAAAGTTGATGCAGAGAGAACACATCTTGAACTTGAGCTTGATGCGAAACGCCGCATTGAGCAGTTGAAGGTTGACGACGCTGTCGAGGAATCGCAACGGGAGCGTGACGTAAAGGAACGCATCCGCAATATGAAGATCGAGGCGGCACGCCGCGAAGCTGACGAAGCAGTTTCCCCGGTAAAGGAAGGTTTCGCCCAGATCACAGCCAAATTGTTCGAAGCTGCCACCGAGATGGCGGATCGGATGAAGGATGCGAAGTTCGTTCCCGGATCTCTGGCAAAGCGAGCGAGGCAGATGTGCGAGTGGTACCAGCTGATGAACTTTACCGGCGACACATCGCTCGAGGAAGTTTTGAGCAAACTCGAAAATGCTTCTGGTCGTGAGGCAAAGGAGAGGTCACCGGAGGAGATGCGAACAGCCCTCAACGACATCCTACGGGCCACAACCGTCCAGTCCAGAAAGCTTCTGGACGAAGACCGACTATCCGCGCTGGAGCTTTAATTCAATGCCATCTCGAATAGTCGAAGCAGAGTATCTTCACTACTACAATCCTGCCAGGAACAGCGATAAGGTCTTCAACATCTTCCTTGTTGAAGAGGATGATGGAAGATACAGCTGCATATCGGAGTATGGGCGGCGGGGAACCTCACTTGTCCGGGTTGTCGTTTGTTCGAACAAATCGCGACCCGTCGCAGAAAGAGCCTTCAGGAAAAAGCTCGATGCGAAGAGGAATCATCGCGAGACGCCATATTGGGATTCTCGTGCTGGTTCCGGTCAAAGTCCGTATGCACAGGAACTTGTTGCGAGGTCTGTTCCCGCGAGCAAAATTTCAACTCCCGTGACCGCCGATCCCATCCAGGAGCAAAAACGAGCGGAAGGCAGAGCTGTGAGTGGCATTCTCAATCAGGGACAGATCGACTCTCTGGAGATCTGAGTCATTCAATAGAATTTATGACCGATCAAACATCCGATGCCAAAAGCATCGAGAGATTCCTGCGCGAACTCGACGTTCGCATACGAGCCCGCTATCCGCTAATCGCGATCAACACCTATGAGGAAGATCGCGTCCGCGAAGCCCTTATCGACCTCGTATTTCAGGACCGCCACAAGGAAAAGCCCCTCTATTTCTGGAGCCGTCCGGCAGGATTGCAAAAGGTATTCGACTCGAAAGAAGGCATTCTCCAGACCCCCGCATCGGTGGGTGATTCGGACGACCCGGAAAGCGTTCTTGGGTTCATCGGCGAGCAGAAAACAGGTATTTTTCTGCTGTGCGACTATGCTCCGTATATCTCACCTTATGGGCAGGAAGATCCTCTGCTTGTTCGGCGTCTGCGCGAAATAGCCTGGAAGCTTAAATCCACCAAAGCAACGGTACTCTTCGTCGGTCCGAATTTCCCGGATCTCAAAACCCTTGAAAAAGAGATCACCCAGATCGACCTTGAACTTCCGAAGGAGAACGAGATCGAAGAGTCGATCGAACTCCAGCTTGAAAATCTTCGGTCCAGCGGTCTCGCTATCGATCTTGAAAAGGATACGCAGGTCGCACTTTTGCAATCGCTTTTGGGACTGACCGCAGGCGAGATCAGTAATGTGATCGCGAAAGCGGTTATTAGCTGTAACGGCCTCAATCGCGAATCGATCAATGTCATCCTAGAAGAGAAAAAGAATGTCATTCGCGGCAGCGGTTCTTTGACCTATGTTCACCCAGAACCAGCCAGCAACCTAGGCGGTTACAAATCCCTTCGAGCGATCCTTGAACGTGCAGCTTACACTTTCAGCCCGAGAGCGAAAGCAAGACACGTCGAACCGTGCAAAGGAATCCTCCTAGTCGGTCTGCCGGGATGCGGCAAGGATCTTTGTAAACGGGTCGCGTCCTCAATCACAAATCGGGCACTGCTCGATCTTGACTTCGGTTCGATTATGGGCGAGGGCGGCGGGGTTATTGGTTCGTCCGCGATGTCGATCAAGCGGGCATTGTCCATCGCCGGAACGATCAAGGGAATCCTCGGCATAAGCGAGTTCGAGAAAGCCGTATCGGGAATGAAGTCGTCGAACAAGACTGACGGAGGTGAAACCGCCCGAACGATCTCTTACCTTCTCAACTGGATGCAGGACAATAAAGATGTTCTCGTCTTTGCGACCGCCAACGATGTCCGTGAGCTCGAGTCCGAGCAATTCCGAATCGGCCGATTCTCCTATATACATTTTGTCGATCTGCCTGATTCTGAAGATCGGACAGAGATCTTCAAGGTTCACCTGAACAAGCGGGGGCTAAATTCTGAACAATTCGATCTCGAAAAGCTTGTCGATAAAAGCAGAGACTTCTCCGGTGCGGAGATCGAAGGTGCCGTGAAGGATGGAGTGCTCGAAGCATTTATCGATGGTGATCGTTCTGCAGAGACCAGAGACATTCTCAACGCGGTCGAAAGCATAACGCCTACCGCCCAGATGATGAGCGAGAAGATCGAGGAGATCCGTAAATGGGCGCGGAACAATATAAAAGGAGCGGCGGGCAAGATCGATGGCTCCGGAATTGCCGGAAATCGCGGCGATCGAGTCTACGAGTTGTAAGGAGAGCTTTCGACCTTATGAGCAAATATATGACATTTGAATCGCAGTCGTTTGCGAACGGAGATCTGCTGTTAGAGGCATTGTCGGAATTGGGCTTCACGGCTGTAACTCAAGGGAAAGATCTGCCGCTCGACGGCTGGGACAAGCGGAATGCTCGAACAGCGGACATTCTCATCCGTAGAAAAGATGTTAAAAGCCACCACCTTCTCGCTGATATCGGTTTTCGAAAAACCTCTGCTGGTTATGTGGCGATCATCGACGATATGGATCTCGATTATCGACTCGGCAAAGACTTCGTCGTCCGTCTGCAGAATCAGTATCACGAAGCTGCGGCACGAAAGATGGCGAAGAAGCTTGGCGGGAGTCTCGTCAAGGAGAGAATCGGCAAGACGATCAAGATCCGAGTCAGATTCTGAAGGAGCGATTATGGCTGAAATTGAATTTACGATCGATACTGAGAAGGGAACTTGCGAGACCAAGATCAATGGCATCCAAGGTCCGGCGTGCGAAAAGACGGCTCAACAATTGAAGCAGGTTCTCGGATCACCGACAACGGATCGAAAGACCAAAGAGTTTTTCGTCCGACCGACGGTAAAGAGGCAGGTTGGATCCAATGAGTAAGGAACTGGTATTTGTGGTCGAACCCGATGCAGGCCGTGTAACGATCGAAATATCGCAGGTCCCTGCCGCTATGGTTGATGACCTTAAGGAAGATCTGGGGTCTCACATCAACGTAAATTGCGGTCGGCCATCGTCTACCCCACGACGAACTCTGCGGGTACTTCCTTCCGATCGCGAAATCAGCAGACGCGATACGGATGGTTTTTCGATCTGGCTTTACGACCTCTATCACAATTCAACTGTTGATGGTCCCGGTCGGCGAAGTGTTGTGAAAGTTTCCGGATGTTCTATTCGATGCGAAAATTGCTACAGCCGAGACACACACGAACGGGCTGATGGAAGGATCATTTCAATTTCTGAAATTGTTACCGAGATAGTTTCAAAACGAGACTCCCATGACGGAGTGACGATCCTCGGTGGCGAGCCGTTCGACCAACCAGAATCTGTTGCCGAGCTTGTATTAACGTTGAGGAACCACGGTATTCACATCACTGTCTATTCGGGATATACGCTCGAGCAACTCATCGCGCGAAAGCATCCGGCAATAGACTATATCCTTACGCATATCGACCTCCTTATCGATGGCCCCTTCATTAGCGAAATGGGAAACGGAGCAGGCGAGTATCGTGGATCGCGCAATCAACGGATCATTAGTCTGCAAACTGACCAAGCTTGAACGTATAATGGCGCTGTCATGCGAGGCGGTAAGCTACAATAAAGGAAATCGATGAGGAGTTGCCTAAACTTGCTAAAGCAGCGACACCCGCAGCGTACAAACGGGCGTTGCGGGTCGGAAGTGTTCTAGTTTATCGCAAGGCAAACTCGTGAAGATCGAAGCTGGTGGGAGGTCAAAGACCGTTGTGAAAGACTTGGAGCCGTGGGTTCGCCTTCCGAAAAGAACAAAACTCACGTTCATCCCCGCAGAAGGATATGAGCCCACCAGACTTAGGATGTTTGCCGGTCCGAATGGTTCGGACAAAAGCACGCTCAAAGACAAGTTCCTAAAAAAGTATCCGCACTTGCTCGGAGTATATCAATCTTGACGATATAGAGCGGGAGATCAAATCGACCGGCTATGTTGACTTTAGCTACTTCAAAATCAAAACAACGAAAAGTCATGCCTTCAGCTAAAAAATCAACTCTTCTTGCGTATCTCCCTTGAGTGTCGAAGACGCTCCCGAAATCGAAGGTTGTTAGTCAAATAAGGAAAAGCAACACTCGTCTGGTCTCACGAATTTTCCTTTGATGTCTGCGCCCCTGAAAAGAAGTCTTCTAAAAACAGACTACCTTTGGTGCAAAAAAACACATTTACCCGAAAGTGGTGCAGAAACAGACCACCCAATCGCTGGATCCCCAATATTACTAAAGAAATCATTGGCATACTCATTGCTCTAATACCCAACGCTCCAAAGCAAAAATAAGCGGCGGGCTGCGAAAGAAAAGAAAATATGAGGTGCTTATGAAAAAGTTAATGAATGTAGATGAGGTCAGCGAACTTCTTGGTACTGATCGCCAGCGGACCTACGGATTGGCTCGATTGTATGAACGGACACAAGGGAAGCAAGGACTTCCGGTCATACGTCTGGGATTGCGGCAGATGCGCTTTTCGCGTTCGGCGATCGAGAGGTTTATTGAGGGCGAAAACACGTTTCCGGATTCCGGCAACAGCTCTCAAGTTAAAGAAGAAGTCGCTGGACTCGCAGGCCAGGTGAATAGCGCCAGCTCGGCAAATTAAAAGGAATGGCACGATCGGTGACAAGACGAACAGGGCAAATAATCTCGAAAGGTAACGGGAAGTATAAGGTGATGATCTTTCTTGGGCGCGACGCGGCCGGAAAGAAGCAATACTTTATCAAGACTATCACCGGAACAAAAAAAGATGCTGATAAATACCTAACCAAAAAGCTGAATGAGAAAAACCTCGGCGAGTTTCTGGAACCTGCTGAAATTCCGTTAGATCACCTGCTGGACGAATGGTTTGAGATAACAAAAAATAGGATCAGCCAAAAGACCTTTGAAGGCTATGAGAGAATGGCCAACTATCATCTTAGGTCATATATCGGCAAAAAGAGAATTTGCGATCTCGATACTCACACGATCCAGAAACGATACAACGAGATCAAGGACAAAGGGCTTTCTTCTCATACAGTGAGGCAAGTTCATAAAGTCATAAATCAAGCACTTTCTTACGCGGTTAGAACAAGACGGCTTAAATCGAATCCCTGCCAGTTCGTGAATCTGCCAAAAGTCGAACACAAGGAAATGAAGTGTTTTACGGAAAGCGAATTGTCCGTATTTCTTGAATTTGCAAAAGAGGATCGGTATTACGCGGCTTTTGTTATCGCGGCTGAAACTGGGATGAGGATTGAGGAATATCTCGGTTTGCAATGGAAGGATATTGATTTTGAGGCTCAAACGGTTTCTATACAAAGGGCTTTGATAACAAACCTGAACGGCGGCGGTTATCTGTTTGAGCAAACGAAAAACGGCTCAAGCAGACGTAATCTTGATCTTTCAAATTTTGCAATTCAGGTGTTGAAAGCACATCGACGGATTCAGCTTGAGCAAAAATTGGCAATTCTTGATGTTTACGATGATCTGGATCTGATCTTTCCAACCCAAATTGGAACTCCCACACTTTATGGAAATCTGGACCAAAGACATTTCAAGAAGATCATCAAGAAAGCGAATGATGCGATAGCGAAGGCCAATGCCGAATATGGATTGAAAGAGGCGTTAATTCCTGTTATTCGGCTTTATGATCTTCGGCATACTTGCGCAACGCTGCTGCTAAAAGCACTTGTTCCGGTAAAAGTGGTTTCGGAACGTCTGGGACACCGCGATCCCGCAATGACCTTGAGAGTCTACCAACACGTTATTCCAGCTCAACAAAAAGAAGCAACAGGGATTATGGAAAGATTGATGTTAGGACATGGAAAACTTTCCGCCTGAAAATTTGACTACCAACTGACTACCAGAAGCAAAAAAGACGGCGTTCATGCCGTCTTTTAGTTGTTGTTAAGTTATTGAAACTAAATGGTTAAAATTGGTACTCGCGGCGGGATTCGAACCTGCGACTTCTTCCTTCGGAGGGAAGCACTCTATCCACTGAGCTACGCGAGCATGAATTCAAGATTGTATCATTTTGCGGACGCCGCTGGTACGATCTCGATGTTCTTGATGCGGATCGGTTCGACCGGACGTTCACCGTCCTTTGGCTGTACGCCCGAGATCAGCATCGCCGAGTTCATACCCTTAATGACCTTGCCGAAGATCGTGTAGCGATTGTCGAAACCCTGCTCACGTTTTAGCGTGATAAAGAATTGAGAATTTGCAGAATTATTATCCGGGCCGCGGGCCGCACCGACGATGCCGGTGTCATATTTCAGGTCACTGAATTCGGCCGGCACGTTCGGAAGGTCTGATTTGCCTGTGCCGTCGTTCTTCGGGTCGTTATCCTTCGAGAGCGGATCGCCGGACTGTATAACGCTCTGGTTCACGCGGTGCCACGTGACGCCGTCATATGTGCCGTTCTTGGCAAGCGTCTTGAACCGGTCGACCATCTTCGGGGCGATATTCGAATAGAGTTCGATGGTGATGTCCCCGTAAGCGGCTGAGTTCTCCATGTGGATGACCGCAACTTCGGGATCGGCGACCGGCGCGACGCCTTTCTTTACATCGGCATTGGCGGTTTTGCCGTTCGACGAGGTCGAATTGCCGCAAGCTCCCATGATCATCGAGAGAGAAAGTAAAATGGCGGCTAAGACTGTCTTTTTCTTATTCATATCGTTCTTTCGCTGTCGAGAATGATCGTTACCGGACCGTCGTTGACGAGTTCGACATCCATCATCGCCTGAAATTGGCCGGTGGCGAGCGGATTCACCTTTTCGGCCGCACGCATTACGAAATATTCGTAAAGGCCTTTTGCCGAATCCGGAGGTGCCGCTTGAATGTACGACGGACGCCGTCCGCGACGCGTGTCGCCATAAAGAGTAAACTGCGAAACGACCAACATTCCACAGTCGGCATCAATAAGCGAGAGGTTCATCTGGCCCGCATGATCGTCGAAGATGCGGAGATTGATGACCTTGTCGAGTACGTGATCCGCATCTGCGGTCGTGTCGTCCTTCGAGATGCCCAGAAGAAGAAGGATACCGCGTCCGATCTCGCCTGTTATGGCGCCTTCAACGGTAACCTTCGCTCTTGAGACTCGCTGAACGACCGCCCGCATTTATTCTCCGGCTTCCTCGATGAAGACACGCTCCATGACGACGGGTTCGAGCGGCTTATCGCTTGGGTTTCGCGGAACGTTCGCGATGATATCCACGATCTCTTGGCCTTCGATCACTTTGCCGAATTTCGAGTAGCTCGGCGGGAGCGGATAATCGACGTGCATGATGAAGAACTGCGAACCGTTGGTGTTCGGGCCGGAATTCGCCATTGCGACCGTGCCTTTGTCGTAAAGGCCCGCGTAGAGCATCGAGCCGCGGTCGATCTCATCGTCGAACTTGCCGCCCCAAGCGGATTCGCCGCCGTAGCCTGCGCCGAGCGGATCGCCGCCCTGGATCATGAAATTCGGGATGACGCGATGAAATATAACGCCGTCGTAGTAGTTCTTATCCGCCAGAAGCCTGAAATTCTCGGTCGTCTTCGGTGCCTGATCTTCTAAAAGTTCGAATTTGATCGTACCCTTATTCGTCTCTAAAACTGCAATTCTATTTGCCACTAAATGTTCTCCTTATTCAAGATAAATCGTTCTATCGCGGCGGCGACGCCGCCCTGGTCGTTACTTAATGTTGTATAAAATTCGCGGCGCTCAAGCAAATTATGGTCAGCGTTTCCCATAAGGATCGGCGTTCCGGCATATTCGAGCATATCGAGATCGTTGAAATTATCTCCGATCGCCATTACCTCGTCGGCAGTGATCGAATTGAGCGATGCGAGCTTCGCGACTCCATGCCCTTTAGAAGCGTCAGGAGGCAAAATGTCGAGCAAGGTGAAGTCCCGCACCGAATAGACGGTCTTAAGCACCTTAACGCGGCCGGGAAGTGCATTTTGCAAATGGTCCGCCATTCGTTCCATCGCGAGACAGTGCCCGGAGAACGATATATGCACGACCTCGGCCGCCTGAGCGGCCTTCGATATGTCATCCACCATTTTAAGGCCGCTCCGTCCTGCGTCGCCGTGCAGTCTGTCCGACCATCGGATGTGGCTCTTGAGAGGTGGAGTTTCAAGGGAAGTACGGTCAAAAAGGAGAAGTCCGCGGCCGCGGGGATCAGTGCTGACCATCGGGTGTGCGTCGAGGACGCGGCCGATCTCGATCAATTCGCGGGTAGTTTCGGCGGAAAGAAGCGAGTACGCAGCGGTTTCGCCGGAATCTGCGAACTTGAGCAAAGCTCCGTTATGCGTGATCAGCGGGGCATTGAGCCCAAGTTCGAGACCAAGCGGGCGTGCATCGCGAAAGCGCCTTCCGGTCGCGATCGTTACGAGCACACCGGCGTTCTCTGCGGACTCGATCGCCGACCGCGTCGAGTCAGCGATCTCGCCATGCGAATCCAATGTTGTCCCGTCAAGGTCGAGGGCAAGGAGTTTGATCATCATCCCCCTATCTTTGCTCTGCGAGCCATTTTTGGTACTTTGCCTTGCCCTTTTCAAATTCGGCGGCGGAGGCATAAAACCAATGGGTGCCGTCATTTGCATCAACGTTCCTTACGTAATACAGGAAGTCGGTTTGTGCCGGTTCGAGTGCGGCTTTGATGGAACTTTCGGTCACGGACGATATCGGGCCGGGCGGAAGGCCAATGTGAGTTCGAGTGTTGTATGGCGAATCGACCTCAAGATCGCTCTTATTTATCACGCCGTCCCAACGCCCCTGCATTTTCGCAAGGTAAACGTTTGCCTGGTCGATGCCGAGAGGGATCCCTTTGGAGAGCCGGTTATAGATAACGCTTGCGACGATCGGCCGTTCGGTCTCAATGCTCGTCTCGGTCTCGATGAGCGAGGCGATCGTTACGATCTCGTTCGGAGTCCTGCCTTTTGCGGCCGCAGCGGCTGTCCATTCGGGCTTCCAAAATTTGCGGAACTGTTCGACTATGGCGCGAATTATCTCCGAGGCCATCGCATCCCGAGGAAATGTGTAGGTCGTCGGATACATATATCCCTCAAGGTTCTCCGCTTTTGGAGAAATGTCCTTGATAAGCGAGGTGTCGTCCATCGTTTTCAGGATCTCCGTCTCGCTAGGGAAAGGCTCGCGGGGTGCATCGCCGTCAAGCACTTCCAAGTTCCCGAATTTCTCGACCATTCGTTTTGCGATGTCGAAGCGAGTGAAGCCCTCGGGGATCGTGATCTTGACGGAGAGATCCTGTCCCTTTTCAAGCTGTTTGAGCACCTCGAGTGTCGAGATCGGAGATCTGAATTGATATACGCCCGCCTGAAGACCCTGCGAGTCGCCGAACAGCCTCAGGTATAGGTTGGCGGCGGCTGAACTCGAAATGATGCCTTCAGACGCCAAGCGGTCAACGATCTGACGCGGCGTCGAACCCTTTTCGATCCGGATGAACTCGGCAGAATGCGTGTGTTCATGAGGAGTCTTTACCGAATTGAAGATCCAGTACGTCGTGCCTGCCGCGGCAACGACGACAGCGAGTATGATGATAAATACTACGGCGAGAATTCGCTTCATTTGTGGGAAAGTTTAGCAAGCGGGAAAATCGTAGGCAAAATGGCGAAAAGGATGTTCATTGCGGTCGATATTTCTGCCGAGTGTCGAGAGGCTGCCGCGCGGTTTGCCGGCTCGCTGAGACATGACCTGCCGACGGCAAAGGTGAAATGGGAAGATCCGGACAAATTGCACCTTACGCTGAAGTTTTTAGGGTCGGTAGAACCATTCCAAATGGCAGCAATTCGTGAGGCGGTGGACAAGGCGGCCGGTAAAGTTGCGGCTTTCGAGATAACGGTTTCAAATGCGGGTGTCTTTCCGAATCCAAGAAAGCCGCGTGTGTTATGGCTTGGAGTGAAAGCCGGGGCTAAGGAAATGTCGCGATTGGCAGCAGAGATCAACAAGAATTTGCCAAAGGGCAAATTTGTGGATGAAAAGAGAGGCTTCCTTCCGCACTGCACGATCGGCAGGATAAAGGTACCTGACAGCGCGATAAAGCTTGCGGGAGCAATAGGACACCGGCCTTTCGAGCCGGTCTCCTGGATGGTAACTGAGGTCGTGATCTACGAGAGTACGCTTTTGCCGACAGGCTCCGTTTATAAGGCCGTCGAACGGATCCCGTTACTTTTGAGCTAAATACTTATCGATCGCTGCGGTAACAGCCTCGCTCTCCGGCGTATCCTTCGAGCTGAAACGGGCGACGACCTTGCCTTCGCGGTCAACAAGGAACTTATTGAAATTCCACGAAATATCGCCGGCAAAATCACCATTGGTCTTTTTCTCGGTTAAGAACTTATATAACGGATCGATGTCGTCACCTTTCACGGAGATCTTCGCGAACATCGGAAAAGTGACGTGAAATTTCGATTCACAAAATTCTTTGATCTCGGAATTAGTGCCGGGTTCTTGTCCGCCAAAATTGTTAGCCGGGAAGCCAAGCACATAGAAGCCCTTGTCCTTGTATTTCTTATAGATCGCCTGCAGGCCCTCATATTGGGGCGTATAGCCGCATTTGCTCGCGACGTTGACAATAAGAATGACGTCGCCCTTGTATTTGTCGAGCTTAACGTCGTTGCCGTCAATATCTCGTACCGTGAAATCAAGTACCGAGCCGGGGTCGAACGCTTCAACTGCAGTGTTGACCGGGCCATTCGTGAACTGAGCTGCCATAATGAAGGATGCTGCGATCGCAAGCGCGATCAGTGGTCTTTTGAACTTCATAAAAACTCCTAGCGATTTAGTTCCCGCGAACTTCTTGGATCGCGGGGCTGTTCGGGAGAATTGTCACCTGTGGCACTGAACACTTCCTTGAATGCGCCAACGCTCGCTAGGGCGGACGATGCCTCGGTAGGCATAAATATCACCTTTGAATTTTGCGTCCTTGCCATGTCCCTGAGCGAATCGACGTATCGGGCCGTGATCAAATACTGAGCAGTCTGCCCACGATCGCCGATCGCACCGGCGATCTGCTGTATCGCTGCGGCTTCGGCGTTGGCGGATGTGAGGCGAGCTTGTGCGGCACCTTCAGCCTGGAGCACAAGCGAAGCCTTTTCGCCTTCTGCGCGCGTGATCGCCGCCTGCTTTTCGCCCTCTGCACGGGCGATAGCCGCCTGTTTGTCGCCCTCAGCTTGAAGAACAAGAGCACGACGGTTGCGTTCTGCGGTCATCTGCTTTTCCATCGTGATACGAACGTCTTCGGGCGGGGTGATATTCTTAATATCGACGCGAGTAACTTTTACGCCCCACTTGTCAGTGGCCTCGTCAAGGATCATTCTCAGCTCGTTGTTGATCTGGTCACGCGACGAAAGCGTGTGGTCGAGGTCAAGTTTTCCGATCACGGAACGCATACCTGTAAACGTCAACTGCACGATCGATCCGACGAGGTCATTCACCTCATAGGTAGATCGGGTCGGATCCGTTATCTGCCAATAGACAACGGAATCGACGTTTACCATCACGTTGTCCCGCGTAATGACAGATTGCGCCGGCAGGTCGATGAACTGTTCCCGGAGGTCAATATACGTGGTTCCCGGACGGACATTCGTCCAGTAAACGGCTCTGGCTGCTTCAAAGAACGGCACGATAATGTTCAATCCACTTGTGGCAGTGCGGTTGAATCTTCCAAGCCGCTCGATCAGCAAGACCGTTGATTGTGGAACGATCTTGATCGTCTTCCATGCGACGATGAGTAGAGCGATACCCAAGAAGATCAGAAAGAATAGTCCAACGCCAAAAACGTCCATTTGTCCTCCGAAAATTTGTTGATTCTAACGGAAACTATAAACTATTTTCACTTGTTTTGCTATACTTTGACTGATTCCGCAATCCAAAGTGATCCTACATTTCGAGTGATTCAATAATGAGCGTTGAACTTGCCAATATCCTTGCCGCGAGAGAAGTGATCGCAGGCAGCGTCAACCGAACGCCGATCGTTAAGGACGAGCCACTGTCAAAGCAGATCGGCCGGCCGGTCTATTTAAAGGCCGAGTGTCTCCAGCGAAGCGGCAGCTTCAAGGTTCGGGGAGCTTTCAACAAGATATCAAAACTGACAAATGAGGAGCGTGATCGCGGCGTGATCACGGCCTCGGCAGGGAACCACGCGCAGGCGGTCGCACTCGCCGCCACACTGAACGGGCTTCGATCCAAGATCGTCCTTCCGGTGTTCGCTCCGCTCACTAAAGTTGTTGCGACGCGTAATTTCGGGGCCGAAGTTATCTTGCACGGCACAACTTTCGATGAGGCCGTCGCCTATTCGCGCGAACTTGAGAAAGAAGAAGGCCGCACGTATATTCACGCGTTTGATGATGAGGCGATCATTGCCGGGCAGGGTACGATCGGTGTAGAGATCGCCGAAGACTTGCGGGATGTGAACGTTGTCATCGTTCCGATCGGCGGCGGCGGAATTATTTCGGGTACGGCGATCGCGATAAAAGCAATGCTGCCGAATTGCCGGGTTGTCGGGGTTCAGGCCGAAAACGTTGCGGCCGTGCCGCCTTCTCTTGCTGCCGGCGAACCGCTTCAGGTGGATTCAAAACCGTCGATCGCCGACGGAATTGCGGTAAAACGGCCGGGACAGTTGACACTTCCCATAATTGCCAAGCTCGTCGACGAGGTCGTGACGGTCTCCGAAGAAGAGATCGCAATGGGCGTGTTTCACTGTGCACAGAATTGCAAGTTGGTCGTGGAAGGCGCCGGAGCATCGTCGATAGCGACGATCTTGGCCGGGAAGATCGATCTGAAGGATGGCGAAAAGGCATGTGCCGTGCTGGCAGGCGGAAATATCGATGGCAACCTTCTTGCAAGGATCATCGAGCAGGCCCTAGTTCGGCAGGGACGATACGTGATATTCAAACTTCTTGTGCCGGACCGTCCCGGCGGACTTGCGGCTATGTTGAATCATGTCGCAGAGACCGGCGCGAACGTCATCGAAATATTCCACCAGCGTGCGGTATGGCTTGCGCCGCTTGGCCGTGTAGGCATAGAGGTGATCCTCGAGGTCCGCGATGAAGAACACACTAGCGAAGTCCAACGCCACCTCGAAGAGACGGGCTATCACGTTGAGCGCCAAGGCCAGGGGAACTGGGACGCCGAATGATCGAGATCTTTTGGCCCCTTATTCAGAACGTCGCATCCGGATCGGGCCTTTCGGCATCATGGTGCGGGAATGCTTCCGTAGTTGCTAGTCCGAAGTACTCAACTTGCTTTGCGCCGCTTGCTTCCATTATCTCGGATGCATCCAATTTCCTCTCCGTTTTGTTGACCCTGACCATCAGTACGCAGTGCCCGGTCTTCAACGCCTGTTCGTAACGTTCCATAATGACGCGGTCAAAGGTAATGTTACGGAAGTTGCGCAGGAGCGTCGCCCCAAGGCCATGGTCATTGCCCGAAAAGTCATAACTAGCCGCACCTTCCACGCCGCAAAAGAGTGTAATGTCAGCGGACGAGAAGCCCGCATCCCCCAATCTCCCAACAGCATCACTTCCCGAAGAAGGATCATCGAATATTCCCATTAAATGGTACAGCGGGTCGGGCCTGAAAGTCTGTTGACTGTTTATTTCAACGGGTCCGTTTTCTTCATTGGCAACCATATGCGGTCCTCCTTGTGTTGTGGGATGCAGGGTCTAATTTTTCCTCAAAAGGTTCTCAGTGTAAAGTTCGCGGTAAGCACGGTAGTTATTCATCACTTTAAAGACATAATTCTTTGTCTCGGCAAATCCGATCTCTGAGGCAAAAATTCCCGCTTCCTTTGGTTGACTCCGAGCGAGCCAGCGGGCGGCATTATCTTCACCACCGTTGTAACTTGCGGCGATCGCCTCGTAAAGTCCGTTAAATTGGCCCTTAAGGTCAGCGATATACGCCACGCCGATCGCAATGTTGGTCCGCGGGTTGTAAAGATCGTCGGGCTGGAGTTCGGGATATCCGGCCGCGGCTTGATATTTTGCAGCGGTATCGACAACAAGCTGTAAAAGCCCGCGTGCCGCCGACGGCGACTTAACGCTTGGGTTGAAAGTGCTCTCCTGCTTCATTATTGCCATAATGAAGCGAGGGTCGACATTGTTCTTTTTCGCGAATTCCAATACTTCGTTTCTGAACGGCACCGGGAAATCCTTTACTGACGAGCTGGCGACTATACGCTTTACTCGCGAACCGGTCCCGCCAAGCTTGTCGGCCGCAAGGCCGCCATAATACGAAGAATTGGCTGCGAGAACGCTGTATTCTGCCTGAGCTTGAGCACGCTTTCCGCTCTTTTCGAGAGCGAATGCTCGCATGTACGCGATCTCATCCTTTGAGACCATAGACCGGCTGAATTTATTTAGCGCAAGCAGTAAGTCCGCAGCAGAGATCGCGGCGGGCCAGTTCATTCTGTAGATCTCCATTCGGAGCCGTCCATCTATGGCATTCGTTTCTGTCGGTGTTCCGGGAAACGAAACGCGAGCCTTTTCGACCCAATCATTCGCCTTGTCGTAGAGACTAGCTTCGCGATAGGCGTCAATGATGTTCAGATATGCGGACTCGATGCGTTCGCCCGTTGGATACATCACGGTATATTTCTCGTAGGCCGCCGCGGCTTCGATATTGCGCCCTAATCGGACGTTGCACGCGCCGAGAAAGGCCAGGCTCTCACGCCCGTCCTTCGTTGCCGGATAATCCTTCGAAGCTCGTTCAAACCAAGGTATCGCTTTTTCATAGGCACGCTCCCACATCAGCGAGCGTCCCATACCCATCAGCGCGTAGCTCATTTCGGGGGCATCCGGGAAATTATCGATGATCAGCTGAAAGTGTTCTCGTGCCTCGGGGAAATGGCGGTTTTCAAGATAGACCCGCCCTCTTGCCGCGTGTTCTTCCGCCGTTAGAGGAAGCAGATCGCCATTGGCCGACCGATTCGACCGATCTTTGCCGGTTACGTTTCGCAGCGAACTATCGGATGACTGCGCACAGCTCGCGATTGTGCAAAGAAGGACGATGTAAACTGTGCAGCAGATCTTTCTCATAATTATTCGCAGGTTCTTGGGTAAAATTGCTTGGCGGATCATCCGGAACATGTAGTAGGTTACCCGAAAATTAGACGATCGGGCAAGATTCTCGGTTCGCTGCAAACTCCATCCGCGTGCTATCATCTAACCTTTTTAGAACCTATGAAGATAGCATTGAACGGCGCGACTACAATGTATGCCGACCTTGAAACAGATATTAAAGCTGCGTCAGCGGCAGGCTTTGATCTCATCGAACTATGGAAGAGCAAGCTGCTGAAATATCTTGAAACGCACACTGTTGACGACCTGAAACTTGCTTTGGCCGGAGCAAGGCTTATGCCCTGGTCAATAAACTCGATCGAGCATATTTCATTTCGTGATGATGCGGAAGATTACGAGAAGATCAAGGCCGAGTGCCGACTTCTTGCCGAGATCGCGAAGGCCATCGAATGCCCGTATATTGTCGTTGTTCCAGGGAAGCTTCCAAAGAATTCGACAGAGGACGCGTTGATCGAAGGCTCAAAGACGGCCTTGAACGACCTTGCCGACATCACAGAGCCTTTCGGCGTCGGACTTGCATTTGAATTTCTCGGACAGACCGATTGCAGCGTTCAGACGCTTGATCTTGCGAAAAGGATCGTCGAACAGGTCGATCGAAACAGTGTTGGGCTTGTGATCGACTCTTTTCATTTCTATGCAGGGAATTCGACATTCGAGGCGATCGATACGCTCGATCCTGAGAAACTCTTCATATTTCACATAAACGATGCTGAGGACCTGCCGAGGGAGACTCTGACAGACGCGGAGCGCTTGTATCCGGGCAAAGGTATCTTGCCGCTCGGCGAAATGAAGAGGCGCTTTGACGGCATCGGTTACGACCGCATGGTGAGTATCGAGATATTCAGGCCCGAATATTGGGAGCAAGATCCGTTCGAAGTTGCCCGGATCGCCAAGGAGTCGACCGAGCGCGTGCTTAATATCGGGAGATATGCGGTGAGAGGTTCCCTGGGCCAATGAGCAAAGTAAAGATCGGAATAATCGGAACGGGCTACATCGGCAACGTTCACGGCAGAATATATTCTCGCGACGACCGTGCGGAGGTCGCTGCCCTGTATGACATTATCCCGGAGCGTGCGGAAAAGGCATCAAGGTCGATAGGCGGGCGTGTCTGCGAAACGCGCGAGGAGCTGCTCGATAGCTGCGATGCCGTCCTCGTCTGCACGCCAAATCGTACTCATAAGGAGATCGCGACCGCGGCCGTCGAGGCGGGTAAACACGTTTTCTGCGAAAAGCCGTTCGCTATCGGCATCGACGACGCGAAGGAACTGCTAGCGACTGCGAACAGTTCTAAGGGTATATTCCAGGTCGGCCATAATCGTCGTTTTGCCCCGGTCTATGCCACGCTCAGGGAATTGCTAAAGGACGATGCGGCCCACTCCGCGCATATCAAGATGAATCGCGGCGAGTTGAAGAATCCGGTTTGGACGGGCGATGTTGGTGTTACAGGCGGTTTTCTGTACGAGACGACTATCCATCTTTTCGATATGATCCGCTACCAGTTTGGCGAGATCGCGGAGCTGGCCGCCTATGGCTCACAGCATGAATATCCGGAGTTGGACGAATTTTCGGTGATATTTAAGTTTGCGAACGGCTTTCATTGTACTTTTGCGTCGTCATCGGATGCGAGTTGGCATTTTCCATTCGAACGGATCGAGGTCTTTTGCCATCACCGAACCATTGTGACCGAAGAGATGGAGCGAATTTTGGATTCGCGGGGAATGGATGCCAACTTTGATACAACTACGTTCCATATGACCGAGAAGGAAGAGCGTTGGGGATACGTGCAGGAAGACGCCGCCTTTATCGACTCGATCTTGGCGGGCGAACCGCCGCTTGTATCCGCCGACGACGGATTTAGGTCTGTCGAACTGGTCGAATCAGTTTATAATGCTATCAGGACGGGCGAACGCGTGAAATTCTAACGTTGGAACTTCGGCCCGGATCCGACGTTTAACTATCTCGATGATGCGTAAATGTACAAACTGCGGAAACCTGAATGCGGACGAAAGCAATTTTTGCCGCTTCTGCGGTACGCGTGCTCACACCTCTGCGCAGCAATTTCCGCCGAGTCAGCATTATCCGACGCAGCCGGTAAACAACTCAGTGTCGGAATCTCAGCTTGATACCGGTAACGATCCGTACGGGTTTAGCCCGCCGGCGCCATATTCCTGGAAGACCGATGAGTTCCGCACGAATAATCAGGCGCGAAAGACATTGAATCTTCCGCCGCAGGCATTCGCCGAACGACCGCCGAACCCGGCGCATCTTGCCAATTTTCAGAATGGGCCAGTGGCGGCGAACTATCGCTGCATAAATTGTGGAACGACTTTCCTGCCTCGGATCGAAAGGAAGATCTCCCAGGCGGGCTGGATCACTTTTGCACTTTTGTTGGTCTTTTTCTTCCCGCTATTTTGGATAGGCCTACTCATTAAGGAAGACCAGTATGTGTGTCCAATGTGTCGTCGACGCGTTGCTTAACGATAGTAGTAGCCTTTCGGATGTCGAATGGTGATTTCCGGATTCGAACTCTTAACTTCCACGCTGTGATATCCCTTTTTCATATGGGTAGATAGATAGGTCAGTGAAAACTGTCTTTTCAGCGCCATATTGATGTCGTCAAAGAACGGCGCAAGCGTCACAGGTGCGCCTGACCCTTGTGAATAGGAACGTCCGCCGGTCTCATATGAAAGTCGATCGAGGCCCGCTTGGCCCGCGATCGATCTGACACCAAGGTTTTCAGTCAGCCCTGTCGGAAAGTAAAAGGAATAGACCGCAACGCCGGTACGCTGTGCCCGCGAGATCGCTCTTTCGAGATCAGGCGCGTGAAGGACACTTCCCGGAGCCTCTCCCTCGGTGACGTCGAAGCCATCGGACACAAGCAGTATTGCCCGCCGTCCGGCAGGCATAGCCTCAAATCGCTTTATCGTGGCGGCGACACCGCCATACGGTCCGGTTCCCGCCGTCGCAACACTGCCGCTCACGATACGCAGGGAATCTGCCGCCTTTGAAAGGTCGGTGGTGAAGCGCTGACGTGTCCCCATCGACCCACCGCGCAGATAGCCGACCATTACGCGGCTGCCTTCGGGAAGCTGTCTTATGAAATCGCCGATCGGTTTGAGCTGAAGATTGAAACTGGAAACGAGTTCATCCTGAATGAGAACGGCGAGCGTTATCGGTGCATCATTCGTGCTCCGAAGGGAAAGTATCTGCTGGGACTCCTTATCCTCCATCACGCTGAGCTCGGCGGCATCAATTATCTCATCTACCTTTTTTTCTTTTAGTTCTTGTCTGGTGAAGATCGAGATCGGGATCGTTACCGTGCGAACCAGAGGTTTTGTCTCTTCCGGCGGTTGTGCGGAGGTTAGTAGAGCGGCGGCTCCTAAAATGCAGCAAACAACGGCCACTTTTGACAGGTAAGATCTCAGCATAGGCAATGCAGAAAAAGAGCTAAAGGATTTTTATACCACTTGCGATGATACATTCAAAGGAAAAGTTTGTATCACGGAAAGGAAATAATCGGATCTTTCGCGTAAAATACGACGTAAGATGCTTATCGATACGCTCGCATCGCCGGATATCACTAAACGCGACCTTGTCCGCGGCAGGCGGCTGCTAACGGCCGCGATCGTGTCTCCCGTCGCTGGGCTCAGCGTGCCTCTTGTACTTACGCTTGTCCTGACATTCCTGTTCGGAGCCAATCCTCCTGCTGCCATAACGATCTTCTTCTTCGGGATGATCGGTACGGCGTTGACCACACTGATCGGACTCTTCTTTACAGCCTTTTTCCTGGTGAAAAGAAGTAAATGGCGTCGCGACCTGCGCGAACGGATCGCAGCCCGCGGGATAACCTCGCGTGAGATCGACTGGTTCCGAGCGGAGCTACAGCCTAAGGAGAAGAAAACCCTGGATGGCCTTCGACGATCGGATGAGCTTCTGGCTGACTCATATGCAGACTACCTCGCATCGAAACTGACGGCTGCGAGGATCACGCGATCGGCACGGCGGGAGCTAAGCCTAATGAGGCGTCGGGAGCAAAAGTTACGCCAGCTTGGCACTGAGAGCGCACAGGACCTAAGATCCGAGATCGAAGAAGATATATCGAAGATCTTGGATATTCAGGCTCGATCTAAGGACGCCATCGCTGAAGCGCAGACGGGAATTGAACGGGTGGAAGCTGCTTTCGCCCGCGGCGGCACACTTGCGGATTCGGACATTGCACTCAAGAAACTTTCCGCACGAACGGCGGATCTGCCTCACGCCCTCGAGAAGGCACGCCTGACCGATGAAATTCGACGGGAACTGGAGAATGGTGATGATGGCGAAGGATAACCGCCTTGCCGTTCTAGCGAGTTGAATTGAACCTGTATGTTACAGGTGGGCGGCATTCGGAAATCTCTATTGAGAATCCCTTTCAGCCGGCCCTCCGGCGTCAGCTTTCGTAAAAGCACGCACTGGACACGGCGTCTTGCCTCCCGGTATTCAAATGTTGGCTCAACTGTAGTTTCGCCGGGGACGAACAAGGCAGTAAACTTCTTTCGCCTGAAGTGATTTTAACACACCATTAGGCACGCTAAGCAAAAAAAGTTTCGTGCTTGATCTGGTCGTGACGAAGGCGGACAAGGAAGGTTCAAGAGATGCCGGCGCGATTCTTAAGTACGCGGTCGAGCATCTCGCTGCATTCGGCGCTTCGGCTGCCAAGCTGGCCGTCAACGTTGCGCTGACTGTCTTGTATCTGATGCAGTTCGTCCGCAATATGCAGAGCGGCCAGAATCGCGACTTTAAGGGAATCGACCGTCATTGTCCCCGAAGAGATCTCTCGCATCTTTCGATCGACATAGGCGGCGAGGTCGTGTATGTAGGTATTATCGCCGTCGGACCGAATGCTGTATGTTTGATTGTAGATCTCGACACGCATCGTCGAGGTCGGATCGTCGCTCATACTTTTCCTAAACGGCAACGGCGGCCGCGATCTCAGGATCTATCTCCGTTAGAGCATCGAGCATCGCCTCTACCTTTGCCTGGATCGCTTCGCGTTCACTTAAGAGTTCATTGACCTTTTCACCGCCAATTCCTTCGCCGGCCGCGGCATGCGATAGCTCTGTCCGGAGTCTGGCTACTTCACCTTCGAGACGTTCATTATCCTCGCGCAGCTTCTTTACTAGCTCGATCGTTAGGTAGATCTTGTCCTCAAGGTGAGAGAATTTTTCCATTCCAGAAAGGCCGTTCATCAAATTGGACTCCACAATTATTGCCGCAAGAAGTTCGCGGTGATTGATTATTGAACGAATCGACGCGAACTTCAAGCTAAGGTAGAAAAAAAATCTATTTTCGCGGACGCAGCCCGAGTTCGCTGTCCAGACGAGCAAGAAGGCGCGAGTGAGAGTACTCAACTTCTTCCTCCGAGAGCGTTCTTTCGGCACTGCGATATTCGACGCGGATCGTTACCGCACGATGACCCGGCGAAAGAGAACCGCCTTCGAAGACCGTGACCAATCCGACGTGTTCGATCAGGGGTTCACCCGATGTCCGGGCAGAGCGGAGAATGGCCGCAACCGCCGGCGTCCTGCCGACCTCGAACGTTACGTCGCGGCGGACCGACGGAAACTTCGCGATCGGAGTATAGCTGGACGTCCTTCGATTCGCAGCAAGCACTGCGGTCAGGTCGAGTTCGCCGACAAAGACAGGCTGGCGGAACTTGTACTTTTGTGCGATCTCTTCGGACAGCCTCCCCAAGGCACCGACCTTGTTACCGGCGATCAAAATAGAGGCCGATTGTCCGGAACGAAGATGAAGCAGGTCGGCGGCCTCAAACTCTGCGGCTTCGACGCCGGCGGCTTCAAATGCTCCTTCAACGGCTCCTTTTAGATCGAAGAAATCGAGGGTACGTTCCGGCTCAACCCTGTCGGCATGCAGGTCGCCGCCGGACCCGACAATGCAAAGCAGCTCGCGTTCGGTCGGCAGCTCACCCGGTTCTTCCGAGATAAACGCCTTGCCGATCTCGAATAATCTAACGTCGCGAATTTGATGATTATTATTGAGCTTTACAGCATCGAGCAGGCCGGGCAGAGCCGTTTGACGCATACGGACGGCATTCTCGATGACCGAATCGCGTAGCGTTACCGACCGTACTCCTTCGTTACGGTCTAGCTTCGGAACGGGCTGAAAAACATCGTCCCAGGCGGTATCGATAAAGCTATACGATAGAGCCTCGCTGTAACCCATATCGATCAGGCAGTTGCGAACCGAAGCCTTTTGCGGTTCAGCAGCCTGGAATTCACCGGCTCCGCTCGCCGGTGGAAGCAGCTCCTTGATCTTCTCGTAACCGGTATGGCGTGCGACCTCTTCGACAAGATCCTCTTCGATCGAAATGTCATACCGCCAGCTAGGTGAACAAAATACACGCAATCCATTCCGATCTTCGCTTTCGATGCCGAGGGCGTCGAGGATCGAGACCGCTTTTGACTCGGATACTTCCATGCCGGTCAGGCGGGCGACAGCATTTGAAACATCGCCGCATTCGATCTCGGTGCGATGGATCGGTGTCGGGTAGATATCGATGAACTCGCCTTTCTGACCGCCGGCGACCTCGCAGATAAGGTTTGCAGCTCGCTGCGAGGCCCTGACAATATTGTCGATATCGACACCACGCTCGAACCGATGGCTTGCTTCGGTAGAGACTCCGAGCTTACGAGCGAGAGTCCGCACCGAGTCGGGACGAAAATAAGCGACTTCGAGAAGAACGTTTACGGTCGAATCAGTTATTGCAGACTCAAGCCCGCCGATCACGCCTCCGATCGCCGCCGGCTTTTCAGCATCGCAAACGAGCAGCATAGATTCGTCAAAGCTTCGCTCTACATCATCGAGCGTGACCATCTTTTCGCCGGCCCTTGCCGGACGCACGATGATCCGTCCTCCGGCCAGTTTGTCAAGGTCGAAGGCGTGCATGGGCTGACCAAGCTCGAGCATCACGTAGTTCGTGATATCCGCCACATTGTTGATTGACCGTTCGCCAACGGCTTCAAGGCGATCGACCAGCCATTTCGGTGACGGGCCGACCTTAACGCCGCGAATAATGCGGGCTGTAAACCGATAGCATCTTTTGGGGTCGTCGATACGGACGATGTCATGAGCCAGCACTGGCGGCATCGGAATTTCCGGTTCGGGTTCGAACACATCGAGACTCTCGCCAAGTGCCGCCCCTAGTTCGCGGGCAATGCCGAGATGCGACAGACAATCGGGCCGGTTGGACGTGATATCGACGTCGAAAACGGTGTCGTCACCATGACGTTCTATTCCTTCAACGGCCAAGCCGACGCGCGTCAAAGCCTCTGCGGTCGCTTCCGCAGACAGATCGATGTTGATCAGGTCTTTTAACCAGTTAAGGCTGATGTCCATTATCTAAACTGCTCCAAGAAACGCAGGTCGTTATCAAAAAGATGTCGAATGTCGTCGATCGAATACATCAATGCGGCCATACGTTCGAGGCCGAAGCCGAACGCGAAGCCCGAATAGACGGTCGGATCGACGCCGACTGCCTTCAAGACGTTCGGATGCACCATTCCCGAGCCGCCGAGCTCGATCCAGCCGGAACCTTTGCACGGCCGGCAGCGTTCGCCTTCTAGCTTGCCCGTGCCGTGACACTTGAAGCACGAGAAGTCGAACTCCGCGGACGGCTCCGTAAAAGGGAAGTAGCTCGGGCGAAAACGCGTGATCGTATCCTCGCCGAAAAGCCGTTTTAGCCACTCAGTCACGGTCCCTTTCAAGTGCGCCATCGTGATGCCCTTATCGACGCACAGGCCTTCGATCTGGTGGAACATCGGCACGTGCGTCATATCGGGCGTATCGCGTCGGAAAACCTTTCCCGGAGCGATGATGCGGATCGGCACGCCGCGTCGTTCCATTGCGCGGATCTGCACGGTCGATGTCTGCGAACGCAGGGCAAAGCCGTCCGTCGTGTAGAACGTATCCTGAGATTCGCGTGCGGGGTGGCCTTCGGGAATATTCAACGCGTCGAAGTTGTAATAGTCCGTCTCGATCTCGCGGTCGTCCTCGATCGAATATCCCATCGAGACGAAGATCTCTTCGATCCGCCGGCGCACGATCGTGATCGGATGCAGAGTACCGCGCTTGATGCGGCGGCCGGGAAGAGTGACGTCGATCCTTTCTGCCTCGGTCTTAGCTTCGGAAACCGCGGCCTTGAGACTCGCCTCGGCTGCATCGAGTCGCTCAACGATTGATCTTTCCACCGATTGGACCAACTGGCCGAACTCACCGCGCACCTCCGGCGCCACCTTGCCAATGAGTTTCTTGGACTCCGCGAGCGCGCTTTTCTTTCCGGTATGGCGAACGCGGAGGGCAACGAGTTCGCTCAATCGGGCGGCCGCGTCGCCGTTTACGCCAGGGTCTACGAATTTCTCAAATTCACCGTCGAATGCCGCTTTTGCCGCTTCGACAGTCTCTTTTTCCTCGATCATATTGGTGTTCGTCCACGGTCGTCGGAAGCTCAGGACGCTGAAAACAGAATATATTAGCAATAATCGGCCCTCCAAACCAGAACCGCGTAAGATCCCCACCTCGTTTCCGCGAAAAATGTCTGATATTATCAAACTTCAAGACTCAATATGAAAGCTATTGTTAAGAGCAAAGCGGAACCGGGATTGTGGATCGAGGACGTCCCGGAGCCGACCATCGGTATCAACGACGTGATGATCCGCACAAAGCGCGGCGGCATCTGCGGCACGGACCTCCACATTTACAATTGGGACGCGTGGGCACAGCAGACGATAAAAGTCCCGACAACGATCGGGCACGAGTTCGTCGGCGAGATCGTCGATGTCGGATCGAATGTCGTTGATTTCGCCGTCGGAGACGTCGTGAGCGCGGAAGGTCATCTCGTCTGCGGCCGCTGCCGCAATTGTATGGCGGGGCAGCGTGCATTGTGTGCCAATACACGCGGTATCGGCGTCAACACGAACGGCGGATTCGCCGAGTTCATCGCAGTTCCGATGACCAACGTGTGGAAGCACAAGCCCGACGTCGATCTCGACGTTGCCGCGATCTTCGACCCGTTCGGAAACGCCGTGCACACTGCTCTAGCGTTCGAAGTATTCGGCGAGGACGTGCTCATCACCGGTGCAGGCCCGATCGGTATCATGGCCGCCGCAGTCGCGCGTCACGCCGGCGCACGCAACATCGTGATCGCCGATATCAACGAATTTCGCCTCGATCTTGCACGCAAAATGGGCAACGTCACCCTCGCCGTAAATGTCTCGAAGCGTTCGATCAAGGACGTTCAGGAAGAGCTCGGGATGAAGGAAGGCTTTGACGTCGGCTTTGAGATGTCGGGCGTTCCGACCGCATTCAAAGATATGATCGACAATATGTTCCACGGCGGCCGCATCGCGATGCTCGGCATCCCGAACAAGGACTTCGCCATCGACTGGAACAAGGTCGTCTTCAATATGCTCCACATCAAAGGCATCTACGGCCGCCAGATGTACGAAACCTGGTACCAAATGTCCAACCTCCTCGACGCCGGCGTCGACATCTCCCCTGTCGTCACCCACCGATACTCCTACAAAGACTTCGAACAAGGCTTCGAAGCCATCAAACAAGGAAACTGCGGTAAAGTCGTTTTGGATTTTGAAGAGATGTGACGTTCCCTGACCGAATAGTTTTAGATATAATTCGTTACCAGCTTAGATAATGGTCAACAACTGACGAAAATTTTTACCATGAAAATTGTTTCATTCTTTTCAGGAGCGGGTGGACTCGATTTAGGCTTTGCGAAGGCAGGCTTTAACGTGATTTGGGCAAATGAATATGACAAAACTATTTGGGAAACTTACGAAAGGAATCACAAATCCACATTTCTAGATAAAAGAAGCATTGTTGAAATCAATTCCAGTGAGGTTCCTGACTGCGACGGAATAATCGGCGGACCACCTTGTCAAAGCTGGAGGGAAGAGATTTGAGTATGCGTATTGATTCAATTGAATTCCGTGGACGGCCTTACCGAATTAGAACGATCGACTTCGGTGGCGAATTTGGCGTCTTAAACGTCGCTTCCGAACATTTGAACGAGTTGCTAGTCAATTCGACCGGACATTTCAGATCAAGCGAGGGAGAATCGGTCGACGAACAGATATTCTATTTTATACCTGCTGCATCCTTTAGACTTTCGGATGACAAACTAAGAAAGAAGATTCTCGCTGAAATTTGATGATAAGGTTTCAATTCTTTCCACGCTCGCAAGGAATAAACAAGGCAATTCAAGATGTACTTGATTGCTTTGTTATTTCTGATGCTGCGATCACATCATCTGAGCATGACCTGAATAGTAACGATGTTCTTGCTGTGCTTCGACCGCACCTCAAAAAGCATGGCTATCGAGTTGAATCAGGCAAGTCTGCTGATCAGAAAATCAGCGTTCCCGTGCTTTTCGGGTTAAACGATCAAATCGATAAATCATTCAACGCGGATGCCGTCAGCGCCGATGGAAAGATCGTCGTAGAAGTAGAAGCTGGACGTGCGGTGGATAATAACCAATTCCTTAAAGACATTTTTCAGGCGTGTATGATGTTCGAAGTAGAGTATTTGGTTATAGCTGTTCGTAATGTGTATCGGGGTAGCGACGACTTTTCGAAGATCTACGCCTTCTTCGAAACTCTCTACATCTCAAATCGCCTTCGGCTTCCGCTGAAAGGGATACTGCTTATCGGTTACTGAGAATGTTGAGCCGGGTCAGAACCGGGAGCGATAGCGACTGGGTTCTTCTAGTTCGACGACCAATCAATGTGGAACGACACAGACATCCCGTTAGCCGTTTTCTTCACCTTTCGATGTTACGGAACGTGGCTTCACGGTGACGAACGCGGTAGCGTTGACCGCAACAACAACATCTATCGTTCGCCCCGAATCCAATCAAACAGCAACTGGAAAAAATATAACCAAAAGCTACTGCTTCATCCTCCAGTAACTCTGGACGCCGCAAGCAGAAAATCGGTCGAGAAAGCTATACGAGATCTTTGTGATAAGCGCGGCTGGACGCTGCTCGCGATCAACATTCGGACGAATCACGTTCATGCCGTTATCTCTGTCGGAGCGAAAAAACCGAAGGATGTTCTGATCGCGTTGAAAGCAAATGCAACACGTCAGCTACGCGAAGATGGCTTGTGGATGCACGAACACACGCCATGGGCGGACAAAGGTAGCAAACGAAATCTCTGGAACGAAAAAAGCATCTGGGAAGCTTGTAACTATGTAACTAATGAACAAGGTGACAAATTGCCTGACTTTGACTGGTAGTGAAAGAACCCAGTCGCTATCGCTCCCGGTTCTGACCCGCCCAGCCATTCCACACAGTTAGCTTCAATTAATGTCCCGTCTTCGTGGGATCGATACTAAGCCGCTATCGGCTGAACGTCGCGAAACTGCCGGGAAAACCTGACATCGTAATTAAAAAGCGTAATTTAGTAATTTTTGTTGATGGTGAGTTTTGGCACGGCTACAAATGGACAAGTAAGAAACGACGGATCAAGGCGAACAGGGAGTATTGGATAGCGAAGATTGAGGGTAATATCGCCCGCGATAAGAAGAACAATAGACTGCTGAAGAAACAGGGATTTACAGTTTTGCGTTTTTGGGAACGGGACATTCGAGCGAATCTTGATGAATGTGTTGCCAAAATCATTATAGCCCTCAAAAATGATTGTTCGTGAATCACCCTGGAAATCTTAGACAATTCGCATAACTTCCTGTATTCTTCACACTTAACAAGAACCAATGGAGGAAATACCACCTTATGGCAGAGACAGGGCATGCTAAGAATATTGCGAATTTTGGGACGTTGATATCGTTTGTTCAGGGGTATGGGTCGGCTTATGATCCTTCGAATGCGGCGATCGAGTTGGCGGCTTTGCAGGCTAAGTTGGCAGCGGCGGAGACGGCTCTTGATGGTGTGACTGCGGCGGTTGCTCCGTGGAAGACGAAGGTGAATGACCGCGAGACGGAATTCGAAGGTTTGCGAAAGCTTGTGACGCGTGTGGTGAACAGCTTTGCGGCTTCGGGAGCGGATCAGAACGCCATCGACGACGCGAAGGCAACTGCGGCAAGGTCGTCCTGGGTTTTGAGGACATCTAGTCAGAACCGCCTGCGTAAGCGGGCGGCCAGTTTGTCAGAACCGGAAGCGATAGCGACTGGGCTAGATAAGAATCGATTCAAGAGATGTTGCAAAAAGTGCTACGACCGTTTATAATGTATGAATGAGTGTTGTTCGGGCTTTCTGCCTTGAACGTGCACGGGGAGCGGTGGTGTGAGAATGCGGAAAATGGCAAAAAGTGACAGAAGTTGTAACTGCCGCCTCAGGAAACGCCGATTTTTGTTCCGTTTTGTTCCGCCTGTTCCGGCCAAGCGGAACGGAACAACAATGGCGTATTTTGGGACTATTTCGCTCTAAGTGCTTTAGAATGTACGCGTTCGATCTCGAACAAAATTCAGCCGGACAAGGGTGATAGAATTGAGGTCGCAGCAACAGACGGTAAATGGCAGGCAAGTATTTCAATAACCCGAATGAGCAGGAAAAGGGGCCGAGCGGATGTCTCGTCATCTTCTTATTCCTTTGGCTGCTGTTGGCGGCCAGCACGATAATCGTGCTGATACGCTGGCCGGGCATCGAGATCGTCGCACTAAACGTCGGCCTGCTCATTGCCGTGACCCTTGCGATCAGGTTCATTAAAAGGCACTAGCAGGTGGCTTAAGAAAACCAAGACGCGGGTAGACAACAAGGACCATTCACGAGAACGTAATGTACTCAAAGTTTAAAGAACATCTACAGAGCACGATCAATGACATTCGCGAGGCGGGGCTTTATAAATCCGAGCGTGTGATCGACAGCCCGCAGGATGCGTGGATATGCTAGAATTCGATTATGGGAACGGGGAATATTCAAGAACGAAAGTTGGAACTGATACAGTGGTTATCGGTGATCGATGATGTTTCGTTGATCGAAAAGGTTGCGAAACTGCGGGACGACAGCGTTAGCGATTGGTGGAACGAGATATCCGAGGACGAAAAAGAATCGATCGCTATTGGCATCAAAGACGCCGATTCGGGCTTTCTAAAACCTCATTCCGAAGCGAGGGCGAAGTATGAAAAGTGGTTATAAGGTTCTATGGACCGGCCACGCCCTTGAGGAACTCGATAAGGCAGTCAAATATCTGCAACTGAATTTTACCGACGTTGAGATCGCCCGCCTTGCCAAAGCGATTGAGTCAACACTAAGTCACATCACTCGAAATCCATCGATGTATCCGGAGTCTGCTCAGACAAGAGGAGTTCGTCGGGCAGTCGTTCTGCGGTTTAACACCTTGTATTATCGAGTGAACGGCGACGAAAATCAGATCGAGATACTTTCATTCTTTTCAACGAGACAGGATCCGAATTCGCACGAGTTCTAGAAGAGAGTTATGTACGGGAATTTCAGAGAACATCTACAGAGCACGATCAGAGATATCCGCGAGGCCGGCTTGTACAAGTCCGAGCGGGTGATCGACAGCCCGCAGGATGCGAGGATAGAGGTTGGCGGCAGCACGGTGCTAAACATGTGCGCCAATAACTATCTGGGCTTGAGCGATGATCCCATTGTGATCGATGCCGCCCGCAAGAGCCTCGATGAATGGGGCTACGGCCTGTCGAGCGTGCGATTTATCTGCGGAACGCAGGCGATCCACAAAGAGCTCGAACGCAAGATCAGCGAATTTTTAGGCACCGAGGACACGATCCTTTACACGAGCTGTTTCGACGCCAACGGAGGCCTCTTCGAGACGCTCTTGACCGATGAGGACGCCATCATTTCCGATGAACTCAACCACGCGAGCATCATCGACGGCGTCAGGCTGAGCAAAGCCGCCCGCTTTCGATACAAGAACAGCGACATGGTCGACCTCGAATCGAAACTGGACGAAGCGAAGTCGAGCAGATTCAAGATGATCGCCACCGACGGCGTTTTCTCGATGGACGGTTACATCGCGAAGCTCGATGAGATATGCGATCTGGCCGAAAAGCACGACGCACTTGTGATGGTAGATGATTCGCACGCCGTCGGATTCATGGGCAAAACCGGCCGCGGCGTACACGAATATCACGACGTCGTCGATCGCGTAGATGTAATAACCGGAACGCTCGGCAAAGCTCTCGGCGGAGCGAGCGGCGGTTACACAAGCGGAAAAAAAGAGATAGTTGAGCTATTAAGACAGCGTTCGCGGCCATATCTTTTCTCGAATTCGGTCGCGCCGCCGATAGTTGCCGCTTCGATAGCGGCCATCGACCTTTTGACCGCATCGACCGAACTTCGCGACAAACTGATGGACAACACGCGATACTTCCGCGACAAGATCGCGTCGATAGGGCTCGACGTTCTTCCCGGCGAACACCCGATAGTCCCCGTGATGTTCGGCGAAGCAGAACCCGCCGTCAAAATGGCCGAAAAGATGCTCGAAAAAGGCGTGTATGTAATTCCATTTTCCTTTCCGGTAGTTCCAAAAGGCAAAGCTAGAATTAGAACACAAGTAAGCGCAGCTCATTCAAAAGCAGACCTCGACTTCGCAATAGAAAAATTCGCCGAAGCGAAAGAGGAATTAGGAATCTAAGAATATTTTTGATTAAATCAATATGAAAAAAATTGGAGAGTTTATATCAATACTTTTTCGGTCTGTTGGAACCGGTATCTATTGGAGTTTATATGTTTTAATGGCAGGCTTACCTATGATTCTTGCATTATGGTTCGCTCCGATATTTGCGTTGGTAGTAACAATTTGTATAGTTCCATTTCACTGGTCTGATCTGAAAAAGATGCTTACTAATCGAGATTGGACTATTATTGCCGGAAGGTTGTTATTCTTGTTTGTGTTGGGTTCCTTCGTCGCCGGAGTAGCATTGGTCGCTTTGGGAATTGTCTATTCTACAAAAACTTTTTTGTTTTGGTGCTCTTCAATCATTTTTCTTATATCTTTCTCAATTTTTACTGCTTATGTGTTTTGTGATTTGTATTTTCCAAACTTGAGTTTTATCAAAAATATTAAATCTTCTATCAAAGGTCTGTTCTCAATTGGAATTTTTTGGCGATACCAATAGTTTTAACAATTTATTGTTTGTGGTATCCTTTAGATTATCTTTCAAATCAATAACAATTCTAGGAGAAAATAATAAATGAGAAAAACGGCTATAATTTTAGCTTTGGGTATATTAGTGTCTTTATCCCTGGCGGGATGTTCGGGTTCGAATTTGACGGCGGTTTCGCTTACTTCACCGTGGGATAAAATGAATTTGCCGATCGGAAAATCCGATATTATTCATAAAAGCAACGACAAAGAACTTGGAATAGTTGTCTATAATCCGCCGGCTAGTCTTTTCGAATCATACCGTAATGCAATTGAAGCTAATGGCTGGAAAAGAACAAACGTTGGTTCGACCGGAGATATAGTTGACTTTGAAAAAGACGGCAAGAAGATGAATTTTATGTATTTTAACAATAGTGACGAGGGCTATTACAGCATTTCGTTTGTGATCGATTAGTTCGAGTTACATCCGCAGCATTTTGCAGGCGTCATCAGATATAAAGGGAAAGAGAGCGCGAAGTTGCCGACTCTTTTTACTGTCAATGCCTTGATTTGGTCATGGAAATGAGATGGAAAAGGCCCCGCCGGAATGACGAGGCCTTTTCCAATAACAAGAGCAGCTTTTTATATACTATCCAGCGGCTTGCTGCTTGCCTAGTGCGTCCTTTGCCTGGCCGACGACTGCAGCGAATGCTTCCGGCTGTTTGACGGCCATGTCGGCGAGGACCTTACGGTCGAGTTCGATCTCGGCTAAATTCAGGCCGTGAATGAACTGCGAATATTTGATGTCGTTCAGACGGCATGCCGCGTTGATACGGACGATCCACAGTTTGCGAAAATCACGCTTCTTGAGCTTTCTGCCCGTATAGGCAAAGTTCAATGCGCGCTCGACGGATTCTTTCGCTGAGCGATAAAGTTTTGATTTTGTCCCGCGATAGCCCTTGGCTAAAGCTAATATCTTTTTGCGTTTTTCGGTACGCTTATTACCACGTTTTGCTCTTGGCATAATTCCTCCAAATGCGGAATTCGGATCGCGGAATGCGGGATCTTCGGTTCGACCTGCATTCGCTCAATGTTCCTGCTTCCGATGTCTTAAAAACTCTCTTCAGGCGTGGCGTCAGTTGGCGCAGCACGCTGTAAATTCTAGTCGCGGCCGTAGGGAAGCATCTTTTCAACGCGCTTCTGGTCGCCCTCGGAAACAAGCACATCGATATCGAGATTGCGTTTCCTCTTATTCGTTTTCTTGGTCAAAATATGACGAGCATGGCTGTGGCCGCGCTTGAATTTGCCCGATGCTGTCGAGCGAAAACGCTTTGCTGCGCCTTTGTGTGTCTTAAGTTTCGGCATAAAATTTCTAACTCCTTACAATAAAAATCTAAAAGATCTCGTCCTCGCCGTCTTCCGTCTTTGGCCTTTCCGTCTTTTCAGCTGCCGGCTTTGCCGTCTTCTTCGGCTTCTCCGTCTCTTCGCTGTTCGGGGCAACCGAGGTATGCTTGCCGATCACGGACTTGCTCTTCTTTGGCGAGAGGATGGTAAACATCTGGTAACCTTCCATCTTCGGCGCGACCTCGATATCACCGAATTCGGCGAGCTCCGTTGTTAGCCGAGCAAGTATTTTTGCTCCAAGCTCACGGTGCGTCATTTCGCGTCCGCGAAAGGCGATCGCTGCACGAACTTTGTCGCCTTCAGAGAGCCAACGCTTGGCGTTATCACGGCGATACTCATAATCGTGGTCATCGGTTCCGGGCCGGAACTTGATCTCCTTGACCTGGACAGTAACCTGCTTCTTTTTCGCCTCATGAGCTTTCTTCTTCTGCTCATAAAGGAATTTGCCATAGTCGATGATCTTGCAGACCGGCGGTTTGGCGTTGCACGCGATCTCGACGAGATCGAGGCCGCGATTGCGTGCCTCCTGGATCGCATCTCGCGTATCCATAACGCCTAACGTCCCACCGTCCTCAAGGACCACGCGAACCGACGGAACGCGTATCCGTTCATTCGTCCGGTGCTGCGGTTCACGAAACCGCGGCTTAAACCTATTTCCACCAAATCTTCTTGCGATAACGCCTCCTTTGTCTAGATACTAGCGGCTGCGGCCCGCACGCTCTTCTTCGATCTTCGTTATGAAGCTGTCGAGCGTTACAGCGCCGAGGTCGCCCTCTTTACGGTCGCGAACCGCGACCATTCTGTTCTCAAATTCCTTATCCCCGAGGATAAGCATATACGGTATCTTCTGCAGCTGAGCATCGCGGATCTTCGCTCCGATCTTATCGCCGCGGGAATTCAATTCTACACGAAAACCTTTGGAGCGGAGCGTGTCCGTGATCTCCGCCGCATAGTCGTTGATACGGTCCGTGATCGGAAGGACGGCAACCTGCACCGGTGCGAGCCAGAGCGGAAATGCTCCGGCATAATGCTCGATCAGGACACCGAAGAACCTTTCGATCGAGCCGAACAGGGCCCGATGGATCATGATCGGCCGATGCTTTTGATTGTCCTCGCCCGTGTATTCAAGTTCGAACCGCTCGGGGAGATTCCAATCGAGCTGGATCGTACCCAACTGCCAAATTCGTCCGATCGCATCTTCGATCTTGATATCGATCTTCGGGCCGTAGAATGCGGCTTCGCCCTCGATGCGTTCGTAATAAATACCCCGTTGATCGAGCGCCGCCGCAAGCTGAGATTCCGCGGAGAGCCAATCTTCATCTGATCCAAGGTAGCCCTTATTCTCAGCAGCACCACGGACCGAAAGTTCGAACTTTACTTTGTCAAAACCGTAGGTCTCAAATACTTTGATAGCAAAATCAAGACAGTCGGCAACCTCGACCTGAACTTGATCCGGGCGGACGAAAAGATGTGCGTCATCGACCGTAAACCCGCGAACGCGCATCAGTCCGTGCAGCGTGCCGGAGAGTTCCGCTCGATAGACCGTGCCCATCTCGGAGTAACGCTGAGGCAGATCGCGATAAGACCGCTGGCTCGACTTGTAGATCCCGATATGGAACGGGCAATTCATCGGCTTGAGCCGATACTCCTCGTCCTCGATGCTCGTCGGTGCGTACATCGAATCGGAGTAGTTGCCCTCGTGGCCGCTCTTGACCCAGAGATCCCGCTTTGCGATATGCGGAGTGTAAACAAAACTATATCCGCGGCGTTCAAGCTCTTCCTTTAGAAGACGCTCCATTTCATTCCGGACGATACCGCCCTTGGGATGCCATAGGATCAGGCCCTGGCCGTAATCATCATCTATCGAGAAGAGATCGAGTTCGCGGCCAAGCTTGCGGTGGTCGCGTTTCTCGGCCTCTTCACGCTGTTTAACCCATGCGTCGAGTTCGGCCTGAGTAGGGAAGGCGGTCCCGTATATGCGCTGCATCTGCTCGCGTTCCGAATCGCCACGCCAATAGGCGCCGGCGATCGTCAGGAGTTTGAAAGCCTTTAATTTTCCGGTGTGCTGAACGTGCGGGCCGAGGCAGAAATCAATGAACGGCGAACCGTCGATGTAATATATCGTCGCGGTTTCGTCAGCCTTTTCCTTGATGAGTTCGCATTTGAGCGGCTCGTCGCGTTCGGCAAATATCTTCAATATCTCGGCCTTTGCGACGACTTCGCGGCGGTATTTGAGATCGCGCTTTGCCATCTCGCGCATCTTTTTCTCAATTACCGGCAGATCGTCCGTCGTCAAGTTTCGCGGAGCGATGACATCGTAATAGAAACCGTATCGCGGATCGTCGAGAAGTGCGGGGCCGACACCAAGTTTCGTCCCCGGAAATAGATCGAGTAGTGCGGCAGCGAGAAGATGAGCGGTCGAGTGGCGTATGACCTCGAGGCCATCGCGCGAATCCACGCTGATCGGCTCGATCGAGAACACCTCGTCGGTTGCTGCAAGTTCGCGATTGAGATCGACCTCTTCGCCGTTCACCTTCGCGGCAAGCGTGGTCTTCAAGACATCACGATCAAAGGCCTTGATCGCATCAATGACCGTCGCCGGCGCAGGGATCGCGCGCGAGTCTTCGCCAAATTTTATATTTAGTTCGCTCATATTATTGTCAATTGTGAATTGTTCATTGTGAATTGGTTCGTAAAACGACCAGCCTGGAGCCTAAAAGCCGCCTTTGGTCAACCAATTAACAATTCGGCAATTGCCAATTAACAATTTCCTACTACTAAAATGATCGGATCCTATAAGAGCGACTTTGCCATGTTCGGAGTGCCTGCTTTACCAAGCCGAACCGCCTAAACGCGGGACTCCAAACTTATCCCGCCGAATTAGCGGCGGGTCGTAGTAGTTATCCAAAAAGCAAAGTTCTTTGAAAGCATCTTATCGGAAAAATATAAATGGTAGGCACTAGCAGAGTTGAACTGCTGACCCCTACCGTGTCAAGGTAGTGCTCTACCACTGAGCTAAGTGCCTATATCGCTTCTACCTATTGAAAACAAAGCAAAAAGCGAACCTAAAGAATGCCAAAATGACGGGTTAGGTGTCAAGGCGCGCGGCCTATTCTTCGAGGTTGATTCGCGTTTACGGCCGCGTCAGGACAAAACTTAAGAAGGCGGCCCCAAGGCACGCCGCAAAGGTAGCGATACTATATATCGCGAAAGTACCGTAGTAGCGGTCGATCAGCAGCGTTACGTTCTCAAAGGCGAAGGACGACATCGTCGTGAATCCGCCGCAGAAACCGGCGGTCAAGAATATCCGCCAGTCTGCCGGGATCATATATCGTTCAGAGACGCCGACGGCCGCACCCATTACTAGAGATCCCAGGATATTCACCACAAAGGTCCCGGTGGGAAAAGTAACGGGAAACAAGACGGCAATGAGTTCAACCGCAGCGAAACGGGCGACCGCTCCCAACATTCCGCCGATCGCAACAAAAATGACGCTTCTGCTCATAGTTATCCTCTAAAAGCAGGCGTCATCAGCTATCGAGAATAGCGGTTGGTCCAGGAAGACACCATTTCCTGTGTTCTAAATATTCTCACCAAAGAGGGGCGATATAAAGCAAATTTGTTCAGGCTATGCCGGTGCAAAATCGATGCATGCCGATCGCAACAAGCTTTGCCGTGCGATCGTCTTGGTCAAACCGTGGGTTCACTTCGCTGAATTCGATCAACTTGGTGTTCGCAAGGCTTGCGGCATATTTCACAAGCTGGATAAACTCGCCGGCACGAAGCCCGAGCGGCGACGGTGCAGAAGTTCCGGGGGCATCCGCAGACCGCACAACATCCATATCGAAGCCGAAAAATGTATTTAGCGAGGAGCTGTGGCCAATGAACGTATTCCTAATATTCTCTCTCAGCTCGATATCTGCCTGTGCGCGCGACCTTACGAGCTCGAGGCTGATCCGATTGACACCGAGTTTGCGAATATAGTCGTAATAGATCGGTGAAGTAAAATGCGATTGATATCCGACCTCATAGAAATGCTTCGGAAGGAGAAGTTCTTCATCGAGAAGTTGACGATACGGAGTCCCGCTGTTCCGCTCTTCCGATAGCCTAACGTCTAGATGGGCGTCGATATTCACGCCGATCCACCAATCACGTCCGAAAACTTCCGACATGGCTTTCCCGTCGGCATAGGAAATATCGTTTCCGCCTCCAAGGACGATCAAACGCTTTCCGTCGCGCAGAACGGCCTTAACGACTTCTGTCATCGTGTCGTGGGTAGCTTCAAGAGTATTGGCGAGTTTTACATCGCCAAGATCGAATATCCGTTTCCGGATATTCATTGTCGTTAGCCTATAGAACTGCCTCCGGATCGCGAGTGGAGCGTCTGCCGCTCCGACACGCCCGCCGTTCCGCCGTACGCCTTCATCCTGCGGACAGCCGAGGATAACAATGTCCGCCTTATCATAATGATCCGGCGTGTGCCGCACGACCTCACCAAGGCGCGGGTCGTTCACGTCATTTCGTGAAAAGAAGACCGATTCATCAGGACGCAGGGTCAGGTCAAAGTGAATGCTCATTTGCGGAGATTATAGCACTATTCTTCGTGACAATACGCATGCGTCTGTTGGCCGCCAGTTGGGAAAGGGTGTATAGTTATCACTGATATCTCAGCTGATCTTGCGGACCGCTTTTCCCCTCAAAGGTTCGTAACTCTTCCCGTTAAAGACTAGACCAATGGAGGCATATATGAAGAAATTCACAATTCTTACGATGCTGTTCGCGTTCTTGGCGGTAGGGTTCGTTCTGGCGACACCGCAAGAGGCTTCGGCACAAGGGTACTACAAGCGAGTTCGCAGGCAAGGGCGCACCTTCTGGGTTCCGACGCGTAAACCAAGCTTTTACCGACGCCATCGGAATGTGATCAATTTGGCGGCGGCGACCGGCGGAGGTGCCCTTCTCGGCGGCATCATTGGCGGCCGGAAAGGAATGCTCATCGGTTCGGGGATCGGTGCCGGGAGCGGCGCTCTCTACACCTACGTCCTAAATCCGAAAAAGAGGCACTACCGCAAGATCCCGAGGCATTATCACTCGAGATATCGGTATCATCGACGATATAGGAATTGGTGATCGCGGCAACGGCCCTTGAGACGGGATGTGGTTGACACCGCATTCCGCTTCAAGGGCGATGCAAGTGGCTTTTTCGATGAATTGTATTTCTTTTGTTACAGTTTCGAATACCTATTGCAGAAGAAAAGTAAGGGGAATAATCTTGAAGAACTATGAAGGTACTTCTTGTCTATCCAGTATTTCCCGACACGTATTGGAGCTTTCGACACGCCTTAAAGATCGAAGGGAAAAAAGCTCCATTTCCGCCGCTGTGCCTTCTCACGGTCGCCGGCATGCTGCCCTCGACATGGGAACGCAAACTCGTCGATATGAACGTCGAGGAACTTCGGCGTGATGACATCGAGTGGGCCGACATCGTCTTTGTAAGCGCGATGATCGTGCAGAAAGAGTCTCTCGAAGAAGTCGTCGATCTTGCTCGCTCGATGGGAAAAAGGGTCGCCGCAGGCGGGCCGTTCGTGTCGACGAGTTCAGACAAAATACCCGCGGCTGATCATATTTTCATTGGCGAAGCTGAAAACACGCTGCCGGAGTTTATTCACGATCTTGAACTTGGGATCACCCGAAAGTTCTATCAGGCGAATGAACGGCCCTCGCTTCAAAACACGCCCGTTCCGGATTTCTCGTTGATCGATATGCGGCATTACGGAGCGATGAGCATCCAATACTCGCGCGGCTGTCCGTTCAACTGCGAGTTCTGCGACATTATCGAGATCTATGGACGCGTTCCTAGAACAAAAACGAACGACCAGATGCTCGCCGAGCTCGATGCGCTACTCGCGGCAGGCTGGCGTGGGCGCGTATTCATCGTCGATGACAATTTCATTGGGAATAAGAAGAATGTCCGACTGCTCTTGCCCGCGTTGCTCGATTGGTCGCGCCGCAATGGTGAGCCGTTCACCTTTATAACGGAGGCGAGCATCAATCTAGCCGAGGACGAACCACTGCTTCAATTGATGCAGGATACCGGATTTCAGCGCGTCTTCCTCGGGATCGAAACGCCTGTCGAGGAAAGCCTGAAGCTCACGAAAAAAGGGCAGAACACGAAACGCAATCTTCTCGACTCGATACGCAAGATACAAAGCTATGGGCTCGAGGTTATGGGCGGATTTATCGTCGGCTTTGATAATGACCCTGACGACATTTTCGAACTTCAGAAGAATTTTATCCGCGAGAGCGGCATTCCGCTCGCGATGGTCGGTCTGCTGTCTGCACTGCCCGATACTCAGCTTTGGCGGCGGCTCAATAAGGAAGGAAGACTCCTAGATGAAACAAGCGGCAACAATACGGATTGCTCGTTGAATTTCATCCCGAAGATGGACAAGGAGAAGCTTGTCGAAGGTTATAAAAGCGTTCTGCGCCACATCTACAGCCCGCGAGAATACTATGCCCGGGCACTCCTTTGCCTCTCGCGGTACGGACGAAATGGCAATGAAGCACGCAGCTCGAATCTAAAGCAAGATATGAAGGCTCTCTTTACTCTGATACTAACTTTGGGCATTCGAGATAAAGCTCGTATGCACTTTTGGAAGTATTGCTATAAAGTTCTTCGGTCACATCCGAAAAACTTCGCACATGGGTTGACGCTCGCCGCGATGGGATACCATTTCCGGCTGATAACCGAGAAATATACGGCGTGATCCTAGCTCATCATCGGGATCTTCACTGAGTTCTTCTTCGCGAACTCGATCGCTTCCTCGTAGCCTGCATCGACGTGGCGAATGATGCCCATTCCCGGGTCGGTAGTAAGGACGCGTTCGATGCGTGCGGCTGCCTCCGGAGTTCCATCAGCGACGATCACCTGGCCTGCGTGTAAGGAATAGCCGATCCCTACGCCACCGCCGTGATGAAGCGACACCCAAGTGGCTCCGCCGGCGACGTTGATCATTGCGTTGAGATAAACCCAGTCGGCTATCGCATCTGAGCCGTCTTTCATCGACTCCGTTTCGCGATTAGGCGATGCGACGGAGCCGCAATCGAGATGATCCCGGCCGATGACGATCGGAGCTTTGACTTCGCCCGAAGCGACCATTTCGTTCAATTTAAGTCCGGCCTTCGCCCGTTCACCATACCCGAGCCAACAAATGCGGGCGGGCAGTCCCTGAAACTCGACGTTCTCCTGAGCCATCGTGAGCCAACGACTCAAGTGATCGTTGTCCGGGAATAAGTTCATTATCGCTTCGTCGGTCCTGTATATGTCTTCCTTCTCGCCTGAAAGGGCGACCCAACGGAATGGACCATTACCTTCACAGAAAAGCGGGCGAATGTAAGCAGGAACAAATCCCGGATAATCGAACGCGTTCGGTACGCCATTGTCGAATGCACGCTGTCGCAGGTTATTGCCGTAGTCGAAAACGACCGAGCCACGCCGTTGGAATTCCAACATCGCCTCGACGTGCCTTGCCATTGAGTCCATCGCCGCCTGTTCGTACGCCTTTTGATCGCTATCCCGAAAGCCCGCCGCTTCTGTGACGGAATAGCCTTGGGGGATATAGCCCATTAGGACGTCATGGGCGCTGGTCTGATCCGTAACCACATCAGGCACAACGCCGCGTTCAAGCAGCTGCCAATGTACTTCTGCAGCGTTCCCGAGCAATGCGATGGAAAGAGGCCTTTTAGCGGAAACCGCCTCTTGTGCGAGTGCGATCGCGTCGTCGATGTCATTGGCCGCAACATCGACCTGCTTTAATTGCAAACGCCGCTCGATACGCCACGGATCGACCTCGACAAGGATCGCGACACCGTTGTTGAATGTAACTGCCTGGGCCTGCGCACCGCCCATTTCGCCTAGGCCGGCGGTGAGGACGAGTTTGCCTGCAAGATCGCCCCACCCGTGCTGTCGTGCGAGCGATGCGAACGTCTCGTAAGTGCCTTGCAAGATGCCCTGAGTGCCGATGTATATCCACGAACCCGCGGTCATCTGGCCGTACATCATCAGGCCTTCGCGCTCGTACTTGTCGAACTGCTCCTGAGTCGCCCAATGCGGGACGATATTAGTGTTCGCGATCAGGACCCGCGGAGCATCCTCATGGCTCCTGAAGACGCCGACCGGCTTGCCGGACTGCACAAGCAGCGTCTCATCCGGTTCGAGTTCTCTGAGGCTCTTAAGGATCGCATCGAAGCTTTCCCAATTTCTCGCGGCCTTGCCGCGTCCGCCATAAACGATCAGATTGTCGGGATCGAACGCAACATCAGGGTCCAGATTATTCTGGATCATTCGGTAGGCGGCTTCGATCAGCCAGTTCTTGCAGGTCAATTCGGTTCCGGCGGGAGCTTTTATTGTTCGTGTCATGATGGCAGCATTACAAATTTTTCTTGGTGTACTCTTCAGATGATGTTACTATATCTTAGTTTTTGTTCTCGACCTTTCAAACTCTCACACTAGCCGCCAATGAAAAATCTAACCGCTCGATCGCTTTTCCGCTTCTTTGTATTTCTTTCGATAGTCCTATGCTTGCACGGTGCAGCATCCGCACAATTGTTCTCGTATAGGTTCGTCGATCAGATCGTCAACGATATCGCGTACTCGAGATCGACCGGGATGATCTATGCCAGCGTTCCGAGCGTGGGCGGGCAGTACGGGAACAAAATTGTCGTTGTGGATCCGCGGTCGGGCCTGATCGTCAATAATGCGTTTGCGGGAAGCGAGCCGAATCGCCTCTCGCTGACGAGCGATGGAAACTATCTTTATGTCGCTATGGATGGCTCAAGCTCGGTTAAGCGGTTTGTCCTAAGCAGTATGACATCCGACATTTCCTTCAGTTTGGGGAGCAGCAGTAATGGTCCGTTGCTCGCTGAGGATCTGGCAGCGATACCAGGCAGGCCGAATATGGTCGCCGTTTCCAGGAGGAACACGTGCTGCAGTCCCCGTCACGAAGGCGTCGCGATCTATGTTGACGGTGTAAAGGTTCCAAATACGACTGACCAGTTCTCTGAGGCGAACGAATTAGAGGCGAGTTCTGACCCTAACATTCTCTATGGTTACAACAATGAGACATCGGGTTTCGAATATCGGCAGCTAACGATCGACAGCAGCGGCGTCACTATTACCGCAAGCCATCCAAGCCCTTTTGGCTTTGCGTACAGCATTGAAGTCAGATACGCCGGCGGACGTGCGTACAGCAGTAATGGGAAAGTGATCGACGCGGTTACGGCCGAGCCTTTGGGTGCCTTCAGCTTGTCCGGTTCGCCGAATGGCCTTACCGTCGATACCGTCAACCGTAGAGCATTCTTTGTGACAGGTTCCACGCTACTTGCATATAGCACCACGACCTTTCAGCCCGTTGGGGCAGTTACGCTGCCGACATTCGTATTCGGAAAGGCGAGGCTGATCCGCTGGGGCCGTCGCGGGATTGCCTATCGTACCGACGAAGGAAAGCTCGCCATTGCTGAAACACTTCTGGTTACGCAAAAATCTTCACAATAGCAGGCCAACGTTACTCTCGCGATAACTCCTGAATCGGTCATCCCGGTCTTTTTTTCGTCGATATCAAGTTTTTTACTATTCGCCTGTCCGAATTCCGCTCTTCCTTCCGCATTGGATTGTTAAGGGAGGAGAAGTTTTCGAAGAGGTTCGAGGAGGAATTGCGTCCGATCGGACACTCTCGTGAATCTTAGGGACTAATATGACCGTACATTCGGTGTTTAAAGATTGGCAAGATTGGGCTTCAACAGACTGGCGTGAATTTGCGATCTTTTTCAGTAAAAAATGGGGTGTAGAGGCATTTTCGAAGGCCGAGGCGGAGTTCGCGAGCCAGATGAGCCTGAGCGGCCAGTTCTTCGGCCAGCTAACTGACATCGGTGTCGGAAAGCTGATGGAGGCCGGCGTTGGCGGCGTGCTTGCCACTGCTTTCTCGATCGGCGATATTCTGTCGAAGCTTGCCGGCATCGGCTACGTTGCCTCTTGGAATATGCTCCAGGGCCGGACGCGCGAAAATCCAATTAAGCTGATCGGAACGTCGGTGTTCTCAGACGAATACACCTTTGATGAGAGCAAGTTGAAGGATTACGTCCAATTCATTCTCTACTGGTATCCGCGGGACCTGCAGTCGGGCTTCTTCGGATTTCGGTACGGCGGCCCCGGATCTCTGCGAAGCACGAAACAACTGCCTCTACATCTAAGACAGCGCCGCAGGCGGTAGGGCTTGACCGATGTTCGTTTTGCCGCGACGCGGGCGTGCGTACCGCACCGGTGAAGGAGAGCTCGCGGTCGCCGAGTCGCATTTGGTCACGCAAAAATCATCACAGTAGCCCGCGCACTATCATGTTGGTAGGCGATCTCGCTTGCTTCGGGCGGCAGTTATCGCTTTCGACGATGAGTTGTGTCGGTAGCGATTTCTACTATAATAGCTCCAATTTCCGGGTTCGAGCGCGACCCCCCACGAGTATGGAGCAGAATCAACAAGAGATCGAGAACCTTGAGGCTCGTCTCGACCGGCTCGTCCGAACGCAGATCGATTTTCAAAAAGAGGTCACTGCGATCAGGGCGGCTCTTGCTGAGCTTCGTTCGCCGCACTCCGAGTCCGATGCCTCGACGCCTGCTCCACCTGCTCAGGACCGGCGGCCGCACTCTTCCCAGCCGCTTCCTTCGCACCCGGTGCCGCCCGAAATTCCGCCCGGCGTTGGCCACTATGTTCCTCCTCCGGATGTCCAGCCGAATACAGCCGCGTCGTCCGGCGGCTATTCCCAACAGTGCCAAGCCGAGGCGGCGACAGCACAGGCAGGTATTTTTGCGAGCTATGCTGCCGAACGCAAGGAGGCCGCTCGTACGGACCTGGAGAAATTCATCGGCGAAAATCTTATCAGTAAGATCGGCGTTTTGATCCTGATCATCGGGGTTGGAATTGGAGTAAAGTTCGCGATCGATAATGGCTGGATCAGTCCGATGATGCGTGTTGGCCTTGCCTACCTTGTAGGCATCGTGCTGATCGGCTTCGCAGCGAAACTCAAGGCAAAATACCACAACTTCAGCGCGGTCTTGCTGAGCGGTGGTATCGCGATCTTGTATTTCGTTACGTATTTTGCATATGCGTACTACTCGCTCATCGGCCAGCCTATGGCTTTTGGGGTGATGGTCCTCCTCACGGTCGCGACGGTCGCCGCCGCTATCATCTACGATCGGCAGGTGATAGCGCACATCGGCCTTGTTGGTGCTTACGGCGTTCCGTTCTTGTTGAGCAACAACTCGGGCAATTACCTATTCTTGTTCGCCTATATGGCGATCCTGAACATCGGGATCCTCGCGGTGTCGCTCAAGAAGTACTGGAAACCGCTCTTTTACACATCATCAGTTTTTACTTGGGTCATATTCGCGGCGTGGCTCGGTTCGAAATTTTCGGCGGCCGCACACTTCCATCTTGCGCTTGTCTTTCTCGCCATCTTCTTTGCGATCTTTTACGGAACGAAGGTCGGCCATACATATTTACAAAGGGAGGAGGCGGCCAAGACCGAAGATCTCTTGTCAGCGTTCGGTACGACGTTCATTTTTTACCTATTCTGTTTCGCATTGATATCGTTCCTGGGATCGGGAGCAGAGTTCACGGTCTTTTTTAGCTACCTCGCCGTGATTTCGCTGGTGATCCTGATAACCGCATATCGCTGCTTCACCTACAAGCTGATTTACGTTTGCTATCCGTTCACTTGGGTGATCTTTGCTGTCTGGTTCGCGGATAAGTACAGGGCAGATGAGCATTTTGCCAATGCTTCGGTCTTCTCCTTCGTGTTCTTTTTGCTTTACTACGTAACGGCGTTCGTTTACCGCCTGGCGGTCGAGAAGATCAGTATGGTCGAGAATTCCGGGCTCGTCTTGACGAATTCGTTCGTATTCTACGGATTCGGCTATGCGATCCTTGAAAGCCGTGAGAATCTGCATCAGTACCAGGGCGTCTTCACCGTTGCTCATGCGGCCTTCCACTCGCTCGTCTCTCAAGCCGTTAGTCGACTCAGATCGTCGGCGATTGACGTTGTACAGGTCCTTACGGTGCTCATCATCACGTTTGCGACCATCGCTATACCTGTGCAGTTCGACGGTAACAGGATCACGCTTATCTGGGCGGTCGAGGCTGCGGTGCTGTTCTGGTTCGGCCGGGTTAAGCAGATACGTTTATTCGAAGATTTTTCGTATCCGTTGATGGCGCTAGCATCTGTTAGTTTGATCATCAACTGGGTGACGTCTTTCAGTGAGCGGACGGAGTTTGCAAGCGGCCACAATCTGCGGCCATTCGTTAATGGCGACTTCGTAACCGCTATTGTCCTCGTCGCTAGCTTTGCGGTCATCTACCGGATCGACCGGAAGAATGAGCACGGATCGGTGCTTCCCGCAGAAATACGGTCCGTCTTTCAGATGATCTTGCCGGCCGTCGCGCTTGCCGCTCTCTATAACACTTTTCGAACTGAGATCGATAACTATTACAACTTGAAGATAGTCGAAAGCCGTGCGCAGTTGATCGATGCGGGAGCGTTTTCGAGGAACCGGGATCTCGGCTTCTTCAATACGTTATGGCAGATCGATTATTCGATGCTGTTCCTGGCGATCCTTGGTTTTATAAACCTTCGGCGAGTCCGCTCTGCGACGATTGCATATGCTAACGTTCTCCTCGCTGTCATTGCATTCATAGCTTTTCTCGCGGCGGGAATGCCGCTCTTTAGGGAGTTGCGCGAAAGCTATATGGATCCTGACGCCGCTCTTTTCTGGGGCTCAGGGTCAATGAATATCGTGATCCGCTACATCTCTTACCTGATCGCGGCAATGCTCATGGGATCGCTGTACTATTACGGCCGCGACGAAATGCTAGACAGTTTCGTTCCACGGGCAAAGCGGGTCATCGCCTTCGAGACTCTCCTTTATACGACCTTACTGATCGTATTGAGCGGCGACCTTGTCAATCTAATGACGCAGTTCGGGATCGCCGACGCGAACAAACTCGGGCTCAGTATCCTTTGGGCCGCTTATGCGCTGTTCCTCGTCATCATAGGTATCGCCCGCAACAAAAAGTATCTCCGTTTCGCAGCGATCGGGATCATCGGCGTTACGCTCGCGAAGCTTTTTTTCTACGATATAGCCGACCTGCCGACCGTGCCGAAAGCATTCTTGTTCATCGCGATCGGTGTTGTGCTGCTGGTGGTATCGTTCTTGTACAACAAGTACAAGAAGCTTATGTTCCCATCGGTAGATACCGATGGAACATCGGAAGGGGAAATATGATGACATCTTTAACAAAGGCGGCCGCCGCACTGGCCATATCCCTAGTCGCAGTCTCGTGCGTATGTGCGCAACAGGAAACTGACAACAGCACTTCCTCAACTTACGATGCGGAACTCGCGAAAAAGCTCGGTGCTGACGAGTATGGAATGAAGAACTACGTTCTCTGCATACTGCGAACCGGACCGAAGGATGCAAAGATCACGGGCAAGCGCCGTGATTTGGCGTTTGCGGGGCATATGGCGAACATCGGAAAGCTCGCGGACGAAGGGAAGCTGACCGTGGCCGGACCATTCGGCAAGAATAAGATCGCATACCGCGGGCTGTTCATCTTTGATGTCGCAAATGTCGAAGATGCTAAAAGACTGGTCGAGACCGACCCGGCCGTGAAAGCTGGGATCTTCGTGTATGATCTGATTCCCTGGTATGGTTCGGCCGCGCTTATGCTAACGGCCGATCTCCACAAGAAGGTCCAGAAGCGAGCGTTCTAGCCACAGTACAACGAATCCACGTAGGATGCTAAAGTCGGGAAAAATTAGTATTTTAGAAGCTAGACGTGCGCCTTGGATCGATTCCGATGAAAGCAGACCTGATCGTAAAGAATATTGGCCAGCTCGTAACGTGCGCCTCGCCCGCAGGGCCGAAACGTCATGAGTCAATGTGCGACGTGGGCGTTGTCGAGAACGGTGCGATCGCCGTAATCGGTGGAAGGTTCGCGGCGGTTGGACTGGAACGCGAGGTTCTCGCCGGATACTCTTCGAAACATCACTTCAACGCCGAAGGGAAGGCCGTTGTCCCGGGTCTTGTGGATCCCCACACGCATATCGTCTACGCCGGTGACCGCCTCAACGAGTTCGAGTTGAAGATCAAGGGAGCCGCTTACCTCGAAATTCTCGGAGCAGGCGGCGGCATCATCTCGACGGTCAAGAATACGCGTGCCGCTACGGAGGACCAGCTTGTTGAGTTGGGCCGTGAACGTCTCGATAAGATGCTGGAGTGCGGAACGACGACCGCCGAGATCAAAACCGGTTACGGTCTCGACCTTGAGAGCGAACTGAAGATGCTTCGTGTCATCGAACGGTTGGATCGAGAACACGCGATCGACATCGTCCCCACCTTTCTTGCTGCCCATACGATTCCGCCTGAATTTAAGGGCGACCCGGACGGCTACGTCGATCTCATCTGCGGTGAGATGCTGCTTGCAGCGTGGAATTGGTACCGAGATTCTCATTTTGCGGCGAAAGGGAAGCCGTTCTTCTGCGATGTTTTCACTGAGCAGAATGCGTTCGACGGCGCGCAAACAGAGAAGATCCTAGACACGGCGAGATCGCTCGGTTTTGGTCTTAAAGCACACGTCGATCAGTTCACGAATCTCGGCGGTTCGCGGCTCGCGATCGAGAAAGGTGCGGCCTCGATCGACCATCTCGACGCGATCTCGGACGAAGAGATCGAATTGCTCGCGGCCAGCGATACAGTTGGCATCGTGATCCCGACTGAGAATTTCAGCGGTGCAAAGGCTAAATTCGCAGATGCGAGGAAGATGATCGACGCCGGCTGCGCCATCGCTATCTCCACCGATTACAATCCAGGGTCGGCACCGTGCCCTTCGCAGCCGATGGCGATGGCGATCGCGTGCCGCTATCAGAAGCTTTTACCGAGCGAGGTGTTGAATGCAGCGACGATCAACGCCGCATATGCCGTCGGTTTGGGAAGCACGCATGGTTCAATCGAGGTCGGTAAACGCGCTGACCTTTTGGTCTGCGACAGCCAAGACTATCGACAGCTCGCATACGAATTCGGAGCCGGCTTTAGAGGAAGTGTGATCACGGCAGAATCATTTGATCAATCGCTCTAGGGATGAATGAGTGGCTCCGAGAAAAACGACTTCTCGGTGTTCGGTAAGAAATATAGCCTCATGGGAGAATCCTGGAAACAATGAACGACATCGTTCTTGATGGTGAAAGCCTGACATTTGAGCAGGTACTCGCGGTCGCCTACGGCAAGGCGGGCGAGCCTCGTGTTGCGCTCTCGGAAAGTGCAAAAGACAGCGTGTTGAAGGCTGCGGCGGCGGTCGATACGCTGCTTGAACGCGGAGAGATCGCGTACGGCATCACGACCGGGTTTGGCGCTTTCAAAGACAAGATCATCAGCCGCGAAGAGGTCGAACTTCTGCAAAAGAATATCGTCCTGAGCCACGCTGTCGGCGTCGGTGATGCGTTCGATATTCCGACGACGCGGGCGATAATGCTCATTCGGGCGAACACGCTAGCTCGCGGCTTTTCTGGAATCCGGCTCGAGACACTCGAACTCATCCTCGAATGTCTCAACCGCGGCGTTCACCCCGTGATTCCCGAAAAGGGAAGTCTCGGAGCAAGCGGCGACCTTGCGCCGCTCGCGCATTTCGCGTGCGTACTTATCGGCGAAGGGCGAGCGGAACTCCGCGGCGAGGTCGTCTCTGGTTCAGAGGCCCTCGATAAGGCCGGGCTTGCTCCCGTAACTCTGAAAGCCAAAGAAGGCCTCGCTCTGACCAACGGTACGACGATAATGACGGCGGTTGGCCTGCTCGAAACCGCAAAGGCACGAAACCTTGCGAATCTTGCCGACATTTCCGGCTGTCTCACGCTCGAAGCTGTGAATGGAACGACCGCAGCGTTCGATGAGCGTATCCACGCCGTTCGTCCGCATCCCCGACAGGTGGAATGCGCGAAGAATCTTCGCGCACTTTTGGATGGCAGCGAAATGACCCGCGGATTCGATCCCGTGAACGTGCAGGACGCATACACATTACGTTGTATCCCGCAGGTACATGGCGCGTGCCGCGACGCGGTCGCCTACGCGGAATGGCTCCTGAGGATCGAGCTAAATTCGGTAACTGATAATCCGCTCATTTTTGTCGATGGCGAGAACATTGAGGTTATCAGCGGGGGCAATTTCCACGGCGAGCCGCTGGCTTTGGCATTTGATTACTTGGCGATCGCTCTCTCTGAACTCGCGAACATCTCCGAACGTCGGATCATGCGTCTAACGGACGAGGCGTCGAACTCGCGTGTGCTGCCGGCGTTCCTGACGGAAGAAGGCGGCCTAAATTCGGGTTTCATGATCGTGCAATACACGGCCGCTGCACTTTGCACGGAGAATAAAGTTCTCGCTCATCCGGCAAGCGTCGATACTATACCGAGTTCTGCGAACGTCGAGGATCACGTATCGATGGGAGCGACTGCTGCGATCAAGCTTCGTTCCGTTCGACGTAACCTTGAGACGGTACTCGCTCTCGAAGCGTTCTGTGCCGCACAGGCGGTCGATCTTCGGCAAAAGCGGCTAGATTCGGCGAAGAAACTCGGTGTCGGGACCGAACCGCTCTATGCCGCGATCCGAGCGAAGATCCCGTTCATCGGTGTTGACGAATATATGAAAGACCACATTGAAGCCGCGGTTGCGGTCGCCAAGGGATACGCCCGCTCCGGAGGTTTTTAGATGCTCATAAGAAAGATCATTGCTCTCAGCCTAGCTGCAACAGCCGTCGGCTGCTGGTCGATGTCTGCCAGGAATAGCGGTTCTCGATCCGTCAACGCGGAAACTGACCCTACACCCTTCGCAACGCCCAGGCCGAAAGCGGCGGCGACCGATCCACCGGCCAACTCGAGCAGTTCGAACACATCAACTATGACCGCGACCGGAACTTTCTACGACAATCTGCCGAAAACGCTTGCGCATCCGACGGATGATGTTAGCAAGCTACTGCTGAAGGAATACGGCGCGGTCTTTGTCACAAAGGCGACGCCGCCCGCAAAGATCGTTTTCGAGGATGAGAACGATGTTTCGTCGTTCCAAAAGGGTCTGACCCGCGAGACCGCATCCATCGGCGGCTTTACCGTCACACTCCAAAAGCCCGCCATGGACGCCTTAAAGGCTGCGATCGCCGAGGCACAAAAGAGCGGCATTTCGATCGGTCCGCGAGGCGGCGATTCTTCAATGCGAACTTACGCCCAGACCGTCACGCTCTGGGCGAGTCGTGTAAGGCCGGCTCTTGCCCACTGGTCCGCCGCGGGCAAGATCTCGAAAGCTGACACTGCACGCATCAGCTCTCTTTCGCCCTATCAGCAGGTGCCGGAGGTTCTTGGGCTTGAAGCGAAAGGAATGTGGTTCGCAAAAGACTTTTCGAAGTCCATTATCTACTCCGTAGCGCCGCCCGGAACTTCGCAGCATCTGTCGATGCTCGCTCTCGACGTAAAGCAGTTCGACGATCCGCGCGTCCGCGAGATCCTCGCAAAACACGGTTGGTTCCAGACCGTTTCGTCCGACCTTCCGCATTTCACATATCTCGGTGCGGACGAAAGCGAACTTCCCCGGCTCGGTCTAAAAAAGGTCACAAGCGGCAATCGTACGTTCTGGGTGCCCGACATCTAACGTTGAGCCTGGAAAAAGACTGTCCACCCCGAACCGAATAGCCGACAATGGAACGGTCGTGCAATTCCCCGAACGGTTCGGCATCTTGCGGGCTTGCCTCAGCGTAGCTTCTTGGGTCATTGATCCCGAAGTGCTGAAAAGGCCGCAAGCCACTCCCGACCATCGACACGAAATACCCGCCACTTTGCAAATCGTGCATTTTGTGCAAATCGTGCATTTTGTGCGGTTTGATACATTCTGTGCGGTTTGTGCTTCAAACGGATGCGGTATTTGGCTATGATGACAACACGGTCGAGACGGCCGTTCGTTCATTGACAAGCTAAATTCAGATTTCAGTTTGCAGTGCCGGGTCTCAGGCTTCACGTTTGGGATTCATATTTCGAATTTCAAATTTCAGATCTGAGATTTTAGATGGGCTTCCGATCCGTGCATTCGCGGCTGACGGGTCGTGGTCTGGAATTTCAGTTCTAAGATTCGTGCATTCGCGGCGGCATTCTTCCTTCGCGAACTTCGCGTCGCCTTTGCGTTGTTTGCGTTTAAACTCGGTGAGAACGCAAAGTACGCCAGGCGAAACCCGCAAAGCAACTGATCAGGTCGTCCCCGCACGGGACGCGAGATCATGGCCCAGGGTAAGGCCGTCCCGGCCGCCACCCTGGGAAAGAGGTCGCAAAACAGATCGATGGAGCTCCGTTAGGAGCGACAGAGGGATTTGTCGGCGGCCGAGCCGCCTCTGGGAATTCATCTTCCGTCCTAAACCACACCGTAATCGACGTGGCTATGCAAATCCATTGTCGGCGGCAAGCCGCCTCCGGGCATGATGGGGCACGGGCGTGCTACAAAGATGCGGCTCCTAACGGAGCCATGAAGGTTTCGTCCCCGTAGGGGACGCGAGATTATAGCCCAGGGTAAGGCCGTTAGGCCGCCACCCTGGGAAAGAGGTCGCAAAATGAATCCCGGAGCTCCGTTAGGAGCGACAGAGACATTTCGGCGGCCGAGCCGCCTCCCGGGAGTTCATTTTCCGTCCTAAACCACGCCGTGAATGACGTGGCTATGCGAGGCCATTGTCGGCGGCAAGCCGCCTCCGAGGTGTTGGTGAAGCGGCGTGCTACAAACATGCGGCTCCTACGGAGCCAAGAAGTCGGCGGCCAAGCCGCCTCCGAGGTGTTTGTGGGCGACGTGCCGGTCGGGCCCGGTTGCGTTCTTTGCAACACTTGGGGATCTATGACCCAAGAACCCCGACCGCACTGCGATGGGGCAAGCCGCCTCCAAGAGAACTAAAAAAGGAGAATTGAGAATGGAAAATGCGGGTTGATTTTTTTTTCGCGAAATTCTGGGACAAATCGCGTAAGTGACTGATAGCACGTCGCGTATTTGTCCCACGAGGCTGTCCCAGAGGTGTCCCACGAGCGTCTGGCTGGGACACGGGAGCCGCTTTTGCGGCCTCTGCGGTTTGTTGTCGGGTCAACGAACTATTCGCAAGGTCAAAACAATTTTGGATGCGGGACGATAGATTAGATGGTACACCCGGCAAGATTCGAACTTGCGACCCTCTGATTCGAAGTCAGATACTCTATCCAGCTGAGCTACGGGTGCACATTTGCGTGCGGTCAAGTTAAAGATGTTACCGATTGGAGCGATGGGTTTGCAAATCGGCACGGAGGGTTGGGCAGATTTGCTGCGGCCGCCGATTGCCTCATCGAGCAGTTCGTGGAATAGTTATCCACGAACCTCATCCGCGAAAGACAAACATATGCGAATATTTCTCTCTATATTGGCGACCGTCATATTGTTCGCCGCCGAAACACAGGTGCTTTCACAAGACGCCGGAAAGCAGCTTTCGGTCGAAGGCCTGCAAAAAAGCGTCGCGGTCCGTAGGGACGGCCGCGGCATCCCATACATCGAGGCGGCAAATGATGATGATCTTTACTTTGCGCAAGGATATGTCACCGCATCCTATCGGCTTTGGCAGATGGATATGATGCGGCGCGTGGTCCGTGGGGAAACGGCCGAGCTGTTCGGTCAGCAGACGCTCGAACAGGACAAGCGTTGGCGGCGATTCGGATTCTCGCAGGTCGTCGAACGGTCGTATTCGATGCTCTCGCCGGACCTTAAGGCGGCCCTCGTCAGCTACGCCGCGGGTGTAAATGCGTACATCAACGGGCTGGATGCGGCCACGCTCCCGGTAGAATTCGGAATTCTGCAGTATCGGCCGAAACCTTGGCATCCGACCGATTCGCTCGCGATCGGGAAGATCCTTGCGGATGCATTGAGCACGACGTGGCGGAACGACCTGCAGCGTGCAGAAGTGCAAGGTATTGCCCCCGATAAGCTCGCCGACCTCAGCGATCCCTTTAGTCCGTATGACGTCATCCTTTATCCCGGTAAGGCAAAAGGAAAGCGGTACGGCGAGGTAAACGCTGAAAGACCTTCGGACAGGCTTCTCGCTGCCGCTGAAAGAGACGAGTCCATTCGAAAGGCTTCGCTCGAGACCGTCGGACTTTATGCAGAGGGCCTTGCGGCGAGTAACAATTGGGTGATCTCAGGAAAGTTGACGGCTTCGGGAAGGCCGATCCTCGCGAATGACCCGCACCTTTCCGCGACCGCTCCCGGTATTTGGTATATCGCGGACATCCGCTCCCCCGAGGTTCACGCTGCCGGCGTCTCGATCCCGGGAATACCGGGAATTGTGCTCGGACACAACGAGACGATCGCCTGGGGGGCGACCAACGTCGGACCCGATGTCCAGGACATCTACAAACTTGAGCTTGATGGAAGGGGTTCTTACCGTACGGCGGACGGTTGGAAGAAGCTGCAGGTCCGCAAAGAAAGTATCGCCGTACGCTCGAATCCGCTGAGTACGGAAACAAAGGCGGTCGAATTCGAGGTGAGGTCGAGCGAACAAGGGCCGGTGATCCTCGAGGACAGGTCCGGTTCGTACGCATTGAGTTGGACGGCGTTCAACCCGGAATTCAACGAATTCGAAGCGTTCTTTCGGCTCGATCGGGCCAAAGACTGGCTTACTTTCAAGAATGCGTTGAAGACGTTTGGCGGGCCGGCCCAAAATTTTGTTTATGCCGACACCAAAGGGCACATAGGCTGGTATGCCGCCGGCCGGATCCCGATCAGGAGAAAGGGCATCGGTCAATTTCCGTATGAAGCGAAGACGGGCGATGGGGATTGGATCGGCTACATTCCGTTTGCCGAGCTCCCGCATCTGTACGATCCGCCGTCGGGGCTGATCGTGACCGCGAACCAGCGAACTGTTGGCAGCAGCTATAAGTATCAGCAGATCGCGAGCGGCGCGTCTGCTCCGTGGCGTGCACGCCGGATCCTCGACCGGCTTTCAGCGATGAAGAAGATCACACCGAAAGACGTCGCGAGCGTTCAGCTCGATGCGTTCAACATTCCGCTCGATCTTCTCGCAAAGCGGGTCGTCCGCGGGCAGGCCGCCTCGGCCGAAACCTTGGATGTACTGAAGGCGTGGGACGGCACGACGCTTCCCGACAGCCGCGGCGCTCTGCTGGCCGAAGAGATAGGAAAGTGTGTTACAACGGAGATCACGCGCGTGAACGCGCCGGTCAGTTACGGCGTGATAAGGGAACGGATCGTTGACCGGGCGATCCGCGAGGATCTCGCACGCTGGCTGCCGGGGGCGAAAGATTACGATGAACTCTTTCGCTCGTGCGACACGCAGGCGCGCCAGAGCCTGACACGTGTTCTCGGTGCCGACCCGGCGGGTTGGACCTGGGGAAAGACGTTCACGGCTGTCTTCCCTCATCCTCTGGTGATGACGCCTGTTATCGGCGAGCGATTCGTCACGCGGACGGATCCGCTCGCCGGAAGCCGGTACTCGCCGAATGTCGGTTCGTCTGTCTCGATGCGATATATCGTAAGTCCGGGCGAATGGGATGCGACGAGCCTCGTAATTCCGCTGGGCGAAAGCGGAAGGCCGGGAACGGAACATTTCAAGGATCAGTTCGATATGTGGAGGACGAATACGCCGCCGCCGCTTGTGTTCGGTAAGGCTGAGGCTTCGAAACTGCCGATCGGGGTCATTCTTCTACCGGAGGCAAAGGGGAACTGAGGAGGCCGAGAAAATCCTCGAGGATGATGGCGGCCGCCTCGCTATCAACCCTTTTTCGGGTCTCTGCAAGGTCGGTGCCGCTTCTCCACAAACGGCCCTTCGCTTCGTAGGACGAGACTCTTTCGTCCTGAAGGAATACGGGCACCTTGAGCGACAGGGAAAGCTTTCGTGCGATCGAGCGGGCCTCGGCCGACATCGGAGATTCTTCGCCGCTGGATTCGAGCGGCAAACCCACAACGACCGCGACGGCATCCAAATCGAGAATCTGGGCCTCTATCTTTGCGAGCAAAGATTTCCAGCTTCCGCGTTCGATCGTCGTCACGGGGCGTACCGTGATCCGAAGCGGATCGCAAACGGCGAGCCCGACCCGTTTCGTGCCCGGATCAATGGCCAGAATACGTCCTTCGGGGGGAATTGGAAACCGCTCTGTAATTTTGGCCGTATTAGTGATTTGTTTCTGTTGCAAGTCGCTCACTTGATAAAGGATAATTGAATATCGATCGCTTTTAGCGACATATTTGAGGTAATTATATGTCATTTCGCGGAAAACTCTGGGTCTTGATCCTGTCAGGCGTTATCGCCGGGTATGCCGTCATCGGCGGTTTGCCGGCGGTTGGGAGCCTTTTGACGGCAAATGCTCAACAGACTGTCAACGACCCGAATGCCCAACTGAAAATAGTCGAATCGGTCCTCGATCACATCCAGAACGACTATGTTGACATTCCGGATATGGAGAAGGTCCGCGTCGGAGCGCTTCGCGGTCTGACGAGCGGCCTTGACCCATACTCAAGCTATCTCACACCAGAGCAGGCCGCCGAATACACCGCCGGGAAGGCCGACAAAACCGGTATCGGAGCCGAATTTGCTTCCGTTTCCGGCTATCTCTACGTTCTTTCGGTCGCAAAGGGCGGCCCCGCGGACAAGGCCGGGATCAAGAATGGCGACGTGATCGAATATATCGGGTCGAAGGCGTCGAGAGATGTCCAGCTTTATGATGCGGTACATCTGACCGAGGGTGAACCAGGTTCGACCGTTGCTTTGCGGGTCCTGCGTTCAGGAGAAAAGCCGCAGACCATTAAGGTCACACGAGGCGACGCGAAGCCTCAGGCCCCGGAGTCCAAATTGGAGACGGGGAAAACGGGGGTCGTCAAGGTGTTCTCGCTGGACAAGGGGCAGGCTGAACGAGTTCGTGAGGCAGTCAACTCAGTGATCAAACAGGGAGCACAGAAGATCGTGCTCGATCTGAGGGCCGTTGCGGGCGGCAGCCTTGAAGAAGGTGTAAAGGTCGCAAACCTTTTCATCGGCAGCGGAGCTTTGGCAACCGAGGTCGGGAAAGACAACAAGATCACCAAAACGTACTCGGCCGATCCATCTCAGCTGATCTTCGAGGGCAAAGCCGCCTTGGTGACCAATATCAACACCGCCGGGGCCGCTGAAGCAATTGTTGCCGCTTTCGCTGACCATAAGCGTGGTGCAATAGTTGGCGAGAGGACGTTCGGTGCCGGTTCGGATCAAAAGTTCTTCCCGCTTTCAGCAGGCGGCGGATTGCTTCTGACCGTTGCAAAATGGGCGTCACCGACGGGTGTGCCGTTCTTTGGCGAAGATCGAAATTCGATCGGTATCAAGCCAAGCATTGAAGTGAAACGCGGAGATACGCAGGATCCGGATGAGGTCGATACGCTCCTTGACAAGACGGCGCCGCAGGATCCGACCCAGCAAGCTGCACCTACGCCGACGCCTACGCCGAAGCCGGTCGTTCGTGAGGACATCCAGCTCAAGAAAGCGATCGAGGTGCTGAACTCGGCCGCGTAAAAGAGAACTGACCAAATGATAGGCTGTCCGGAACTCTGAGGTCTCGGACAGCTTTTTTGTTTTCTCCCATAATCGAACCTGATAGAATCAAGAATCTGATGAGAGCAAATGTGTCCAATGCGATCCGACTGGCAATGGTCCTTGCTCTTGTCATTTTCGTCGGTAACTGCGTCGCGTCCGCACAGTCGTCGGACGTGAATTTCCCGACCCCGCTTTCGTCAAACAAGATCACGGGCTCGATCAAGGCTCGTGATATCGGCGACAACCGACTGACGACCCACTACTTCGTGTTCAACGGCACTCAGGGCGATCTTTTTGTGAACGTCCTCTCTAAGAACCTCGATGCCGATATCGACGTGTTTTCGGCTGACGGGATGATCCCTCTCACAAAGATGATCGTCGCCTCAGACGCTCAGGCTAACGAGACCGGCCGCTTGATCTATTTACGAAAGCCTGAAAAGCTTATCCTGCGAATTCAGGGACGGACCCCGAACGATCTTCCCGCGACGTATCAGATCTCTTTCGGAGGAAGCTTTGCCGCCATCACCGGACAAGAAGTTCCGGAGGCTCCCGTCGTGGACAAAGGCGTGTCGGGCGAGGTCGCCGTTAATTCGGTCGGCACGATATTGCCTCAACCAAAGAAGCAGCCTATGCCTTCCGCACCGGAAACCCCTGCGGATGGGGATTCGGACATTGCTAAGGCAGACACGCCGGAACCGGTCATGCCGGCCGAGGCCAAGCGGGAAGAACCGAAAACGGAAGCTGAAGCAGCGAAGGTCGAGACACGGAAGCCGGCAAAACGGCGGTCAAGGAAGCGGGCAGAGGTCGTAGTTACCGAATCGATCGAACCGAAGAAGGAAACTCCTGAAAAGGCTAAGGAAGCGAAGCCTGCAAACCGCCAAAAGCGCACGGCAAAGAAAGAACGGAAGACCGAACCGCGGAAAACAGAAACTCCGGCACCGGTCGATCCCCTAGCGAACGTCAAGCTTGTGATCCTTTTCAAGAACGGGGAAAAGGTAGAGATCGGAATGCCGGACCTGATGAGATTTACGGTCGATAAGGGTCAGTTGATCGTAATACGAAAAACCGGCTCGATCGACCGTTATTCAATGATCGAGGTAGCAAAGGTCACCATCGAATGACGTTGCGTCGCGGTCAGGCGTAGCTGTGAAGGCCTTTCAGCAGGTAGCTGACCCCAAGGTACGTAAAGACCACCAAGAGAAATCCAATGATGGCAAAATATGCTGAGCTGCGGCCTTTCCAGCCGCGTGAGATGCGCGTATGCAGGAACGCTGCGTAGGTGAGCCAAGCAACGAGAGCACCTGTCTCTTTAGAGTCAAAACCCCAAGGCCTGCCCCAGGATTCATTTGCCCAGATCGCACCGGTGATGAGAAGCATCGCGAGACCGGCAAAGGCCAAACACCCGGTCTTGTACATCAGGCCGTCCAATGTCTCAAGGCTTGGAAGCCGCTGACGCAAGCTCTCGGTCCTAAACCCGAACAAGAGGACAAAGAACGTGCCGACAATGGCCGTCAAGAGTGCCGCGAGCTCGACGGGGTTGGTGTTGAGCGACAGAAACATCTTGTCGCCCGTGTTTTGCACATACTGCGTCGCAAGAGCTTGATACTGCGCGGGCGTCATTTGGGCAAGCTCCGCAGTCGACATATTTCGTGCTTCCGCGATCGCAAGCCCCGCGATCATATATTGATCGGGATCTGCGGCCAACTGTTTCTGCAGTTGAGGCAATACCGCCTGAGTCGAACGAATGCCGTTGATAAGAAGAGCCACCGAAGCGATCTGCGCAACAAATGCAGCCACAAGTAGATATTTGCCGACCGTTTTCGCAGCCGCATTCTCCTTGAAAAGGTAAATACAGTACGCGATGACAACGCCGAGAAGCAATAGGCCAGCGATGCCGAGAGCCGGCCCGACTCCGGGAAGTTCGAGTCTGAATGGTGCCGAAAATGGCTTCTTGCCGACTTCGCTCGGGACAAAAATCCCCGCACGATAGACGAACTCATAAAGAACCGAGAACTTGCTTACGCTTGCAATGACGGATATTGCGAAGATGCTTGACCAAACCGCCATTGCCTCGACCTTTACTCCGTCCTTGAGCAAATACATGACAGCAACGGCAAAGCAAACAAGGGCCACACCGTAGCTCAAACTGGCGTCGCCGACGTGTATGGGCCTCCAATAGGAATCCAGTACCGGCGGAAGTTCGATGAACTCTCCACCAATAAAACGAGCAAGGACGAGGATCATCGCCGCCAGAGGTAAGGTGAAGGCGGTCAGCACGCGCAGATTCTTGCGTGTTGCGAAAATGAGCGTTGCGATACCGGCACCGAATGCGAACGCCAAGCTCAGATCGTAAAGATTCGCAAAAGGGATATATCTGAAAATCCAAGGGGTGGCATTGTTGCCGCTTGCCCGCATAATTGCGATCTCGTGTTCATAGCCGTTCACCCAGCGGATCAGCCAACTCGAGAAGTTAAAGAAGACGCCGAGAGCCGCTCCCCAATACCCGATCGCTCGCGCCATGTTCGACGGTGCGTAAAGGTTCGTGAGTTCAAAAAGTGCCGCAAGGATGTAACAGGCGAGCGCAAGCATCATCAAGGCCCCGTCCGAAATGAACCCTGAGCCGATCTGAAAGCGAAGCCCAAGCATCGCGAAGGACGCGACGATGACCACGATCGCCGGAAGCGCGGTTCGAAGCTTACCGCTTGATCGTCTAAACTCTGTATCCGCTGGAATTACTGCTGCCATCTTAAGATTCCTCTTTATCAAGGGCCTGTGTTATCTGATTGAACTTGTCTTCCATGCCGTTCGGGTTGCGGTTGGACTCCGCGGCGATCACCGCCTCGGTCGATCCGTCTTCCGTAGTCGCAATGCGGGCCCAGATGCGTCTATGTGAGACAAAAAATACGAAGCCGAGAGCCCCGACCAATCCAAAGCCGCCGATATACCAAGCGATGAAGGACGCGTGATACGGGTCGTATTTAATCGAAAGGACGTGTGCGTACGGTGATTTCTCGAATTCGGCCAGGCGCCACTTATAGCCGAGTTTCGGAGCCGCGATAGGTGCATTTCCGCCGATCTCCTTGGCGAACGCGAAAATACGGGTGGCCTGTCCGTCGGGCGGAGTCACGTTCAGGATAGCCGCCGGATTCCTATAGTCGCTGCTGCGTGTATCAGGCTGGCCGTTCGGCCCGATCGTGAAATCCGGTTGAAAGTCGGCGTACTCGACCTTTGTGCCATCCGAAAGAGTGGTAAAGCCTCCGCGTTGGATCTTTATCGTCTCGACCGGCCCGCTATTTTCCGGCGTAAGGCTGATGGTCACGGTCCTCGCGTTGCCGATCGGGATCGACTGTGCTTGGAAAAACCGATAGCCGCGATACGTAAGCGGTTTATTGAGGCTCACATCGGCGGTGTAGGTACCATAAGCAGGGTCAGCGATCCTCACCTCAGTTCGCCAATCAAGCGTATTTGGGACGTCAATAGGGCCCGACTCATCGATGAGCTGCTGCTGGATGTCGGTGCAGGTGATCGAGAATGGAAGCTGTACGTTGTACCGCTCTTTCTTATCAAGGTTGTACTCGATGAGTTGGATCTGCTCCGTCTTTTGTCCGGGCACCATTCTAACGTCTGCATCGAATCCCGTCTGCAAAGCGACCCAGTGCCCCATAAAAAGTACGATCAGCGCTACGTGAACCACGTAGGCCCCAAGCCGGTTCCATTTACCTGATTCGCCAAAGACAAAGGTCGCGTCGGCTGCCTGCGTGATCTTTGGCTTAAGGCCTTTGCTTTTAAAGACCGCAGCTAGTTCATCAGCAACTTCCTGGACTCCTTTCCCGTGATACTGCCGAGTTTGGGTGAACTTTTTCGCCTCGAGCCACTTGCGCGTAGCGATAAGCTTCGGTTTGGCAATATAGCTCCATGCTGATGGGAAACGGTCTATCGAAGCAAGCACGATATTCAGCGAAAGTACCAGCAGCATCAAGTTGAAATACCACGTGTGGTAAATATCAAAGAGGCCAAGTGCGCCGTAGATCGTTTTCTCAGCAGGTGTTAGCGATGCATAGTAAGCGTCGAAGCCGCTCACGTTCTGTTGGAGGATAAGCATCCCGACCATCGAGAGAACGACAAGGATGCACAGGAGTGTTACCCCGAACCTGACAGAGCTGATCCAAGAAATAAATCGGTTTAAGAGCGCGGCTTTCGGCACTCGAGACGGTGGAGCGTTAATTGTCTCTTCTGCGGCAGACATATTTTAAATTAGCAGAATACCTTACTGAGAGCCTGTTTTCCACGCACGGCAAAGATTAGTGCCCCTAATCAGGTGTAAAGCAGGCAAGGTATCTAAGAAAACTTTGGTAAAATCGAAATGGAAAGGTATTCTTATAATTTCGGCTTCACGTTCGAAGGACGCAGGAAAGTTTGCGTCGCAATTATATGGCATCTGCAGCAAGCGACATTCAGACGATCAGAGCGACTGGCATTCGGGACAAGCTCGCGGCCTACTTCGAGCTAACAAAGCCCCGTATCGCGTTCCTGCTTGTACTGACAAGTGCCGCCGGGTTCTATATGGGAAGCCAAAAGGGCTTCGATGCGGTCACCTTTGCAATTGCGATGGCCGCCATCTGTCTATTGGCTTTCGGCGTCGCGACCCTGAACCAGTATGCCGAAAGGTCCATTGACCCCAAAATGGAGCGGACGGCACGACGTCCATTGCCGACCGGCCGTGTTACACGCAATGAAGCGTTGATATTCGGCGTTCTTCAATGTGTTATAGCGGAGATCGGGCTTTTCGTACTAGTGAATCCGCTGACCGCGTATCTTGGCCTCGCGGTCATCGTCGGCTATAACTTCGTGTATACTCCGCTGAAGACACGAACGAGCGCATCGACCGCTATCGGTGCGATTCCCGGGGCATTGCCGCCTTTAATGGGCTGGACGGCCGCAACGGGAGACATAACATTGGTCGCTTGGTCACTATTTCTGATCCAGTTCCTTTGGCAGTTTCCTCACTTTTTCGCGATCGCGTGGCTCTATCGTGAACAATATAAGCGGGCCGGTATCGTTATGCTGCCGGTCGTCGAGCCCACTGGCCGGATCACGATGCGGCAGATCGTGCTGTTTACAATACTGCTTGTCCCGATGAGTTTTGCCCCGTTCTTTTTCGCTCATTCGGGGTTCATCTTTCTGGTCGGGGCAATTCTTCTTGGCCTTTGGATCCTTTTCGCAAGCATTAAGTGTGCGATCGAAAAGACTGACAAGGCGGCTCGAAAACTGCTGCTGGTCACTGTCGTATATTTGCCGCTGCTTTTTCTTTTGATGGTCATCGATAAGAAATGAAAGTCGGAGTCGCTGATACATTTGACGACATCGTCGAAGAGAAGAAAGGGAAGCGACCGGGATTGACAAGTTCCGGCCCTGGCGGAGGAGATCCCCGCGGGCCTCGCGGAAATGGAGGCGGCAGTGGTCCCAGCGGCGGTGATGACGGTGGCCGCAAGCGATTTGACGATGCGACCCGGCCGAATGCGGCCAAGACTCGGATGCTTACTTACTTTCTGCTGATGGTCGTCGTAATGACCTTTGGCGGAATGATCGCGGCCTATCTAGTGCTTGCGACGAACCGCTCTACTGAATGGCGGCCGTTTACGCTTCCGATCCAGGTTTGGATCAGTACCGCTATTATCATCTTGAGCAGTATCGCCTATGTTATCGCCGAAAGGGCTCTGGTGGCGGAGGATCACCTGAAGGCAAAGAGATGGCTGTTGATCGCTACAGCGCTTGGAGCCTGCTTCATTTCATCACAGATCGTTCTTTGGCTCGAGCTGGTCTCGTGGGGCTATTATGCATACGGAAACCCGTATGCCGGCTTCTTTTATATTTTGACCGCCCTTCACGCCGTTCACGTTCTCGGCGGCATTATTGCAATGTCATCGATCGTCCTTCGGTCATGGTATGCCCCCAAGAGCGAGTTTGAGATCGAGCGGCGGTGCACGATAGGCCAGGTCGTCGGCTGGTACTGGCATACTATGGGCTGTCTTTGGATCCTTATCGTAGCCCTCTTGGGTTTTTTGGCCTGATGGACGCTCTACAGATATTTCCCCATCTCAACGGCTTCTTAAACCTAACAAGCGGCCTTTTTCTGGCGAGCGGATTCATTTGTATCCTTCGAAGGAAGATCCACGCCCATCGCTTTTGTATGCTTGCGGCAACGATAATTTCGTCGATCTTCGTTGTCTCATATCTTACGCATCATGCTCTGCTGACCTATGCCTACGGCCTCGGCCCGACGAGATTCACAGGCGAAGGCCTCGCCCGGCCGATATATTTTACGATCCTTTTGTCGCATACGATCCTTGCAGCAGGCATTGGTCCTTTCGTCATTATCACCCTCTATCATGCCCTAAAGGGGAATTTTGCGAAGCATCGCAAGATCGCACGTCTCGTGATGCCGGTTTGGCTCTATGTATCGGTCACGGGGTTCACGGTGTATATGATGCTTTACCACTTTTATCCGAGCCGATAACTTTTTTTCAGGCCTTCCAACCTTTTTTGGCTTTTGCGCGTCAAAAATCTGGAACGATAACCGAATTTTGTGTTATCATTCCGTTGTTGAAAATTCGATCGCCGAAGCCGCTAATGTTTGAGCGGCGCGGGGGAACCAAAGTTCGCAGAATGTTCTGCGGCAGGGGCTAATCGACAAATAACGTCGAGGGGATACTCTTTCGTTCCTAGCCCGTCAGCTAACCTCGTAGGTGTGGCAAAGAAGTTACAGCTGGGGATTGTGCCCATAAAGAAAGGCCGATTTTTCATGTGCTTCCCGCTATTTTTCAACAAAACGCAAGAGACTTCGGTCTTCTCAAAGGAAAAAGGCTTCGATGTTCGTATGCATCGGAGCCTTTTAATGTCTTCCTGCAACCCGACTAACTGACCGTCTTCTTGACTATCACCAGCGTAATGTCATCGTTCGCGGGAGCAGTTCCGGTGAACGCCGAAAGGGCGGATTCGACCTTATCGCGTAATCCGGAAGCCGAGGAAGCGACGTTCGCCTGAACAACCTTGGTCAGACGGTCGAGGCCGAATTCTTCCTCATTCACGTTATTTGCCTCGGAGACGCCGTCAGAATAGGCGACGAGTACATCTCCGGAGGCAAGCGTGATAGTTCCGGATTCATACTCAGCGGACGGGATGATCCCAAGCGGAAGCCCGCCGGAGGCAAGCTGTTCTACCGTTCCGTCCGCACGTCCGATCAACGGGGGGTTGTGCCCGCAATTTATAAATTGAACAACGCCCGTTGCCGGATCGAGTTCCGCGACGAAAAGCGTGACGAACCGGTTCGCTGGAGTATTTTCCGCGAGATAGGCATTTATCGAAGCGACGGTGGCGGCGAGCTCCCGATCCGCTGCGACCTGAGCGTGGATAGCGGCGTGAAGACTCGACATAAGCAATGCCGCAGCCGTACCCTTTCCCGACACATCGCCCAACGCGAACAACATCCGGCCGTTGCTTCTGGGAATGAAGTCGTAGTAATCGCCGCCGATCTCGTAACAAGAGAACGATATTCCTTGAAATTCATAACCATCGACCTTAGGCGGGCCGGAAGGCTGAAAACGCTGTTGTATCTCCGTCGCCAGTTCGAGTTCGCGCTCCATTCGCTGGCGCTCGATACGGGCTTCGGTCAGGCTCGCATTTTCGACCCTTATCGATGCAACTGATGCGAGGGTCGTCAGGATATCCAGATGTTCGGCCTTGAACGTGGCCTCGTGCGTTGGTGAATCTGCATAGATCAGGCCGAAGACGTCCGTCTCGTCCACGCTCAACGGAACGGCAAGGACGCTCCGGATACCTTGGAGCATGATCGTCTGACTGGCGAACTTCGGGTCGTGTTGGGCATCAGAGGTCAGCACGGACTTGCCGTGATCCACGACCTCGGTCATTATGTTACGGCTAATTCGGACCTCTTTCAGGCTTTCTTCTTTTCCTCGTGCACGCGCGACCTTTACTTCCATCTCGCAGTCGGAGCCTTGTTCCCGGAGCATGATGATAACTCGCTCTGCCGGGACGGCCTCAAAAACAAGTGACGCTACGGAATCAAGGGTTTCATCCAAGCCGCGAGATGCGAGCAGCGTGACGCCAACCTTGCTGATCAGGCCGAGAAGATCCGTTCTGCTGGAAGTTTGAGACTCGAGTATCTCGGTCGTCGGATTTCGCCTAAGGCTAAATGAGATCGTATTTGCGGGATCAAGTCCGGCGGTCGTTTCGGCGAATAACTGGGCGCTGTTGAGCTGAGGCACGGCAGGGTCGTCCTCGAATCGAAGAGTTGTTTCGCCTATCTGGATCGCTCCGCCAGTCGAAAGGGGAACTGATCCCGTCAGGATATTACCGTTGTATCGCGTGCCGTTCGCAGAGCCAAGATCGTGAAGCCAATAGATGTCGTTCTCGCGTCGGATCTCGGCGTGCAGCCGAGAGGCGAATGCGTCGGGAATGCAAACGTCGCTTCGCGCGGAACGTCCGACTGTGGTTCTCAGCTTTGCCAGTTCGACGGTCTCTTCCGGGCGGCCCGCACTGATAATGTGTAGATATGCCATTTTATAAGCGAATCTCGCGGCGTGACGCGCGCACAACTCGTGTACCGGACAGATAGTCGTGAAGCGTCCTGGCCTTCGGTGTAAAAAGACAGATCAGAAACCCAAGCCCGAGTGTAAGTAGGGTCAAGAGGTAGCCGACGGTCTGGCGAAGGATCAATGCACCAGTTCCTGCTCGTTCGCCGGTCTTCGAGATGATCCTCAATCCCGTCAGCAGCTTGCCGATGCTCTGCCTGCATACAAGCGGGAGAATTACAATGTTCACCACGGATAGGAGTGTCGCGATAAACCAGAGAGTTGCGTCGGTCGCAATGTTCAATCCGCCCGAGAACATTCGCTCGGAAAGGAGTCCGCCGACCGGGAATATGAGAAAGATGATGTAGTCGATCAAAATTGCCCCACATCGAAGAAGGAATGGTGCAGAAAACCCTTCGAGGGCAAGTTGGTCGGTAGATTGTGCCTGTGTTGCAGCTGCCATTGTTGAATTAGATCGAAAGACTAGAGTCTAAACTAACCGACCCAAAAATGCAGTGTAGTGTCACCTAATTTAATTTTATCGCCATTGACCAGGCGATGGGGTTGGTTCGGCCGAAGTCTTAGGTTTCCGCTCTCAGTGGACAGCACGGTCGTGCCGTTCGAAGAGCCAAGATCTTCCACAAGAAAATCTGCCCCATCGTGAATGATCCTTGCATGACGCCTGGAGATCTTGGTCTGCGGATCGAACTTCGAGAGATCGACCTCGGGGAAGATATTCGACATTGGGTCGCGGCGTCCGAGAAGATTCTCGGGCTTTTCGATCAAATACACCGGGGCTTCAAGGTCGGTCGTCCCTTCCACGACAAGCCGTGCCGTGCGGGCGGAGCGGAACGGGTTTGAAAATTGGACAGAAGCCGAGGGCGGAGCGTTCTGCGCAAGCGGCTGGCGTGCCCCGCAGAAAGCGCAGAACATATCGGCCGCGACGATCCGTTGGCCGCAAAATCCGCAGAATACGGTCTGGTCATCGAGGCCGACCGCAACTGGTGCCGCACCGACGCCGAATGTCAACCGACCCGCACGCAGGCTGTCAGCGTGTTCACCAAGGGCATCCCGGAGATCCGCTGCACTGGCGAAACGCTTCTCGGCGCTATATTCAACGCATTTCATCAGGATCTTTTCGATCTGATCTGACAGTCGAGGATTTATTTGCCGAGGCCTCGGGTTCTTCTCAAAATCGAAGATCAAGAGCGGATTGTTCTGTGGATCGGCACCTGTCATAAGGTGGAACATCGTCGATCCGAGGCTGTAGATGTCCGAGCGGGGCTCGACATTTCCGCTAAACAGCTCTGGGGGAGCGTAGCCCATCGTACCAACGGCCGTCACTCCCCGTTCTTCGATCTGGTTGACACTTCTCGCGATTCCGAAATCGATCAGCATTATCTTACCGGTCGAACCATCAAGCATCACATTCGAAGGCTTCAGATCGCGATAAACGATCCGCTGCGGGAGATTATGCAGATAAGAAAGCACATCTGCGATCTGGAATCCCCATTCGGCAACGGTAAGCTCGTCAATTCGGCCTTCGGGAGCGGCACGGAGCCGCCCGGCAAGGTCGCCGCCGGAGATATACTTCATCACAAGGTAGAAGCGCCCCTCGGTGGAATCAAAAAAGTAGTCGTAGATCGTCGGGATCGAAGGATGATCAAGCGAGGAAAGGATCATCGATTCGCGACGAAAATCGTCGATCGCCTTAGCCTGCTGGGCATCCTCGATGTGGGCCTGGACCATCTCTTTGACCGCGCGCTGCACACCGCCAAGGTTTCGGTCATTCGAGAGATAGACCGCGCCCATTCCGCCGCCGCCTATCTTCTTGACGATCTCGTACCGATTATTCAGGACGGTGCCTCCAGTAAGGATCTGCAAACGGGGTTTTGATCCCTTATCCGCACTATCGGAGATAGCAGACGTGTCGTGGTCACGCTTCAATTCCTCGGGGGCGGCATTCGCGGTTCCGGATTCAACGGTCGCTGCGTCAACTTGCCGTCCGGAGACCTCTTCCTGTGCGGAACTCACCGACTCCTCCGCAGCTCTTGCAAGAACCTCGGGTATCGGAGGTTCAGCTATGAGCGGCGGCTCGACACGAGCTTCCTCACGCGGCGGGGTCTCGACTTGCGTGTCCGGGGCTGACGTGGCTGCCGGATTTTCCGACGCTATCTCATTCGCGGGAATGGAAGTCTCTTCCGGAGCCAAGTTCTGGTGGACCGGTTCAACAGACCGCTCCGCACCAGATCCCTCAACAAGCGGAAAGTCGTGGAGAGTACTCTCAAACTCCGTATCGGTATCGGGCGCATTGGACTCAGAGGAAACCTCGACCTCAGGCGGGTTCTCCGCGATCACGGCAACGGCGGGCAATTCCGCCTCCGCGGTCGCTTCGGTAGTTTCCGGTATTTCACTGACCGTCGGATCTCGTTCGGGTAAGATGGCCGCAACCGGCTCGGAGTCCTCGATCGGCGGAGGAACGGGCGTTCGGACCTCTTCATCAACGCGAGCCGGTTCTACGGCCGCTGGAATTGGAAGCTCGGAGATAGAGGTTACGATAGTCTGCGCAAGCGGGTCGTCCGGCGCGGCAACAAGATCTGCCGGATGCAGAGAAATGCCGCAATAGGGGCAATAGATATCGTTATCTGCGACCTCTGAGGCGCATTCTGGACAGGCGACCATTTACTCAGCAGCTATTTATTTGTTCTAAACCGCAAAAAAGTCTTTCCGACTATCACTTCGTCGTTATCCTCGATCAGATGCGGATTGCCCGGCAAAAGCCTTCGTCCGCGGTTTACGTAAGTTCCATTCGTTGAACCCAGGTCTTCGATGGTGTATCTGCCATTGGTGACCCGTACCCGAGCGTGTCTTCGCGAAACCTTGGCCTCGGCGTCGTACTGATCCAGGTCGACATCGGGGAATACACCATTGTCGGCATCCCAACGGCCTATCGTTGCCTCTGATCCGGCGATCGGGAACTCGACCGGCGGTGCATCCGCTCGTTCGATAACAAGTCGTGCACTTATACTTGTGATCACAGGCTCTGCATTGCCCGGCGTCGGCTGTTCCGCGAGGCTGAACGGAACTGCGACCGACGGGTCGGTCTCTGTAACGCTTACGGCTCTGGGAATTTCGGACACGGAAGCGATGGCCGCCGGATCGGTCGCCGGAGGAACGTATGCGGGCGGTTCAGTTTCGGCGTGACTAGCCACCGGAGCGGCTTCGGCGACCGGTTCATTTACGAGTCGCGTTCCGCATTCGTCACAGAATTTTGCCGTTTCGGGATTACCGGTGCCACACTTTGTACAGTTGATCATTCGCTTCGCTCACTATTGGTTTTGGGGGTCTCACGTTGCTCAGTTCTTCATTTTATCGTGTAATAAACAGAATCGTAAAACGCAAATGACGCATCGAGTCCGCCATTTTTGCATACTTCGCAAGGATAAGCCTAGTTACGGGCGTTGCGCAACGCGATTTCTTGAAACAAAGCAGTTTAGCTTATCGTAAGGTCAGTTTGTCGATTTTATCGCAGCTATCGTTATTTAGTTTATTTGAGAGGACCCCTTAACTTATGGCATTAAGCCGACGTACCAGAATCATATTGCTCGCGAGCGTTGCTCTTCTTGTCGGGATAATCGTGGTTGCTTCTATCTTTGCAACTCGTAAGGATACGCCGAAGGTAACCGTCGTAACTGTTGAGCAAAAGCCTGAATTGCGCTCGACTGTCACGGCTTCGGGAGAGGTTCGTCCGATCCAGTTCATGAACCTTACGAGCGAAGTTCAGGGACGCATCGAGGAGATCTATGTAAAAGAGGGCGATCACGTAACTAAGGGCCAGCCTCTCGTAAAACTTGATCCCGAACAGTTCCAATCGAGCACGGATGCGCAGGTCGCGGCACTGCAGGCCGCTCAGGATGACGTCCAATCCCAAAGGACGCAGGTCGTCGCGGCGCAGAACCAGCTTTCACAGTCACAGCAAGCGTTGGATGCTTCTGATGCTTCGGTGAGCGCGGCCAGGCAAAACGTTGTTACGGCCCAAACCGATGTGGAACGCGCGGTGGTTGACGTAAATACAGCTCAACGCGAATTTAACCGTAATGCTCAACTTCTCGAGTCCGGCGTGATCTCGCGGTTTGAGTACGATCAGAAGAAGGACTCACTCGAGACCGCACAGGTTGCGCTCAAAAATGCTAAGGCTCGACTGCAGTCTCAGAAGATCGCGGTTGACGAGGCGATAGCGAGGAGAAATCAGCAGGCGGTAGCGGTTCGCGACGCGAAGCGTGCGGTGAACACCGCTGGTATCGGCGTAAGTCAAAGTCAATCGCGTGCCGAGCAGCAGACCGCTATCCTACGCGGTCAGAAGAACCAGAGAGACAAGACGCTCCAAGTTGCCCCTATAAACGGCATTATCGCTGAGATCCCGTCAAAAGTCGGTACATTTGCAGTAGCCGGCCTCTCCACCACTCCCTTAATGACGATCGCGGATATGTCCTCGATAAACGTCGAAGTGAAGGTTGACGAAACTTCGATCGACCAGGTGGCTGTCGGCCAGAAAGTGAAGGTCAAGGTCGATGCATTCCAAGATCAAGACATTGAAGGTGAGGTAACTCAGAAAACTCCCCTGGCAGTTGGAAAGTCGCAAACTAGCGGCGGCCTTTCGACAAACATCAACGTGCAGGAGGCAAAGGAGTTTCGTGTCGTCATTGAGCTGAAGAATCTTCCCGATGAGGTGAAGAACGGCCTGCGTCCGGGAATGAGCGCAACTGCGGAGATCACTACCAACGTGGTAAAGGACGTTTTGACGGTTCCTCTTCAGGCTGTTGTCGAGAAGCGGCCTGAAACTTCGCCTTCGCCTGAGACTCCTGCGGCAAATAACGCTGCCGAGCCCGCCGACAAACCTAAGGCGATAACGGGTGTGTATGTTCTCGTTGGCGGAAAAGCGGAATTCCGCGAGGTCGAGACGGGCCTGATCGGCGAATCCGACCGCGAGATCAAGAGCGGGCTTAAAGCGGGCGATGTTGTTATTACCGGCCCAAGCAGGGTGTTGAACACACTTAAAGACGGCACCGCCGTACAAAAGGAAGAAAAGGCATCAGGCCAAGGCACGAAATCATAGTCTCGATGTATAGATTTATGGAAGAAGAGAATGGCCAGTCTGTTGCAGCGAGTGCTGCTGCGGAGCCCGATGCACGGTCGATGATCTCGATGCGTAATATTTGGAAGACCTACCAAATGGGTACCGAACAGCTGCATGCCCTGCGGGACGTTTCTTTCGATGTAAAAAAGAACGAGTACGTCGCGATCATCGGGCCTTCCGGGTCAGGAAAGTCAACGTTGATGAATCTGATCGGTTGTCTGGATTCCCCGAGCAGCGGGGAATACTGGATCAACGGCAACCTTGTTTCTGAGATGGAAGATGATGAGCTTGCGAGGATCAGAAATCGGGAGATCGGCTTCGTATTCCAAACATTTAATCTTTTACCGCGCGCGACCGCGCTTCACAATGTCGAGCTCCCGCTGATCTACTCCGGAATGCGCGCCGGTGAAAGGCATGACAAGGCGGTCGCTGCGCTAAGCTCGGTCGAGCTGGGCGAGAGGTACATGCACAAGCCGAATGAGCTCTCCGGCGGTCAGCGGCAGCGCGTCGCCATCGCGAGAGCCCTCGTGAATCACCCGTCCATCCTGCTTGCGGACGAACCGACAGGCGCTCTCGATACAAAGACGAGCTATGAGATCATGGCCCTTTTTGAAAAGCTCCACGAAGAGGGAAACACGATCATTCTGGTTACGCACGAACCGGATATCGCGGAGCGGGCACACCGGGTCATCACGATCCGCGACGGCCGAATTGAAAGTGACGAGCGGATCAAGAAGTAGCTGGAACATAGCCTTCGGCCCAAGGGATGCGTCGCCACCGAAGTGGGCGACGCATTCTTTGTTGCAGGTCAGACCTTCCTCCGCCGACAGGGTAGCCGGAATGTAAAGATTTGTGAAGTCAAAGGACGCGGCTAACTTTCCAAAAGGATTTTCCGTATTATTAAAGCAAGGCCTTATTCGACCAGATGAATTTTACCGAGACCTTAAAACTAGCCCTAGACGCGATCCTTGCTCATAAGCTGCGGTCGTTCCTTACGCTTTTAGGCATGATCATCGGCGTTACGGCCTTTATGGTCGTTCTGTCGATCTTGCAGGGCTTTAATTCTTACGTTGATGAAAAGATCGCTGGGATCGGCTCGAACTCTTTCACCGTCATGCGTTTCAGCATGGACGACTTTAAGGACACCGACACGATCAACGAAGCTCAGCGCCGAAATAAGGAGCTTACGTTCGACGAAATGGATTTTATTCGCGACCATGCCCAGCTTATCGGCGCGATCGGTGCAAAGGCGGGTAACACCTCGCGTGATATCAAGCACGGCAGCGAGACTCTCACGAACGTCTCAATAACAGGAGCCGAACCGATCATTGCCGAGATCGACAAACTCGATATCGCGGAAGGCCGGTTCTTTTCCGGCGCCGAGAATGACAATGCGGCTCGCGTTATCTATATCGGGATGGATGTAGCGAACAAGTTCTTTCCGAGGGGCGGTGCCATTGGGCAGGAGATCAGCATTTCCGGTATTCCTTATCGCGTGATCGGTACTCAAGTTGCCAAGGGCACGGTCTTTGGCCGGCCGATGGATAATTTCGTGATGATGCCGATCAAGACCTTTGGTGCAGCATTTGGAGGGTTGACCAATTCACGTGCTCCAAGTTTCTCGGTTACTGCGAAGTACCCGGACCGGTTCGATGATGCGGTCGAAGAAGTGCGTACACTGATGAGGATCAAGCGAAAGATCCCTTTCGGCGAAAAGGATAATTTTGGCATTATGACGCCGGATGCGATCTCGGGCTTGCGCGACCGTATCTTCGGGTCGATATTCATCGTCGTCCTTGCAGTTCCGGCCATAGCCTTGATCGTCGGCGCGATCGTCGTAATGAACATCATGCTCGTCTCTGTTACCGAACGAACCAAAGAGATCGGCATTCGAATGAGTTTGGGCGCGCGAAAATCAGACGTGCTTAGGCAATTTCTTTTTGAATCTACGCTCTTGGCGCTAACCGGAGGCGTTATCGGCCTCATAATTGCGAAGATATTGGGGCTGGTCATTTCAGCGTTCGTTTTTCAGACCGTTATTCCGCTTTGGGCGGCAGGACTGGCAATTGTGGTTGCGGGCGGCGTCGGTGTTGTAGCAGGAATATATCCGGCCTGGAAGGCCGCTATGCTCGATCCGATCGAGGCGCTAAGAGCAGATTAGTAAACGATGCGAGCAGTTACTGGTCCATTTTACGAGAATTTCAAGATGGCGATCGATACGGTTCGCAGCAATAAACTGCGCAGTTCGTTGACGATCGTGGGCGTGGTGATCGGCGTTATCGTCGTCATGCTGATATCTTCGATCATCAGCGGCATCAATGTTTCCGTTGAGAAAGAGATCCAATCGTTTGGGACGAGCTCCATTTTTCTCTACAAGATGGACATCGGCATCCGAACTGATCGGCCCACGCGAGAGGAGCGGATGCGGAAGCCGCTGACGATGGACGATGCCGCCGCGATCGGAAAACTACCGACGATCGACCTGGCTGTGCCGTATCTTGACATCTCAAGCAATTTCTTTGGGAACAAGATCAACGTTACCGGAAAAAATGGCAAGACGAGCGCTTCCATACAACTTCACGGTACCACGGCTCAGGCCGAGAAGGCTCCGGGAGAGACGCTGATCGAGGGCAGATGGTTTGCGGAAGGTGAGGCACAGGCCAGGGCCAATGTGTGTGTCATAGGCGACAGCGTTAAAGCAAGCTATTTTCCTTATGAATCGCCTATCGGCCAGACCTTGGAGATCGGTGGGGAAGAGTTCAGAGTCGTGGGCCTTTTGCAGAAACGCGAGCAACTTTTTGGCGGCGGCGGGGGGAATAACGACCAGTCGAATACTATCTATATGCCGATGAGTACGGCAGAGCGGGTCAAGCCGACGGCGGATGACCTGTTCATCTTGGCAGTTGCAAAAGAAGGCCAACTTTCGCAGGCAAAAGACCAGGTAGAAGATCTGCTTCGTGTTCGACGTCATGTTCCATTCGGTGAAAAGAACAATTTTGCCCTGGCGACCGCCGACAGCATTATCGATCAGTTCAAGGCCATTACGGGCGGTGTCTTTTTGGCGATGATCGTTATTTCGTCTGTCGGACTGATGATCGGCGGGATCGGCGTGATGAATATTATGCTCGTTTCTGTAACGGAACGAACGCGCGAGATCGGCATCCGCAAAGCCCTTGGCGCACGCCAATCTGATATTTTGCTTCAGTTTCTCATTGAGGCGGCCACGCTGACCGGGTTGGGCGGAATGATCGGCCTGCTTGTCGGATGGCTGCTGACCTTGCTTGTAAAGCTTGTTATGCCCTCTTACGTGCCCATGTGGGCCCCGATCGTGGGATTCTGCGCAAGTGTCGGCATTGGAGTGGTCTTTGGTCTCTTCCCGGCATGGAAGGCAGCAAGGCTCGATCCGATCGAATCTCTTAGATACGAGTAAAAAAGGCGGCATCGCGGTGCCGCCCAATAAGGCTTGCTGCCTTAGATCAGCCAAAGATCAATGCGCTAACAACGCGAAGAGAGACGCCGATCAAGGCGATCAAGATTACAACGGTCCAAGCACTGCCGGCCTTGAGTTTAGCGACCTTTTGCAGGCCGATGGCCGCAAGTATCCAACCGATAATTTGAAATAGGTCCAGAGCGCTCAAGAGAGCGTGGAGCACAGGCTGCGCCTTCGCACTTACGAGCATTGCCGGCCCTGCCTGTACCAAGCCCTGTTGGTTTGTCCCGATCTCGATCTCCGCTGGGTCTTTGAGAAACAATACGAGGAGATTCGAGATCAGAAAGAGTAAGGCCGGTGGCCAGCCCGAGTAGATCCAAACGGCCAGGCCGCGCCCGAACGTCGATCTGCCGCCTAGAGCCATCGCGCCAAGCCAGTACAACAGTCCGCCAACGACGAAAAAGATGACCATAAAGACCGGCACGACCGCGTAGCCGATGTACTTCGCGACAGGCCCCGTCTGCTGGGCGATTATCGCCTCCTTCTGTTCTTTCGGCATGTCGGCCATGCCCTTGTTGGCCTCTATTCGAGCACGGGCGATCTTTTCAAAGCCAACCTTTTGGATAAAAGCGACCTGGAAGATCATTATGCAAAGAATAGAAAGGAAACCTGCGATGATGAACCTCGGTTTCCGATTCAGATCCTCGAAAGTTTTGCCCGGCTCGATAAAGATGCTCGTCACCGTGCCGATCTCGGACATCTGAGCCGTAGGCGGTTCGTCGATCTTCTCTGGCGGCGGCGGTTGAAATTCCTGCGGTTCGTTTTCAGTCATAGATATGATTCTTACTCCCGTTTTGGATGGATCAGTGTGAAATTGTGTAATGCTTCATCGTCAATACGTAAAAGCCTGGACAAACGTTCCGAAATTGTTCTAGGCGGAGGAAATACGGCCATCCTTGTACCCTTCGGCTCGTATGCAGGCCGCGAAATGGCCTGGGCGAAGTTCCCGTAGCTCAGGAACAACGGCGGCGCATTCCTCTATCGCGATCTGACATCGCGTCCGAAATCGGCAGCCGGACGGCGGGTTCACCGGTGTCGGGACGTCTCCGTGCAGGACGATCCGCTCCCGTTTCTGCTTTGGATCGGGGATCGGGATAGCTGACAGCAATGCCTGCGTGTAAGGATGCAGCGGGTCGCGGTAAAGCTCTTCGGACTTGCAGATCTCGACGATCTTTCCGAGGTACATCACGGCGACACGGTCTGATATATGCTCAACGACGGAAAGCCCGTGGGAGATGAAGAGATAGGTAAGGCCAAATTCATCTTGAAGTTCTTCGAGAAGGTTGATGACCTGCGCCTGAACGGAAACGTCAAGAGCTGAGACAGGTTCATCACAGACGATAAACTTCGGCTTCAGAGCCAATGCACGGGCAATGCCAATGCGTTGGCGTTGACCTCCGGAGAACTCATGAGGATAGCGATCCGCATATTTCGGATCGAGCCCAACACGCCGCAAAAGATCGGCGACCATTTCACTTCGCTCAGATCTGGTGCCGATATTGTGGATCTCGAGTGGTTCCGCGACGATCGCCCGAATATTCAGTCTCGGATTCAGTGATAAATAAGGATCCTGAAAAATGATCTGCATTTCCCGACGCCGCGATCGAAGGTCATCGCCGCGAAGCTCGGTAATATTGCGGCCGCCAAACTCAATTGTCCCGGACGTAGCGTCAATAAGCCTTACGATGCATCGGCCGACAGTGGTCTTCCCGCAGCCGGATTCACCAACGAGGCCGAGGGTCTCGCCCGTGCGAATATCAAACGAAACATCGTCAACCGCTCGGACGACGTTATCAGAGCCGGTGATAGGGAAGTGCTTGGTGAGGCCGCTTATTCTAACGAGTGCGGTCGGCGCTGTCTGAGTTGATGTCATAAGACGGCTCCTTTCGCTCGATTCAGTTGTTCATCATAAAGCAGGCACCGGACCTTGGCGTCGCCGACGGTGAAGAATGGGATCGTGCCTTCTTCGCACTCTGCCATTTTAAAAGGACAACGAGGTGCGAAATGGCAGCCTGGCGGGAGTTCGGTCGGCGTCGGCACGGTTCCCTCGATAGTCGAAAGCTTTTCCGCGCGCTGTCCGCCGCTCGAGAGCTTCGGAACGCTCTTCAAAAGGCCTTGTGTGTAGGGGTGTTTCGGTGCGGCAAATATCTCATCGACTCCGGCTTCCTCGACGATCTTACCGGTGTACATGACACAGACACGGTCAGCAACTTCGGCAACGACGCCAAGGTCATGAGTGATCAGCAGGACCGCGAGATCCCGTGTCCGGCGAAGTTCATTCAAGAGTTCGAGGATCTGAGCCTGGATCGTAACGTCGAGAGCGGTGGTTGGCTCGTCCGCGATCAGGAGTTCAGGATCACAAGCGAGAGCCATCGCTATCATTATTCGCTGCCGCATTCCGCCGGACAATTGATGAGGATAGTCATCGACTCGAGTTTCCGGCGCCGGGATCGCAACCTCACGCATCGCCTCGATCGCAGCAACGCGGGCGTCCTTCCGGCTTAGGCCGCGATGCAATCGCAAAGCCTCGGCGATCTGGTCGCCGACCGAATAGACCGGATTCAAGGAGGTCATCGGGTCCTGAAATATCATCGCGATATCATTGCCGCGAAGTTCCCGCAGCCTTGTCAGCGGTGCCGAGAGCAATTCCTCACCCTTGAAGCTTATCGAGCCACCCACGATCTGTCCGGGCGGCGAGATGAGACGCATGATCGAAAGTGCCGTGATCGATTTTCCGCAGCCGGATTCACCGACCAGTCCGAGCAGTTCGCCGCGGTCGATCGAGAAACTAACGCCGTCGACCGCCCGTACTAATCCAGCACGGGTGGAGAACTGTGTCTTCAGGTCGGTGATCTCTAAAAGAGGGGCCATTTGCAAGAACGTCGGACGGGAATGAGTTTACCGTAAATAGCAATATTTTTAAATGCGGCCATTCATAACTTTTCGCAGTTGTCAGGCAACTAAAATCTTCGCTTTTTACTCAAAATGGTGATATTCTCGGACTTTGATGAGGCAATTCTTCTGGGCGCGTTCGAATCGCGGAGGTTTTTAAATTAGTGAGAACTAGATCATTCGTTTCAAGTGCTGCGGCATTGATCCTATTTGCGTCGGCGGCATTTGGCCAATCCTCGAGCGTAGCGACCAAAGTGGAGATTCCCGCTCGTCCGCCTGTCGAACAGCCGGCTTCGGCGGTTACGCCCGAAGTCATCAATAGCGATCTTCGCGAGGCGATCTCGATCATTCAACAGAATTACGGCGGCCAAAAGGCTCTCGATTACAACCAACTCTTTAAGGTTTCGATCGATTCGATGCTGCATACGCTCGACCCTCACTCGAACTACTTCGACGCTAAAGAGTTCGAGGAGTTCAAAACGGACCAAAGTTCACGGTATTACGGTATCGGCGCGACGATCGGCGATATGTCAGATCCGAACGGAAAGGTCATAGCGACGTATATCAAGGCGACGTTCGACGGTGCACCGGCAAATCGCGCCGGTCTGCGGTACGGAGATAAGATAGTCTCGGTAAACGGTGAGAGCACCCTCGGCAAGCCCTACACCGACGTGCGTAATTTGCTGAGGGGAAAGAAGGGAACTGTCGCTAAACTTGTAATAGAACGCCTTGGGACAGGTAGGCGCGAAACCGTAGAGATCGTTCGGGACGCCGTACGGCAGCCTTCGATCAGGGAATCATATATGCTCAAGCCGGGCGTTGGTTACCTGAAAATGGACGGCGGATTTACGCAGACTACCTTTATGGAGTTCGTCGCGGATATGCGCTCGCTGAAGGCTCAGGGAATGCAGCAGCTGATCATCGATCTTCGTGATAACGGCGGCGGCCTGGTCGGACAGGCGGCGCGTGTCGCCGAAGCATTCCTTTCTGACGGCCAGACCATCCTAACCCAAAAGGGCCGTGTCGGAACCCCGACGCAGCGTTATGATGCCGAAAATCCGACACCGGATCGTTCACCCGTAGTGATATTGGTGAACCGAAATACTGCCTCAGCCTCCGAGATCCTTGCTGGTGCGATGCAGGATCACGATCGTGCATTGATCGTCGGCGAAGCCACCTTTGGAAAAGGCCTCGTTCAGAACCCGTTCATGGTGGATTACGGCGGGATGCTTCTGCTGACGATCGCTAAGTATACCACTCCTTCCGGACGGCTTATTCAACGCGACTATTCGAACGGCGATCTATACAGCTACTACACGGACGGCGGCAGTTTCCGAAACGACGACGAACCGGCGAAGCCGCAGGGAGCGGAGAGCCACACTGATACGGGGCGTGCGGTTTACAGCGGCGGCGGCATCACGCCGGACATTACGGTTAAGCCGAATATGATCACCGTTGCGCGTGACCGGGTCCAGCGTGGCCTTTTGAGCCCGATCTCGGCTTTTTCATTCGATCTGATAGCCGGAAAGGTCAAGGGACTCGAGAGTTACAAGATCGATCGGCCGATCACTTTCGGACACGATCTGCAGGCTCGGGATTTCCCGGTCAACGATGAACTCTTTAGTGCGTTCAAGACATACGCGGGCGCCAAGTACAAGGTAAAGACAACGGTCGCGGATAGTGAGCGCGAATTCGTCCAAAGAATGATTCGAACGGAACTTGTTCAGGCCGCATTTGGTGCTGAAACCTCGTATCAGGTCTTCAACGAGTACGACAACCAGATCGCAAAGGCTCTTGATTCGCTTCCGCAAGCGAAACGGCTCTCGGTCGAAGCCATGAAGGCCCGCGTCATATCGTCACCTACGGAACAGAAATAACTGTCGCTGCAAAAAGAAAAAGGCACCCGGTAAATTCGGATGCCTTTTTCATTTTCGAATGATCTTCAACCGCGGATCCAACCAATAACAACATAAACCAAGTAGATCAAGCCTGCGAGTACGAGCAGTCCGCCAAGTGCGACGCCTGCAATGATCAGTTTGAATTTCCGATACCGATTCGGATCGGGCGGCGAGAGTTGATTCTGTGGGAAATAAGGTGGCGGCCTGTTGAGCATCTTGTAAGTCCTCTTAACAAATTAAGATATCAATCCGTCCGACAAAAATCCATTCGGCTAGTTCAATAGGCGGGCAGTTTCGCGCGTCGACCGGAATTTCGGTATCTTGTATCTTATAGACGATCGGCGAGTAACGCGGATAACGGATCGTATCGCTATGAATAGTCTCTCTCTAAGATCAGCCTTCATAATTATCTGTTGCCTTCTACTCGGCGGTTGCGGTGCCGAGGATCCTGGGACGAACGGCGCGCCGAAGCGATCGGGCGAATCGATCACCGTTTCCGCTGCAGTGTCGTTAAAAGATGCGTTTACGGAGATCGGCGAACTTTACAAGGCAAGAACCGGAAGGTCGGTCGACTTCAATTTCGGAGCTTCCGGAACACTGCAGCAGCAGATCGAGAACGGAGCACCTGTTGATGTATTCGCCAGTGCAGGCGAAAGGCAGATGGAGGCGCTTGCTGAGAAGGATCTGCTGGTAGCCGGATCAAGAAAAGATTTTGCAAGGAATTCGCTTGTGCTGATCACACCGAAGGGGTCTGAAAAAAAGATCGTCTCGTTTTTGGACCTCGTTGATCCGGCTGTTGAGAAGATCGCTGTCGGCAACCCGAAGACAGTACCTGCCGGGCAATATGCGGCCGAGTTATTGGCGAAGGTCGGACTTCAAGAAAAGCTCCATGACAAACTGATACTTGCGGAGAATGTTCGTCAAGTCCTCGACTACGTCGTTCGCGGTGAGGTCGATGCAGGTATCGTTTATTCTACTGATGCCCGCCAGGCGGGCTCGGAGGTGAATGTTGCAGCGACCGCTGATGAAACGTCCCATTCGCCGATCCAATATCCGATCGCCGGAATTGTGGGAGGAAAGCATCCTGAAGCGGCCAAAGAGTTTATTGATCTGGTATTGAGCAGCGAAGGGCAAGTGGTCTTGCGAAAATATGGCTTTATTAGCCCTGACGCCAAATAATGATCCTTGATGCACTCAAACTCTCTCTTCTCGTCGTCAGCGTATCTACGGCGATCGTGGGTGTTGTCGGTGTTGGTTTCTCATATCTGCTCGCGAAGGTTTCCTTTAGAGGCAAAGAATTTCTCGATGCCGTGCTGACGATGCCGCTCGTTCTCCCGCCGACCGTAACGGGCTACTATTTGATCGTTCTCCTCGGGCGCCGCGGTATTCTAGGAAGTCATATTTACGAGCTGACCGGCTGGAGCTTTGCGTTTACTTGGGAGGGTGCTGTCGTAGCGGCAGTTGTCGTGTCTTTGCCGCTGATGATCAAGGCGTCGCGGGCAAGCATTGAAAGCGTCCATCCTGATTTTGAGACAGCGTCCTACACGCTCGGCAAAGGAAAGCTCGAAACATTTCTGCGGATAACGCTCCCGCTTGCAAGACGCGGAATCTTCGCCGGCCTTGTGCTTGCGTTTGCGCGCGCGTTAGGGGAATTCGGCGCGACACTTATGATCGCGGGCAATATCCCCGGAAAGACCCAAACAATGCCGCTTGCGATATATGAAGCGGTCGCGTCCGGCGACGATCATCGTGCCCAGCTCTTGGCTTTGGTGCTTACGGCGGTTTCCATCGCGGCGATCTACCTGACCAACAAGGTTAGCCGAACTTCATTCTACGGATAGCGATGCTCGCCATTAACGTAAAAAAGAGCTTCCATAAGCAGCAAGGCCGTCTCTTCCATCTGGATCTGTCTTTCTCGGTCAACGCCGGCTTTACCGTGCTTACCGGGCCGTCAGGTGCCGGGAAGACCAGTCTTCTTCGAATGATCGCAGGCATAATTAGGCCCGATGACGGTGTTATAGAGTTAGGTTCAACCGTCTATTTTGATCGCGAGCGGCGAATAGATCTCCCGATCCAGCAACGGAACGTTGGCTTTGTGTTTCAGGACTACGCGCTTTTCCCGCATATGACCGCGACACAGAATATTGCATTCGGCGTCAGGACAGCCGCGAGCGCTGACCGACGAGCGAAGGCCGAAGAAATGCTCTCGCTCTTTCATATCGAGCACATAGCCGACCGATTGCCCCGTGAGATGTCGGGCGGCGAGCAGCAGCGGGTCGCGTTAGCAAGGGCGTTGAGCTGCGAGCCGCGCATTGCCCTGCTCGATGAACCGTTGTCAGCGGTCGATATCGAAACCCGCGGTAAACTGCTTGACGAGATCGAAAGTGCCCAAGACAGGGCAAAGATCCCCTTCATCTATGTAACCCATAATGAGGCAGAGGCCGCACGGCTCGGTACGAACCGAATCTATATTCGGGATGGCCATGTCGCTGCCGCCGAGATCAGCTAGCGTGGAAGCGGCTGCTCAAGATTTGCCATTCCATAGGCCAATACGGCGACCACGGCGGAGACTTCACCGATCTCGCGGCGGTCGATCTTGTCGAACGTATCGGCAGCGTTGTGGTGATATTTGAAATACGTTTCCTCGTTAAAGAACGGCGCGAATGATGGAACGCCGGCTTGTGTCAGCGGTCCGATGTCTGCTCCGACGCCGCCGGGCTGATATTGCGCAAGTGTCGCGCCTTGCGGGGTTAAAACGTCTAATAGCGGTCCAAAGTACCTTCCCAATTCCGGCTTCCCCGCATACTTGAAACCGATAGGGTGGGAGGCGCCAAGGTCCGCTTCGATCGTCGCAAAATGGTTTGGTACGTTACCCTTTTCTCCAGCAAAATACGCTTTCGAACCCGAACCGCCTTGCTCCTCGTCCATCCACGCGATGAAGCGGATCGAGCGTTTGGGTGTGAGCCGAAGATCTTTCAATATCGCAGGAACAGAATACGCGGCCGCAACTCCGGCTGCATCGTCGATGGCGCCTTGCGCAAGATCCCATGAGTCAAGATGACCGGATACGATCACATATTCATTCGGCTTTTCAGAGCCTTTTAGGTCAGCGATCACGTTATAGCTCTCGACATCGGGGAGCGTCTGCGGAGTCAGCGTCAAATGGATCTTCACCGGCCCAAGCGTTGCGAGGTAAGCAATCGTCTCCGCGTCCTCATAACTGACGGCGCCGCTTGGAATCTTCGCGATGCCGTCCTGATAACGCATTAGGCCCGTATGAGCGAGACGGCTTTGAGAACCGCCCGCAGACCGCACGATGGCCGCAACCGCACCAAATTTAGCTGCAGCGGCCGCACCGTTGGTCCGATAAGCGACGGATTGCCCATATGCGGCGAGCCCATACCCACTCTCCTGGAGCTGCATATTGAACTTGTAGTTGAAGAGAACGATCTTTCCCTCGATATTCCTTCGTCCGAGGCGTTCAAGTTCAGCAAAATCATTTACAACCACGACGTCAGCAGTAATCCCGGATGCGGGCGTGGCTACGCTATGTCCGAGGGCAGTAACTACGACGTTCCGTGTCGCTCCCGGAGGCATTCCTTGCCATTCCGTAAGTTGAGCCGTCTCAACGCCGCGAACCCAATGCGGGACCATAACCTTTTGGAGCTTTACGTCAAGACCAAGTTTCCGCATCTGTTCCGCCACATATTTGACCGCGAAAGCCGCCTCATTTGATCCCGACAGTCTTGGGCCGATCGTCGCTGAGATGAACCGAGCTTGATCAAAGGCGTAAGTTCCTGAGGCAGCCGCTTCCCGTATTCGATGAAGCTCATCGAGAGTTTTCTGCGAATATAGCTGCGGTGTCGCTGTGGTCGTCTGAGAAAGTGCCATGGAGATGCCGATGCAAACGAGCCCGGCCGCAAAAAGTACCCTTTTCATATCTTGTCACTTAGCTATCTTCTTCAGTTTACGCGAGTTTGTGCAATAATGTTGCCAAAGCGGTAACAAATTTAGAAAGGAAGACCTTAGCCTATGAAACGCAGTCTACTACTTTGCTTTGTGATGGCATTAGCGGTGTTTGCCGCATTTGGCCAACCCGAGTTTACTGTCAACGATCTTATAAACGTAAAACGCGTCGGAAGCCCCGCCGTTTCGCCGGACGGAAAGAAGATCGCTTATGCGGTCGGCATTGTTGATAAATCCACGAACAAGACGAACACCCAGATTTTTGTAATGTCTGCGGACGGGTCTGAGCAGAAACAGATCACGAACGGCCCGGCTTCGAGTTCGGGGCCAGTTTGGTCGCCAAATGGAAAGCGGATCGCTTTCGTTACCGGCGGTCAGATCTGGACGATGAAGGCGGATGGCGACGATAAGGATCAGATCACGAAGATCTCTACCGGAGCGAGCGGACCGGTCTGGTCGCCGAATGGCAAGTGGATCGCTTTTTCATCTGAGGTCTATCCGGAATGTGCCACCGACGAATGTAATAGAGTCGAGGACGAAAAGGCAGAGAACAGCAAGGTGAAAGCCCACGTTTCGACGCGGTTGCTCTATCGCCACTGGATGGAATGGCGTGACCGCAAGCGAAGTCACGTCTTTGTTGTCGATTCTGACGGCGGGAGTGCTCGCGATGTTACGCCGGGAGATTTCGATTCGCCCCCGTACGCAGCCTCTACAGGCCGCGATTTCGAATTTTCTCCCGATAGCTCCTCAATTGTCTATCTGCGAAATCCGGACAAGGTCGAAGCGATCTCGACCAACAGCGATATCTTTATCGCCAACTTGAATGGCGGCAACCCTAAGAATATTACAGCAGGTATGAATGGGTATGACACTTCGCCTCTATACACGCACGACGGCAAGTACCTGATCTTTCTATCGCAGGCGACGCCCGGTTTTGAGTCCGATAGGTGGCGGATCATGCGATACAACACTTCGAACGGCGAGATCGTCGAACTCACGCAGGGCTTTGATCAACAGGCTTCGAATTTGACCGTCGCTCCTGATGGCAAGACCATCTACTTTACAGCCAATTTTAAGGGCCATAATCCGATCTTCAGTGTTCCTGTGGAACCGGACTTTCGGCTTCGGATCGCAACACACGTCAAGCCGGTCGTAGATAATGTCTATGCGGGGAACCTTGGCCTTTCTGAAAATGGCCGGCAGATCGTGTTTACGGCGAGTTCTAATGCCCAGCCCGCCGAGATCTTCTCCGCTTCAACGGATAAGGGCGAGGTGCGCCAGTTGACGCACGTCAACGATGCGGCCATGGCCGCGTTCAAGCTTCGCGGTGCTGAGGACTTCGAATGGATGGGAGCGATCAAGAAAGCACACGGCTTTCTCCTAAAGCCGGCGAATTTCGACTCGTCGAAACGATACCCATTGATCGTCCTTATTCACGGCGGGCCGCAAGGAGCTTGGGGCGATAACTGGGGATATCGATGGAATCCGCAGATCTTTGCGAATCGCGGATATGTTGTATTTATGCCTAACCCTCGCGGTTCTACCGGCTATGGGCAAGCTTATGTGAATGATGTTTCAGGAGACTGGGGCGGAAAGGCCTATCGCGACATAATGAACGGTGTCGCCGCCGTGTCGAAACTCCGTTATATCGACAAGAATGAGATCGGCGCCGCTGGTGCAAGCTACGGCGGCTATATGGTTGATTGGATACTTGGCCACAACAATGACCCGAGGTTCAAATTCAAAGTATTTGTGTCACACGCGGGAGTTTATAACCTCGAAAGCATGGCCGGCGCGACGGAGGAACTTTGGTTTGTCCGTTGGGAGTTCAAGGGAATGCCTTGGGACAATCCTACGCTCTATAACCGCTGGTCACCGCACAAGTTTGCTAAGAACTTCAATACGCCAACGCTTGTAACTGCCGGCGAGTTGGATTATCGAGTGCCTGTCGATCAGAGCCTTCAGTTATTCACGGCCCTTCAGCTGCATAATGTTGATTCGAAACTGATCGTCTTTCCTGACGAGGGCCATTGGATCCTGAAGCCGCAAAATTCGGAATTCTGGTACGGCCAGGTGATGGATTGGTTTGATAAGCACCTTAAATAGCGTGATTTACCGGCGCTTCGGTGCGACGGCACTTTGATCAATTATGCGGAATGCGTCCCTTGTGCGTCGCATTCCGCATTCTCGCGCCCATGAGAGCAATAGTTTCTTGACTGTTGAAACTTGTTGACCATTCTTGACAGTTAACATAGAATTGAACTGGGCTCGGAACCACTTTCCGGCTCCTTCTTCCCATCTTCCGCCTGCAAAGTCCGCTGTATGCCCTCATTCCGAAAAAAGGTCAGTCTTATATTTTTCGTGATCGCAACACTTCTCGTTGTCGGTCTCGTACCTCTGCTGCTTACGGGCTGGACGCTTTCTGATAAATCTGCCGCTGAGCTGCGCGCCGCTGAAAATCGATATCAGATCCAGCTGGTACAAGAGAAGGCCCGGCGGATCGAAATGTTCGGCAGGCGCTTTGATTCCATTGTTGAAGGACTTGGTGTTGCTCTGGAGCTCTCGCACGATCCGAAAGTGATCGCCGCCGAAGCCACCGAAGCCAAGATCGGAGAGGTTCTTCGTCAGAACCCCGATCTTCTCGCACTCTCGATCAAACCGGTAGGTGTTGATTCGCTCTCCGTGTTCCGTCCCGGTGTTGTCCAGGCCGACGTCGAAGAACTTGCGGCCTCCGCGGTGAATAACCGGAAGGGTGACGGCGTTTGGATCGGCCCGCCCCAGCGAATTTCCAGCAGCGGGACTCTGGCAATGACGTTCAGTCGCGAGGTCCGGATAAACGGCGCGGTCGCCGCCGAGATCGTTGCGATCGCATCGATGCAGGAAATTGCGCAGGGCGTAGTCGGCATTTCCGGTGCTAGGAATGAGGATCTTTGGCGCCAAGGGTTACCGATCATCTTTGTCGTTGACCGCAGCGGACGCACTATCTTTCATCCGGACAAAAGTTTTGTTGAGTCCGGGCGCCCGATGACCGATCTTAAGATCGTTTCGGAGTGGCTTGAGTCGGGCTCGCAGGTGCAGTCGGCCCTTGTGCCATTCACCGCCGAAGAAGCTGGATCAACGTACGACATGATCGGCGCGTATTCGACCGCACGCGTCGGCACGAATCAGAGCTTCGGGGTCTTCACGATGCAGGATACAAAGCGGGCCTTGGCGATCGTCGGCGAGATGAAGTGGCAAACGTGGATGATCAGCCTTCTATTTGCCGTTTTCGCCCTAGGCGGCGGACTGATTCTATCTCGCTTTATGACCTCGCCCCTTTTGAACCTGGCCGCTGCAGCAAAGCAGATCGCAGGCGGGGATTTTTCGAGGCGTGTAAAAGAAGGAAACATCACAGAGATCGGCACACTTGGCGAGAGCTTTAACGTGATGTCCGAGAAGATCGAAGAGCAGATCGCAAACCTTGCTCGTGCGGCCGAGGAGAACAAGGAATTGTTCTACGGTACCGTAAAGGCTCTTGCGGCGGCCATTGACGGCAAAGACAAATATACGAGAGGCCACTCTGAGCGAGTGTCCCGTATTTCAGTTGCGATCGGCAAGCGCCTTGGGATGCCAGAGGGTGAACTAGAGACGCTTAAAATGAGCGCCCTTCTTCACGATATTGGGAAGATAGCCATCGACGACGCGATCTTAAAGAAGCCTGCGGCATTAACGGATGAGGAGTACGAGATAATGAAGACCCATCCGCAAAAGGGCTACAAGATCATGTCGCAGATCCCGGCGATGAAGGACTTCTTGCCGGGTATGTACATGCACCACGAGATGGTGAATGGTGAAGGCTACCCGCAGGGCTTGAAAGGCGACGAGATCCCGCTCCAGGCGAAGATCGTATCCGTCGCTGACACGTTCGATGCAATGACGATCGATCGGCCATACTCGCGTGGAATGCAGCTCCAAGCGGCCCTTGCGAGGCTCCGCGAACTCGTCGGAACAAGGTACGAATCGAGTGTTGTGGAGGCTCTGGTCGCGGCTTGTGACGCTGGCGAGGTCGCTAACGGTATCGTACGCCAGATGGCGCCGATCCGAGAACAACAAGCAGCACAAGAGGTTGGAAAGGACGAGCAGCCCGAAGGCGGTCCATCGCAAACGGACGGCGAATTACTTATCCCTCCCGTACCCAACGATACGGCGCCAACTGTCGGGGCTGAGGAGGAAGAGCTCTTAGAGCTTGCTAGCTGACCCCGACCTGAGAACATCATGGAACGACATCACGACCAAGAGATCTGGCAGGTCGAGGCCAATGGCCAGATATATCAGGGGAGCTTTACGGAGCTCTCAACGTGGATCCAAGAGGGCAGTCTGCTCCGTGCCGACAAGGTTCGAAAGGGGAATCTCCGTTGGATCGAAGCAGGCCGTGTTCCGTCACTGGCGTTGGTGTTTGGGGCCGTGGAAAACGGAGAGCCCATACCCGTTCCCGCGGGAGTTACTGAAAAGATCGATCCTACGCAATTTACCGTGAGTACCGCTGCCGAGATCGAGGCGGAAGATCTGTTAGGCCTAAATGAGCCAGAAAGCATCGTACGCGAGGAAGAGTCTCAGGGCCTTCCTGAAAGCATCATCGTGCCTGTCGCCGCTTCAGTCGAGACGCCTTCGCCGGCAAATTCTGATCGCGCGTTCTGTCAGACCCACAAGGACGCTCCGACTGCATACGTCTGTACCGGGTGCAGGGGCTTTTTTTGTAAAGGCTGTCCGAAGACGTACGCGAGCGTAAAGATCTGTCCGGCTTGCGGAGCGCTGTGCGATTCCGTCGGAGAGGCGGCAAAGAAACGGCGCGAAGAACACAAGAATGCCAGCTCAAGCAGCGGCTTTGGCTTCGCAGACTTTTCGACATCGATCAGCCACCCGTTCAGCTTCGGCACCAGCCTTCTCGTCGGCGGCGCGATGTATGCGGCACTTTCGACCGGACAAGCGGTCGCCGGTTTTGGCGGACCTTTCATGTGGGTGGCGGCCCTGTTCTGCTTTATGTTCGCGAATATGCTCACTTTCGGAGTTCTGTCGAATACCGCAGAGGCATTCGCCAAGGGCGAAACGAATGCGAACTTTATGCCGTCCTTCGAAGATTTCTCGATCTGGGAGGACGTGCTCCGTCCATTCTTTCTGAGCGTTGCCGCATACGTCGTCTCGTTCGGGCCTTTCATCGCGATGATGATCGTGCTCGCTTTCTTCGTTCTCGGCGCAGTAAAGGACGGTGTACTGCCTGACCAGCAGTTGGCTGAGAGCAGCGTCCCTGCTGCAACGGAATTGCCGAATGCGGCACGGGGAGCCGAGCAGTCCGAGAAGGTTCGAGAGCTTCTCAATAAGCAGGCAAGCGTTCAACGCGACCGCCTTGCAGCCGCAAGTGAGGCGGCCGAAAGCGGGAATTCAGCCGCCGCTCAGCAGGACTTCGACCAGCGGCAGGCGGAACTCAACAAGGAATTCGAGAATCTTGCGAAACAGGCTCAGGCGCAACGGAATCTGCCTGCCGCAGGGCAAGCGGGTCCCGAAACAGCCCTGATCGAGAGTTTCGTGCGCCGCGGGATGAAATATATGCTTCTCGCCGGCATCTTTATGCTTTGGGGGCTTATCTATTTTCCGGCAGCGTGCATCGTGGCCGGCTATACGAACTCCATCGGGGCGACCATTAATCCGCTCGTCGGGCTCGACACGATGTGGAATCTCGGGCTTGATTACGTTCGGCTTCTGCTCATGGCCCTAGCCCTCGTCGTGGTCGGAGGTTTTGCCGCACTGATCGTAGCCGTCATCCTATCTCCGTTCAGCTTGCCGATGCTTGGCAATATTCCTGCAAAGTTCGTTACCAGCTTCATCGGCTTCTATCTTTGGGCGGTATTCGCCTGTGCGATCGGATATCTACTGTTCAAGTCGCGTTCAAAGCTGAAGCTTCCTTCGTAAGCAGCGGCCGCGTCGTTTGTCCGGCTCTTTCTATTCTTTTATACTCTTTAGTTTGCGGTTGCCTCGGCATTGCAGACTATGAAGTTGTTTTGGCGTAGAAAAAGCGGGCAAAGTGCGTCCGTGCTTGGCCTCGACAAGTCTCTTGAAGAGCTAAAGGCCCAGGAAGAGGCTGTCGAACGCGAATTCGGGGTGCGCTTTTCGCGTGCCATCGAGAGGACCCGAAATTCGATCAACGACCGGCTGGATACTATCTTCGAAGGCCGCAAACAGATCGATGATGCATTTCTTGACGAACTCGAAGAGATGCTCATCTCGACCGACATCGGCGTTGCGACGACGATGCATATTCTCGATACGGTCCGCAAAGGAGTTTCACGTGACGAGATACGTGATCTCGACGCGCTCAAGAAGGCGATCAAGGGCGAGCTTCTCGCGATCCTCAGGAATTCCGAAAAGCACGGTGTTGCTGACGAGCTGGCGGTCGATGCTGGGATCAAGCCGTACGTTCTAATGGTCGTCGGAGTCAACGGCGTCGGCAAGACCACGACGATCGGGAAACTTGCGCAGCGGATCAAGAACGAAGGCAACGACGTTCTCATCTGCGCGGCTGATACGTTCCGTGCGGCGGCGAGCGATCAGCTGGAGATCTGGGCGGAGCGTGCCGGCGTCGAGATCGTTCAGCAGAAGCAGGGAACTGACCCTGCGGCCGTACTTTTTGATGCTCTCGCTGCAGGTAAGGCACGAGGTTCGGACGTTCTTATCGTCGATACCGCGGGAAGGCTCCACAACAAATCGAACCTGATGGCCGAGCTTGAGAAGATGAAGCGCATCGCCGGCCGCGAGGTTTCCGGAGCTCCGCACGAGACGCTTCTCGTCATCGACGCGGTAACGGGGCAGAACGGCCTTGAACAGGCACGGCAGTTCATGAAAACTGCGGATGTAACGGGGCTTGTGATCACGAAGCTCGATGGCACTGCGCGCGGCGGCATTGCGGTCGCGATCGCAAAGGAACTCGACCTTCCGATCCGCTATGTCGGCATCGGCGAGCAGGTGGACGATCTCGTGGTGTTCGAACCGGAGGCCTACGTCAACGGGCTTTTTGAATAGGATAAGTGGACTCAGCCGCAAAGAACAAAGATATGGAATTCACGCAGCAGGCGTTGGCTCTCGCGGCTCGCGGCATTGGTCTTGTGAGCCCGAATCCGCTTGTCGGCTGCGTGATCGTCGCCGACGGCGATGTCGTCGGCGAAGGTTCTTACACTTACGACGGTGTAACGCACGCCGAAGTCCTTGCCCTCGAGGCCGCGGGCGAGAAGGCGCGCGGAGCGACGGCATACGTCTCGCTCGAACCGCATTCGCATCACGGAAAGACGGCTCCTTGCACGGAAGCTTTGATCAACGCGGGCATTGCGCGCGTCGTTTGTCCCGTCGAAGATCCGAATCCGCTTGTTTCGGGCAAAGGTTTTGACGAATTGCGGGATGCGGGTGTCGAGGTCGTGACCGGCATACTCGAAAAAGAAGCTTCCGCGCTCAACGAGAAGTTTTTCTGCTGGCACAAGAAAGGCCGGCCGTTCGTTCACTTGAAGCTCGCGGCGTCGCTCGACGGCCGAATATCGCTCTCGTCGAGTGTTTCGACGTATCTCTCGAGTGACGAGGCGCGTGAACGCGTTCAGGCGCTTCGGCATGAATATGACGCGATCCTGGTCGGCGGTACGACTGCCGCGGTGGACGATCCGAGCCTCACTGACCGCAGCGGACGCCCGCGTCGTCGGCCTCTGGTGCGTGTCGTCCTCGACGGCCATCTCGCGACGCCGTTCGAGAGCAAGCTCGTGCAAACTGCGAGGGAGACGCCGACGATCATTTTCACCTCGGAGAATGGTGATGCGATCGAAAAGTTCGTTTCCGCGGGCGTCGAAGTCATCTCTAGCGAGCACGGCGGGCACGATCTCGACTTCGTGCTTTCTGAACTGCGAAAAAGAGAAACTCAGAGCGTGCTCGTGGAAGGCGGTTCCGCCGTCGCGGGATCATTTCGCGACGCGGGACTGATCGACAAACTCTCGATCATCTTCGCGCCGCTCGTGATCGGCGGTGACGAAGCGCCGAATGCGTTCGCGGGCGTCGGAGCGGCGGCTATTTCGGACGCGTTGCGGCTTTCGAGCGTCTCGGTCTCGCTGCTCGGCCGCGACATCGAGGTTACGGGCTATCCCGAAACTTCTCCGACGCGCTAGAACGGGGCATTTTCAACCATGCCGAACGTCCGCACACTGCACGAACATCCTGCCGCGAAGAAGCGCTTCGGTCAGAATTTCCTTGTAGATAGAAACATAATCGAAAAGATCGCTGCCGCGGCGAATATCACGGCCGGCGAGCGTGTTATCGAGATCGGACCGGGCCGCGGAGCTTTGACAGGCGAGATCATTGCGGCCGGCGGCGTCGTCAGTGCGGTTGAGATCGACCGCGACCTTCAGGTTTTGCTTCTCGAAATGTTTTCCCGCACGCAAAACTTCTCTCTCGTGCCGCACGACATTCTGCAGACGCGGCTTGCGGACGTTGCGCCGCCGCCTTTCAAGGTTGTCGGCAACCTCCCGTACAACATTTCGACCGCTATACTCGAACGCCTCGCCGACGAACGTCAACTTTTCACCGACGCGGTGCTGATGTTCCAACGTGAGGTTGCGATGCGCATTCTCGCTGAGCCTAACAGCGCCGAACGCGGTTATCTTTCGGTCGTTGCGCAGGCTGCGTTCACGATCGAGAGGCTCTTCGACATCGGGCCGCAGGCGTTTCGTCCGCAGCCGAAAGTTTGGAGCACCGTCGTAAGAATTACGCCGCGGCGTGAGAATGTTTTCGACCGCGGGGAAGTTCGTTCCTTGGTGCAGAAAGGTTTCTCGCAGCGTCGAAAGATGCTTCGGAACACGCTAAAAGGCGTGGCAGTGTCGAGCGAAGTGCTTGATCTGTCACGCCGTGCGGAGTCTCTGACGCTCGACGAATGGTCGAGCCTCGCCGAGACGTTGAATTAGCCCGTGATCGTGGCGCTGATGGTCTCGCCCCAAGCTGAAACGCTGCCGTCGCGCATTCGCCAACGCAGCATATAATGTGCCATCTTGCCCGCGTCGGCTCCCGCGTATTCGGCGAGATAAGGCGTGTACGCGTCGAGCGTTAAGAAGATGCACTCGTGTTCATCGACGGGCGGCGTGCCGCCGAGTTTGAGCCAGATCTCGCAGCCCATCGTGCCGCGAGGCTTCTTTTTATTGTCGAGGGCGGCCGCGTCCGTCCACGACAAAGTGTGTCGAAGCCGTTCGGACGTATTTACTGCGCCGGCGGGAACCGTCGCGTTCGTCGGAACGGCGCTTCCGCCCGACGGAATGCCGAGGTCGGCCATCGCGGCCTCTTTCGTGCCGCCGGCCTTCGCGATGTTGCGTATCGAACGGATCGCCGCTTCGAGCGCATCGCGGCTCGACTGCTTCGTTGCGGTCGCCGCTTTCGCCGCCGCCTGTGCCGCGACGTGAGCCGCAACGTCTGTGCTGAACTCATTCTTCGTCGCCGTCAACGCCGTAACTACCGCCGCCGTCGAAAAATATACGGTCGGGTCCGGCGTCATCGCCGCGATCACCTGAACCGCTACGTCGATCAAAGCGCTGTCTGAAAGGGAATTTATCGAGTCTGCTGGCATAGAACTAATTTTCTCCTTGTGGATTTTGGGAATCGAAAGAACGGGTAAAAGGGTAGCATCAGTTGCGTTCGCCAACAAAAGGCTGCGGCAAACGCTTTTGAGCACGCTCGGACGAAGTATGACGAAAATGGACGCGGCTTTGGTTTAGCTCCGTCAGGAGCGGAATGTTTGTAGCATGCAGGCGTAATAAAGATGCCGGAGCCCCGCGAGGGGCGACATGATCGTCTCGCGTTGCGACAATGTGCCGCTCCTACGGAGCTCGAAATTTCGGCTCGATGGGTGCTACAAACATTCCGCTCCTAACGGAGCTAAACCGCGTTTTGATCAAAATCGGACGAAAATGTATCAAAAGCCGGCCGAAAAATGATTTGTGAGACCGCTCAAAAAGGTTTTGAGACGCCTCGAAAAGATTCTGAGACGCCTCGAAAAGATTCTGAGACGCCTCGAAAAGGTTTTGAGACGCCTCGAAAAGGTTCTGAGACGCCTCGAAAAGGTTTTGAGACGCCTCGAAAAGGTTTTGAGACGCCTCGAAAACATTTTGAGACGCCTCGAAAAGGTTCTGAGACGCCTCGAAAAGATTCTGAGACCGCGAAAGTCGCAAACTCGGCGGTGCGTGCTAGAATATTCGACGTGCAGAAGCTTGAAATAATACCGCTTGGCGGCATCGGCGAGTTCGGAATGAACTGTATGGGGCTGCGTTACGACGGCGAGATGATAATCATCGACGCTGGGATGGGCTTTCCCGAAGAGACGCCTTACGGAGTCGATATCTCGATACCGAACTTCGACTTTCTCGAAGCGTATCGCGACGATCTGACCGCGATAATCCTCACGCACGGCCACGAAGACCACATCGGCGCACTCGCATGGATCCTTAAGAAATTCAATCTGCCGGTCTATTCGTCGCGATTCACGCTTTCGCTCGCGGAGAAGCGTCTCGCGGAGTTCGATATGCTCGACGACGTGCTGCTGCACCGCGTCAAGGCCGGGCAAACCGTCGAGATCGGGCCGTTCAAGGTCGAATTCATTCACGCATCGCACTCGCTCGTCGAGTGCTTTTCGCTTGCGGTCACAACACCCGTCGGCACCATCATTCACACCGGCGATTACAAGATAGACGACACGCCCGTCATCGGAAAACCCTACGACCTCGCACGTCTGAAAGCGATCGGCGACGCAGGTGTGCTCGCCCTGCTCTGCGATTCGACGAACGCGACCGTGCCGGGACGTACGCCGTCGGAACAGGCCGTGATCCCCGCGTTCGAAGAGATCTTCGAGGAGACGGAAGGCCGTCTTTTCATCGCGACATTCTCGTCATCGCTGCACAGACTGCAGATCGTGTTCGACGTAGCCCACGAATTCGGACGGCGAGTCTGCGTTTTGGGGCGTTCAATGCATAGGAACGTCGAGATCGCGGCTTCGCAGGGCCTGCTGAAGATCCCGCACGACACGCTCATCGAACTTTCGGACGCACGTGCCGTCGATGACGACGAAATTTGCTACCTCGTCACCGGTTCACAAGGCGAAATGCGCGCGGCACTTTGGAATCTTGCGACGCAAGTTTATCGCGGGATGCAGATCGAGAAGGGCGACACCGTAGTGCTCTCCGCCCGCATCATTCCGGGCAATGAAAAGAACATAAGCCGCCTCATCGGCCACCTGTACAAACGCGGCGCCAACATAATTGAAGAAAAAAGGCGCCTGGTACACGTCTCCGGGCACGCGTCACAGGAAGATATTCGCATAATGGTCGAGACCTCGAGGCCGCGATTCGTCATTCCGATCCACGGCGAGTACCGAATGCTCTTCCGGCAGAAGGAATTCATCAAGAATCACGTCGCCGGCTACAACGACGACAACATTCTGCTCGTGGAGAACGGCGATATGATCGAACTCGACGAACGCTCGGTGCAGATAGTCGAAAAGATCGACCTGTTCAAGACCTTTATCGACGAAGAATCGATGGAGGAGATCGAGTACGAGACCGTCCGCGAACGAAAGAAACTCGCATACGGCGGCGCAGTTTCGCTCGTCGTTACGATAGACAAGCGGACGCACGATCTCGTCGGCGAACCGCTGCTGGACTTTCAGGGCGTGGCGGGAATCGATCCGACAAACGGCTTCGTAAAAGATGCCCGCGACGCGATAATCGCCGCCATCGACGAAATGAAACACGAACACATCGTCGATCGCGTCATCTTCCGCGAGCAACTTCGCCTCTCGCTCAAAAAATACCTCCAAGCCAAGCTCGGAACAAAACCCGTGATCGTAACAACCATCGTCGAGGTGTGAGATCTCCGCACGGCGTGACAGATCAAGCACTTCGCTCGACACTGCCACGCCGCTATTGCATCCTAGAGGAAAGTGAGGCCGCAAAGAATGAGTTTCGCAGGTAAAAAGATCCTTCTCACAGGAGCGTCGAGCGGTATCGGCGAGGCGTTGGCGGTCGCACTTGCGAGGAAGGGTGCGGTTTTGGGCCTCGTCGCGCGTCGCGCCGAACTTCTTGAGGAACTCAAGGCGAAGTGCGAGGAAGTCGGCGGCAAGGCGATCGCACTGCCGTGCGACGTAACCGATCCTGCGGCACTCGAGAAGGCGGCCGAGGCTTTCCGGAACGAGTTCGGGCACATCGACATTGCGATCGCGAACGCAGGCATCGGCGGCAACAACGCCGAAACGCGCGATTTCGAACCGGCGGCGGTCAAAAAGGTCATCGACATCAACCTTCTCGGCGCAGTCAATATGATCCACGCCGTGCTTCCGTCGATGAAAGAGCGAAAGAACGGCCAACTCGTCGCGATATCCAGCCTTGCAGGCTTTCGCGGGCTGCCGAAGTCCGCCGCGTATTGTGCCAGCAAGGCCGGAATGACCGCTTTCTTCGAGAGCGTGCGGCTCGATGTCGCACGGCACGGCATCGACGTAACGATAATCCAGCCCGGCTTCATAAAAACGCCTCTCACCGACGGCCGTGCACACAAAATGCCTTACTTGATGGAACTCGACGACGCGATCCCGCTGTTCATAAGCGCTGTCGAGAAGAAGAAGAAGTTCGCGGCATTCCCCTGGCAGCTCGCGACGTTCGTCCGCTCTGCGAAATTTATGCCCGCGTGGCTATACGACCGCTTCGCAGGTAAACGACGCTATCGCGAGTAGAACCTTCAGGCTCTCTCTTTCGTATCTTTGCCATTCACTCGCCAATATCGCAAAATTAACGGCGGCTCATCACGATGGATCTAATACAAGCGATCATTCTTGGCATCGTCCAAGGCCTTACCGAGTTCATTCCCGTCAGTTCCACGGCGCATCTCGTCTTTGCCAGCCGCCTCACAGGAATATACGGCGGCGACCCCGCACTTGTTACGGCGACGATCGCCGTTCTTCAGTTGGGGACGCTCTGCGCCGTGCTGCTTTATTTTATCGGCGATATCTGGAGCATCTCGTCCGCTTTCGTCCGCGACCATTGGAATCTCGTATTCAACCGCCGCAAGATGCGGTTCTCCGGCACCGGCGGCAATCGCCCGATCTTTCTCTCCGAAGAATCGTGGCTCGGCTGGCTGATAATTATCGGTTCGATACCGATCGGCACCGTCGGCTTCCTCTTCAAGGACTTTATCGAGGGACAAGGCACCAAGAACCTCTGGATCATCGCGACGATGCTCATCGTCATCGCGGTTCTGTTATTCCTCGCCGAAAAGGTCGGCTCGCACCGCAAGGACGTAAAGCATCTGACGCTCATCGACGCACTCGTACAGGGATTTTGCCAGGTGCTTGCGTTGATGCCGGGAGCAAGCCGTTCGGGTTCGACCATTATGGGCGGTCTGCTTGCAGGCGAAAAGCGGGAGACCGCCGCCCGATTCTCTTTCCTGCTCTCGATGCCCGCGATCTTCGCGAGCGGCCTTCTCGAACTGCATCAAGCGACCAAGATCCTGCCGAATGACGCATGGATGCCGCTGCTTGTCGGCACGGTCGTTTCCGGTATCGTTGGGTATGTATCCATCTGGGGCCTGCTCGCGTATCTCAAACGCAATTCGACGCTCATCTTTGTTGCGTACCGCATTATCCTCGGCGCCGTGATCCTGATCCTCCTTTGGAAAGGCGTTATCGCACCGAATGTTCCGTAAAATGTTCTTGTGACCGCAAAGAAATGGACAATTCGAAAGCACGACCACGAACGTGTACAGCAGTTCGCACGCGAATTGGGCGTACAGCCGCTCATCGCGGCGTTACTCATCGCCCGCGGCTACGACACGCAGGACAAGGCCGACGCATTTCTCTCGCCGAGTTTGGAACATCTTCACGACCCTTTTCTGCTCAAAGGAATGCGCGAGGCTGTTGACCGCATTCAAAAAGCGGCTCGTAACGGCGAGAAGATCATGGTCTGGGGCGATTACGACGTCGATGGCACCACGGGCACAGTTCTTCTGAGGCGTGCTTTCAAGCTTCTCGGCGTCGAGTCGGAATTTCACGTACCGAACCGTTTTACCGAAGGCTACGGCGTCAATATTCCCGCTCTCGAGGAAGCAAAGGCACGCGGCGTCTCGCTCGTCATCACCGTCGATTGCGGCATCCGCAGCTTTGAACCGCTCGAATGGGCGATGGAGAATTCGCTGGATGTGATCGTAACGGATCACCACCTTTCCGATGAAGCCCGTGGAAACCCGCCTGCCGTAGCGGTCGTGAATCCGAATCAAACCGGCTGTCAGTATCCCGACAAACACCTCGCTGGCGTTGGGGTCGCGTTCAAGCTCGCGGATGCACTTCTTCGTGAAGCCGGCCTTGAGAGCGAGATTCCGGGCTTTCTGAAGATCGCCGCCATCGGCACGGTTGCCGACGTAATGGATCTTACGGGCGAGAATCGGGCGATCGTCGCGATCGGCCTCAAAGACCTGCTTTTGACCGACAACTGCGGGCTGCGTGCGTTGATGGAGGTTGCGGACTGCACGTCCGAGATGACGAGCTATCACATCGGTTTCCGGATCGGTCCGAGAATAAACGCCGCCGGGCGAATGGATGTCGCAAAACACGTCGTTGAGCTGCTCGAAGAGACGGATTTCGTAAAGGCACGGCAGCTCGCTTCGCTGCTTGATTCCCGAAACCGCGAACGGCAGCAGACACAGCAGAAGATCACCGATCTCGCGTTCGCAGAGGCTGCAGATCAAGCTGATTCGAATTTCATTGTCGTTGCGGGCGAAGGCTGGCATCGAGGAGTCATCGGACTTGCCGCGTCGCGTATCGCTGATAAGCTCTATCGTCCGACGATCGTTCTCTCGATCGAGGACGGCATTGCGCAGGGAAGTGGCCGCAGCATTCCCGGCTTTCACTTGCTGCACGCGTTGGAGGCCGCTCAGGACCTTTTTGAGCAGTTCGGCGGACATCGAGCCGCAGCGGGGATGAAAATTCGCTCAGAACGCATCTCTGAGCTAAGAACACGCCTGTCACGTCACGCCGATGATGTTCTCGTGCCCGACGACCTTGTGCGTGAACTGAGCATCGATGCCGTACTTTTGCCCGAAACCATTGACCTCAAACTGCTTGCCGCCCTCGCGGCTCTCGAACCATTTGGTCAAGGGAATCCGAAACCGATCTTCGTGACCAAAGGCCTGATCCTCCGCGAAGATCCGTTCGTAAAGAAAGAAAAGCATTTGAAGCTGAAGCTTGAATCCGATTCAGGCCGCCAGCTCGAAGCGGTTTGGTGGGATGGCGTCGACCAATTAAAGGGGCGAACGCTCCGCCGCGGTTCGCGCATCGAATTAGCTTATGTCCTTGAAGTCAACAATTGGCAGGGAAATCGAAAGATCCAGCTTGTCGTCGAAGACTTTAGAGAAGCATAATCCTTCTGTGGCTGAAAGAACCGTCGAAAGAATACAAAGCTACGACTTTCGTGCAAAACTGCCGAAGATCCTTCGCTATGCGGCCCTTGTCGCCGGCGGCATCATCGTGCTCGTTGTCGCCGCAACTTTCTATACGACGCGTTCAAAGCCCGCTTTCAAATTCAAGCCCGAACACGCGCATCTCTCGACGGACGTTATCGCAGAAGTTAGCGGCTATGAACGAACTGAGAGCGACGGTTCCAGGCCGAAATATTACATAAAGGCCGATACAGCCCGAACTTTCTCCGACAATCATCAGGAGCTGGAGAACGCATACGTCAAGGTCTTTGCGACGGATGGCTTGGCATTTGACGAGATCCGTGCGGACAAGGCCGTCTATGTCCCGGAAGCAAATAAGAATTTCACCGCTTATCTAGCCGGCAACGTAAAGATCACTACTCGCGATGCTCTGAACGTCGAGACCGACGGCATAACCTACACCCGAGCATCCGAGACGGCAGAAACGGACGATAGCATCGCGTTCGAACGCGACAATATTCGCGGAACTGCGGTCGGTGCGACCGTGAAGATGGCCGACAAGAAGCTTGAACTTCGACAAGATGTCGAGATCGGGACCTTTGAGTCCGCCGACAAGAAGGCAGCGGGCGTAGAGTACGCGAAATTGAATGCGGCGAATGCCATCTATGACCAAACTGCGAACAGCATCGAACTTACCGGCGGATTCAAGGCGAAGGTCGACTCAGACGGCCGCACGAGCGATGTCTCCGCCGGCCGTGCCGTCGCATTGCTTTCGGGCGGTGAAACTGATCCGGCGGCCCGTGACCTGACGAAACTCGAACTATTCGAGAATGTGCATATCGTTTCCAATGACGGGAAGACCACGACGATCGACGCGGGAAACGCAGTTTACGACAAGCCTCTCGATCGGTTCGAGCTTGGCGGTTCCGCGCGGATCGTTACCGAGCAAGATTCGCGAAAAACGGAAATCCAAGCTCAAACAGCCGTTTACGATAGAAAAGGGCTGAAGGCCACCCTGAATGGGGCTGCACAAGTTGCCCAAGGCCCTGACTATCTAAAGGGCGATACGATGGTCGTCGATCTCTTTGCGTCCGAGGAAGTAAAACACGCTGTCGTTTCGGGAAATACCTTTCTAAAACAAACTACGTCCGAAAGGCTCACACAGGCGTCGGCCAACGAAATGACGATCGATTATGCGGCTCCGGGTCAACTTCGAAATGCACGTGCGGTCGGAAATGCACGTGCGGAACTCGTCCCGACCACTGTTTCCGACTATTCAAAGGCTACTTTGACGACGCCGAAAGTCATTTCGATCGATTTCAAGGAAGCGGGTCTATTGACCGCGATGAATACTGACGGCCGGACCACAATTCAGCTCGATGCTCCCGGAAATGCACCTGATGCGGCAACCAAGCGCGTTACTGCGGATACTGTGAAGACATATTTTCACGACAATGGGCAGGATATAAGTAGGGCCGAGGCGGTCGGGAACGCCGTCCTTGAGATCGAACCGGTCAAGAAGGCTGCGGAAATTTACAACACAACGGTGAATGCTCCGCGGTTCGATTGTGAATTCTTCCCGAGCGGAAACAATGCTCGCGAGTGTACCGGCGGAACCGGTGCAAAGACCGTTCGAAGACCGACCATTGCGGCGGCCGGACGCGGGGATCAAGTACTTACCTCAGACCGTGTTATCGCGACCTTCGACGCGGCGACAAAGGATCTCGCAGAACTGCAGGCGTCAGGCAACGGAAAGTATGCAGAACTCGACCGTCGCGGGGTCGCCGACAGATTTTTCTTTACCCAGAATGACAAGATCTTGCGGCTTCGCGGGGGCGAGCCAACGATCTGGGACGACCGTTCGAGAGCAAAGGCTCAGGAGATCGATTGGAATACCGCAACTCAGATATCGGAACTCCGCGGCGGCGTAAGCACGACGTTCTATAACGGTGGAGCGATGGGCAGCGCGTCGCCGTTCGCGAACGGCAAAAAGCCGGTCTTTATCACAGCGAGCGACGCAGTTTTTGACCGGAATTCAGACACGGCCGTATATACCGGAAACGCGCGTGCCTGGCAGGATGACAATTACGTGGGGGCGGACAAGATCACTGTCTTGCAGGCACAAGGAAAACTCGTTGCCGAAGGGTCAGTCCAAAGCGGCCTTTACGACGCAAAAGTGAATCGCGGCGGGAAGGAATCAAAAGTGCCGGTATTCGCTTCGGCAAATGCAATGACCTACAACCGTGACGGTCGAACTCTAAGCTATCGAGGCAACGCGGATATTCGACAAGGCACGGATCGAATAACGGCCGAGGCCGCGGATGTATTCCTCTCGGCAAAGAACGAGGTCTCGCGTACGGTCGCGGACGGCTCGGTCGTCATCACTCAGCCTGGCCGCAGAGCAACGGGCGGGCACGTCGAATACTCGGCAGAGACGGAGATCGCGATCCTGCAGGGCGATCCCGCGACCGTCAACGATGCAGAGAACGGGAGCACTTCGGGATCGCAGATAACGGTATATTTCCGCGAGAATCGTTTCGTCGGCAGCGGCCGCGAACGACAAAATCCGAACACCCGTGTAAAATCTGTTTACAAGACCACCTCTCCGCAAGAATAGATGCATCATCAAGACGACCTCGACACAGTTGAAAACGGGCATAAGGTACTGCTTTCAGGTGCCGATCTCCAAAAGACATACGGCAGACGACGAGTTGTTGACGGCGTAAGCCTGAACGTGGCAAAAGGCGAGGTGGTTGGACTTCTCGGGGCCAACGGTGCCGGAAAGACGACCACGTTCTACATGCTCGTCGGGCTTGAGAATACCGAGTCCGGCTCGATCACGCTTGGCGGCCGCGATGTAACAAAGCTGCCGATGTATCTGCGTGCCCGTCTAGGCCTCGGATATCTACCGCAGGAGCCTTCGATCTTTCGGAAAATGACCGCTGAGCAAAATATTCTCGCCGTCCTCGAAACTCTCGGAATTTCCCGAGAAGAGAGAATGACGCGGCTTGACGAACTGCTTGCGGAATTCGGCATCGAACATGTTCGCGAGACCCGCGGCGATGCACTCTCAGGCGGCGAACGCAGGCGTGTTGAGATCGCTAGATGCCTTGCGGCGAATCCGAGCTTCATTCTCCTCGATGAGCCTTTCGCGGGGATCGACCCACTTGCGATCGACGATATTCGCGAGATCATCGTCTATCTTAAAAGGCAGGACATCGGCATTCTGATCACAGATCATAACGTCCGCGAAACGCTCGGCATAACTGACCGATCCTACATAATGGCGGACGGCCGCATCCTTCGTTCAGGAACGACGGAGGAACTTGTTGCAGACGCGGATGTTCGGCGGCTCTATCTCGGCGAAAGATTCACTCTCTGAGAAAAAAGTTAGCTCGTTTTTTACGAAAATTTTCCCTTTTCAATTCTGAATCGCTATAATCATTTATAGAACGGTACGCAAATTGCGTGATTCGACCGTAAATGCTTCATTTCGGCACGTTTGGCTGACGCGATCTTTCGTTTATGTCATCTCTTCGGCTCCAGGCAAAACTCCAGCAAAAGATGGTTCTCACGCCGCAGCTTAGGCAGCGGATCGAGATGCTGCAGATGACCGCTCTTGAACTTAATGAACTTATTGAAACCGAGATGGCAACCAATCCGCTGCTCGAAGAAGTTCAGCCCGGTGATGAGATCGAAGAGATATCGAGCAGCATTCTTGACCAAAATTCGGATAGTGCTGAGGTAGATACTTTTGCGGAAGCCTTCGACAGCGATGGCTCCGATCGACCGGAAGCTGAGTCTCAAATGGCAGCCGGCGATTTGAGTTCGCTATCGAGTACAGACTCAGATCGTGGAAATGAACTTGAGGCTGAGGCCGGTGAGGACAGCCATACGGAATCTTCCGATCCTTTTGATGAGATCGATTACGGTAGGGAATTCCAAGACTATCTGGATCCCGGATACAAGACGCAGGAGATCGAATACAAGGATGATGCACCGAGTTTCGAGCAATTTTTGACTCATGCTCCCTCTTTGTCGGAACATCTAGAGTGGCAGCTATCGATGCTGTCGCTCAGCCCGATCATCGAGCGGGCGGCTCTTTCCGTTATTGGGAACCTGAATGCTGACGGCCGGCTTACGGGCACTATTGAGGAGATCGCCGCGAGCAGCCGCTGCAGCGTCGAGCAGGCTGAGAATGCGCGACAAGAGGTGCTGTATCTCGATCCCGTAGGATGTGGTGCGTTCGACGTGGTCGAATGTCTTCTTGCACAACTGAAGGCCGACGACGAGGATGATACTTTGGCGGCAGAGCTTGTTGCCCACCACCTTGAAGATTGTCAGCCGCACAGGCTTCAGCATCTGGCAAAAGGCACGGGTGCGAATTTTGAGACATTGAGTTCCGAGATAGCGCGTATTCGCGAACTCGATCCGTATCCCGGCCGCCGCTATAGCGCTGAGGGCACGATGTATGTTGCTCCGGAAGTTTACATCGAGAAGGTCGATGATGATTATCAGGTGTTCTTCACCGATGACAGCAGTCCGCGGCTAAGGATATCACCTGTTTACAACCAGCTTGCCGATCAACCCGACGCTAGCAAGGAAACAAAGGATTTTATCAGGGAGAAGAATCGTTCTGCGGTCGATCTCCTTCGGAATATCGAACATCGACGGCAGACGATATTCAAAGTCGTCGAATCGATCGTCCTTCGACAGAAAGACTTTCTCGATCAGGGGCCGAATTTCCTGAAGCCGATGATGCTGAAGGATATCGCCGAAGATATCGGAATGCACCTTTCCACAATCTCGCGCGTCGTAAATCGAAAGTACGCTCACACACCGCAAGGTGTTATAGAGCTGAGAAAGTTCTTTAGCGAAGGAATGCTAAATGAAGAGGGTGAAGAGGTTTCTACCCGCATCCTGAAGTCCAAGATCAAAAAGATGATCGAGGATGAGGATACGAAAAAACCGCTGACTGACGATGAGATCGCAAAGATCCTTACAAAGGAGGGCGTAAAACTGTCACGTCGGACCGTTGCAAAATATCGCGATCAGATGCAGATTGCCGGTTCGCGCGAGCGTAGAACGATAATTTGAGACTATGGGAATCAAGATCGACTTCACAGGCAGACATATTGAGGTTACGGAGGCTTTGAAAAAGCATGCCGCAGGGCAGTTCGAACGGCTCGGGCCGCTATTCGATTCAAAGCCGCCAAAAGCGAACGTTACGATCGAGGTCGAGCGCGGACGACATCGTTCGGAGATAATCGTTCATTGGCGAAATGAGACATTGAACGCCACTTCGATCGATGCGGATATGTACCAGTCGCTTTCAAAAAGTGTCGCAAAGATCGAAAAGCAGGCGAGAAAGCTCAAGGACAAGGTCATAGACAAATCGCATCGGGCCCGGCGGTCAACCTCTAAGCCGACTCAAGAATCCGTCGCGCCGACTCGGCGTCCAAAGATCATCGTGAGCAAGATGAAAGCTCAAAAGCCCATCACCGCTCAGGAAGCGGCAATGGCGCTCGACGAAACGAAAGAGGGTTTTATGCTCTTTCGAGATTCGGAAGGCGGTGGCGTAGCGTTGATCTACAAACGGCCTGACGGCAATTATGGACTCGTGCAGGCATGACCTTTGAGCCAAAGGTCATCCACGCATCTTGTGTCGAGGTCGAAGGGCATGGTGTTTTGATCTGCGGTGAGTCGGGATCCGGGAAGACCTCATTGTTGGTCGAACTGGTGACCCGCGGTGCGAAATTCGTCGCGGATGATGCGGTCAGCCTCTATGTCAAAGAGCAACGAACGTGGGTCACCGCGCCGAAAACCACCAAAGGATTGATCGGTGTTTCGCCGCTTGCCGTTGCGAGCGTGGAAGAGAACCTTCCTGAAGCGGTTCTGGCCGATGGATGTCTCCTCGAACTGTGCGTTGAGTTGGACGCGGATATGTTCCGAACTTCGCACGAGCTTTTGTGCGGGACGCCGAGAGTCTATTTGGAACGGACCGATTTGCCTTCTATGGCTGAGAGTTGCGAGAAAACTGTGCGGAAGCTTTCTCGGTGATCGATGAATGCAGAATAAGAGAAAAAGCGATCAGGACCTTCCTTCGCTCGTGATAATTACAGGTCTTAGCGGCTCGGGGATGAGTTCGGCAACAGATGCTTTCGAGGACCTTGGCTATTTTTGCGTAGATAACTTGCCTGTAACGATGATCTCGACCTTCGGGCGACTCATGGTAGGCGATGGCGGAAAGCCGCCGGGTATCGAGCGGGCCGTCCTCGTAATAAACATAAGGGAGCGGCATTTCCTGCCCGAGTTTTCGAGCGAACTGAAGAAGCTTGCGAAACGCGGCATCGTTCCGTTCATTGTGTTTTTCGAGGCGGCAGACGAAGTTCTTCAGAGAAGGTTCTCTGAAACGCGCCGTCCTCATCCGGCAAAGAACGCAAAAGGTTTGGTAGCTTCGATAAAGGCGGAACGTCGGGAAATGATCGACGTTCGCAGGATGGCCGATCTCATCATCGACACAAGCGATCACACGGTCCATACGCTCAGACACCTGATCGTACAGAAGTTCAGCGGCAATCCCGACGGCCAGCCGCTCAAGGTCGAGATCATCAGCTTTGGCCACAAATATGGAAATCCAAGGGGACTAGACCTTCTTTTCGATGTAAGACATCTGCCGAATCCGTACTTCCATCGCGATCTGAAGGGGTTGACCGGCAGTGACAGGCCGGTGGTAGAGTTCCTTGAACGCGAAAAGGAAGTTGTCGAGACGGTCGACAGAGTGATCGACCTTTTGATGTATCTCCTTCCGCTCTACCAGCGCGAAGGTAAATCATACCTTACGGTCGGTATCGGTTGTACGGGCGGGCGCCATCGTTCGGTGATGGTCGCGAACTCGATCGGACGTGCGTTAAAGAAGGCGAAATTCAATGTCACGATATCGCATCGGGATGCGGAAAAGTAAAGATTATGGACGAAATAAAGAGGATCGGAGCGGTCATTGTTTCGCATGGACAAGTGGCGAACGAGCTGCTTGCGGCGGCGGAGGCTGTGGTTGGTGAGGTGGATAACGTGGCTGCCGTTTCCATCGGTTGGCATGATGACGTAGAAGCGGCAAAAGCTGAGATCGAGCGAGCGATCGAACGGGTCTCGCAAGGTGCGGGCGTTCTTCTTCTGACCGATATGTTCGGCGGAACGCCAACGAACATCTCCGCAATGTTTCTTCGCGAGAACGAGGTCGAGATCGTTTCGGGCGTTAACCTTCCGATGGTCGTAAAGGTTGCGACCATCGGAAAGGCGATCGCTCTAGCGGACTTTGCGAAAGAGATCGAGGAGCAGGGTAAATCGGCTATCATGCGCGCGGGCGATTTGCTGGAGCCATTGAAACTTAAGAAGGATGCTTGAGCGGGAGATCCGCATCGTCAATCCGCTGGGACTGCATGCCCGTGCGGCGGCCAAACTCGTTCGGCTTTCACGCAAATTCTCGTCGAGGATTTTGATCGAGCACCGCGATGCGGACGCGACCGCGAATGCGAAATCGATGCTTAGCATATTGGCTTTAGCAGCGGGAATGGGGTCGCAGCTCTTTATTCTTGCCGACGGGCCCGACGAAGCAGAGGCCGTGTCGAGTGTGGCTGACTTGATCGCCAGCGGATTCGGGGAAATTTAGGTTCGCGATTATGACTAGAGAAAAAAAGATCGGGCTCTTAGGGGTTCCGCTGGGTTTTGGAGCGGGAAAGACAGGCAGTGAACTCGGAGTGAACGCAATGCGCCTGTCCATTGTGCGGGGCGAGCGGCTTGCCGATCATATCCGCGGCCTCGGGTACGATTTCACTGATCATGGGGATGTCTCCATTGTCCAGCCGATCGATCCGGCTGAAGATGAGAATCCAAAGCACCTCAAGGAGATGCTCTCATCGAGCGAAAATATAGTCGGTGCCGTGACACAGATACTTGAGAGCGAAGAATTTCCTGTCATCCTTGGCGGAGACCACGCGATAGCGATCGCAACATTTTCAGCCATTTCAGCTCATTATCGGAAAAGGGAGCAAGAGATCGGGCTAATCTGGTTTGACGCCCATTCAGACATCAATACGCCCGAAACCTCGCCTTCCGGAAATATACACGGAATGCCGCTCGCCGTTTTGCTCGGCGAAGGCGACAAGAATTTGGTTGATCTTTGCGGTTTTGCTCCAAAACTCGATAAAAGATACTTTGCGCACGTCGGTGCACGCGACGTAGACCCGGGCGAACGTTCGCAGATCGAGAAACTTGGGCTTCGCGACCACTTTTTTACGATGAGCGACATCGATAGGCGGGGAATGGCGGCCTGTGTTACTGATGCGATCGAGATCGCTTCGGCTGCACCGGGTGGTTTTGCCGTAACCTTCGATGTTGACGGCATCGATCCACGTTTTGCGCCGGGAAGCGGTACGCTTGTTCGCGGCGGTGCAACATATCGCGAGGCACATCTGACCCTTGAAATGATAGCTGCGAGCGGTAGAATGCGTTCATTCGAGATCGTCGAGGTGAATCCGCTTCTCGATCAGTCGAATATCACGGTCGAGCTGGCTTGCGAACTGATCCTTTCTGCCCTTGGCAAAACGATCTTGTAAAGAATATGAAGAAGAACCTCGCCATCATTTTTGGGGGCCGATCGGGCGAACATGAAATTGCCGTCCGCTCGGCCCGAACCGTTATCGAGCATGCAGACCCGGCAAATTACCATCTCTTTCCGGTTGCGATCTCCCCGACGGGCGAATGGCTTAGCCCTGCAGAGTCGCTTGCGATGTTCCCGGAGGACGTAAGGGCCGCATTTGAAAGGCAGTATGGCGAGCCGTCGGACCGGCTTCACATATTAACGGGCGATGCAAGCGTTGGAGGATTCACGATCCCGAACGGCGGAACGCAGCCTTTGGATTGTGTCTTTCCCGTACTTCACGGAACCTATGGCGAAGACGGCACGATCCAGGGCCTTTTCGAAATGGCGGACGTGGCATACATCGGATGCGGCGTACTTGCGTCGTCCTGCGGGATGGACAAAGTGACCATGAAGACGCTTTTCCGCGAGGCCGATCTTGCGATCTGCGAATATGTATGGTTCCTTCGGAGCGAATGGGAACTGCAGCCGGACAGCGTCGTTCGTTCGGTCGAAGCAAAGATAGGTTATCCTTGCTTCGTCAAGCCTGCAAACTTGGGTTCCTCGGTCGGCATCACGCGAGCAGACGATGAAGCGGGCCTTCGAAAGGCGATCGAGTTGGCTGCAGAGTACGACCGCAAGATAATTGTCGAAGAAGGCCTTGATGTGCGCGAGATCGAGTGTGCTGTGCTTGGAAATGAGGATCCAAGCGCAAGCGAGGCCGGCGAGTACATCATCCGCGATGAGTCAAAGGCGTTTCTTGATTGGAATGAAAAATATACGGGAACGGGGAATAACGAGTTCATCACGCCGGCTCCGCTTTCGACCGAACTCTCAGACAAGATCCGACAGCTTGCGGTCCTCGCATTCAAAGCGATCGACGGTTCGGGCCTTGCTCGCGTCGATTTCTTCTTGCGAAAGGATTCAGGTTCGCTTCTGGTCAACGAAATAAACACGATGCCCGGCCTTACGGATGCTTCCGGGTATCCGAAGATGTGGGCAGCATCGGGAATGTCGTTCAGGCAAGTGATCGATCGGCTTGTTGACCTAGCGATCGAGCGCTACGACGACAAGAAGCGCAACCGTACCGACAGATAACCGGTCAGTTTTTGCGTTTTGGGGCGATATACCCTTCGCGGGTCCGGATCTTAAGGCCGCCGCGAGCGACCCTGACCTCGATCGTGTGAAACTTGCCGTCCTCTTTTAGGTCAGCGGGCTGATATGTCAGGGTGTATTGATTCCCGAGTTCCTCAACGATCGAGGCGAAAGCGTGGCGCATCTCGGTACCGCCGGGTGTAGCGACAAAGGTTCCGCCGGTTTTCCCGGCAAAACTCTTCAATGCATCCTGCATTAGTGCCTTTTCCTGCGGCGGTGCATCCTTCGGAGACATATCGACGGTGTAGATCAAAGCACCGACATCAAAGGCAGCTTTCAGGGCCTTCTTCTGTGAATACTTGCTGCTGTTATCTGCCCCGTCGGAGATCACGATGATCGCTCGTCGCTTCTCAGGCCTGACGGAAAGCATTTTAGCGGCGACCACGACCGCATCGTTCAGAGAGGTCATACCGTCGGCTTTAAGGTCAAAAAAGAGATCCGGAAGGTCGCGGCTTGCCTGAAAATCACGCAGCACTTGGACCTTGCTATCAAAACTCGCGACGGCGGCGAAGTCTTGGCCTCGTAAGCCTTCAAGGAACTTGATCGCGGCACTTCGCGCGTTGCTGACGCGATATTCCATGCTGCCCGAACTGTCGATCAGAATGACGGCAGCGAACGGCGTGGATTCCACTGTAAATGACTCGATCTTTTGAGGCTTGCCGTTGTCCAGTATCGTAAAGAGTTCTTGCCCTAGACCCGAAACAGCTTGTCCGTTGCGGTCAGCAACATAGACATTCGCCACAACGACCGACGAATCCACGGTGATAACATCATCATCCTCGGATTGGGCATTGACCCCAAGAACTAGAGGCGCAACCGCAAGTGCGACGGCAAAACATCCGACGGCCGGTCGCTGAGAGCGGAGCAAACCGCGTAGCTTGGCAAAGAGGTTCATTGATAGGTCTTGAGCTTGCGAACAATGCGGAGTACGTCTGCCGTCGATTCGATGGCCGAGGCTGAAACCGTGAATCGCGTCGTCTTCTTCAGTTCGGCTACCATTAGTTTAACCGCCGCGTCTAACTCCATTGCAGCCTCGAACGGCGTTGGTCCGACTCGCTTGTCCGACAACAACGCGAGTAGGGCGTCCTCATCACCTCCTAGATCGTCAAGCACGTCGCCTGTCAGCTTGTCGAGCTCTTGGAGTCGGCCGCGGTCGGCGTTCGAAAGTGTTGATGCCTTTTCGACAGAAGCTTTGATCTGGCCTGCAAGTTTGGCAACCGCATCGCCCTGGTCGAGCATCTTTTCATAGTCTTTCTTCGCTTTCTCGATCCGCATCCGGATCAACATATCCCGGACACCTTTCGGAGATTCCTGCTGCTGTCTGGTTCGACGAGGAAATGCCGGCGTCTCCTCGTCCGACCGATCCTGTGCATGACTGTTGCCGGCCACGAGCAAGAGTGTGCTGAGTGCGAAGATAAGTATGAATATGCTACGGCCCGTCATCCTTTGGTACATCCTGGACGGGATCGGGAGAGGTTCCCGTAACCGTCTCGACCAACTTTGATAGAAATTCGTCCTCGATCACGCCCGAACTGGGCACGGTCAGCCATTCTGAGGTAAGGCCGTTTCCGGCGCGGCCTTCGATCTTTGCATTCACTGAGACCTTGTTCTGGATGCCATCGATCGTTTGTACGTCGATGGTAAGCGTATATTGTGCTCTGGTCCACGCTGTGTCAGGATCTGCAACCTCTCCGACCCGAGCCAGTTCGCCGCGTGTCAGAACGATACCTTTTGCAAAGACAAAAGGCTGCGTAACGATATATCCGTCCGGGAGCCGGGATGACGCCTCGTCTAGAATGATCTTCCTGTCGCGAAGCACTTCCTGAATCGCATTGATCAGAGCGTCACGTCGCGAAGCGATCTTGTACGGGTTCGGCAGCATCGCACGAACCTTCGTCTTTCCTTTTCCCCAGTCGAAGGAACGCGACACATCGGATGGACGGCTTGTCGGGTTTCCTTCCTGTTTTATCTTTTCCGTCTGTGAGTCGATCCCTTTCTGCGCAACTAGCGGCAGGGCGAAACAAAAGAGCCCAAGGGACGCGATAACGAATTTCGAAAATGATCTTGACCGGTTCACAGGTTCTAATATGACACAAAACCGCGGGAATACTGAATGATTAGATGTTCATCGGGCGACGAACGTTGTAGGCGCAAAAGGAAAATTACCGCTCGTGCCCTCGGTGCATCTGCCAGAGAAGGGCATTCTTCAGAAAAACGTTATATGCCCCGAATCCCGCGATTATCAGCCCTTGAGGTCCGTCTAGAAAGCCCGCTCGAAGGATATAGTCGCGGACGAAGGAGAAAACCGGAGCAGCCGCTATCTTGAGAACGGAAGCTTTCTTGCCGTTTGCGTACATTGCGCTCGCCGAAAGCGGTGCATACCGTTCTTGGATCATACGGGCGTGGTCGTTAATGTTTTCGCAAGTAAAATGCAGCAGGTCGGACTTCAGATCGCCTACTGCCATTCCGGCATCTACCCTGAACGATTCGTGAATAACGTCCTGTGACCAATGGCCTTTCCTGCGGTCGAACAGCCTAAGCTGCCGGTCGGGATACCATCCGCCGTGGCGGATCGCACGCCCGGCATAAATTGCCAGTCGCGGAATCTTGTATCCTGCCGAGGCCTTGCCATTGTCAATGGTCGTTCTGATCTCCTCTGCCAGAGCCTTTGTGGCTTCTTCATCCGCATCGAGGCTGAAGATCAGATCGTTGGCCGCGGCGTCAACTGCAAATTGCTTCTGCCGTCCGAAACCGAGCCACTCCTGTTCGATCACACGCGCCCCAAGTTCGGCGGCGATCTCCTTCGTCCCGTCGGTGCTTCCGGAATCGACGACCACTATCTCATCCGCCCAGTCGACCGACCTTATCGCTCGGGCAATATTTTTCTCTTCGTTGAGGGTAATGATGACGGCAGAGATCTTCACAGCGAGGATTTTCGCAAACTTCGGCGAAAATGCGAAAAGTGCCGCAAGCCTGTAAACGGCCGGCGACACTTCTTTCGGTGCCAAAAAGTAGAACTCGGGTCTATTTGATATCGACAGGTCGGTCGATCGTAATGTTGTGCTCCCGAAATGAAGTAGCGGTAGCTCGCTCTCGATCGGCAACAGCCTTTGCATAGTCCGTCTCGGCACGGATCTCCGCATTTTGTGCCGCCAGGAGGGCATTCTCTCTTTGGAAGAGCAGAAACGTCGTCGAGCGGCCGGCGTCATAAAGCTTTCGCTCGCCGGCCAACTGGGTCTCGGCACTCTGCCTCGCCCTTCGCGCCGTGTCGACTCGAAGACGGGCCGTTTCGACCGCTTGAACGGCATTGCGAACATCTGTGAGCACCGTCTCCTCCTGGGCACGCGTTTGAGCGGCCAGTCGCTCGCCGGCGATCTTTGCTCCGGCGAGATTCGCTTTTGCCGTTCGGTTGAAGAACGGGAAAGAGAAGGTTACACCGATCGAATAGTTCGGAGCATCGCTTCGGAACATATTGCCCATAGATCGATTGAACCCGCCCACGAAATAAGGGGGTGAGCCCGGTACGGTCAAGAGCGGATTCGGAAGCTGCGAACCGGGCGCAAAAAGCGTATTGAGCTTCTGTCGAAGGATCTCATCATTTCCTGTGAACTGCGGTATCAGGCTATTGGCCGTAGAGACGTTGCCGCGCGCGATCCCGTCCAGCGAAAACGTCGTGTTGAGATCGATCTGTGGTTTTGACTGGTTTTTGAAGTATCGAACGTCAAGATCGTTGATGTCCCGCTGCAGCTTCAGACGGCGGAGCTCGAACCGGTTGTCGAAGGCGTCATTTATGGCCGCATTGAGATCTGACGGGAGCGGCACGACCTTTGGCGAATCCGTCGGTACGATCGCCTGAGCCCATTCCGGTGCAAGGGCATCACGGATGACCAGCTTTTTCAAGGTGTTCTCAGAGACGCTGACCTGCTGCGTTGCGAGAAGCAGGTCGCCCTCGCGATTCGCGAGTTCCGTTTCGACTTCCGCTTTCTCGAGCGGAGCCGCGGCCCCTGCATCGATCTTTGCGGTGATCTGACGGAGGTTCTCGCGGGCAAGTTCCACGTTTGCCTTCTGATTTTGCTGATTCCGCAGGGCGAGGACGAGATCCCAGTAGGCCTGCTGAACACTTGTGATCGTGGTCGTAGCCTGTAGCTGGAAGTCCGAGTCCGACTGTTGGAGCTGCTTCTTTGCGATCTTGATCTGCCGACGTGTGCTGTCGATACTAAAGTTCCGAAGAAGCGGCTGCGTAAAGTTAAAGCCGAGCTGCGATGAATATATCGCTGAGCTGCTCGACGAAAGTCCACCCGATGTGACCTGAGCTTGCGCAAAGGCGTTTTCGGTTCGAGTGTTATTGAAGAATCCTTGGATCGTACCTCCGCCCGGCTTGATCCGTTGGTTGATATTGCCGTTTAGCCGAACATCATTCGTGCCTTGCTGTCCGGTCGAGGATGAATGCGAAAACGTCGGCTGAAACGTAAAGACCGGATCGTAGAGGCCTCTAAGACCGCGAACATTGGTGTCCGCTATTCGAACATCCGTTCGCGAAACCTCAATATCATTGTTATTCGCAAGAGCTCGCTTTATCGCCTCATCGAGCGACATCGGCAATGGCGAGGCCGTTTGAACGCCGATCCGAGACGTGGTCGAGGGAGAATAATTGTCTGTCGACCGGTCCGTAGAGATAGAGCGGGCAGTTGCCGCAACGTCAGCGGTCGGAGCCGGCCTATCCTGAGCCAGGCCGGCGATCGAGGACACAGCCACCACTCCGACAACAGCAGATATCAAGAAAAGTCTAGTTTGACGACGCAAAGTCATTAGTTATTGCTCCGGTAGAAGTGCGAGATACAAGTTTACCGTAAAAAATCTAAACGGGTATTACGCCTGCAAATTTTTGTTTGTTTCAACTATCTTCCCGTGTGCGTAAAGTTTTGCAAATTGAGTTTCGAGCTGTGATTTAGTATCTTAGGCGTTTAATATAACGCACTTTTCCTTAAGGAGACTTTATAGAATGGGCATCAAAGTTGGCATTAACGGATTTGGCAGGATCGGAAGGTCCGTTGTCAGAACCTGGCTGAATGACGACGACATCGACCTTGTCGCCGTTAATGATCTTACGGATACGAAGACCTTGGCACATTTGCTCAAATACGATTCCGTTATGGGGAATCTTGAGCATACGATCACGGCCGGCGAAGGTTCGATCACTGTCGAGGGCGATTCTTTTAAGGTTTTTAGTGAAAGGGATCCTGCCGCTATCGACTGGGAATCGGTCGGAGCGGAGTTGGTGATCGAATCGACCGGCCGCTTTACGAATGCCGCCGATGCGGCCAAACACCTTCGCGGTTCGGTCAAGAAGGTAGTCGTGTCCGCGCCGGCAAAGGGTGAGGACGTTACGATCGCACTTGGTGTAAATGAAGAATCCTATGATGCGGCGAATCATCACATCATCTCGAATGCTTCCTGCACGACGAACTGTCTTGCTCCGCTTGCAAAGGTGATTCACGACCGATTCGGCATCAAGAATGCCCTGATGAATACGATCCACAGCTATACGAACGATCAACAACTGCTGGACCTCCCGCACAAGGACCTTCGCAGAGCTAGAGCTGCAGCACTCTCGATGATCCCTACATCGACGGGTGCCGCAAAGGCGGTCGCGCTCGTGATCCCGGAGTTGAAAGGCCGCTTTGAAGGCATTTCGATCCGCGTTCCGACACCGAACGTCTCGATCGTCGATGTCGTTATGAACGTTGAAAAGGCAACTACGAAAGATGAGGTCAACAACGCATTTCGTGAGGAAGCCGCCGGTCGGTTGAAGGGAATCCTGGCCGTGAGCGACGAGCCTCTTGTTTCGATCGATTATCGTGGGAATTCACACTCTTCGATAGTTGATGCGGAGTACACGACCGTCCTTGACGGCAACACTATTAAGGTCCTTTCCTGGTACGACAACGAATGGGGATATTCGTGCCGCGTTCGCGATCTTGTCCGATATATCGCGTCAAAAGGCATTTGAGGCTGACTATTTTGAGAATAGGGACATCTTGATGAAGTTGTTTAAGCTTATGATCTCCGGCTTGATGGCGGCGGCATTTTTGTCGGCCGCCATCGACGTCTCGGGTCAGAGGAAACCGAAAAAACCACGCAAAGGCGTGCGCGCCCCGATAGTCAAGGCAATAAGCGGGACCGATGATGTTCTCGGCACGCCGATGGGTGATCCATCGGAAGAAAAACCGGTTTCTGCAAATGTGAAGGCTTTCCTTGAGGCCTGGTCGATCGTAGACAGGTCCTATTTTGATGCAACTTTCGGGGGGCTGGATTGGAAGCGGGTCAAGGCCGAATATCTTCCGCGAGCCGAAGCCGCGAAGACCGAGGCCGAGATCGATGACCTTATTCTCGAGATGGTGGGGAAGCTCGGCAAATCTCACTTTGGAGTGATACCGGCCAGCTTTTATCGGAGCCTTAGCGTCGCTCGAAAGATCTCCGCGGAACGGGAAGGGTATTCAGGAGATCGGTCTGGCGTTCTCAGGTCAGAAGGTAAGGGAACCGGCTTGCCGATAGAATTCGAACTTAGCGAAGAGGACGATCCGAAACCCGGCCGCTTTGGTATCGGCATCGAACTTCGCTCAATGGGCGGCAAATACGTGATCGTATCTGTGCTGCCCGGTTCATCTGCCGCATCGGCAGGGGTCAAGCCGGGCTATATCCTTGATGAGATCAGCGGAATCCCGCTCAACGTCCTCAGCGAAACGATCACTCAGGCGGCACCCAATGTTCGGCACCTCGACCGAATGCTGCCCACGGCGATCAAGATGTGGCTCCTTGATCGCGACTATGCCCTGAACGTCAAGATCGTCTGCCTCGATGAGCACGATCAGCGGAAAGAGTTCGATCTCCCGAGGCAGCCGCTGAACGGTGAAATGGTGTCTCTAGGCGGACTATTGCCGCAAGTTCTGCTTGAGTACAGTTCGGCGCATCTGAGCGACGACGTGGGATATGTGAAATTCAATGTCTTTTCGCTTCAGGTATTGAGCAAATTCTGTGACTCGATCACTGCATTCTCGAAAAAGAAAGCTCTAGTCCTTGATCTGCGTGGCAATATGGGCGGCCTGCTCCAGTCCGCACGCGGGCTCTCAGGAATGATGGAGCCTCGAGAAGCACCGTTCGGGATCAGCGTGTTTCGCGGCGAAAGCGCCGTTATTCCGACGGACAACAAGGTCAAGAAGTTCAATGGCCGCGTCGTCATCCTGGTCGATGACCAATCGATGTCTGCCGCGGAGCTTTTGTCAGCTGCGCTGCAGGATAATGCGAGAGCAGTAGTTGTTGGTCAAAATACGGCCGGCGAGGCTTTACCGTCGATGGCCGCGAAGCTTGCGAACGGTTCCGTGATGCAGTATCCGATCGCGGATTTCTTGCGGCCGAACGGGACCTCGGTCGAAGCGGTTGGCGTCCAACCTGACATCATCGTGCCGATCGATCGCGCCGGTTTGCTTTCCGGTAAGGACCAGGTCATCGAGAAGGCATTGCAGCTTTCCATGAGCGACGAGTATCGGGCCCGCATTGCTGATCGCGAAACCGCTCGGAAGAAGCAAACGGAGGCATTGGCAGAAGAAAGCGTTGAGCCGCCGCCCATAGATCCAAAGCCGAAAGCCGTCTTCGGCAGTGGGACGATGGGCGATGCATTGGTAAAGGTCATGCCTAAGCGGGTCGAACCGCTTACGAAGGACTGGCGAGCCCTCGCCCTGATCGATAGGGCAGCGAAACTCGCCGGCGGTATATCTCAGATCCAAACGTATTCGCTTGACGGCACGATGTTGATCCAGACCCGGGATACCTCTCAGAAGCTAAAATATTCGTTCTTTCGCGAAGCTCCCGACAAGTACGCCTTTGTTTCGGTGTCTGACCTTTCGGGTACGACAAGAGCCGGGGCTATCGGCAAAGAGACGTTCTTTGAGAGCAGCGTCGGCCTTCCCGATCGAAAGGTCGCCGCCGGCGACGATCCTTACATAGATATTTTCGAGCCCATCAAGCTTGTGCTCTCACCGGATTTCTTCAAATCGCTCAAATTCGACGGCACGTTCGACGATGATGGCAAGAAATTGTCGATCATCGAGGGCCGCACTAAGGACGATAGGACCTTCTTCGTTTCATTCGATATGGCAACCGGTCTTCCTTTCAGGATCTCAGATGGTGCCCTTTTCTCCGTTTTCGATGATTACAGACGCGAGGGCACGTTTCTGCTCCCGAGGAGGGTCAAATCCGGCGGCATCGTCGAGATACTGATCTCTTCGATCCGGATCGGGGAAAAGATAGACCGATCCGTTTTCATAAAGCACGAGAGCTGCTTCGATCGGCCATAGAGTGCGATGCGAAGAACCCATGGAGATATTAGAAATTAACGATCAATGCAGAAGAAAACGATAAAAGATATCAATGTAGAGGGAAAGCGTGTTTTTGTAAGGGTCGATTTCAACGTTCCTGTGAAGAACGGCGTTGTTACTGACGATACGCGAATTCGAGCCGCACTCCCGACGATCCGTGACCTTGCGGGCCGCGGGGCAAAGATAATTCTCGCATCGCACCTCGGACGTCCGATCAAAGAGAAGAAGAAGGCCGAAGAGGCCGGAAAAGCGTTCGATCCGGCCAAGTTCTCGCTCGCTCCGGTCTTTGCGGCGTTCAAGGCACTCGCAACGGAGATCTCCGAGGTCGGAGAAGTTTCATTCGCGGGCGACTGCATAGGCGAGGAGGTCGCCAAGGCAGCCGCCGCCCTCAACGGCGGCGATGTTTTACTGCTCGAGAACCTGAGGCTTCACGCTGAAGAGGAGAAGAACGACGCCGAGTTCGCAAGGCAGCTCGCCTCGCTCGCCGACATCTATGTCAACGATGCCTTCGGAACCGCCCATCGTGCTCACGCTTCGACCGAAGGTATCACTCACTTTGTCGACACATGCGTGGCGGGCCTTCTGATGGAGAAAGAGCTTGAATATCTCGGCCGCGTCCTCGAGGACCCTGAAAGACCGTTCGTCGCGATCCTTGGCGGCGCAAAAGTTTCTGACAAGATCCCTGTGATCGATTCGCTGATCGAGCGAAAGGTGGACAAGCTTCTGATAGGAGGTGCGATGGCGTACACCTTTTTCAAAGCGAACGGTTACACCGTCGGTAAGTCCCTCGTCGAGAACGATATGCTTGACCGCGCAAAAGAGATCGAGGAGCGGGCGAAAGCCGCAGGAGTTGAGCTGATCCTTCCGACCGATCATCAGGTTGTTGACAGTGCTGATCCGCTAAATTCGCAAAAGACGATCCCGATCGATTTCACGAACGCCGGTCACGTCGGGCTTGATATAGGAATCGAGACCGCGGCCATCTTTGCCAACGCATTGAGCGGGGCAAGCACGATCGTCTGGAACGGCCCGATGGGGATGTTCGAAGAGAAGCCTTTCGACCAAGGCACGATCGCGGTCGCACAGGCCGTCGCGGATGCAACGGACAACGGTGCAATATCGATAGTCGGAGGCGGAGACTCCGTTGCCGCCGTCAAGCAGGCTGGACTCGAAGGCCACATTTCTCACATCTCGACCGGCGGGGGAGCAACTCTTGAGTTTCTGGCAGGCGATGCATTACCCGGCGTTGAAGCTCTTGATTCGAAACCGGAAGGTTAGCCGCTCGGTTGTTACCGCGAAGATCGTTCTGCTCTGAGCCAAGATCGTAAGCGTTCGCGCCGAGTGATCACCTGAACGGTCGTTCGATCACTCGTCGCCATGCGCTACAATTAGTAGCACCTAATATCTCATTTAATGTCCTTCGCCTGACATACAGGCAGATCGGGAGAAAAATGCACGACCTGCCACTACTTCTAAATATAGCTGTCGCTCTTGTTGCCGCTTTTATCGGCGGCACGATCGCAAAATTCTTGCGATTCTCGCCGATCGTCGGGTATATGCTCGCCGGAATTGCGATCGGCCCATTCACCCCTGGCTATGCAGGAGATGTAGATACGATCAGCCAGTTGGCCGAACTCGGCGTCATCTTCCTCATGTTCGGCGTCGGCCTTCATTTTTCTATTGACGACCTTTGGAAGGTGCGCAACATTGCTATCCCGGGTGCGATCGGTCAAATGCTGATCACAACGTGCCTCGGCTATGGATTTGCTACCTATTTGGGATGGTCGCCCTCGGCAAGCCTAGTTCTAGGCCTCGCCATCTCGATCGCCAGCACCGTAGTTTTGCTGCGCGGCTTAATGGACAACGGCCTCTTGAACACCCAACACGGGCAAGCGGCGGTCGGGTGGCTGATTCTTGAAGATATTGCAACGGTCCTCATCCTGCTCCTGATGCCGACTCTCGCATCCGGAGATGGCGGCATGGATTGGGCGGGTCTCGCGTTAACGCTCCTTAAGGCGACAGCGTTCTGTGCATCTCTTGTATTCATCGGCCGAAAGCTTGTCCCTTGGATACTGTTAGGAACGGCTCGCTCAGGCTCGCGTGAATTGTTCATTCTCGCAGTGCTTGCAACGTCGGTCGGAATTGCCCTTGCTGCGACCGAGATATTTGGAGTCTCCATTGCACTGGGAGCCTTTGCGGCCGGCGTCGTGGTTCACGAATCGAAGTTAAGCCATCAGGTGAGTGCGGATATTCTCCCATTTAGGGATGCGTTTTCCGTGTTGTTCTTTGTGTCGATCGGAATGATGGTCGACATCAACTATTTGGGCGGTAATGTTACAGCTTTGATAGTGCTCGTCCTGATGATAACTGCCGGTAAGTACGTCATCACACTGCTGATGGGCGTGTTCATCAGGCACCCGGCGCGCACTTTTCTCGTCGTTGCCGCCGGCCTGAGCCAGATTGGCGAATTTTCCTTTATCCTTGGCCAAGCCGGCCTTGCCTTAGGGCTGCTTGGAAAGGAGCAGTATTCGATGATCCTCGCGGGAGCACTAATCTCTATCGCGGTGAACCCTCTGATGTACAGGGCGATCGGCCCCGTGGAAAGATTCCTCCGAAGCGGAAATGGCTTTTGGCGTTTGCTTGACCGACACGGTGAGACCTTTGTCCTTAAAGATCGTCTTGCCGACCATGTCGTAGTGATCGGATATGGACGGGTCGGGCACCACATTTTGGACGTCCTGCAAAAGCTTGGAATTTCTCTGGTCGTGATCGATTCCGAGCTTGAGCGCGTCGAGGAACTTGCAGAGCTTGGGATTCCGGTTCTATACGGCGATGCCGGAAATTCCGAAGTGATCAGTCAGGCAAACTTACCTAGTGCCCGTCTGCTTGTTGTAACGACGCCGGATGACGCCTCGACAAGCATCATCGTTGCTTCGGCCCGAGCTGAGGCACCAGAGCTCCACATCGTTGCGCGCGCGAGTTCGGACACGAGTCTTTCCCAGCTTTATTCGCTTGGAGCCCGCCACGTCATTCAGCCTGAACTGGAAGGCGGCTTGCAGATGGTCAGGCGCACACTGCTTGAACTGGGCCTTTCGCTGCGCAAAGTACAGCAATATACGGACGCGGTTCGAAGCGACCGATACGATTCCGCTATCAACACGGTTGACGAGCGCCATTTCCTGAACGAGTTATTGAGGGCAAGCGACAACCTTGAACTGGTCTGGGTTCCGGTGGGTGAGAATAGCGAGGTAGTTGGTAAGGCTCTTGCCGATTCAAACCTACGAGAGGCGACTGGGGCATCCGTTGTTGCGATCTCACGCCAGAACAAGATGATCACTAACCCTCAGCCAAAGACCGTTCTTAAGAAGGATGATGTCATCGGAATGATCGGCTCCCAAGAGAGCACGGATATGGCTCGAAGGACGTTGGCGGGAACGGATTCCGCCGCTGAAACGACAAAGTGAAATTGTACAGCGGCTCGCGAAAGATGCTTAAGCGTTCTATTTTTTTTAATGCGGAGAGTGACGTATGAGAAAACCGATCATTGCCGGAAACTGGAAGATGTACAAGCTGTATGGGGAGGCGGTCGATACCGCTCTCGCCCTCAAGCCTTTGGTCGCGAACGCGAATCATTGTGAGGTGATCATTGCGCCGGTCTTTACGGCGTTACGGGCGGTTTCCGATCGCCTCGAAGGCTCGAACGTCAGTGTTGCCGCTCAAGATTGTGCGACCCAGAACGCGTTCGGGGCCCTTACGGGCGAGGTCGCCCCGATCATGTTGAAAGATGCGGGCTGCAAGTATTGCATCATTGGACATTCCGAACGCAGACAGTTCTTTGGCGAGAGTGATGCCACGGTGAATTTGAAGGCGAAGGCGGCCCTTGAAGCCGGCCTCAAAGCGATCGTTTGTGTTGGCGAATCGCTGAGCGAGAGGGAATCGGGCAATGCCGAGAATGTTGTGCGCGGACAGCTTTCTGCCGGGCTTTCCGGTTTGACAGTGGACGAGATGAGCCGTATTATAATCGCTTACGAGCCTGTCTGGGCGATCGGCACGGGTAAGACCGCGACGCCTGCACAGGCTCAAGAAATGCACAGCCACATCCGCGATGTCGTCGGAAAAGATCACGGCAGCGACGTTGCGGCCTCAGTTCGGATCCTCTACGGCGGTTCGGTCAAACCTGAGAATATTGCTGAGTTGATGGATCAGCCGGATCTTGATGGGGCTTTGGTCGGTGGTGCGAGTCTCGATGCTGAAAGTTTCGCAAAGATCGTGAGCTACAAGTAGATGGGACGGGAGTTGATAGAAAGTTGCTATACGTACTTTACACTTTATTTTTCATTTCGTGCGTAGTGCTCGTCGGAGCTGTGCTCCTGCAGCCGGGTAAAACGGATGCCGGTGCGCTTTTCACGAGCAATATTTCGAGCTCTGCTCTGACACCGCGAGGAACGACGACGATCCTTTCCAAGATCACGATCGCAGCCGCCGTCGTATTTATGATCTCGGCGTTGCTCATATCAATGCCCGCGTTCAACGGCAATGTGTCGGTACTTTCAGCAAACCCTGAAACGCCGGCCGAAGCACCCGTATCAACCGCGAACTCGAATACGAATTCGGCGCCTGCAGCGGATGCCAACGTGAATGCTGCGGCTCCTGAGGCGAACGCAAATGCTGCTGGTCCGGCAGCGAACACGAACGAAGCACCGGCGGCGAATAAGTAGTTTCGGTCGGATTTGAAAATTTAAGCTCAGGTGGCGTAATTGGTAGCCGCGCACGTTTGAGGGGCGTGTGGAGCGATCCGTGCGAGTTCGAGTCTCGCCCTGAGCACCATTTCTGCAAAAGCAGGTCGAATTGTCGGCCTGCTTTTCCTATTTGACGACCATCGTTCCCGTGCCTTCGTCCGTGAAGACCTCGGCGAGGACGGCATTCGCTTTTCGCCCGTCGATCACGTGTGCCGAATGCACCCCGCGTTCGATCAGTGAGATCAGATTCTCGAGCTTTGGTATCATTCCGCCGGTCGCCTTGCCCGATTCGATCAAGCCGCGCGCTTCGGCGATCGGCAACCGTGAGACCTTTGAGTTCGGGTCGTCGGCGTCCAGATAAATGCCGTTCACGTCCGATAGCAGGATCAGCTTCTCGGCCTTAAGAGCGACGGCTATCTCCGTCGCGATCGTATCCGCATTTATATTGAAGACCTGGCCGTGGTCGTCAGCTCCGAGCGACGATAGGACCGGCAAGTAGCCATTGCTAAGCATCACCTCGATCAGCGAAGCATCGATCTTCACGACGTCGCCGACGTGGCCGAAGTCCACGACGTCCGTAATGCCGGTAGTGCGGTCAAGAATGCTTTTCGGGGGTCTTTTTTCGGCCGTCAGAACACCGCCGTCCACTCCGGAAAGTCCGACCGCATTGATCCCGCGGCGGCGGAATTGAGCAAGGATCTCCGTGTTGATCTTGCCGCGAAAGACCATTTTTGCAAGTTCGAGCGTTTCATCATCAGTAACTCGCCGTCCTCCGACAACTTTCTGGATCACACCCAACTTTTCCGCCATTTCCGTTAGCTGTTTACCCCCGCCATGTACAACGCATACGCGAATGCCAACCTCGTGCAAGAGGCCGATCTCCTCCGATAGTGAGGCGAGATTTTCGGCCTCTTCTGTTATTTTGCCCGAAAACTTAATAACAAACGTCGTCCCTGCAAATCGCTGAATATACGGCAACGCCTCTCGAAGCAGATCTAGTGATTCGATTTCCATAGTAACTATCTAACCAACGTGGCAAGTATCGCCTTTTGGACGTGGAGACGATTCTCCGCCTCGTCGATCACAAAGGAGTTCGTCGAATCCAGGACCTCGTCCGTAACGATCACATTTCTTCTCACCGGAAGGCAGTGCATAAAAATGCCGTTCGCAGTTCGGGCCATCTTCTCTGAGTTGACGATCCAAGTGTCGCGTAGCTGACCGTCGTGCACGGCGGACTCCTTGCCGTAAAAGGACGGCGGAGCCCAACTCTTCGCATAAACAACGTCTGCGTCTTCAAATCCGGCGACTGGATCGGTGATCGTCCGTACGCTTCCGCCACTCGATGCCGCCGAATCGCATACTTGCGCAACCAACTCCGAATCGAGATCGTAGCCATTCGGATGAGCGATCGTAAGCTCGTGTCCCATTTGTGAGGCCGCAAGCGCAAAACTATTGGGCACCGCCATCGGGAGTGCTTTTGGATGCCATGCCCACGTTAAGAGAACTTTCTTCCTTGCCTCACCGAAACGCTCCCGGATCGTCATCATATCTGCCATCGCCTGACACGGATGATGCATCGCAGACTCAAGATTGATCACCGGCACGCTCGAATATTTCACGAAAGCTTGCAAGACCGGGTCCGTCCGCTCGAGTTCCCAGTCCTTTAGACCGGCAAAAGTTCGAACACCGATCGCAGAGACATATCGGCTCAGCACTCTCACGAACTCGGCGATATGTTCGGTCCTATTCCCGTCCATCACAACGTTGTCGCTGTACTCGATCGACCATGACGTTGAGCCCGGCTCGATCAGCACGGGGTTTCCGCCAAGTTCGAAAACTGCGACCTGCATCGATGCACGCGTTCGGAGCGACGGGTTCAGGAACACAAGTGCAATGGAACGACCCGCCAATTCATTGGTGACGTGCCGTTCCGCTTTGTATGCGAGTGCCTTCTCCAAAAGGTGTTCGAACTCGCCGGCTGCAATGTCGTTTGTAGAAAGAAAGTGCTTCATTTGCTGATCGCCCCCTCGAAAAGGTCGATCTCGCTCTCTGAAACATTCAATGGCGGCAAGAGGCGCAGCACCTTAGGATCGCTGCTCATACCGGTAATGACCTTCGCTTCAAGCAGCTTTTCGTAAAATGGACGTGCTCCGCCCTCGAACTCGATCCCCAATAAACACCCTTTGCCGTGAACTGCGTTTACGTCCGGGTTCTTAAGGCAGACCTCTCGGATACGGCGCTCGATCCGCCGCGCGTTGTCGATCAGGCCTTCACGCTCGATCACCTCGAGTGTGGATTTCACAGCTGCCATTGCGACCATTCCGCCCCCAAACGTCGTTCCGAGGTCATTTTCTTTGATGCACGAGGCGAGAAACTCTGAAACAATGCACGCACCGACGGGGACGCCGCTCCCAAGAGCCTTAGCAACCGAAACAACATCCGGAACGACGTCACCCGCCGCCGTGCTGCCGGCAAAGAACCATTCGCCGGTTCTGCCCACGCCTGTTTGGACCTCGTCGAAGATAAGTACCGCGCCGACCTCGTCACATTTCTTTCGGAGTTCCAAAAAAAAGTCGGCGGTCGCCTCTCGGACGCCAGCCATCGACTGTATCGGCTCTATAAGTACGCCCGCAGTATCGCGGTCGATGATCGAATTGATCGACGTTTTATCGCCGAATTCCGCTTCGACGTGGTACGGAACGTTCGGCTCACCAAGTGCGCGATATTTGCCGAGGAACGTTGCCGAGATCGAATCTGCGGTCCGCCCGTGAAAGCCTTTCGCGAACGACACGATCTTCGATCTGCCTGTTGCGAGGCGGGCGATCCGCATCGCATTCTCATTCGCTTCTGTTCCGGAATTGCAAAAAAATGCCTTTGAAAGGGACGCAGGAGCTACCGAAACGAGTTTCTCAGCGGCCTCGGCCCTAATGTCGGAATAGACGACATTCGAATAGAACATCAGCTTTTGAGCCTGTTCCGTGATCGCCTTGACAACATCAGGATGTGAATGGCCGACCGCACAAACGGCATGCCCGCCGTAGAGGTCAAGATATTTTTCGTTTTCGGAGGTCCAGACCCACGGCCCTCGCCCACGCACTATAGCAAGGTCGAGTTTTGAGTAGGTCGCAAGCTGAAACTCCCGCTCTGTTCTGAAGATCTCTTCGGTCGTCATTTATGGATTCGTGCCGGGGAAAAGAAGTCCGGTCGTCTCCTCCAGACCGAACATCAAATTCATGTTCTGAACAGCTTGACCGGCCGCTCCTTTCACGAGGTTGTCGAGGGCCGAGAAGACAGCGATCATCCTGCCGGACGAGTGGACCGCGATATCGCAAAAGTTTGTCATTTTCACCCAATTGATATCAGGTGAACCTTCGACGATACGGACAAATCGCCGCCCGGCGTAGTATTCACAGAAGATCTCGTTCAGTTCTTTTGTCGAGATCTCCTTTTCCGTCTCTGCATAGCAGGAAGCGAAGATCCCTCGCGAGACCGGCATGCTATGTGTCATAAAGACAAGGGAAGAGTCGAGCGTCCCGACGCGCGACAGGCATTGTTCGATCTCCGGAAAGTGCTGATGTGTAAAGGGCTTATACGCATAGAAGGAGTTCGATCGCTGAGGATGATGCGTGTTCGCTGCGGCTTTCGCTCCCGAGCCCGAAGATCCTGTCTTCGCGTCGACAATGATCTTTCCCGAAGATAGTCCGCCCTTTATCAAAGGAGCAAGGGCGAGGATCGTCGCCGTCGCAAAACAGCCGGGATTCGCGATGAACCGGGCCTTCGCGATCTCATCGCAAAATAACTCCGGCACGCCATAGGTGAATTGTTTTTGGAGCCCGGGAGCCGTCTGCTTACGTCCATAGGCCGATTCAAAGACCGCTGTATCATCAAGCCTAAAATCACCTGAAAGGTCGATCACCTTCGTGCCTTCTGATAGGGTGCCGACAATCGACATTGCCGCTCCATGGGGCATTGCAAAGAAAGCGACGTCAACGTGAGGGAGATCAGAGAGGTTTTCCGGAGTCGCCGAGAAGCTAAGGTCGGTAAAGCCGAGAAGATTCTTATGCACTGCGGAGACCTTTTTTCCGGCGTGTTCGTTTGCGGTCACGTACGAGATCTCTGCGCTCGAATGGAAGAGCAGCAGCCTAAGGAGTTCGCTCCCGCCGTATCCCGAGCCGCCAAGGATGCCGATCTTTATCTTGTTTAGCATACGGCGGCCTCCGGTTTACCAAAATCCGAAGCGAGAGCAAAAAGCCGTGCCCCATCGTTGCGGGCGTTTGCAGCATCGAGCCCGAACCGCTCACGGATCGAAACTTCGCCCATTGACGAATCGGTTACAGATCCTGAAATGATGTCGGGCTGAAGCCCGAAATCCTTTAAGACCACAATGCCGCCGACAACGCCGACGAAATCCGAAGCACAAAAAACGATCTTCTTGACCGCAGACATCACTTTTGAAGAACCAAGTAATCTCTCAACCGAGTAGCCTCCCATCACTCCGTCGCCCAACTCTGCGACTATCAGATCGGGCGAAAATGAGTTGACGTAATTGAAAGAGCCCATCGCAACACCTTCGAGGTCCTCACGGCCGACGGTCGATGGCAGCCCGAAATCGAGAAAACTGACCGTCGCAAATGCACCATTGTCCTGCATCTCAAGCGTGTCTCGAAGACAGGCAACGCCCGTGAGCTTTACACCAGCGACCTTTAAGCCGCTTTGAGACGCCTCGCGTATGATCTCTGCCACGGCGACCGTTTTGCCTGAGTTCATACAAGTTCCTGCAACGAGAATTATCGGTGCGGAGTTCGTCATTCGGGAAGCCTTGGGTAATGCGGTTGCTGCCAGGTCGAATCCTCGTCCGTCCTCACCGCAAACCGCACCAAGAACTTCGACATCCACCACCGTACCGAGCGATGAGTGGACGCCAGTACGTTTTCCGATCACGCCTCCCAAATTGAGGATCGAGAGTTTTTCGCCGCCGGCCACCGCCTCGGGAACTTCTCCGACAATACCCTTGAGGGCGCGTCTCTCCCCAAGAACTCCGCAGATCACGCTGTTCTTCTTGATCCGAGCCAGACGTCCGCTCGGCGTTTCCAGCATTCCGTAGGACCGGCTGTCATTCAGCGCTCGAACGGCAACCAGATCTCCGACCTTCGCCTTTCGCGGGCTCGGATCGACCAAAGCGGAATGCCCGACGCCCGATCGGCAAGTAACGGACGCCAATAGATCAAATTCGACGTGACCCAAGCTCATAGTTCCTCTATCCCTCCATACAAGCCCTTGATACGCGTTACAATGCCGCTGCGGTCGTCGGAAGTTCGTGCGGCAATAAAGATCGTATCGTCACCGGCAAGCGTACCCGCGATCTCATTGAGATCCATCTTGTCGATCTCGACCGCGATCGCGGATGCTATGCCGGGGAGACATCGAAGGATAAGAAGGGAATCTCCCGAAGTAACCAAACTTATCGGCCCGAAGTTGCGGGCGGCCCTTCCATCGATCGTGTACCGACCGTCACGCTTTGCCACACCGAGTTCCTGGAGATCGCGCGAGACGCTCGCCTGTGTGACGGAAAATCCGGCGGCAGTCAGCCTCTCGACCAATTCGGCCTGATTCGCGACCTCCGTCTCCGTGATCGTATCCAAAATGAAGTTACGCCGTGCTTCCTTCGAAATCATTACTGCATACTATACATATCTACTGCATAATATGCAACTCAGATTGCTGTGATTTTCGAATGGCGCGTGGTGCTGTCGGGGCTACTTAGAAAATTGCGAGTTTTATGCGCAGGTATTTTTTAGGATTTGCACGAAAGTCCTTGAGAAGCTGAGTTCCTTCTCCGGTGAAGGTTGCAACGTTATTAGCCGTTTGATTAACGCTATTGTAGAGTGTTTCGTCGGTGATCAATTTGCCAAGAGTGCCTTTTCCGGCCTGAGCGTCGCTCAGGATCGCATCGATCCGGCCGGCCGTCGAATTGAATCGGTCAAGTGCTGTTCGAGTGTCCTCGTACATCTTGTCATCAGTTAGAAGTTTACCGAGCGTACCCTTGCCTGCCCGAAGGTCAGCGGTGATCGCGCGAAAATCCTCTGTGATCTTTCTGAGGTCTGCAACCGCGGCTCGCGTTTCATTATAGAGAGCGTCGTCATTCACGATCTTACCTGCCGAGCCCTTTCCTGCACGGATATCGCTTGAGATCGCTTCGAGGCTCGCCGCGGTCTTGGCAAGACTGTCATAGAGCTTTGGATCGTTGACGAGCTTTCCGGCACTGCCTTGGCCTGAATTTATCTTGTCGATCGTCGCCTGCAGGCGTTTCATCGTCTCTTTGGTCTCTGCGACAGCTCCGTCGAGATTGTTGTAGAGGTCGTCATCGTTAACGATCTTCCCAAGGGTGCCGTCGCCGGTGTTCGCCTTGTTGAGGATCTCGTTCGCCGGGATGGCGAGCTTGTTGATCTGTTTCAACAGATCGTTGCCGGTTGCGGTCAGTTGGTTCATGGAGATCGCGGCCGAAGATTCGAGCACAAAGTTCTCACTTACGGAATTGCCCTTTTCGGTGCCGGGCGTGATGTTGATCATCTTCTCGTTGCCAAGCACTGAAGTAGCAATGAGCTGTGCGGTCGAATCGGTCCGGATCATCTCGTCGATCGGCTGTCCCTGGATCTGACGGGAAACGGAGAGCGTCGCCTCGATCCGATTGCCGTCGGGCGTATCGGACGGAAGGAATTTAACATCGACGACCTTGCCTATCGATACTCCCGCAAGCTGAACGTCCGCCGCAGGGTGCAGGCCATCGGCAGAGACGAAGCGGGCTTTTAGCGCGAATTTCTTTTCGAACGGATTGAAATCTCCGCTTGAATTCAGGACCAAATAGCCGAGGACGAGAAGGGCGACGAGCACAAAGATGCCGACGCGAAGCTCACTGAATTTGATCCTTTGTCTCGTTCTTGGCATACGTTCGGGTTCGGTCTACCTACCGGTGATAAATCGGTGAATATACGGGTCGTTCGAAAGCTTCAGCTCTTCGTCCGTTCCGTCAAAGATGATGTTGCCCTGCTTTATCATCATCACTTTCGTATTGATGAGGCAAAGTTTGTCGCCTTCTTCCTCGAAGAATACACGTCCTTCGCCGTCAACGATAGCATATTCGGACGAAAGATATCTTAGGTTATTCATCTCGTGTGTGACAAAAATAGACGAGACCCCTTCCAGGTCACGGAGCTTTATCGCGAGTTCGCAGATCGTTCGAGCAGTCGGCGGATCAAGGCCGGCGGTCGGTTCGTCGAAAAGGACCATCGATGGGCTGCCGACGAGCGCGCGAGCAATGCCGACGCGGCGCCTCATTCCGCCCGAGAGCTCGATCGGCATCTTGTCGATCGCATCTTCAAGATCCACGAACCGGAGCATTCTTATCACCTCATGCTCGATCTCGTCATCGTCGATACCTTCCTCGGCCAGCCGATAGGCGACGTTGTCGTAAACCGACAGGGAATCAAAGAGAGCGCCTTCCTGGAAGACCATTCCGATCTTTTTCCGCATCTCGGTCAATTCCTGTTCGTCGGCGTTGGTGATGTCTTCTCCATCGACGAGGATCGTGCCCGCATCTGCTCGGAGAAGACCGAGGATGAGTTTGATTATCGTGGACTTGCCGCTGCCCGAACCACCAAGAACGATCTTCGTCTCGCCCCGGCGAACCGTGAAATTGATGCCATCCAGGATCACACGGTCGTCGAACGCGAGTTCAACGTCGCGAAATTCGATCGCCGGGATCACCGGTGAGATCGCCGTTCGTGGCTGAATTATGGCCTCGGTCTCTAGCATCTAGAACAAGGTGTTGCCAAAAAATCCCTGTAGGACCTTTGAGAGAAAGAAGTCTGCAATGATCACCGTGATGGACGAAAGTACTACCGCATCGGTCGTCGACTTGCCGACGCCGACTGTGCCGCCCTGAGTGGTCAACCCTTTATGACACGAGATCAAGCCTATGATGAAACCAAAAACGATCGGTTTTATGATGCCGCCAATAATATCCTGGATCGTGATCCCAGCCCGCAAACTCGTAATATAAGTATTCGCGTCCAACGCGTAAAGGTACCTCGCGATGATGCCGCCGCCGATCAGGCCAAAGACGTCTGCGGCCACTGTGAGCAGCGGGAGCGTCACAACGAGGGCGATGACGCGGGGCGTAACAAGCTTTCGCGCAGGCGACGTGCCAAGTGCCCGCATCGCATCGATCTGCTGCGAGACGACCATAGACCCAAGTTCCGCGGAGATCGCGGAACCGACGCGGCCTGCGACCATCAAGGCACACAGCACAGGGCCGAGTTCACGGATCAGCGTGATCGCGACACTCTGGCCGGCGCTGCTCTGAGCACCATAGTATTCGAGCGTCGGGTAGGCCTGCAGGATCAATACCGAGCCGGTAAAGAATCCTGTAAGACTCACGATCGCAAGGGAGCCCACGCCGATCGAGTCCATTTGCCGGATCATTTCGTCGAAGTAGCGCGGCTGCTTTCGAAGCCCTCGCAGCATTCGCCAGAACAGGAATGAAATATCCTGAAGTTCGACAAGAAAGCGTGAAAGTGAATTCATCTACCGTGCTGATGCCAAGGGCATGATGCCCGACCTATGGTTCAAAGCATTATAGCCTGTAAGGCTTTGTCAGCGGTAGCCTCCTCTGCGAATAAAAAAGCGGCCGCCCGAACAATCACGTCCGAGCAGCCGAAGGGTCAATTGAAGCGATTGGTACCTACTGAGGTTTGGTCGGGCGTGCAACGGGCCGCTGGAGGCGACGTTCCTGGCGGCGTTGCAGCCGCTGCATTAGCGGCCGATCCGCGGGGGTATCACCGTTTGCTTCACGCAGCTTCTTTTCCGCTGCAAACCGCTTTCGGAGGTTCCGGAAGCTGTCAAGCTGAGTCGGTGTAAGGATCTTTCGAATATTCACTTCGTTCTCGAAACGAAGTCGCTGCATTTCCGCTTGGGCTTTCTGAAGATCGGCGAGCCGCAGACTGTAGGTGTATTCATCGAAAACATCTGCGTAGATCGCAGAGTCGAGAGCCTTCATTGCGTCGCGAAAGCTCTTTTGCGCGGCTTGCATCAATGGCTTGCGAGCTTTGTTCATTTCGCGAAGCTGCGTCTTTTGCTCGTCCGTAAGGCCGAGAGCCTGCATTATCGCCTGGCCCTTGTCCACCGCCTTGGCAGGTAAGGGTTGACCGGCCAGAGGCTGAGGAACGACTTGGCTCTCAACTTGGCCGACAATGACCGCGAGGGAGAGAGCTCCGATAAAAAAGAATGCTGAGATCTTGAATTTCATAAGATTTGGTAGATCAGTCTTCGTCGCCCTCGGTGAAAAGATCGGTAAGACGAAGCGAACGGTCTCGCGTTTCGGGAACCTCGCCAAAAAGATCCTCAGGGACAGCCTTCTGAAGCGATGCGTTCGTCGCAACGGCACGATTCTGACCGGAGCCACTTGATTTTCGCACCATGCGGGCCTGTCGGGCACCTTGTGGCCGTTCGGAGCGGGTTTGTGCAGTCTTCTCAGCCGGTCGATCATCCTTTGCGATCATTGGGTGTGCTTCTGGAGCCGTCACCTGCTCCACTACCGATACCGTCGGCGTTACCGCTGCCGGAACTGCAGGCATATCTACGGATCTCGCAACCTGCGGCTGCGAACTACTGGAGCCAAGTAGGAAATAGAGGCCGATCGCTGAACCGAGCAGCAATGTTGCGGCGGCAGCTGCATAGATGGGCTGTCGGAAAATACTGAGAATGATCGCAAAAGCGCCGATCTTTGGCCGCCGTTCGGTCGGGATTGAAAATCGCAGTTTCGCAAGCGGTTCGAAGGCCTCAGCGCGCCATTCCTTGACCGCCATGCTCGTGGACACCAAGGAAGAAACCTCACCCGAACAGGCTTCGCACGTCGCAAGATGGCTTTCGAACGCACCCTTGACGCTTACCGGCAGTTCGTCATATACAAAGTCCAGTATCTGGCCCGTATGGCCGCACTCTTGGTTTTTTGCTTCGTTATGAGTCATTTCACTCATTTCCTTCGTTAAACGACCTCGACCGAAATACGCTCGAGTCGCAGTTTCAACTGTTTCAATGCCGTATAGAGCCGGCTTTTTACGGTGCTCAGCGGCAGCTCGAGCGTGTCCGCGATCTCTTGGAACGTCATTTCTTCAAATTCCTTCATCACGATCACTTCCCGCAACTCCGACGGCAGGGCACCTACGGCCTGCCTTACCAGTTTCAAACGCTCGCCTTTCTCAGCGATATTCTTAGGCGAAACTGCCGGCGACGCCACGAATACCCGCGATTCCGCTTCATCCTCATCGCCCAAATACTCTTCCGAACGTGACTTCTGACGCCTCTTTACTGTCAAACACTGGTTCACGGCGATCCGATGAAGCCACGACGACACCTTTGCGTCACCTCGGAACCGCGAGATATTGCGGTAAGCACTGATAAAGGCTTCTTGCGCCGCATCTCTCGCTTCATCCTCGCGGCCAAGCATACCGAAGCACAGAGCGAAGATCTTTCGCTCCCAACGCCGTACGATCTCCCCAAAAGCTTCGGGGTCGTCTCGTACCGCCAATTCAACAAGCTGCTCATCCGCAAGCTCTGTATACATCAAACTCGTAGTAACAGCGAGTTCCTATCGCCATAAGTTGCGGTCGCGTTGACCGACAGAGTGCGAATCGCTTTCGCACACAACCATTAAGACGACAAAACTTGCCGAATAGTCTTAATAATAGCTAAAAATTGGTCGGATGTTAGCTCAATTCGATTGATTCACGGCGGATGTCCGCCGAAGCCAGAACCCTCGCTCGGAGCTGATGAAAATCGACGTGGCCGTGTGAAAGGTCAGCTAGGCTTTTGAGGGTAATCGAATGCTGGCTTCGTTTACGGCCGTCAAGAAATGCTGTCGGCAAAACGAAGAACTGCCATTGATCTAAGTCAAGCGGATCAATTACCTCTTGCTCGGTATGAGCAAGCAAGCAAAAGACGTAAACGTCCGCCTGACGTTGGATCTCGTTTGCCTGTCTATTGCTCTCGGAATCCCAAGCACGAGTTTTCGGTACCCTAAAACTAACCTTCGAGAGGCGATCTTGCCGCCAACTTTGGATGAATGCTGCCGATTTTACCTCGACCTTGATACCTTCAGGGGTCGTCAGATCGTAAGCTCCCCATTCCTCCCTCACACGCTCGAGTTGAATTTCGAGAGCCACGGCAACGATGAACTCTGCGAGCACACCGCGGGTGGCATTACTGAGAAGATCTGACGAACTCCAACGCCAAAAGTCCAATACGCTAAACCCAAGCTCTTTCCCTTCAGAAACCAGTCGCTCTTGACCGGACTTAGGCTTAGCAACAATTCGTGGAAACATTGGCAACACTAACTCCCGTTTCTCAATACGCTCTTGCAAAGACCACGCGGCGGTGCGACGGGTTGCCGGTGAGGATGCATTTGCCTTCCTCGTGCGGGGCGTCGAGCGGGATGCAGCGGATGGTCGCCTTTGTCTGCTCTTTGATGTTTTCCTCGGTCTCGGCGGTTCCGTCCCAGTGTGCGAGGAGAAAGGCGCCTTCCTCAATTCTTTCGACGAATTCATCCCATGTATCAACGCGGAACGTATGCTCTTCGCGGAATTTCGCCGCTTTTGCGTAAATATTCGCCTGGATCTCGGACATTAGTTCCTGTACGTGCTCGACGATGCCTTCGAGCGGCCGGGATTCCTTTGTGAGCGTGTCGCGGCGAGCGACCTCGATCGTTCCGGCTTCTAGATCACGTTTGCCGAGAGCAAGCCTCACGGGCACGCCTTTGAGTTCGTATTCCGCGAACTTCCATCCCGAACGCTGATTGTCGCTATCGTCGTATTTGACCGAAACGCCCGCGGCCTTAAGTTTCTCGACGATCGGATCGACAACGGCAGTGATCTCGGCGAGGTCTTCGGGCGATCTGTGGATGGGCACGATCACGACCTGGATCGGAGCGAGTTTCGGCGGCAGCACAAGGCCGTTGTCGTCGGAATGCGCCATTATCAACGCGCCCATAAGGCGCGTCGAAACGCCCCAGCTCGTCGCCCACGGATGTTCAAGTTCGTTCTCTTTATTGACAAACTTCACATCGAACGCCTTAGCGAAATTCTGACCGAGGAAATGCGAGGTTCCGCACTGCAGGGCCTTGCCGTCCTGCATCATCGCCTCGATGCAATATGTTTCTTCGGCTCCCGCGAAACGTTCGGCAGGCGACTTGTAGCCCCTAATGACAGGCAGCGCGATCCAATTCTCGGCGAAATCGGCATATACGCCGAGCATTCGCTCGGTCTCCTCGACGGCCTCTTCCTTCGTAGCGTGCGCCGTGTGCCCTTCCTGCCAAAGGAATTCCGCCGTACGCAGGAATATTCGCGTGCGCATCTCCCAGCGAACGATATTTGCCCACTGATTCACGAGGATCGGCAGATCGCGCCACGATTGTATCCAGCCGCGATAGGCGTTCCATATTATCGCTTCGGAAGTCGGGCGAACGATCAATTCCTCTTCGAGCTTCGCCGCCGGATCGACGATCAGGCCGGGGCCGTCAGGGTTCTTCTTCAGACGATAATGTGTAACGACCGCGCATTCTTTTGCGAATCCCTCGGCGTGTTCCTCTTCCTTTTCGAGAAAGGATTTCGGCACGAAAAGAGGGAAGTACGCATTCTGATGTCCTGTTGCCTTGAACATATCGTCAAGGCCACGCTGCATCTTTTCCCAGATCGCGAAGCCGTAAGGCTTGATCACCATACAACCTCGGACCGCGGAATTCTCAGCTAGATCCGCCCGCTTTACGATCTCGTTGTACCATTCGGAGTAGTTCTCCGAACGCTTTGGAAGTGCTTTGCTCATAAAAGGGTGCCGCTTCGGCGAAAACCTTAATGATAAGCGAATCGCGGCAAGACGACAATTCTCTGCAACAGGTTGCCCGAAACGCCCTTTCCGGGCTTTGCCTTCTGTACGGTTATGTTAGAATCCTTGCTTTATGACCGAATTTCGTCTGGATTTTCGCGATAGTGAAACGGCGTTCGCTGACAAGTCGAATTCCGAGTTAAAGGAAAAGTATCGCATCTTCAAGATACTGAATTCTCCGTTCCTCAATTCTCTCGGTACGTATGCGACAAAGCTAGGACTTTCTATGGGCCTCCCGATCAAGGGACTAATCAGATCGACGATCTATAAACAGTTCTGCGGCGGCGAATCCATTCCCGAATGCGACCCGGTGATCGAGAAACTCGGACAGTCAAATATCGGTACGATCCTCGACTACGCGATAGAAGGGAAATCGACCGAGGACGACTTCGAGGCCACAAAGAACGAGATCATTCGAACGATCGAGCGTGCAAAGGGCGATCCGAACATTCCATTCTCCGTATTCAAAGTTACCGGCATTGCGCCCATCGGCACTCTCGAGAAGATGAGTGCGAAGAAGAAGCTCGACGCGAAGGCCGGCGCCAAATGCGAGCGGATCTATACGCGGGTCTCAGAGATCTGCGAGGCGGCTCACAATGCGGGACAAAGGATATTTATCGACGCCGAGGACTCGTGGATCCAAGATGCGATCGACCGGCTCGCGACTGAGATGATGGAGCGCTTCAACCGAACGAAGCCGATCGTCTTCAACACCCTTCAGATGTATCGGACGGACCGCTTGCAGCACCTAAAAGAGGCCCGACGAACTGCTCAGAACGCCGGCTATGTTTACGCCGTAAAACTCGTACGCGGTGCATATATGGAAAAAGAGCGCGAACGGGCCGAGGAAATGGGCTATCCCTCACCGATACATGCTACGAAGAAAGAGACCGATGCTGATTACAATGCCGCCCTCGAGTACTGTATGAAGCATCACGAGGATATGGCTTTCGTGACGGCAACTCATAATGTGAAGAGCACGCGAAGGGTCGCGGAAGCGATGCTAGATGCGAACATTCAACCTGATCATCCGCACATCTTCTTCTCGCAGCTTTACGGGATGGGCGATAATATTTCGTATGTGCTCGCAAAGAACGGTTTTAATGTCTCAAAGTACGTGCCTTATGGTCCGGTCAACGAGACCGTTCCATATCTGGTGCGTCGGGCCGAGGAGAATTCATCGGCGGCCGGCCATATGAGTCGCGAACTCGAACTCCTCTCCGATGAGATGAAGCGCCGCGGCCTTTAGCTCCAACACGCTGCTATGTTCTGTCCAAAATGCGGCGGTGCCGACCAAACCCCTGAAACCTACTGCCGACGCTGCGGCGTCTTCTTACCTGATCTCAACAACCCAAGGAAAAAGCCTACGACGCCGGTTCAGAATCTCAATGTGAACGCCGTTCTTAGTGCATTGACCGTGCTTGCTTCGGCCACGCTTGCGATCTTGCTTTACGTGATATTAGGGTTTCGCGAGAATACACATCCCCTGATCTATATTACAGCAGGCTTCCTTATCGCGATCACCGGCTGGAACATCCAAACCTTTTGGCGAACGATGCTCCTTCGTCGCCAGCTAAAACGTCCAACACCTTCTGATCAGGCGGTTGATCAAGACCGCTCTCTACAAAATGAGCCTGCTGTGGAATTACCGCCCGCAAACTTTGCAGAAATGGTCCCGCCGAGCGTGATCGATGCCACGACGCGGCAGCTCGACCCGGCGTCGATTTCAACGAAACCCAAGCAATAATCGTATCGATATATTCGAAACTGCCTGATCCGAACTTTCACGCCATCTGTTGAGCGGTTCGAGGTCGTCTTCAGAAAGCGGATGATTCGCGAGCGGCGCGGTCTGTGTGCTCTGAAATGCGCGGTCGGTGAGAGCTGCGTGTTTGAGAGCCTTTGTGAAGCCGGTCGGAGAAGCAAGCGAGGCTTCGGCCGATTCGATATCGGGAAAGAATTCGTTGTAGCCCGCCAAATGCCAAATGCGGCCATCCTCCGTCTCATCGACAGCCAATAATCTGAGCAATGCAAACGCTGACTCAAGTTGATACACCAAAAAATCTCCGGCCTTGAACGTCTGTGACATACCTTTCAAACTTAACACAAGAAGCAGCTTCAGCAGATGGGAACAGGGTGCCGATCCGAATCATGTGCATTCTGTGCAAATCGTGCAAATCGTGCACTTTGATACATTCTGTGCGGTTTGATACGTTCTGTGCGGTTTGTGCTTCAAAACGGGAGCGCCGTTTCGCTATGATTACAACACGGTCGAGACGGCCGTTCGTTCATTGACAATCTAAGTTTAGGCTTCAGGTTTGGGATCCATATTTCGAATTTTAAATTTCAGATCTGAGATTTCAGATAGGCTTTCGATCCGTGCATTCGCGGATGATCAGTGGTTCGTGCGGCTTCCCGCAGCGCAGTGCGTTCGGGCTGAGCTCCGTTAGGAGCGACAGAGGCTTGTCGGCGGCCGAGCCGCCTCCGAGGATTCATTTTCCGTCCTCAACACGCCGTAATCGACGTGGCTATGCGAGGCCATTGTCGGCAGCAAGCCGCCTTCGGTGTGTTTGTGAAGCGGCGTGCTACAAACGTGTGGCTCCTACGGAGCCAAGAAGGTTTCGAGCGGAACTGACCGAGCGGCTCACGCAGGCGGTTCTGACATGTGCGGACGGGGGCGTCCGCCGTTCCGACGAAGGCGGTTCTGACTGACGTGCAGGACTGTGGGTGCGGGAGGCAAAACGAAGGGTGTTTTGATACAATCGAGGTTGTATTCAAATTTTAATAGAGAACGGGAATTATTGAGATAATGGGACAAAATGAGGCAGTTATTCTAAGTGCGGCGAGAACGCCGACAGGTAAATTTCAAGGCCTTTTGCAAGGCTTTTCGGCTCCGGATCTTGCGGCTCACGCGATCAAGGCCGCTCTTGATCGGGCGAATGTCGCTCCGGAAAAGATAGACGAGGTCATCCTGGGCTGCGTCGTTCAGGCAGGCATCGGCCAGGCTCCGGCACGGCAAGCGGCGTTGAAGGCGGGCCTTCCACCGGAAGTTTCGGCACTCACGATCAATATGGTTTGCGGTTCGGGCCTAAGGGCGGTTGCGTTGGCGGCTCAGGCCGTTCTGTTGGGCGATGCGGAATACGTGGTTGCAGGCGGTATGGAATCGATGTCGAACATTCCCTATGCCATGCCCGGTGCACGCGACGGCTATCGAATGGGGAATCAGACGGTCGTTGACCTGATGATAAACGACGGTCTTTGGTGCCCGTTCGAGAATTGGCATATGGGCAACACGGGCGAGGTAGTCGCCGAGAAGTATCAGATCACGCGTGGCGAGCAGGATGAATATGCCTTCGGCTCGCACAGGAAGGCTGCCGAGGCTCAGGAAGCAGGCCGCTTCAAGGGTGAGATCGCACCGATCGAGATCCCGCAGAAGAAAGGCGATCCGATCTTGCTTGACTACGATGAGCCGGTCAGGCCGGAAACGACCGTCGAGACGCTCGGCAAATTAAAGCCGGCCTTCAAACGCGACGGCGGTACGGTTACGGCGGGAAATGCTCCCGGCGTGAATGACGGAGCTTCGGCGGTCGTCGTAACCTCGAGCGCGAATGCAGAGGCAGCAGGCAGCGAACCTCTTGCACGCATCGTTGCATCGGCAACTTCGGGTATCGAGCCGAAGCTCATCATGATGGCGCCTGTTGAGGGCGTTAAAAAGGTTCTCGCAAAAGCCGGTTGGGATATGAAGGATGTCGATCTTTTCGAACTCAACGAAGCATTTTCCGTGCAGGCCCTCGGCGTGATGAAGGAACTCGGACTCGATATCGCAAAGGTCAACGTGAACGGCGGTGCGGTCGCTCTTGGCCATGCGATCGGAAACTCGGGTTCGCGTGTGCTGACGACACTCCTTCACGAAATGAAGCGACGCGACGTTAAACGCGGTGTCGCCGCTCTCTGCCTCGGCGGCGGTAATTCGGTCGCGATGGCCGTCGAACGCGATTGATCGGTCTCTTTGGAGATCGTTTCCAGGAACAAACCGAACGCGAGATCGTAGATAAATTTTGAGCACAGAAAATTATGAGCCCAAAAGAACACAATAAGGTGGCAGGTATTTTCTTGATGGTGCACGGCGGGATCCAAGCCGTGATCCTCGCCTTCATGGCTCTCATCTATCTGGTTATGGGGGGAACGATGTTCCTAAGTGCGGGGAGACAGGGAGCCGCGGTCGGGCTGGTCTTTGTTCTCGTCGTGGCCTTTCTGGTAGGCATTGCGGTGCTCTTTACACTGCCGCAGATCATTGGCGGGCTGAAGATGATGAGGGAAAAACCGACAGCGCGGACGTGGGGAATCATCGGCAGCATCATTGCGTGTTTGTCGTTTCCGCTTGGTACTGCCGTCGGAGTTTACGGGCTTTGGTTCCTTTTCGGCGATCTTGGAAAGTGGTTCTATCTTCAGGGCGGCAACCAAATAGCTTTTCAAAACCATCCACCGCCGCCTCCGAATTCTTGGCAGTGATCTGTGTGTTTGTACAACCCGAACCAAGAAGCGGCTGCTGTCTTTTATCCTGTAAACTTTTAATTTTTTACCCAAAGGACTTTTCAAATAATGAGTAAACTTATCGGCGTTATCGGCGCCGGAACAATGGGGAACGGTATCGCGCAGACCGCGGCGTCGGCAGGCTTCGACGTCGTTATGTGTGATGTGAAGGCGGAGTTTGTGGAACGCGGGCTCGCGAATATCTCAAAGAGCCTCGATCGCTTTGTCAAGAAGGAAACGATGACCGAGGAGCAAAAGGCGGAGGTTCTCGGCCGGATCCGAACAACTACCGAGCTTGACGGCCTTAAAGAATGTTCGCTGGTCATCGAGGCCGCGACGGAGAATTTCGAGATCAAGAAACAGATCTTCGAGAAGCTCGATTCCATCTGCGGGCCTGACACGATCCTTTCGAGCAACACTTCGTCGATCTCGATCACGAAGATTGCCGCCGTTACAAAGCGGCCCGACAAAGTGATCGGAATGCACTTTTTCAATCCGGTTCCGTTGATGAAACTCGTCGAGGTGATCCGCGGCATCGCGACCAGCGATGCTACATATGCGGCGGTCAAGGAGATCTCTGAGAAACTCGGCAAGGTGCCGGTCGAATGCAACGATTATCCCGGATTCGTTTCCAATCGGGTGCTGATGCCGATGATAAACGAGGCCGTTTTCGCCCTTCACGAAGGCGTCGCGACCAAGGAGGCGATCGACGAGATAATGAAACTTGGAATGAACCATCCGATGGGGCCGCTCACGCTCGCAGACTTCATTGGCTTAGATGTTTGCCTTGCGATACTTAATGTATTACATGAAGGTCTTGGCGACCCGAAATATCGCCCTTGCCCGCTTCTAAAGAAGTACGTTGATGCCGGATGGCTCGGCCGCAAGAGCGGAAAGGGCTTTTACGATTACGCCCAATAAGGCCGCCGGTGAAGACCGCACCACGCCCACGACAGAAGCGATGGTCTTTTGGAGTGTCGCGGGCGAATTTCCCTTGTATGCACCGAAATCTCTCGGCCTTCATTGAAACTCTTCGTCGCGAGAACGAGATCGTCGAAATTGCGGCGGAGGTCGATTCGTATCTTGAGATCGCGGAGATCCATCGACGGGTCATAGATGAAGGCGGAAAGGCATTGCTTTTCACGAACATCAAGGGTTCGAAGTTTCCGCTTGCGACGAATCTTTTCGGAACTGTCCGCCGCATCGAACTGACGTTCGGGCGGCGTCCGCTCGAGGTAGTAAAGCGCGCGGTCGAGGCGGCAGAGACTCTCGTTCCGCCCACACTTTCAAAGCTTTGGGGATTTCGCGATCTTGGTCTCGCGGGGCTCAAGCTTGGCACGAAGTCAGTGAACAGCGGTGCCGTCACTGAGAACAGACAACATCCAACAGATCTCAACGCGATCCCGTTGCTGCAGCTGTGGCCTGAAGACGGCGGACATTTCTTCACGCTTCCGCTCGTTTACACCGAAAGCCCGACGACGGGCAAACCGAATCTCGGCATCTACAGGATGCAGCGTTATGACGCAACGACGACCGGTATGCATTGGCAGATCGGCAAGGGCGGCGGATTTCATTACTACGAGGCGGAGCAACGCGGCGAGTCGCTGCCTGTAACAGTCTTCAACGGCGGGCCGCCCGCACTAATTCTTTCGGCGATCGCTCCGCTTCCCGAAGGCATATCGGAGCTGATGCTCGCATCGCTCCTTGTCGGCGAAAAGATCGCAACTGTGAAGGATCCGCTCAGTAACGCTCATCGCAAACTGATCGCCGAGGCAGACTTTGCGATCATCGGGCACGTGCCGCCGCGAGAGCGACGCCCGGAAGGACCTTTCGGCGACCACTACGGATATTATTCGCTGACGCACGACTATCCGGTCTTTCACGCGGATGCGGTCTTTCATCGTAAAGACGCGATCGCCACCGCGACGGTGGTCGGTAAGCCGAGACAGGAAGACTTCTTCATCGGCGATTATCTGCAGGACCTTCTGTCGCCGCTCTTTCCGCTCGTGATGCCAGCTGTGAATGATCTTTGGAGCTACGGCGAGACGGGATTCCATTCTCTTGCGGCCGCGGTCGTAAAGGACAGATACTCACGCGAGGCACTCTCGGCCGGATTCCGGATTCTAGGCGAAGGGCAGCTGACGCTCACGAAGTTCCTGCTGTTGACCGACACACTTCGGGATCTGCGAGATTTCAAGAGTTTGTTCGAACACATCCTCGAACGCGTAGATTGGCATAGCGACCTTCACATCTTTTCGCAGACGGCGTTCGACACGCTCGATTACGCGAGCGGGAAAATCAACCACGGCAGCAAAGCGATCCTGATGGGATTGGGCGTAAAGAAGCGCGATCTGCCCGCCGAGTTTCGCGGCGAGCTGCCTGCAAACATCCGTGCCGCCGAGCCTTTCTGCCGCGGATGTCTCGTCGTCGAAGGCGAGAGCTTCGAGAATGATGTGGATCTGGCAAAGAAGGTCGCTGTCGATCCGCGGTTCGCCGAATGGCAGATGATCGTTCTCCACGACCGGATAGAGTACGCGAGGTCGGCCGAGAAATTCCTTTGGGCGACGTGGACGCGATTTGATCCTGCAAGGGACATCTATTCGGCGGACACACGCCTAGAGAACAACCACATCTCGTATTCCGCGCCGTGCGTGATCGACGCCCGTATGAAGCCGTGGTATCCGAAAGAGGTTGAGCCGCATCCCGACACGGTGAAGCTGGTTGACGCGCGTTGGAGCGAGTATTTCTGAACTGATTTGCGATGGAGGCGGAAACCCAAGCGGTAGCGCGGATGTGATTTTCGTTCGGTGCCTTAACACACTCCCTACCGGTCGTGTTTCCGCCAATCGCCCCTAACTACATCTTGAAACTATCCCCTAAAAATCTCATCTTGTTGGCAGCATTCCTTGTGGTGTCGGCAGCGTTGTGCGTCGCGTATGGATATTTTGTCGAACCGCATCGGCTCGTGATCACGACGCAAACGATTGCGCCTAAAGGCTGGCCGAAAGCTCTCGACGGTTACAAGATCGTGGCCATCGGCGACATTCACGCAGGCTCGAACGGTGTCGATGACGCGAAGCTGCGACGCATTGTCGCAGAAACCAATGCACTGAAGCCGAACCTGATCGTTCTTTTGGGTGACTACGTTTCGGAGAAGAATGAAACGGAACTACGGATGCCGATCTCTGAGATCGCGGATGGACTGGCGGGTTTTTCGGCCCCGGATGGTGTGCTCGCCGTGCTAGGCAATCACGATGGTTTCACCTGTCCGAGCTGCATCAAGAAGGAATTTCCGCGTGTCGGGATAACTGTCTTGGATAATACGGTCGTTCCCGTCACGACCGCGAACGGCGCGCGATTTCGCGTTATCGGTTTGCCGGATCATATGCAGCTGACCTATTGGAAGGTCTTTTCCGATAACGCGAAACGGGCGCTCGCACCGACAGAAGGTCAAGGCCCTGTGATCGCACTCGAACACAGCCCCGATATTCTTGAGGTGATCACAGGCGATTACCTTATCTCAAAGGATCTCTCGCTGATCCTCGCGGGACATACGCACGGCGGGCAGGTGCGTTTCCCGATCCTCGGGGCACCGATCGTTTCGTCGAGCTACGGTCAGAAGTACACGCGAGGGCTGATCAAGCAGAATGGCGTGCAAATGTTCGTGACCTCGGGCATCGGTGAGAGCATTCTGGCGTTTAGATTTGGTGTTCCGCCGGAGATCGCCGAACTCACGCTGACCGCGGACAGGTAGCGTAATCAGAGCCAGCAAAAGAAATTGCATTTCGGAATTAGCTTGTGAGTCAAAGATTTCCTACTATTTGTTCGATTCTACTACTACAAAAAACTGGAGGACCTTTGTGAACAAACTGAAGAACTTTTTACTTTTTTCAACGGTGATACTTATCACCTTTGCCCTTGCGGCATGTGGCACTCTAGGATCGAAAACTGCGGATAACGCAACGCCGAAACCTGCTCCCGAGAATAGGAACAGCGCACCGACGGCGCCGGACGGAGCGGCCAAAGACATCAAAACATCGATCGGAGGCAACTATTCGGTCACAGGCTCAAACGTCGATGGCCAAGGCCGATACGAGGGCACTCTAACGATCACACCGCGCGATGAGGTTTATCAATTCTCTTGGCTAAGCGGCGGCAAGAGTTCAGATGGCGTCGGCGTCATGACGGGCAATAAGGTTGCGGTCGCCTTTACGGAAGGGACGAACGGCACGGGCTGCGGAGTTGTGCTCTATAGGATCTTGTCGAATGGCGATCTGGATGGAAAGGCCGGTTATTGGGGCGTGAACGAGTCCGAAGGCGAAACGGCAAGGCGCACAAAAGGAACCAACCTTGAAGGAGAATATGCCATTTCGGGGAAAAATACCGACGGCCAATCCTACAATGGAACGTTGAAGGTCGCGAAAGACGGCGATGGATACAAGTTCGAATGGAACACGGGTTCTGTCCTTAAGGGCTTCGGCATTCACCAGGGCGATACCGTGAGCGTAGGTATCGGCGGACCGCAATGTTCTTTCGTCTCTTATGAGGTCAAGGCTGACGGCACGCTTGAAGGAAAATGGGGCGGCCAAACGTCAAAAAGCTTCGGCACAGAGGTCGCAAAGAAGAAGTAAGCAAATAGATGAGGCTCGATCTCATCGGGAGATCGAGCCTCACGGTTTTGCCTCTTAGCAATAGCTGCCAAACTCATCTTAACATTCCGCGGACGTGTTTTAGATCACCGTCGTTGGCTGCGGGCGTTAGGCCGAGGATCTTGCACATAACGTTATAAACCTCGACGTTCGCAAAGGGCTCGGCAACATAGCCGCGTTTGAACGCAGGCCCATTGGCGATGAAGGTCGCCCTCATAGAAGCATACTTATTGTCGTAGCCGTGTGCTCCTCGGGTACGGAAAGGTTCGTCCTGGCCGTCGTTCCATGACTTATAACGCGCGTGGCTGGTGGTCAACCATCCCTCCTCGGAAGAGCAAACGATCGGTGCGACTCGCGGTCCATCATTATAATGGAGCCTTGCCGGAATGTCCTGCTTCTTCCAGCACGTTGTGTGATCGATGTCCTTGATCTTCGAATAGATCGCGTCGAGGTTGCCCGCTTTCGGAAATATCTGGACGATCTCATTCGTCCAAAGGATCTTGTCCGCGAGATCGAAGTTGAAATGGTCGTCAAGGAAGACCGCATTTCGCGGATCGACAGCGGCCATCCCGTGGTCGGAGACGATTATCACGTTGACCTGGCGGTCTATCCCGCGTTTCCTTAGCCCCTCAACAAGCCTTCCGATGTTCCGGTCAACATTCCACACGGCATATTTCGTTTCTTCTGAGTCCGGACCAAACTCGTGCCCAGCGTCGTCAGTGTCCGAAAAATAGAGAGTCAAGAATGTCGGGCGTTCCTTTTGCGGCAGGTCAAGCCAGGAAAGGAGCGTGTCAACACGCAGATCGTTGGGCACCCTACCGTTATATCGCCGGTAGTGTTCGGGGAGAATTCCCTCGATCGGCGTCGCGGTTGCCGGGAAAAAGTACGCGCCGGTGTGTTGGCCCTGCCTTTCTGCGGTAACCCATACAGGCTCGCCGAGCCACCAACGCGGATTCTCGACCTCCGCAAGCTTCGACATCGAGAAGACAGTGCCGAAGTCGTACACATTATTTTCAACGATGCCGTGATGGGCGGGGTAGAGGCCGGTGACGATCGTGTAATGGTTCGGGAACGTCTTGGTCGGGAACGACGGGATCATCCATTTCGCCCTCACGCCGGTTCGTGCGAGATGCTTCAAGGTCGGCGGACCGTACTTATCAACGTAGTCCGCGCGAAAACCGTCAAGCGAGATCAGGATCACCGTCGGCTTGAGGTCGCGGATCCGTTTTTGCGCGAACGCACCGGAAACCAACACCCCAATCACCAACAGCAGCACCGCGATCTTTGGGCGGTAGACCAAATATCTCATCGAAATATTCCTCATTGTTTGAAATTCAAGAGAATGATAACCGAATCACACCGAAAACCGAAGCTGTCGGGGCCCGGCGTTATAGAAGTGCCGCACATCGGCAATTGGAAGATACAATTCAAGGAAGCTAGTGAGGCCGGGCAAATCGTTTATACTCTGCAAAATGGAAATAAACGTAGAGAATTTACAGTTGCTGGTTGCATTACTAGCATTTGTTTTAAGCATTGTTGCGATTGTCGTCTCTTTCTACGCAAGCAGACGAGCATCGCGGACACCATACGTGCTTGACGAGCTCAGGTCTCTCCGAGAGAGTTTGTTAGTCGTTTACAGAAGGCTGACCGGGTCATTGTCACCGGAGGCAATTAAGTGTCACCTTGAGGCAGTCGCGTCGTTCAATCGCGCGCCAGAGGAGTTTAGGTTCAGCATAAGCCAGTACGTATCATCTAGACAAAGGTTAGAACTTCTTGCAGAGGTACATCCCATTCTACTTAGGTATTCGTCGGTCGAAGAATCGATGAATATAGAGATCGCTCAGGATTTTCTGACGGCGTGGAGCAAGCTCGATGGTATCCTTCGTGGCGAATTCGATCAAAGTCTGACGACGGACGAACTTGCAGACGTCTATCGGAAATCTTATGACGCAGTTATCGAAAGCCTTAATAGGTTCTACCAATACTTGGCAGAGCAAGGAAGGAACCATCCAAAAAAAGTACGGTTGCAAGAATATAATGGACAAGCCCACAGCACTTGATTTGTCGCGATATACAATTGGAGCAGAAATTTGGTATATGCGGGATCGAATTGTTTCGCGGACATGTTCGATGCCGGCCATCCAGGCGGTGCAGCGATTCACACATCGATCTCAGAAGGCTTTAGTATGACGACCTTGCCATCGCGAGCGATGACGACGCTATTGCCGGCCTGTTTATGCTTGAGCAACGCCTCGCGGACAGCTCTTCTGTAAGCTTCCGTGATCGCCTCGCTATGGATCACGAATAGGTTTTCGCTCTCTTTTAGCTTCTTATCTTTCTCCATAGAGCCTCGTCAAAAACCCTTTCTCCGGTCGACTGGTCAAATCGCACTACTTCAACTGGGATTGTCCCCGACGCCTGAAAGATCCGCCAAGAATTGGCGACCGGTAAGTAGAGTTCAAAAAGATTCTTCAGACCTCTTTGATATCGTCGACGAATTGTTTCTTCCGGTATCGAGTGGCCGCCTGCTCTCACGCGAGCGGCAACCCTTTGAAGTGCGATCTCTACATTCTCAAGCCAAAGAAAAACGAGGTTTACCTGATATCCGTGAGCTTCGCGCAGGGTAGTCAGCCATCCCGAATAGGAACGAGAAGCAAGCGTCGTCTCGAACGCGAAATCCTTGCCGTCCATTGCCAGGTCATCGAGCCGTGCAAGCATAACTCGGCCTGCGTCAAAGGAAGCATCTTCGGGGGCAAATGCCGACAGGCCTTCGGCGATCGTATCGGCATTAACATATTCCGAGACGCCGAGCGTGTCACGAAGCAGCGCCGGAGCAAGCGTCGATTTGCCCGCTCCGTTCGGCCCTGCAATGATGATGACGTTTGGCATATTCTCCTAACCGAAAAGCAGATCGTAAGCAAGTGTGACAATACCGAGTGCGACAAAAACAATCCCGACCAGCATTGTCGCGGCTCGATTATACCCTGGAGGCCTCAATAGAAATTCCCGCCACCAATGCTCACCCTTCCATTGCTCTTCATCTGCTGTCGCCATTCCTTTTCCCATTATCAGCATGACAATACCCACGACGAAAGCTACGACGATGAAACTAATGGAATTGACGGTCATGTTGGCTCAAGAAGTTCGACACACTCCCTACCGGTCGTGTTTCCGCCTCCGATGCTTTACGGCTTAAGGCGGTAGAGCATCCTCGGGAAGGGAATTGTTTCGCGGACGTGTTCGATGCCGGCCATCCATGCGGTGCAGCGTTCGATGCCCATGCCGAAACCTGCGTGCGGCACGCTGCCGTAACGCCGCAGATCGAGGTACCATTCGAAGGATTCGCGTGGAAGGCCGTGCGATTCGATCTGAGCTTCGAGATATTCGAGCGAAGCGGCACGTTCGCCGCCGCCGATGATCTCGCCGTAACCTTCAGGAGCGAGCAGATCGATGCCGAGGGCGGTCTCGGGGCGATCTTTGTCCACTTCGAAATAAAATCCCTTGATCGCCGTCGGGAAATGATGCACAAAGACGGGTTTGCCGTGGCGGTTCGATAGATACGTCTCGTCCGGCGCACCGAAGTCGCCGCCCCATTCGAAATGTGGAACGCGGACGCCCTCGTCCGCATCTGCGTTTCCGTCAGAGGAAGAGCGGACGGGGGCGTCCGCGTTCCGTTCGTTCAGCATCTTGACGGCGTCGTCGTAGTGCAGTCGAGGGAATGGCGGAGTTATCGCCTCGAGTTTCGCGATGTCGCGTTCGAGGACCTTCAATTCCTCCTGCCTGTCTTCGAGAACACGCTCGACGATCGCGAGGATGAGGCCTTCGCCGAGGTCCATCATATCCTCGTAGCCCGCGTAAGCGACCTCGGGTTCGACCATCCAGAACTCCGTCAAGTGACGCCGCGTCTTCGACTTCTCGGCGCGGAATGTCGGGCCGAATGCGTACGACTTTCCGAACGCGGCGGCGGTCGCTTCGTTGTAGAGTTGGCCGCTCTGCGTGAGATACGCCTTGTCGTCGCCGAAATAGTCCACTTCGAAAAGCGTTGTCGTGCCTTCGCACGCGGCGGGCGTGAAGATCGGCGTGTCGGCGAGCGTGAATCCGTTGTCGTCGAAGAAATCTCGCGTCGCTTTGATCACCGTATGACGAACTTTGAGGACCGCGTGCTGTTTCTTCGAGCGTATCCAAAGATGGCGGTTGTCCATCAGGAATTCGGTGCCGTGCTCTTTCGGAGTGATCGGGTAATCGTGCGAATTCTGAACGATCTCGAGCGAAGTTACGTCGATCTCGACGCCGATGGTTGAACGCGTATCTTCCTTGACCGTGCCCGTAACGATGATCGACGACTCCTGACCGATGGAGTTCGCCGCCTCGAAAAGTTCTTCGCTGTTCGGGCGAAAAACGACGCACTGCACGATGCCCGTGCCGTCTCGCAGCTGCAGAAAGACGAGCTTGCCGCTCGAACGTTTGTTGTAGAGCCAGCCCTTGAGCGTGACAGTTTCGCCGATGCGGCCTTTAAGTTCGTTGATGTAGGTTTGCGCCATAACGTATAAAGGAGAAGTTTAGCGATTCCCGCGTAAAAAAGAAAAAGGCCGCCGAGTTCTCGTCGCGGCAAGCCGCCTGGGTTCTTCGCCTAGTGGCAATTCGGGGAGAAGATTCGCTCGCACGGGCGAGGTTACGGCGAATTGTGGCTAACTAACTTTGAATTATCGCGGCATCACGGTCGATCTCGCGTTTCAGGATCGTGCAGAGGGTCGGGAATGTTCGTAAGTTTCCCGCCGAGCGGAGAACGATCTTGAACATCGGGACGATGAACGGGATGAAGTGCGTTTTGCCGCGAACCGCCGATTGATACGAGAAGGTTCCGACCGCTTTCAGGCAGCGCTGCAGCGTCTGGAGGCGAAATTCCGCCGCGAACTCGGCTTCGTCGATCCGCGGAAGGCCAAGCGCAACACGAAGGTCGAGAAAATATCGGCGCTTCTGGGCAAGCCATTCCGTCGATGGCGGTTCGGTGATGCGATCGAGCAGGAACGACACGAGATCGTAGGCCACCGAGCCGATGCGTGCGTCCTGATGATCGATGATCCGCATCTTTTCGTCGCGGTCGATCATCAAGTTCGCGGCGTGAAAGTCTCGATGGCAAAGCACGGCCGCACGCGCCGCGAGCTCTCGTGCGAGTTCGGTGAATTCCTCCGACAGACAGCGATCTTCCGTCGCAGAAAGCGGACGATGAGCGAACGTTTCGAAATAATGCGTCTTGAAGAAATCAAGTTCCCAGAGCAATTTCTCTTCGTCGAAGCTGAGGCGCGACGCGATCGAATCCATCTCGAACGCGAGCGGGGTCGCGAGTTGGATGCGTGCGATCAACGCGATCGCTTCATCGACGAGACGAGCGGCGCGTTCCGTGTCCTGAGTTTTTAGATACTCGCGAAGGACCGCGTCGCCGAGATCTTCCTGCACGATAACGCCCAACTCGCCGTCAACCGCGTACAATTCGGCGACAGGCAGGTCTGCGCGCAAAAATAACGCCGTCACATCGACGTAAGCATGCTCCTGTTCGTTGAAACCTTCCGGGTAAACGCACGCGACCGCCGACACATCGCCCCAAGTGATGCGGAAATATTCCCGCGTCGAAGCGTCGGCAGAGAGTGCTTCGATCTCGCTCTGAATTTCGTTCTTTGCGAGAAATGCGTTGAGTTTGTCGGCGCGTTTCGTCATTTAATCGATCGGGACAATGTAGTTGTCTTCAAGAAAATATCCCTTCTGCGCTTTCGGCGGCTCCTCTTTACAGCCACGCAAGAGGTCTGCCCGTACGACAACAGAATTCTCCAGCTTTGCGCCGGCCGCGACCCGGACGCCGTCGCCAAGCACCGAACGTCGAACGAACGCACCGCCTTCGACGCTGACGCGGTCCCACAAAATCGAGTCACGAACTTCGGCATCATCGGCTATAACACAGGCCTCGCCCGAGACGATCCCGCCTTGGCCGCCGGACATCGCAAGGCTGATATCGAGATAACGGCGGAGCGTCGAGATCTCGAACCAACGCGCGTCAGTTACGAACGCGTTGATCCGCTCGCCTTGCTCCAGGGCCGGCCGGTAGAACACCGGAACGATGTCGGAATAGACGCCGCGAGGTATCCAATTAAAAACGCGCGGCTCGAGTATTTGAATGCCGGTGAACATCAGCGGAATTTCGCCGGCCTTCGGCTGATCGCTTGCCATCTCGCTGAATCCGGTAACGCATCCTCCGCTTGTTTCGACCGTCGTAAACTTCTCATTCGCCGCATTCGGCCGCAGCACCATCGTCGCGACCGCGCCGCTTTCTTTGTGAGACTTGATCGCCGCGGCAATATCGATGTCCGTGACGATCTTTCCGTTGATAACGACGAACGTGTCGCCCTCGAGCATTTCGCGTGCGTTGTCGAGAGCACCTGCTGTCCCCAAGATCTCCGGCTCTTCGATGGAGTAATGAATTTTCACACCGAACGCCGAGCCGTCACCGAGAGCATTCTTCACCGAATCAGGCTGGTGGTGAAGGTTGACGACGACATCCTTGATGCCGAATCGCGAAAGGTATTCTGCAACGTAGCCAACGACCGGCTTACCCAAAAAGGGAACGGCCGGCTTTGTTCGGTCGATAGTTAGTGGAAAAAGCCGTGTGCCGAAGCCCGCGGCGAGGATCATCGCTTTCATCCAGTTCTCGTCTAGTTGGAAGTGATTTTATCTTATTCGCGGAACGGTTCGAAAATGTACGGGTCGCTTTTATTGTGACACCGACAGTGTATAGTTTAATCACCCATGGCCGTACGGGCCGCTTTTTGAATGAGGACCTTCAGCTCCGATAAGAACCGACCGCTCGAGATATTCGGCTGGGTGATGTATGACTGGGCGAACCATGCCTTTTTCGCCGTCGTGGTCGGCGTGCTCGTAGGCCCGTATCTCACAGAACTCGCACAAACAAGCGTCGGGGAGAATGGGGTCGTGATCGCGGTCGGCGGCTATCCGCTTGTTACGGCCAAATCGCTGTTCTCGTATTCGGTCGGGATCTCGGTATTCCTCCAGGTATTCTTCCTTCCCGTCCTCGGTGCGATCGCGGATTACACGCATCTGAAAAAGGCCTTTATGGCCGCATTCTGCTACTTGGGAGCTTTCGGCTGTGTCCTGCTCTATTTCGCACAAGGCGATCTCTATCTTTTTGGGAGCGTCGCATTCATCCTTGCTAACTTGAGCGCAGGCGCGTCGATCGTCTTCTTCAACTCCTTTCTGAACGACATCGCCACGGAAGACCGCCGTGACCGCGTTTCGAGTTGGAGCTTCGCTGTCGGCTATGCCGGAGCGACCACGACACTCATTTTGAGCTTTCTCTTGCTGTTGAATGCTCCGCGGTTCGGAATATCGACCGAGTACGCTGTCCGTCTATGCATGCTCGCTTCGGGCCTTTGGTGGGCAGGGTTCTCCTTGATCTCGTTCGTGCTTTTGAAAAATCGCCAGCCTGTACGAACACCGCCGGAAGGCAGATCGATCATTGTCGCCGGCCTTGGCGAGGTCGTCGATACGTTCCGGGAGCTTTTTCGCCTGAAGTACACGCTTAGATTCTTGATCGCGTACCTGATATATAACGACGGTATCCAGACCGTGATCACGATGGCCGGTGTCTTCATTACCCAGGAGCTTTTCATCGCAAAAGGCTTGCCGGACGACCGAACAGTCCTGATCACGGCAATTTTGATCGCTCAGATCGTGGCGATCTTCGGCTCGCTTATACTTGAGCGTGTATCACGCCTAACCTCGACCAAGACCGCTATCCTGATCTCACTCGCGATCTGGTCCGCGATCGTCATTTACGGCTATCTTTCCTTGGAAACGGTATCTGAGGCCTATATTATGAGCGCCGCCATCGGCTTTGTGCTCGGCGGATCACAAGCCCTTTCACGCTCGCTCTTCTCGCGGATGATCCCGAACGGAAGGGAATCCGCATTCTTCGGAATATATGCCATTTCCGAGCGCGGAACCTCGTGGCTCGGCCCCATCGCATTCGGCTTGGTGGCTCAGATGACAAACTCCTATCGGCCCGCGATACTGGCGTTGATCGTTTTCTTTCTCGTCGGCGGCGTCTTGTTACTGCTGACCGATACGAAACGTGCGATACACGAGGCCGGCAATCTCACTTCGGCAGAAGCCGCGGGATCCGAACGGCCGAATTGATCGGCTCTGCTCGATGCGGACGCCGGAAAAGTCTATTATCTATATTTCGGAGGAATGTTTATGAAATGTCCCAAGTGCACGATGGATGTTCGAGATGATGCGAAATTCTGCGGCTCATGCGGCTTTACGATCGTGACTGCAGAACCCGTGGCTGCCGCACCAACTCAGCCGATCCAGCCGCCTCCGCCGCCCGTACAACAGGCGTCCATTCCTGCGGGCGGATCATTTCATTTTGATTCGGACGGCCGGGGTCAAGGATCCGGCTACAGCTGGACGATCGAGCATCAAGGGGCGTTTGCTCTTGCGGTGATCAATCTTGCGCCTGAGCAGGCTATTTCTGCCGAGGCGGGTGCAATGGTCTCGATGTCCGCGAATGTGGATCTATATTCTGAAATGAAAGGCGGCGTATTCGGCGCCTTAAAACGTGCGGTAGGCGGTGAATCTGCGTTTGTCTCGACGTTTACGGCAAGAGGCGGGCCGGGCGAAGTAACGTTCGCACCGGGAGCGCCGGGCGACGTTGCCGGTATCGAGATGAGAGGACAAGCTTTTGCCGTACAGTCGAGTTCCTATCTGGCAGGCGACACGTCGCTGACCGTTGATACGAAATTCGGCGGTGCAAAGAGTTTTTTCGGGGGCGAAGGGCTATTCGTTCTGCAGGTCTCCGGTACCGGTCTCTTGCTCGTCTCTTCCTTTGGAGCGATCCATCGGCGAGTACTTCGTCCCGGCGAGCAATATGTAGTAGATACCGGGCATTTGGTCGCTTGGGAGGCACAAATGCAGTATCAGCTCAGAAAAGCATCAAAAAGCGGCTATTTTAGGAGTTTCTTAAGTGGGGAAGGAATGGTCGCGGAGTTTGTCGGTCCGGGCGAGATATTGATCCAGACACGCAATCTGGCCGCGTTTGCCGGGCTCTTGAAGCCTTTTTTCCCGTCCCAAGGCAGCGGGGGCGGCTTTAGCTTCGGAAGCTAGGCTTCGATCATCTATTTTCAGTCAATTGGCATAGGGAAAGTTGGTATCACCTCTCAAGAACGAAATGCGGGCAAGCTACGCCGGACGCTCGGTCTCTCGCGGCCGGGCGGTTGGCAGATCGCTCCTCGTCGTTGGGCGAAAACGCCAGTACTTCCGGGCAGAGATCGCCGAAGGGGCCGTAGAGAGCGAAATAGCTAGATTCCGGGCCGCAGTTGCTTACGCCTCTAGGCAGTTAGAGGCTCTCGTCGCGAAGCCGCCAACCCAAAATGCGGGGGATATTTTTGACGCCCATCTTTTGATCCTGGAAAGTTCTTCTTTCCTCGACGCCGTCGAGGACGTCATCAAGCTGGACCTTGTAACCGCTGAGTGGGCTATTAAGACCGTTACTGAGAAGCTTGTCTCTTCGCAGCGAGCTTCCGCGGACGTGCACCTACGGCAGAAGGCGGTCGATATCGAAGATGTTTCTGAACGCGTCGCTAATGCTCTGGCGGGCGGAAAATCGCCGCTCCCTCTGCTCCCGCCGAATACGATCGTCGTCGCGACCGAGCTGTTCCCGTCAACGTTGATGGAGTTCGCGGACTCACCGCCGGCGGCGATCATTACGGAACGAGGAGGTTGGACGTCGCACACGTTCATCCTAGCCCGCGAAAGCGGAATCCCGGCGGTTTCCGGCATCAAGCGCGTGAATCGGCGGTTCGATGACGGCGATATAGTTGTCGTCGATGGCGACCACGGGACCGTTACGTTTGCTTCGGAAGAAGATCTCGATCTTTCGCTTGGCAGCGGACACGACGTCGGAGCCGCGTCGGTCGGCTCTTTGGATGCGGACGCTTCGCCTGACCCGGCCTTTCGTGTGTACGTCAATGTCGATAGTACGGCCAAAGTATCGCGCGCTGTCGAGAAAGGCGCGGTGGGCATCGGTCTTCTCCGCTCGGAGTATCTTTTTCCCGGGATCAAGGGCTGGCCTGACGAAGAACGTCAATTCGAAGCCTATAAGGCCGCTGCTGAGGCGGCCGATGGTCTAGAGGTTCGGATCCGGACCTTTGATTTCGATCTCGACCAGGTTTCTTTTGGCGGACGGGAACCCGAAAAGAATCCTGCCCTTGGAATGCGTGCCGTTCGCCTCGGCCTCGCCCGTGAACGCAACTTCAGGACGCAGCTGCGGGCGATCTTGCGTGCAAATACGGCTGGAAATGTTTCGATCATCCTGCCGATGATCGCCGGCGTGCAGGATCTGAAGCAGGTCCGCAGCCTTATCGACGACGAGTTCAGCCGCCTGGAAGGGGTTAAGTTTCCGAAGATCGGAGCCATGATCGAACTGCCATCCGCCGTGCTCGTGGTCGATCAAATACTCAAATACGTAGATTTCCTGTCTGTCGGAACCAACGATCTTGTCCAGTACACGCTGGGTGTCGATCGCGACGATGAGATGGTCTCGGACTGGTATCAGTCGCTTCATCCTGCGATCCTGAGGTCAATCGAACGTCTTGTCGAAGCCGCAAGATCGGCAGATAAGACGGTCTCTTTATGCGGTGAGATGTCTGGATCACCGTTCTATCTGCCGCTATTGGTCGGGCTCGGCGCCGAGGAATTCAGCGTCAAGCTGTCGTCTCTGCGGTCCGTCCGCCGTATTCTAGGGAGCATTGACAAAGCACAGGTCGAGGAGATAGTGCGTGTCGTAAAAGGACTCGATACGGCACAAGCGGTTGAAGAGGCCCTAGCCGCCGCGTATCGCACGTATTGGCCGGATCTGCACCTTACGCGAACGTAATTTTAGAAATTTCCACCCTTTCGGTATTTAGTTTGACCAGGAGCGGGCCTCGATCCCTTTATTTTGGTTAAATGAGCAGGTTCTCGGTGCTTTTTCTGATTTTGCTGTCGCTGTCCGTAGCCGGACGGGCTCAGGACGAAACGGAAAAGTACACGCTCGGCGTCGGCGATACGCTCCGCATCAATGTGCCCGGCTTGTTTGGAGCGCCGCAAGACAAATCGGTCCGTCGGGACGGAACGATTGAACTTTCAATTGCCGGAGGACGCCTTTTGGTCGCAGGCTCGACCGCAGACGAAATAGCCGCGAAGGTCAAGGCCCTTGCGGCCAATCTTGGGGATTACCGAGTATCCGTCTTTGTACTTCGCTATGCCAGTCATCCTGTGGCAGCAACCGGGAGCGTACGTGAACCCGGAATCAAGTACCTAACGCGGGACGCGGTGCCGGTTTACGTATTTAGAGCGGTTTCGATACCGGATCCCGCTGCCGAGGGCGTTGAGATCCAGCGTGCCGACGGCTCAAGCATCGCTTGTCATTTTGATGAGTGCGAGAAGCAGAAGGTATTGATCCGCTCCGGTGACGCGGTAAGATTTATGGCAAACACTGGCGTTGCAAGGTCAGATAGACGCTAAACGTGTTTGACAAGATTCAATCAAGGGTTGATTTTTGTTATACTCAGTTTGCCTTTTAGCTATGAGGCATACCGGACGGTCGCTGGGGCTTCGGCTTCAGAGGAAAGTCCGAACACCAAAGGGCAGCGAGCCGGATAACGTCCGGGCACTCGTCTATGGCGAGTGACGACAAGTGCAACAGAGAATAGACCGGCCCGCAAGGGTAAAGGGTGAAACGGTGAGGTAAGAGCTCACCGGCATCGGTGGCAACACACGATGGCCAGGCAAACTCCTCGTGGTGCAAGACCAAATAGGGAAACGCGATCGGGCTGCCCGTCCGAGCGTCGGCGTAAGCCGGCAGCGTTTTCGGGTAGGTCGCTTGAGCCGTTCGGTAACGCACGGCCTAGATGAATGATCGTCATCGTTGATCGATCTCGAAAGAGAGCATTGACGGTACAAAATTCGGCTTACAGGTATGCCTCATAGCAATAAAAAGGCGGATCCGGTTTCGCACCGAGATCGCGGCCAGAACTAGGAGCAGCTCACACAAACTTATGGCAAATAGAAAGGGAGTCTTTATTGGGGCTTATGTTCCCAATGAACTAAAGGAGTCACTACGCCGTCGCGCCGCGGGCGAACATCGCACTCTTTCGCAGGAGATCACGCGCATTCTGATCGAAGCCGTTCACGGCAAAGGCTTGCCCACGGGAAGCGTCGATCGCCGAACTGGAACCACGATTCCGCGTCGGAGAGCGACAGATCCGCCGACTCGGCGTCGTGCTGAAGATCTGCCGTACATCGACGGCGACAATCGCAGATCAAAATAGCTCAGATCAGAACCGAACCAGCGGTGTCGGGTGAACTGCTCCATTCCCGCGGAGTATTTTGCTCGACACTTTCGCTTTACAGTTGCCGCTTTAGTAAGATTTAGCTAATGAATTCGAAGGCTATAACAGTTGCGATCGTGGTTGGGATCCTTGGTCTGGTGATCGGGTTCGTTACGGCGAACAGCATCAACCGAAGCGAGATGAATTCGCTCAGAATGCAGGCACAGGCCGCGCCGGCCGCGAATGGAACACCCCAAAAGCCCGGTGACTTTACGCTCGACCCTGAAGAACTAAAAGCCAAGATCGCCCAAGCAGATGCGGCACCGGATGATTTTGATTTTCAGAAGAGCCTCGGCGGCGCTCTTTATCGTTACGCAACGATGAAAAAGGATACGGCACTCCTTGACGACGCGGCTCGGATACTTGAACGTGCAAGCAATCTTAAGCCAAAAGACTATGCCGTGATCGTCGATCTCGGCAACGCCTATTTCGACTCCGGCTTTTTCAAGAAGGATCCTGCCGTGATGAAAAAGGCCCGGGCAACCTACGAAAAGGCCATCGCGGAGAAACCAGACGATGCCGACGTGCATGCCGACTACGCGTTGACCTTCTTTTTGGATGATCCGCCGGACCTCGCTCGCGCGGTAACGGAATTCCAAAAGGCCCTGAAAACAAATCCTAAACAGGAAAGAGCGTTGCAGTATCTCGCCCAGACTTACATTCGTCAGGGCGATTTTGAGAAAGCAAAGAAGATCACCGATGAGCTTCGCGGTATTAACGGCAATAACGAAGCTCTTCCGCTGCTCGATTCGCAGATCGAAAAGAAAGCGGCCCAGCCGATCCAATGAGAGAAGCTGCCTTTATCCTTTTTGTCCTTTTCCTGCTGTTCGGCCTGACGGCCCTAAGATATCGTAAGCAGATCGCAGGCATACTCGCTCTTGGCCGAGCACTGAAGGAAATGAAAGGGAATTCGCAGGGCGGCCAACCAGGCGAGCAAATAAAGGATCAAGCATCGCGCGAGCTACGGTCGTGCGCTGGCTGCGGAACTTGGATCGACACCTCCGCGGCGATCAGGTTCGACCGGAATACTTTCTATTGTTCAAAAGAATGCGTTCAGCGCTCGATGGCCTCGGCTTAGTAGAACTGTCCAAGATACCAACCGATAAGCTGTTCACCGAACAGGAGCGAAAATATCGCACCGATACCTAAGAAGATTCCGAACGGTATCTGAGTCTGCAGATCTTTGTCTTTGCTCTTTAGGAGAAGCCCGATTCCCGCGAGCGCACCTGAGAACGCACCTAAGAAGATCGTCAGGAGAGTCGATCTCCAACCGAGCAGGGCTCCGATACCGAGCAGAAGCTTTACATCGCCAAGCCCCATTGCATCGACCTTTCTGAGGACCTTCCAAACGACACCGATCAGCCAAAGAGAACCACCGCCGATAGCCGCTCCAAACAGCGCTCCTGCCAAGCTGATCATCCAAGGTGAAAGTCCTGCGAACTCGAGACCGCTGATCGGAGTAACTTTGGTGTCGGGAAAATAGCTGTCGCCGAACGCAAGCGGATAAGCAACGCGAATGATCACAGCGATAACAAAGAGCGGATAGGTGATCACGTTCGGCAGGATCATATTGTCCGCATCAATAAAGATCAGTGCGATCATCGTCGCCGTAAACGCGAGTGCGACCGGCAAGTATGCGGTGAGGCCAACCTTCCATAGAACGCAGACAAAAAGCAGTGCCGTAAGCAACTCGATCGCCGGATACCGCCACGAGATAGGAGCCTTGCAACTAGCGCATTTGCCGCCAAGGATGATCCAACCAAGGATCGGGACGTTGTAGTAAAAAGGGATCGAGTTACCGCACTTTGGGCATGCCGACGCCGTCAATAGCGACTTTTCCGCCGGTACGCGGTAGATGACGACGTTCAGGAAACTGCCGATACAGGCGCCGATGATGAAGACAAGGGTGTAGATCGCGAGGCCGTTCGCATCGAGCGTGGCCGCAAAGAGTACGTGTGTCATTTAAAGAAGAATTCGCCGCTAAAGCAAGAAATGCTCCGAGCCGGCAGTCCGGCATTACCGTTCTCAGTTTACTTCAATTCTCTCCGGAATGGAGATTTATTCTCAAAATCCTTGCGGGGCCTTCGCCTTGTGCCTTAGAATACAAGCGCTAGCAATCATCCTGACGCGAGGAAACTTTTACCTTGAAGCCCACGAACATCGCCGACCCTGAATACTTCCACAAAGTCGTTGACTGCCAATACGCGTGTCCTGCGCATACGCCAGTGCCCCAATATATCCGCCTGATCGCGGAAGGCCGATACACCGAGGCCTATATGATCAATTGGGACTCGAATGTCTTTCCGGGCATCTTGGGCAGAACGTGCGATCGCCCGTGCGAACCGGCGTGCCGACGCGGACGGATCGACGAAGAACCGGTCGCTATCTGCCGCTTGAAGCGCGTCGCCGCGGATAATCGCGACGAGGTCAAACACTTGATGCCGCAGGCACCGTTTACGCCGAACGGCAAGAAGATCGCCTTGATCGGCGCCGGACCGGCCTCGCTGACAGTAGCGCGCGATCTTGCGCCGCTCGGCTATGAGATCCATCTCTTCGACGAACAATTCAAAGGCGGCGGCTTTATGCTGTCGCAGATACCTTCTTTCCGCCTGCCGGAAACCGTTCTCGACGAAGAGGTCAACTACATCCTCGACCTTGGCATTCACACTCATTTCAAGCACTACGTCTCTTCGCTAAAAGATGTTCTCGATGCCGGATACGACGCGGTCTTTGTCGGAACCGGAGCACCGCACGGACGCGAGTTGAAGATCCCGGGACGCCAAGAAGGCGACGATAATATTCACATCGGCATAAACTGGCTGGCAAGCGTCGCTTTCGAGCACACGAGCAAGATCGGCAGGACCGTGATCGTCCTCGGCGGCGGCAACACTGCAATGGACTGCTGCCGAACGGCGCGTCGTCTCGGCGGCGAGGACGTGAAGGTGATCGTCCGCTCACCTTTCGAGACGATGAAGGCGAGCCCATGGGAAAAAGAGGACGCGATGCACGAGGATATCCCGATCATCGACAATCATGTTCCAAAATCCTTTGTGATCGAACATACAGCGGATTGCGACGGCAGCTGCTCGGTCGAAAGAGAGACGCGCGGAAAGGGAACTGATCCCGGAATTCCCGATCCGAGCGCAGGCCGCGGTCAGGCCGATGACATTCCTGCACCGGTCGAGCCAACAAAACCGACTTGCAAACTTACCGGCGTTATGTTCGAGAAGGTCAAGGCTGTGTATGACGAGAATGGAAAGCGTTCTCTCGTTCCGACAGGCGAAGCTGAGGTCTTTTATCCTGCGGACGATGTTCTTGTCGCGATCGGACAAGAGAACGCCTTTCCGTGGATCGAACGCAATCTCGGCCTCGATTTCGACAAATGGGATATGCCGATCGTCGATCGGACGACCTTCCAATCGACGAACCCTAAGGTCTTTTTCGGCGGTGATGCCGCTTTTGGACCGGAGAACGTTATCACCGCCGTCGCACACGGCCACCAGGCCGCGATATCAATGGACCTTTTTTGCAACGGCGAGAATATACTAACAAATCGCCCTTCGCCGTTCGTCAATCTTCACTCGATGAAGATGGGCATACACGAATGGGCCTACGACAGCAAGATCGACGAATACGATCGCCTCGTCGTCCCTCAAGCTCCGAAAACAAAGACTCTCGCGAACCGCAAGCAGGAGGTCGAACTTGGTTTCGATCGGCTCGCCGGTTATGAAGAGGCGATGCGGTGTCTTAACTGCGACGTCCAAACGGTTTTCGAGGCTCCTAAGTGCATCGAGTGCGACGCGTGCGTGGACATTTGCCCGACGAACTGTATTTCTTTCATTCGCGACGGCGACGAAGAAGATCTTCGCTCACGCACGAAGGTCCCGGCCGAGAATCGCGCTCAGGCGATCTACGTGCAAGACGGCCTCAAGACCGGCCGAGTTATGGTCAAAGACGAGGATGTCTGCCTACACTGCGGCCTTTGCGCCGAACGCTGCCCAACAGCCGCTTGGGACATGCAGGCCTTCTGGTACAACGTAACCAAAGCCGACGGACACAAATACGGCCCAACCGTTGTCGGCAATCTCGTCCAGATCGAAAAGAATGGTGCAAGTCAGAACCGGGAGCGGTAGCGACCGGGCTATTTGGTGACGCGGAGAAAAAAGGAACCCGCTACGCGGCCGAGAACGCGTTCCACACGTATGAGAAAACTGATCGCCGCGATGAATATGACGCTTGACGGGTTTTGCGATCACACGGCGATGGGCGCGGATGACGAGATACATCAGCATTATTGCGAACTATTGCTTGATGCGGGCGCGGTTATTTACGGGCGGACAACATTTCAGTTAATGGAATATTGGCGGACTGTCGTCGAGAATCCGACAGGCAATAAGGCGACGGATGATTTTGCGGCGGCGATAGATGATGTTCAAAAGATCGTTTATTCCCGTACGCTTGAAAGCGTCGATTGGAAAAATACCGAACTTAAAAGGGAGATCGACAAAGAAGAACTTCTGGATCTCAAACAGCAAGCCGGCAAAGACATCTTCGTCGGCAGCCCGAGTATGATCGTCCAGCTAGCAAACCTCGGACTTGTCGATGAATATCAACTCGGCATTCAACCCACAATAGTCGGCAGCGGCCTGCCGCTGTTCAAGAACATCACGGATAGAATTGATCTCAAACTCCTAACAACCAAAACATTTGGCTCCGGCGTAGTTATTCATTACTATGAGCCGACGAATGGACACTCCGAAAAGTAGTACGAGTTCAATATGAGCTAGAATAATGAAATGAAATTACTCCTGTTGATCGCCAGCATCGTCTTATTCGCCGTGAACTCGGCTGCTCAGCCCAAGCCGACTTCGGCCGCGGATTACCAGGGCGCTTTCCAGTATGCCGTGTCCGAAACCAACGCGGCATTTCCATTTATCTTTACCGTCATTGTAGATGAGTATGCGAACGGCAAGAAGATCTCGTCCGAATCGATCGCCAATGAGCGTCAGGCCGCGGGTGTCCAACGCATAACTCGAACGATTCTCAAGGATGGGAAGAAATCCACTAGTTTTCAGGTGAGTGTCGGATTCGGAAAGGTCTATTGCAGCTTTGACGGCACCTCTTGGCAAGGGCCGCAGAAGTATGAATGTGGCGGCCCTACCAGACTATATGGACGAAGGGAGACAGAGAGTGCTGAGTACAGCGTTGAAGATAAAACACTCGACGGTGAGAAGGTTAATATTTACCGGGAATATTTGATCTATAAACCTACCGAGGTTAGCGGAAAAAAAGAGTTCAAGGAAACTTTCGCCACAATAGACTCTCGCGGATTTTTTATTACTGTCACCAATAACGAAGGAACTCTTGAACCGCCCGTTGTCACGCTCATCCGGAAGCAGACATGGGACTTCAAGACTCCGCTCAAACCAGTTGTTGCTCCTAAATAATCAAGACGGAGCGTTTCCGGAGCGTTTCAAGTTACTTCTTAGAACTCCGCGAAACGCAAAATGACAAGCGAGCCGCCGTTTTTTGAGGTGGCGTGATCCCATAAAACCCAGTCAGGTAAGTCCTCGCTCGCTAAATTTACTATTCCGCTAGTTTGCGCTTGCATATGCAACCGTATTGTTGCATAATCACTTTCCAGACCATGAGAAGAGACATTTTCCAAGCCATTGCTGATCCGACCAGGCGGGCGATCATTGCTTTGATCGCGTTGCAGGCGATGACGCCGAATGCGATCGCGGCGCATTTTGATACGTCGCGGCAGGCGGTGTCGAAGCATTTGAAGATATTGACCGAGTGCGAACTTGTTACGCAGGACCAACAGGGCCGTGAGATCTATTACCGGCTGGAGATCGATAAGATGAAACAGATCGACGAATGGTTAGAGCAATATCGCAAGATCTGGGAAAGCCGGTTCGAACAGCTTGATGTGCTGCTTGCCGAGTTAAAGCAACAAAAGAAACAGGGTCGAAAAAAATGAAACCAGCCGAAGCAAGCCTGCCGTCAGATACCGAGGTTCTCGTAAAACGGAGCTTTGATGCTCCCGCCGAACTGGTGTGGCGCGCGTATATGGAACCGGAACTGCTGCGTCGCTGGTGCGGCGGCCACGCCGGTTGGTCGATGCCCGTTTGCGAGATGGATATGCGCGTCGGCGGCCGGTATCAATGGCGTTGGCGCAATGACGAGGACGGCATGGAGTTCGGGTTCACCGGCGAGGTCATGGAAGTCGTTCCGCACTCGAAGATCGTGCATACGCAAGCTTTCGATCCGGGCAACATGGGTATCACGATGGGCGGTGAACCGTCGATCATCACCGTGACGTTCGACGAGGTCAACGGCGTTACGAATGTGTCAACGTCTATCAAATACGCCTCAAAGGCCGACCGCGACGAAGCGTTCGCAACCGGCATGACAGAAGGCATGGAGATGAACTACAAGCAGCTCGACGAGGTGCTGGCGGCTATGAAGCCGTAAACGAATGAGATCTAGCGGTCGGTCGTCCGCGAAGCGGCATATAGCCCCGTCGTTCAGAGGCTGTGTCAGAACTGGATTTTTCACCGGGCTATGCCCGTCTATTTGCGGAAAAGCTGTGCTTTTCCGTTCCGGCCCTATCAGTCAGCCTGCGGCTTTGCCGCCTGTGGTTGCCCGATAACGCCAATGACATCAATGGTTTGCGGCATCGGCGGCAAAGCCGCGTCGAGATTCAACGAGCTTCGGAAAAGCATAGCTTTTCCGCAAATAGAGCGGCGAAGCCTCGGTTGAAGCGAGTTTTGACACAGCCTCTATTGGACGGGGCTATGCGCCGCCGTTGGCGGATTCGGAACTGGCTTGAGCATTATAATTGGGGATATGAATATGGAATTTATCGTCAACAAAGAAACCAAAACGGTCACGATCACCAAAGAATTTGCGGCCGAGCCGGAGTTGGTTTGGGATGCTTATACGAAGGCCGAATTGCTCGACCAATGGTGGGCGCCAAAACCTTATAGTTCACGAACAAAGGTTATGGATTTTCGTGTAGGCGGCCGAAGATTCTACGCAATGGTCAGCCCCGAGGGCGTCGAGCGTTGGGTGCTTCAAAAATATTCTTCCATTACGCCAAAAACCAATTTCAAACTCTTCAACACCTTCGCCGACGCGGACGAGAATCCCGATCTGCCGGGCTCCGATTGGAACTTTGATTTTATCGACCAAAACGGCTCGACAACCGTTCACATCTCCATCTACAACGAATCCCTCGAACGCCTCGAACGAATGATCGAGATGGGCTTCCAAGAAGGCATGATGGCACAGATCGACAATCTGGAAGAACTGCTCGCAAAGTTATCGGAGAGGATAGGAGGCTAAACAATGAGAAAACCAGTAACGATGCATAGACGGATGAACAGCATCGTCGGTGCTATTTCGATAGCGGTATTCTTGGTACTCCCGGTCACCATTGCAGCACAGTCTCGTTCTAAGGCCCAATTCTCAGATGACAGGAAAGCCATTGAGCGTCTGTTCGCTGCATGGAATTCGCATGACGCTGAAAAGGTTGTCGCGGCTTTTGGCAATTTCGCAGTGTATGAGGACGTCGCGGCGGGCGAGGTCCACAGCGGAAGAGACCAGGTCCGGAAATGGGTCACGAGCGCATTTCGAGACATTGAGAACTTTAGGCTCACCGTCGTTCGCAGCACTTACTACAAAGGGGGTGGACTTGTGGAATGGGTTTGGACCGGGACCGATAAAGGCTTGTTTAGAACGGGCAAAACGTTTTCTGTCCGCGGCGTCAGCGTCATCGACGTTCGTAGAGGAAAGATTTCGAGGTACCAGGAATACTACGATTTTGTGACGGTTATGAGGCAGCTTGGCGTATTGCCGGTCGGGAAACAGTGATTGAGATTGATTTCATTCAGAAACCGCTGGGGCCTTGAACAAGCTGGAATTACTACTCGGAACTCTATCACGAGCCAACGGGCGACAATCGCATTGCCACGAAGCCTCGTTCACGAGGCTTTCCCGAAGGGCACATAGCCACGTCGTTTACGGCGTGGTAGATGCGGCAACAGATTTTCCAGCCCGTTTCAACGGGCTTAATTCCGGCGGCTTAAGCCAGTGGCTGTAAGGACGTTACGGTTGCGGGTTTCCGCAGCACTGGCGGTTCTATGACGCCAGAAACGTTCTCGTTAGATCACTCGTATTCACACCACGCCGTAAACGACGTGGCTAATTGCCGCAAAACGCGGGAGACTGCTAAAGCAGCCTCACGAGAAATTTCTATGAAAGTCAAAGACCAGATCAACAACTACATTTCCAGTCTGCCAGAACCAAAACGTGCTGACGTTGAGGCGTTGCACCGGATGATCCTGCGGGTAGAGCCGAAATGCAAACTATGGTTCCTGGACGGCACGAACAGCGAGGGCAAGGTCGTTTCAAATCCGAACATCGGCTACGGCTCGCGGCCCCATAAATATGCTGATGGAATTACGAAAGAGTTCTATCAGATCGGCCTGAGCGCGAACAAAACCGGCATCTCCGTCTATATCCTCGGTATCGAAGACAAGAAATACCTGAGCGACACCTACGCCAAAACCCTCGGCAAAGCCACCGTCACCGGCTATTGCATCAGATTCAAATCCCTAAAAGACATAAACCCCAACACCCTCGAAGCCGCGATCCGATTTGGCTTTGAGAATAAGAATGATGCCTGAGTCCTGCGTCGCATAGCGACGGATCGAATTTAGCCGTGGACGTTTGTCCACGGTGGCTCGGTTATAATTAACCCTCGTCGCGTAGCGACATTTGATTCTATGGCGAATACATATTCAAATCTCTTCTACCACATGGTCTTCAGCACCAAGGGCCGCAACGATCTCATCAGCCCTGAGATCGAAGAGCGTGTCTGGGCATATATCGGTGGCATCGCAAGAAACCATGAGATCATTGCCGTTCAAGTTGGCGGTATTGAGAATCACATTCATATTCTGATCTTAGCGAAGCCGAAGGTAGCGCCCAGCCAGATCGTGCAATGGATCAAGGGCGAATCATCGCGATGGATACGCAAGACATTTCCCGAGCTTGCAAAGTTCGAGTGGCAAGACGGTTACGGTGTATTCAGCGTGAGTAGATCAAATGTCCCGGATGTCGTTGAATACATCACGAACCAACACGAACACCATCAAAAGCAATGCTTCGAGGACGAATATATCTCGATGCTAAAGTTGAACGGTATCGATTACGATGTACGATATGTATTTGATTGATTCGCTCGGGGGATATGCCCTAATGACGAATGTACGTTTTGGCACGGTATTCATTCGTCGCTACGCGACGGTGATGTTTCTGTTCCCTCGTTCCGTGGACAAACGTCCACGGCTAAAGTCATTAGCCCGCTACGCGGTCGAGGAATTAAACAACGTCCCCGGATTCACTCTGTAACCGACAACTGACCCAGCATCGGTCGTAAAATCCGCATCAAAACATCAAAAACCAATCTGCGACGTAAAAAACGATTTGCCGACTTGCATATGCAACCGTTTGATTGCATAATGTGGATTGTGATCGGTTGATCGCGATATTATCTGAGGGCGAGAGGAGAGATATGAGAAAAATAATTGCATGTGAATTTATGACGCTTGATGGTGTGATTCAGAACGAGGATGAGGGCGATGGGTTTAGGTGGGGCGGGTGGTTTTTTCCGTTTGCGGATGAGGTGACGGGGGCGGTGATGCAGGAGCGGTTGGGCAAATCGGTGGATCTGCTATTGGGGCGCAAGACCTTTGCCTCGTGGGAAACATATTGGCCGACGCACTCGAACTTCTGGCCGAACTGCATGCCCGCGACGAAGTACGTTGCGTCGAACACGCGCGATTCGAGCGAATGGCAGCCAAGCGTCTTTTTGAGCGGAGACCTTGCGGAAAAGGTCCGCGAGCTAAAACAAACCGACGGCCCCGATCTGCACGTAATGGGAAGCGCCGATATGCTCCAGACGCTGTTCAAAAACGATCTCGTCGATGGCCTCGAGCTAATGATAATCCCCGTCACCCTCGGCCAGGGCAAACGCCTATTCCAGGACGGCACGATCCCCGCGGCCTTCAAAGTAACCCAGGCCCAAGTCGCCCCAAAAGGAATCATCATCGCCTCCTACGAACGCGACGGCGAGATAAAGACCGGCACGCCTCAGATAGACGAGGACGAGTAGCGGGCCAGAACCGGGAGCGATAGCGACTGGGTTCTTGAATGATGATCGATAGACAACTAAGAGGACACTGATATGAAAAACCATCGGATCTTTTCTAACTCACACAATGCCGAAACCCGAAAAACCCAGTCGCTATCGCTCCCGGTTCTGACGTTGTATTTGCTTCTTACAATACATCTGTCCGGTTCGGCGTTCGCGCAGCAGAAACCTGTAACGGGTTATGCGCCGGTTAATGGATTGAAGATTTATTACGAGATACACGGCGAGGGCGAGCCGGTGGTGTTGTTGCATGGGGCGTTTATGGCGATCTCGGACGACAACTGGAGTGTGTTGATCAATGAGCTTGCGAAGACGCGGAAGGTGATCGCGGTTGAGATGCAGGGGCACGGGCGGACGGCGGATATCAAACGCGATATTACTTATGAGAATTTGTCGGACGATGTGGCGGGGCTGCTCGATTATCTGAAGATCGAACGGGCGGATATTGTCGGTTACAGTTTGGGTGCGGGCACGGCGATGATGTGTGCGATCCGCCATCCGGAAAAGGTACGGAAAGTCGTAAGCATCTCGCACCCGATCCGCCGCGACGGTTGGGTCAAGGAAGCGAACGACTTTTGGACGAACTTCAATGTGGAGATGATGAAAGGCACGCCTGCCGAAACCGAGCGGGAGAAGCTTAATCCGGTGCACGGCAGCTTCCCGGCTTTTTTCAATCACATCAAGGCGGCGGCCATGCGTCCGTGGGATTTCGGCGCCGATAAATTCAAAGTCACCAAAGCTCCAATGTTCTTCATCTTCGGCGATGCCGACGGAGTGCGGATCGAGCACATCGCGGAAATGTACAGCCTCAAAGGCGGCGGCCATATTCACGGCGATATGATGCCGCGATCGGAATCGCGGCTTGCCATCATCCCCAACACTACCCACGTAACGCTGATGAACCGCATGGCCATCATCATTCCAATGATTGGGGATTTTCTCAACGCAGAGCCGCAGAAGAAGTAGGCGGCAAAATTTTGGAAGCCTAACCTTTTATCGTTTGCCCGACGCCGGCAGCAATAAGAAGGATGAGTTTTGCTGATTCGACAGCGATGAAGGCGACGTGAAGACGGCCTTTGGGTGGATTTTCGCCCGCAATGACCGCGTCTGCCCGGCGAACTAGCTTAGGGAGCAGCCAGATCGTCTGCGCGACCAGCATCACGATCACAATAGAGAGCATGCCGATCGGCCAATCGAATGAACGCCGTGTCAACGCGGCAGTTGCGACAACAATGATGGCAAAGACGATCTCGATGCGATTGAGCGCCGTGAAAACACGTTTGCCGATGCCCAAGCCGAGAGCCGGGGTTATTCCAGGAGCGCGAAACTTGAGCGGTGCCTCAAGGAAAGAGATCGCCGCGATCATTCCGGCCCAAAACAAAGAAATTATAGTCAGCATAAGGCGATCAACCGACGGACTCGAAAGCTTGGCGTAGCCTCCCTTCGCGAAGAATCTGCATTTTTAAATTACGATATCAGCTTTGCGAGGTGCAATATATGACTAAGGTCATATAGGTCTGATCGCGCCGATCAACTAAGTGGCCGCTGTGCAAATGACAAAGTCTAACAATCCTCGTCGGGTCACGCCGATACTCGCTACGGCGAGTCAAGAACTTCGGGAGAACCTGACAACCCACGGCAACCACCGTCATTATTTTCCGAACGAAGAGCTTTTTGCCGTCGGGGAAGAAGCCGAATATCTGCCGATCATCTTAAGCGGCCGCGTGAAGATGGTGCAGTTTCCGGAACCGGGAAAGGAAGTGATAATCGGGATCTTCGGTGCGGGTGAGATGTTCGCGGTCCCGCCGGTCGTCGATGGCGACGTTTACCCCGCGTCGGCATATGCGCTCGAAGAATCCGAGATCCTACTGCTTCACCGCAACGATGTATTTGAGCTTCTCGAGAAGTCGCCTGAATTCACCCTGACGCTGCTGCGTTGGATGTCGTCGATGCTCCGCCAAAAGACGGCGTTGATCAGGACCCTTGCGGGTGGTTCTGCCGAACAAAGGATAGCAGGCGTGCTGATCCGATTGTTTACTGCATCAAGCGACGAACCTCCGCACAAGGTCAAACTTCGACGGGAAGACATTGCCAGAATGGCGGGCCTGACCACAGAAACGGCAATTAGGACGATCCGGCATCTTGCCGCCATTGGCGACATTAGGATCGTACGCGGCAAGATCATGATCGACTCGATCGATGGATTGTCATCTCATCTCGAAGGCTGATATTTTTGTAAGGTTTCCGACGGACTCTCCTACCCGTAAGCGTTTGAGAAATAAGCACTTCCTTGTGGGTATTTAGTATAAATTTATGACTTTTGTCATATTTTGCTCTTTGTCCAGAGTGATATATAACTAAAGTGTAGAATCTGTTGTTTGGAAGCTGTTAGTCCCGGGGCGATCCGACAAGAGCGGATCGGTCATTTACAAGGTTTGTCCTGCCAATCCGCAGGAGGGAGAGCGAAATGGAGGCACGGCCAATTCCGCAGAAGCTTAGTTATAAGAACCCGACCATTATCGGTTTGGTCTCGTCAATCGTCCTTACCGCCCTTGTCATTATCGGCTCGCGAAATCTTGAGAATTTCGATTCGGCTCTTTTTGGATATACGATCGCAAGTGTCGTTGCCTTTGGGGCGATCGCGTTTCGATACGCCGTTTGGCTTCAACGACCCGCAACCCGGATCTATTTCAAACGGGGACTCCAGCTTTTTTTCAATCGCAGAAAATTCGGTAAGAGTGCGAAGAGCGCGGTCGGGAGCATCGCCACTAACCTTGTCGAGCAACGCTTTATCTTTAAGCGTGCACGTCAGCGTTGGATAATGCACTTTTTTATCATGTGGGGCTGTATCCTTGCTGCGGCGATAACCTTCCCGCTCGTATTTGGCTGGGTGCATTTCACCCTCGAAGGCGATATGGGCTATCGGGCCCACTTATTTGGATTTCCGCTGATAATGATGAACGGCCGAAGTCTGATCGCATGGATAACCTTCCATGGGCTCGACATCTCCGCCGTTATGGTAATGATCGGGTGTGCTATCGCTATCCATCGGCGTTTGAATGACCGCGGTGCGATCGCCCTTCAGCAATTCCTGCTGGATTTCGTTCCGCATCTGCTTCTTATCGCTATCTCGGTCTCGGGGTTGATGTTGACGGCCTCGAGTCTCTGGTTCCAAGGCTATATGTATTCCTTCATATCGCTATCGCACCAAGCCCTTGTCGTGATGACGCTGTTTTTCCTGCCGTTCGGAAAACTGTTCCACATCGTTCAAAGACCGGCGTCGGTTGGCGTGGAACTCTATCAAAATCGATCGGCGGAAATGGAACAGGCGGTCTGCCCACGGTGCAGATCGAGCTTTGTCGGAAAGATGTGGATGGACGATCTCAAGCTTCTTGTCAACGAACTTGGATATGATTATCGCTTGAAGAATGGCCACACCCTGCAGGATTACTGCCCGCGTTGCAAGCGTGTGATGCGAGGACTCGCATATGCAAAGGCCCCTGACAAGGCTGAACCTGTCTTTTTTGGCTCCAGAGTCGGAGGACCGAATGTCTAAAGTTGAGAATCTTGGCGAAATAATCGAGAAATACGGCCCGCATCTCTATGACGCGCCGATCGATGGTTGGCTTGCTGACCGAAAGATCGATCGTGCGGTGCCGACCCATTGCCCGTACTGCGGCGTCCAGTGCGGGATGAATCTGTTGGTGTCTAATGAGGAGGTCATTGGTTTTGAACCGCGATATGACTTTCCGGTCAACGAGGGCAAGCTTTGCCCAAAGGGTGTAACAGCCTATCTTCAGATACATCATCCGGACCGCCTGCTTTACCCGCTCGTCAAGAAAAATGGTGTCTTCGAGCGTGCGACTTGGGATGATGCTCTCGACCTCGTTGTTTCGCGTATTAAAGAGATTCAGGCAAAACACGGCAAGAATGCTATCGGTGTTTATTCGGGTTCTTCCTTGACGACCGAAAAGACGTACGTGATGGGCAAGTTCGCACGACTCGGACTCGGCACGCGCTATGTCGATTACAACGGCCGTCTGTGTATGGTCAGCGCCGCCGCCGGAAACAATAAAGCATTCGGCGTTGACCGCGTTGCAAACTCATGGGACGACATTCCGCTCGCCGAGGTCTTGATGATAGCGGGCTCGAACTGCGCAGAGACCTTCCCGATACTCAACAAATACCTTTGGCAGCAACGCGACAATGGAGGCAGCTGGATCGTGATCGACCCGCGAGCGACCGCAACTGCGCGCCAAGGCGACATACATTTGCAGCTCAAGCCGGGGACCGATGTCGCTGTGGCGAACGGCCTCTTGAACGTCATTATTCGCGAAGGCCTTATCGATGAGGAATTCATCTCAAAGCACACCAATGACTGGGATGCTGTGAAGGCTGTCATCGACAAATATCCACCTTCTAGGGCTGGTGAACTCTCTGGTATCGATCCCGCCAAAATTGAAAAGGCCGCTATCCTTTATGGCCAAGCTCGAACGGGAATGATCCTCCACGCCCGCGGTATCGAGCACCATTCGAACGGCGTTGACAACGTCCTGAGCTACATAAACATTGTTCTTGCAACAGGCAAGATAGGCGAGCCCGGTCGAGGCTACGGAACAATCACCGGCCAAGGAAATGGCCAAGGCGGTCGCGAACATGGTCAAAAAGCGGACCAACTACCGGGTCAGCGTTCGATGACAAACCCGGAAGACCGCAAACATATGTGCGAGTTCTGGGGATTGCCGGAGGACGAACTGCCGGAGGCAGGCGTCTCGGTCGTCGAGATGTACGAAAAGATGCGGGAAGGCGAGATCAAAGGCCTTATTTCCACCTGTAATAACGGTATGGTCTCGCTGCCCGACGTTAATGCGATCCAACGATCACTTGAGGGGTTGGAATTTTACGTCAATATCGATTTCTTTATGTCCGAGTCATCCAGGTTCGCGGATGTCGTTCTGCCAACAACGACGTGGGCGGAAGATGAAGGCGTAACGGCGAGCGCCGAAGCACGGGTCGTAAAGATCAATAAAGCGATAGACCCGATCGGTGAAGCGCGACCGGACTGGTGGATAGCCAAAGAGATAGCACACCGGATGGGACGTGAAAAGTATTTTCAGTTCGATTCACCGAGGGAGATATTCGACGAACTTCGTGAAGCTTCCAAAGGCGGTAAGGCTGACTACTATGGCATCACATACGAAAAGATCGACGCACAGAACGGTGTGATGTGGCCTTGTCCCACAGAAGAAAGTAAAGGTACGCCGCGAATGTTCGAGGACAAGAAATTCTATCACCCGGACGGAAGGGCGAAGTTTTTTGCGATCGAATACAAAGGCCCGGCCGAAGTGCCTGATGACGAGTACCCGCTTGCTCTTACGACCGGACGTGTTGTCTACCAGTATCTATCCGGGAATCAGACAAGGCGCATCGGATTCCTTGTTCAGCAATGTCCGGAACCGTACGTAGAAATCCACCCGGAGACCGCCGCGAAGATGGGCATTGTGGACGGCGAGAACGTAAAAGTTATTTCTAGGCGTGGTGAAGGGATCTTTCCGGCTCTCGTCGTAAAGACGATCCGAAAGGACACGATCTTTATTCCTTACCATTGGGGAGATGCAAAGGCTGCGAATCTTTTGACCAACGCAAAGCTTGATCCGGTGTCAAAGATACCGGAATTCAAGGCGTGTGCCGCCAAGATCGAAAAGATCGCGTCGCGGGAACTTCCTATACTAGGACAAGCCCGTAAGGGATCGAGTTTAAGCGAAGCGCAAAGGGGGAAATAAATGCAGGAAACGATGTTTGTCGATCCGCAGCGGTGTATCGGCTGCCGATCTTGTGTGGCTGCCTGCCGAGAATGCTCAACCCACAAAGGCTACTCGATGATCTTCGTTGATTTCTTCGATCGCGGAGAATCCACGGCAACGATGCCTACGATCTGTATGCATTGCGCCGAACCGACTTGTGCCCAAGTTTGTCCGGCCGACGCCATTAAGCAGAACGAAGACGGCGTTGTGATGACCGCGCTGAAGCCGCGTTGTCTCGACTGTCGCAATTGTGTCAATGCGTGTCCTTTTGGTGTGCCGAAATATAATTCGGCCATGCACCTGCAGATGAAGTGCGACATGTGTTACGACCGTTCGTCGGAAGGCCTTAAACCTATGTGCGCAAGCGTATGTCCGACCGGTGCCCTTACATTCGGCAAGTATGAGGATGTTGTGCCGCTGCGCCGTACAAAACCGGTGAATATTCACTACTTTGGCAATCAAAAGGTTGAAACCAAGGTGTATTTGATGATGCCAACGAATCAGGGAGATGCGATCCGTATCGAAGGAGATTCGGAGTTCGAAGAACACCTCTCGGCGAAAGCGGGCGATGAGGCATCGTGGTTAGAGAACGAAATTGGCGAAACGGATAACTCGAACGAGTTCCGATCCTAAGGAGAATGCAGATCTATGGTGGCTTCAGAAGCAACAACCTGTCCGACCTCTGACGAGCTGGACGTACGTCGGGCAACAGATTCACATCAGGCAGAATTTCCTTATAACAGGGACGCGGAGTCTGAAGTTACCCGTCGGGAATTTTGCAACTTCCTTGTGTTGGCATCGGGAACATTCTTTGTCGGTACCGTTGGGTTTTCGGCAAAATCGGCGTTTGATGCGGCCAAAGAACGAGTTCTGGCACCGGCCGCCATCGAAGGGGCGGAGAATCTTACACCGGGGTCGTCGCTTAATTTTTCGTATCCTCGTCCTGAAGACACGGCCATCCTAGTCCGCACTTCGTCCGGCGATTTTCGGGCCTACGGTCAGAAATGCACCCACTTGTCCTGCCCCGTCTATTATTCGAAAGAGCACAAGCGGCTGGAATGCCCCTGCCATGAAGGCGGTTTTAGCGAGACAACCGGTGAAGTGCTCTATGGGCCGCCGCCAAGACCGCTTGATAAGATCGAAGTCGAATTTCGCGACGGTAAAGTGGTCGCGTTCAACCGGGAGGTACGCGGAAATGAAGTTTAGACCCGCGAGATCTGTTGGCTTTGGTACTCCGAATCGACCGGTATCAAGGGGCAGGAGATCGGTCGCTCAAGCCCGACTCGCCCTTTTGGTCATGATCAATATAGCTCAAATGTGGGTTTTGGCTGCCGCGGTTGAAGCCGGCCTCGCACACGAGGTTGGTCATCTTCTGCCGCTCTGTCTCGCTTCGGCGGTATGTTTCGTGATCTCTCTCACAATATTCTTTTGGTGGAAGCCGGTAGGAATCACCAAGCGAAGCATCAATGAAACAAAAGGTTTGCGATTTTGAAATGGACGATGAAGGCCATTGGATGGCCAAACTCTCCTGCGGTCACTATCAGCATGTTAGGCACGATCCGCCGCTGCGTGTGCGAGAATGGGTACTTACAAGCGAGGGCCGCCTCAGCCGAGTCGGTCAAGAGCTTAATTGTATAAAGTGTGACAACAAAGAACCCCGCGACTTCTGACAAAGAAGCACCGGCCCCGCGCCACGGTCGTTTTATGCGCGCCGCGGCCGACCTTTTTCCCGGATACTTTTCGATGGTGATGGCCACTGGAATAACCTCAGTGGCCGCGAACTTGATGGGATATTCGGGCATTGCCTGGGGTCTGCTTTACGTAAATATCATCGCCTTCGCCGTATTGGCGGTCCTTTTTGTCACTCGAATCATTTTCTTTTTCGATAGGATCGAAACTGATCTTATTGATCATCTTCGCGGGCCGGGTTTTTTGACCGTCGTTGCCGGCTGCTGCGTTCTCGGCAGCCAACTCATCCTTGTTGCCGAAAGTTACGCTCCTGCAGTGTACCTTTGGGTGATCGGCTTTGTTCTGTGGATCATCATTACGTACGCCTTTTTCACCGCGATGACCATCCGGGAAGGGAAGCCGCCGCTCGAGAAGGGAATAAGCGGAACTTGGTTGATCGCCACGGTCGCCACTCAATCAGTTTCCGTGCTAGGCACCCTGCTAGCAGCTCACTACCGTACTTACAGCCATGAGTTTCTGTTCTTCACACTCTGTATGTTTTTTACCGGCTGTATGCTCTACCTGATCCTGATCACTCTGATCTTCTATCGCTTTACCTTTCTTGAGATCACGCGCGAAAACCTTGGGCCTCCATATTGGATCAATATGGGTGCCGTCGCTATCACGACCCTTGCTGCCTCACGACTGATCCTGGCGGGCAACGAGTTCCACTTGATCGGAGAGTTGGTGCCGTTCCTAAAGGGATTTACACTCTTCTTTTGGGCTGCAGGCAGCTGGTGGGTTCCGCTTCTTGTCATCCTCGGCCTCTGGAGACACGTATATAAGAAGCTTCCTATAAGGTACGATCCGCAGTATTGGAGTATGGTCTTCCCGCTGGGAATGTACACTGTCTGCACCTTCCAGCTTTCAAAGGCCATCGATTTTCCTTCACTGATGCTGATCCCGCAAATTTTCGTGTACGCGGCATTGTTTGCGTGGAGCGCCGCATTTATTGGATTGATATACTCCCTTGTGCGGAATTTCACGTCGGAACAGAGGTAGGGCGGAGCATCAAGAGTGAATGAAAAATGGCGTCTTTCACTCTGTGGAGCAGAATGAAAGACGCCAAGGCTTCATTGGCAGAGGGGAGAATCTATGACTTAATGCTCGCAGCCGCAGCCGCAAGAATGAATTTGAGCATGGCCGTGGGAGTGCACGTGCGTTTGCTCGTGCGAGTGGGAGAATTCTTGGCCATGCTCGTGGACACCGCAAGCCTGTTCTTGGAGAGCTCGGGCATCCGAAACCATACCGCTATCTTCCATCTCGATCGCTTTCGGGAAGAGAATATTGTTCTCGAGATGAATGTGTTGATGAAGATCTTTCTCAAGTCCTTCGATTGCGGCGAAAACCGTCTTGTACTTAAAGCAAGCATCAGGCGGAATCTCAAGATCGTTCGTTAGATCGCGGATCGCCTGAAGCATTTCCGCCGCCTTATCGTGATCGCTGACCATAACCGCTATCGGATTCCGTGTGGTGCCAAACGGTGCGGGCGGCCTCGGCATTCCGAAATTGAACGAACTCTCCATTAGCGAGATGTACGGGAAAAGCATTCGCTCCTCTCGCTGCATATGGACCTCTAATTCACTCTTGAGCTCAGAGAAGATCCGCTGAACCTCAAATAGCTCAGGATGGTTTCCTCCATGTACCGTGCAAACCCGGTTTAAGAGGACGGCTATACGGTCGAGTTCGTCGCGGGTAAAATTATGATGGCAACGGACGATATGGTCTGACAGAGCAGAAAGCGACATATTCGCGAAATCAAGCTCGACTGCCTCGCCGTTCTGCGGCTTCGCAACCTCGGCCGCTAAAAGATCGGACAATTCGGTAAGAGTTACCCCTTTTGTTTCGCACGCCTCGGCGATCGGCTTTTTGCCGTGACAGCAATAGTCGATCCCTAATTTCTCAAAGACCCTTTTCGCCGGCGGATATGCGACGGCATAGTCAGCGACGGTTCGTGCAGCATCAATTTCCATTATGAGCTCCTATTCAGCTTGCGATACCTTGCTTGATAGATATATCGCCGTAAAAATACTCCAAATACGGGGTCCGGATTCTATATTCACATGACCCAATGGTTGCAGTTTTCCAGATTAGCGAACCATCCAATATGATTTGAATCATAAAGATAAAAATATTTGTCGGAAAGTGTCATTTAGCGGCACAAAGACCTTTGTTTTTCCCAAATTAACCCCTAAAATCGATGTGGAACAATGAGCGGATGCGAAGGCGTGTCGGCATTCACAACCGGCTAGTTAGAGAATCATAGGATGACAAAGATCAACGATTTCGTAGTTCGTTTCGCGAACGTGAATGGGACGGGTTCGGCCTCAGCCAACGCACTTTTTACACGTTCGGTCTTTCGAATGGGAGTACCGGTAACGCCGAAGAATATTTTCCCCTCGAACATTCAAGGACTGCCCACTTGGTATGAGGTGCGCGTGTCGGAGAAAGGCAATCTTGGGCGCCGGGATGGTGTCGACCTGGCCGTTGCCGTCAACCCACAGTCGATGAAAAAGGACTACGCGGACGTTATGCCCGGAGGATACTTCGTTTATGACAGCTCGAAGCCCTTGCCTCGAGGATATGATCGCACAGATATCGAACATATCGCGATCCCGCTGATGGAGCTTGCTAACGCTGAGTTTACGGATGCAAGACAACGTCAGCTGTTTAAGAATATCATCTATATTGGGGCCCTCGTCGCCTTATTCAATATCGAGTTCCCGGTAATCGAACAACTCATCGGAGAGCAGTTTCGCGGGAAGGAGAAGCTGATCGCGCCGAATATCAAGGCATTGAAGATCGGTGAGCGATGGGTTCTCGACAATCTTAAGGCCGAGAGTTTTACATTGAGTGTTGAACGTCGTGATCTTCTAAAGGGGAAGATACTATACAACGGCAATTCGGCGTGCGCACTTGGAGCGATCTACGGCGGAGCGACCGTGGCGGCGTGGTATCCGATCACCCCTTCAACCTCGGTGGTCGACGCCTTTGCGAAATACGCGAGGAAATATAGAGTCGACCCGGACTCAGGGAAGAACAATTACGCGATAGTCCAGGCGGAAGATGAGCTTGCCGCTATCGGTATGGTCATGGGAGCCTCGTGGAACGGTGCTCGTTCTTTTACGGCGACGAGCGGCCCTGGAGTTTCTCTAATGAGTGAATTCCTGGGCCTCGGATATTTTGCGGAGATTCCGAGTGTACTAATAGATGTCCAGCGAACCGGGCCTTCAACAGGGATGCCGACGCGAACGCAGCAGTCCGATCTGCTTGCAACGGCGTATGCGTCGCATGGCGATACGAAACATCCACTCTTACTCCCGGCTACCCCGAAGGAATGTTTTGAAATGACGGCGATGGCATTCGACCTGGCCGAACGCCTGCAGACGCCCGTGATCATCGTAACGGACCTTGACCTTGGGATGAATGATCATATTACAGATCAGTTGACGTGGGACGATTCGAAGGCCTATGACCGCGGCAAAGTGCTTTCTGCTGCACAGCTGGATGCGATCTACGGCGCCTCAAATACCAACGGCGGATCAGCAGAAGATCTGGATAGCGCGGATTTAGCCGGCTTCAACGGCCGATTCGGCCGCTATCTCGACATAGACGGCGACGGCATCCCGTACCGAACCATTCCTGCCACGCACGTAACTCGCGGGGCATTCACCACACGCGGCTCTTCAAGAGATGAGTATGCGATCTACACAGAAGACGGTGACGCATATAAACGAAACGTCGATCGCCTTGCCCTAAAGTTCAAGACCGCAAAGAGCCTCGTCCCGCAGCCGGAATTCATCGCGGCCGGGGAACGAACCGCCGGTTTCGACGTCTGCAAGAGTTCAAAGGACGGGATCATCTATTTTGGCACGTCCACGTACGCGGCAATGGAGGCGATGGAGATGTTTCAAGCCGACGGCACTAAAGTTGACGCCATGCGGCCGCGGGCGTTTCCATTCGGCGAGGCGTTCTCCGAATTCGTCGCGGCGCACGACCGGATATTTGTAGTCGAGCAAAATCGTGATGCCCAGTTCCGCAGCCTTATTATGATCGAACTAGGCACTGATCCGGCAAAGCTCATCTCGGTGCTCAACTACGACGGAACACCTATCACAGCCGATAACATCTACGGTCAAATAAAGACCGCAATGGCGTGAAGGGACCTGAGCTAGCTGCATCAGACTCGCCTGACCGCCTTTCCGATCCGGTCTGACGCATTGTAGAGCGTCCTAAGCGGCACAAGGTTGAACAGCTTATAGTCACCGACGGCCGCTAGGCCGCTCGATGCAATACAACCGCATTGCGAACAGTCGGGCGTCCCGCCGAACTGGCAAGGCGTAACCTTGCTCACGAGATCGGCCGTATAATTCAGTGTCGTCCGTGAGAAGATGCACTCGCTCGGCGATTTCGGCGGTCGGCGATAGCCATTCGCTACCAGGTCATTGAAGACGAGTTTCGGGAATCGTTCGCGCAGAACGACCATGCTGTCGATCAGATGTGTGCGGGCTTCAGGCGAAAGTATCTCGACATCGTCGGCTCCCATCTGCGGGGTAAAGATGCTGATCCAGATCTGCCGAACTTCCTCGCGTGCCGACCAGAATGCAAGGAATTCCTCATAGTATCCGGTTCGTTCTGCGGTCTGAGAAGTTACCGTGCAGTGGACGGTGATCGAGTGTCCCTCGATGTTCCGCAAGATCCGTTCGTATGTCGCTGGTTTGCGCCGTGCGTCGTGCTCAGGCTGAAGGCCGTCAATCGAGACGACGATATAGAGATCGTCGATCGAATTCCATTCCTGCGGGATCTCGCGCACCGCACTCGTCACTAATTGGACAGCGATCCCTTTCTCACTCAAGATCGGCAGCAGTGTATTGAGCTCGCGAAAACGCACCAAGGGTTCACCGCCGACTATCGAAAGGTGCAATGGTTTGTGATGGTCCACGAGAGCCAGAACCTTCTTTACCAACTCATCGCTCTTAAAATCAGAGAGTTCGCGAAGATTTCCCGCCCCATTCAAATGTTCAGGCTCGTAAGCGTAGCAACCGGGACATCGAAGCGGACATTCACGCGTGATCTCGATCGAGAGATTAGGATAGCGGCCTGAGAGTATCTTCCCCCAAGCACGTATTACATCAGATCTATTCAATAAGCCTCGCTGAAGGGCATCACCTGTGCAGTCTGCGATCTTCGCACACCCCTGAATTTTCCGGCCTAACTGCATAAGCCGTTTACGGTTAAAAGTGAATATCGACGCTGTCGTGAACGCCGGTGTCAAAGGAACCCATTTCTTCTCACAAAGGGCTGAGGAGGGGATTAAGTACTATTCTACATTGCCGCAACAGCATTTGCGACATCCGCTTTCACGCTTCTAACTTCTCCGGCCAGGCAACGACCCGACCGCCGTTCGCGGACCATCGATATTCACGGTACTCAACCGCCTTTTCTCTGGGCTTGACATTATTACCAACGAGAGTATTCTTAGCGCATCTTCCCGCGAAATAGCTTGGCTGAAGGTGTCGGCTGGGAGCCAGTCGAGGCTGGCCATAAGTGTTTTTCCTTAAACTTTGAGGTGACCATTCATGAAACGTTCAAGTTTAGCGATCTTCCTGGCAGCGGCAGCTCTAGGACTATCAGCTTGCGGAGCACCGGCCGCGAATTCGACGGCCAATACCACTAACTCAAATGCCAATGCGGCCAAGCCCGCGGCAGCTGCACCTACGGCAGATGCCTTAATGGCTCTCGATAAGCAATTCGGAGATGCCTGGGCTAAGGGCGACTCCAGATTCTTCGAAGAGAATCTTTCTGACAAGTTCGTTGACTTTTCAAACGGGCATCGTTCGAATAAGGCGGAATCCGTAAAGATGATAGCTGGATACAAATGTGACGTTAAGTCGCAATCCAGTTCAGAGCCGCAGATGTCCCGGATCGACGACAACACTTATGTCCTTAGCTACAAGAGTACGGTCGATGGTACATGCGCCGGGCCCGACGGCAAGAGCGAGAAAGTGCCGAGCCCGACCCAGGCAGTGAGTGTATTCGTGCGAGACGGTGAGAAATGGAAGGCTGTCTTCCATGGAGAGAATCCGATCATGGCTCCACCCGCATCCGAAACCGGCGCCGTGCCGCCAGCTGAGAAAAAAGCTGAGCCAAAGGCCGCAGAACCCAAGAAAGAAGAGCCCAAGAAAGAAGAAGCCCCTGCACCAGCAGAGGCGTCGAAGGGCGATGCAAACACCGAAGCCCTGGGGAAACTGCATTCAAGCGGCTGGGAAGCCTTTAAGAACAAGGATGCTAAATGGTTTGAGTCGAATACCACCAAGGATCTTTCCTTTGTTGATCCGGCGGGTGGTTGGCATTCCGGCCAGTCCGCGGTCATAAAGATCTGGACCGTGGATATGAAGTGCGAAGGTATTACAAAAACCTCGTTCTCCGACGCGTTCGCATCTGCCGTTTCACCGACTGTTGAGATCCTGACCGGCAAAGGCGAGGCCGACGGAAGCTGCGACGGCCAAAAGAACGGGTCGCTCTTCCAGACCGCGTTCTTTGTCAAAGAAGGCGACGCTTGGAAACTTGCCTTCATGTTTGAGGCGCTGCCCACGCCGGGGGCATAAGCCTCTGCCCTTCAATCGTGATCCACACGGGCTGCCGCTTCCGTCTCGAGACGTCGGCAGCCTATCTTCTTGATGCAGCAGCCTCCGGAATTTTTTTGCACCAACACAAAATATGTCTTGCAATGCGTGTTGCATCTATGCTACATTGTATTATGTAGCGTCATCTATTGTACGCAACAGAATGAATGACACATTTGGATAGATCAGGTCGGCAGGCGTCCTTGGGGATATCGTGTTTATGAGATCGAATAGTCAGAAGAGCAGTTTGGACGACATAAGACACCGTGCGAAGATCCTCGTCGGGATATCGATCTGCAGTTTGATATTCCTTGGGGTAGCGACATTTGCACAGGGCGGAAAGGTCACGGGAATGAGTTCAAGGAAAGATAATTTCAAAAGCGGTTATTCCAAGGTAAATGGAATGCGGATGTATTACGAGATCCACGGTGAAGGCCTGCCACTGGTTTTGATCCATGGCGGCGGCTCGACGATAAGGACGAGTTTTGGACGTTTGCTGCCGATCATTTCGAAGCAGTTTAAGGTCATCGCCGTGGAACTGCAGGCGCATGGCCGTACAGAGGATCGAGACGCTCCCGAAAGTTTTGAGCAGGATGCCGACGACGTTGCCGCCCTTTTACACAATCTGAAGATTTCGAAAACACACGTTCTCGGGTTTAGCAATGGCGGCAGCACCGCAATGCAGATCGCTTATCGGCATCCTGAACTGGTGGATAGGCTGATCGTTGCCTCCGCCTTTTACAAGCGAGAAGGCCTGCAGCCGGGTCTTCTCGATAACATTCGCAACGCAACCTTCGATGTTATGCCGCAAGTTTTTAAGGATGAGTTTTTGAGGGTCAATCCCGATCCTAAGAAACTGCAAACGATGTTTGAGAAAGACCGTGATCGAATGGCAACATTCAAAGATTGGGACGACAGCATCTTGCGGTCGATCAGATCGCCGACGCTCCTTATTACCGGCGACCGTGACGTTGCGACGCCCGAACACACAGTTGCGATGTCTCGCCTTATCCCAAACTGCCGCCTTTTGATCCTTCCTGCGGGACACGGCCAATATATCGGAGCCGCCGAAGCCCCTGCGCCCGAAGACAATATGCTCGACTTGACGGCGGACCTAATATCGCGATTTTTAAGAGATGGGAGTTGATGCGAGTGCGAGCATTAGCCTAAGGCAGCGATTAGTTTTCGACTCCGTGGTAGAATGAGACTATGACTTACCTCCGATCGAAATTTCGGCATCCGGCGTTGCCCAAGAATGAGCTTGGGTACACAGTGGACTATTACGAAGGGAACTTGAGCACGCTTTGTGCTGGCTGCGGTCACGATTCGATCAACGCCTCGATCGTCGAGGCTTGTTGGGGGCTGAATATCGAGCCGCACAAGGTCGCAAAGCTCTCGGGCATCGGCTGCTCGTCGAAGTCTCCGGCGTATTTCTTGTCGAACTCCCACGGATTCAATTCCGTTCACGGGCGAATGCCGTCGGTCGCGACGGGTGCGTATCTGGCGAATCGGGATCTGATCTATTTCGGCGTCTCGGGCGACGGTGACACGGCGTCGATCGGAATGGGGCAGTTCGTTCACGCGATAAGACGCAATCTGAAGATGGTCTATCTCGTGATGAATAACGGCTGCTACGGCCTGACGAAAGGCCAGGATTCGGCGACGGCCGATCTTGGATCGAAGAGTAAGGCGGGAAGCGTGAATCCTTTTGAGGCGATCGATCTTGCCGGAATGGCGATAGAGCTGGGAGCAACATTTGTTGCACAAAGTTTTTCGGGAGATAAGGAACAACTCGTTCCGCTGATGAAAGCGGCAATGCTCCACAACGGCTTTGCACTGCTCAATGTCATCAGTCCATGTGTAACCTTTAATAATAATCCGGGTTCGACCAAATCCTACGATTACGTTCGCGAACATATGGAGACTGCGGGGCTGGTGGATTTCGTTCCGATCTCCCGTGAGATCTTAGCGACGTATGAGGCCGGAAGCGTGCAGGATCTCCTGATGCACGACGGCTCGAAGATCTTCCTGCACAAACTTGCTAAGGATTGGGACCCGAATGATCGGCTTTCGGCCATTACGGCCCTTCATAAGGCCAGACAACGGCAAGAGGTACTGACCGGATTGCTTTACATAAACGAGGATTCAACGGAGCTTCATTCCACCCTGAACACGTCGGAAATCCCGTTAAATCAGCTGGAAAAGGCCGTGCTTTGCCCTGGGAGCGAGGTGCTCGCGAATATCAATCAAGGACTTCAATAGCGGCTACTGACGAGCCTCGACTATTGTATTCAGGACGCGGCGTGCTGCCGCCGTTACGTCACTTGCCCGCCTATCACGGATGGCCGAAAGATCGACCAGATCCGATCCAAGGCCGACGGCCATAACTCCTGCTGTTATATATTCGCCAACCGTATGGGTCGTTATCCCGCCAGTCGGAACAAGCTTTAGATCAGGAAATGGAGCTCGAAGCGACCGGATATAGTCCGCTCCTCCGACCGCGCTCACGGGAAACACCTTTACGACATCGACGCCGAGTTCAAGGGCCGTCGTGATCTCCGTCGGCGTCAACACTCCAGGTATAACAAGTGTTTCATTCTCTGCACAAACGCGGATCACCTCCGGAACCGTCGCCGGGCTGATGATAAATGTCGCTCCTGCATCTATACAACGCTGTGCATCAACGGCCGACATTACGGTTCCCGCACCGACAAGAACATCCGGCCGCTCTCTAGCTAACTGAGCGATAAGTGCGACCGCATTCGGGATCGTCAGCGTAATCTCAACCGTATCGATTCCGCCTTCACAAATGGCATCGATAGCTCCGCGAGCGTCCTCAGCAGAACCTGCCCGGACCACCGGAAGCACTCCGGTCCTTGATATACGCGAAATTGTTTCGGCTTTTGTCATCGATTTCTATTACACTCCCTGTCGGCTTTTTGAGACTTTGAGTATAAGCAAACCGTCCGTGAGTGTGAAAGCCTACTCGCCAGCGGTGGTGAATTGCGAATTTTGCTGATTCAATTTAATCTCAGCTATGGGCGTGAAGATCACGAAACTTGATCAATGCTGAAAGTTCGAAAAAGAGATGAGTGCCGGTGGGACCTTGTTGCTCTTGGCGAAGTTATGCTGAGGTTCGACCCAGGCGAGGATCGCATACGTACGGCGCGCAACTTCCGCGTCTGGGAAGGAGGCGGCGAATATAACGTCGCTCGAACCCTCGCTCACTGCTTTGGCGCACGAACTTCAATTCTAACTGCTCTTGCCGATAATCACATCGGCAGGCTCGTTGCGGATCTGATCTCGCAGGCCGCCGTCGATACTTCAAATATCATCTGGAGGGAAGTTGACGGTATTTCCGGCAATTTGCGGAACGGCCTCAACTTTGTAGAGCGTGGTTTCGGCACGCGGCAACCTGTCGGCTGCTCTGACAGAGCCAATACGGCGATCTCAAACCTGAAGCCGGCCGAGCTCGAGCTGTCATCCGTCTTCGCCAAGGAAGGAGCTCGTTGGTTTCATACTGGCGGGATCTTCGCCGCGTTGTCTAAAAACGCACCGGAAGTTGCGAAAGAGGCTATGCGTGCCGCACGTGCGAACGGTTCGATCGTATCGTACGATCTCAATTACCGAAGTTCACTGTGGGAAGGCCGCGGCGGACTGGATGCGGCCAATGCAGTCAATCGCATACTCTTGGACGAAGCCGATGTCGTGTTCGGCGTTGAAGGGTTTGACTCTGGCCTTGGAGGGTTTGCGGTCGCAGAATTCGAGACTGCCGCACGTTCAATGATGGAACGGCATCCATCGCTCAAGATGGTCGCGACCACTTTACGGGACGTTATTTCTGCCTCTCTGCACAACATCAGCGGCGCACTATACTTTAACGGAAGGACCTTTGTCGGTAATCGATTTGATAATGTGCAGGTGCTCGACCGCATAGGCAGCGGGGATGCTTTCGCAGCGGGTATAGCTTTCGGCATCTTGGAAGATCGAGATCCGCAGGTATCCGCCGATATCGCGGCGGCGAATGCCGCCTATGCGGTTACTTGCCCGGGAGACGCCTCGACGGCTACACTCTCGGACCTTGAAACGATGGTCAATCGTAGTGGTGCGAAGATCGAAAGGTAGCTGCAGAACACTCTGATCTTGATAATTGGACAATTTCATTAAGTAAATGACACATTTCAACGGATCTTCAATTCGAATGGTCGGGGTCAACGATATCAGGGATATCAACCAAACGATCTTTCTTCACTTGATCCGTGACCAGCAGCCGATATCTCGCGCCGACATCGCCAAACAAACAGGCTTGAGGGCGGGCACTGTCTCGGCGATCGTTAATCGCTTGATCAAAGGCGGTTTGGTTCATGAGGGGACGGAAGGGCCTTCGACCGGCGGCCGGCCTCCGAAGAACCTTTATATCAACGCCGAAAGTCTTTACGTGCTTGCGATAGACATCGGGGTTGTCGATACGATCTTCGCGGTAAGCGACTTCAATGGGCGAGTATTGAAGCGAAAGAGCATCTTGACCACGAACAAACCACTGAAGTTTCTCGACCGATTGTGCGATGAGATTCAGCGTCACATCGATGACAACTACTCCAAGGCGCGTTTTGGCGGAATTGGTGTAAGCGTGCCCGGACTTATCGACCGCGAGAACGGTTCGATCGAGATCTCCCCGAACCTTGAATGGAAGGATGTTCCCGTTCGGAACGTCCTTTCAAAACGCCTCGGTCTTCCGGTCTTTGTTGAGAACGACGCGAATGCGGCCGCATTCTCTGAATTTTGGTATGGTCCGATAAACGAGGCGAAGGTCAAAAACTTGGTCTTCGTCCTCGTGGTCGAGGGTCTCGGTACCGGCTTGATCATAAACGGCGAATTGCACGTTGGATCGCGTCACGGACTCGGAGGCTTCGGCCATATGAGCATCGACCCGAATGGTGAATTGTGCTCGTGCGGCCGCCGCGGCTGCTGGGAAACATTCGCGTCTGAACGTGCGACTGTCGAAAGATATCACCGGGTCACCGCAAAACCGGGTGAGCCTCTCGTGACAGTCACCGATCTGATCACTCTGGCAAATGACGGGGATAAAATGGCCCTCGAATCGTTGAAGATCACAGCCGAGTATCTTGGCGAAGGAATCAGCAACTTGGTGCACGGCATCTTTCCGGAGACGGTGGTAATAGGCGGAAATATTACCGCGGCGTGGCCGCTCATTGAGTCGGTCATCGTTGAAAAGGTCCGAAGTAGATATATCGTCTCGCCGAACCAAGTTACGATCCGTCCGGCGAGCGTTGAGCGCCCGAGCCTTTACGGCGCGATTCCCATAGCTCTTCAGAACTGTGTCGCTTCGGGCATTCTATCCTAGCCGAAACACGATTTCACTCCAAAATGATATTTCCTGTTGACAGCGCCCATCAACTAGTGTATCAATGACTTAGTCAACGCCGAAGAGAAAGGATCAGAGCAGCTCAGGTAAGCCGACACATTGGAAGTTTGGCGAGTTGCTACAATCGCGATAATGCATAAGCAGGAATCGTCGTTGCTTTCTCAACACACAGGAATAAGTATCAGCAGCAAGAATCCATCGGGAGCCTGATCAATGACTCTTTCCGCTATAGACCAAGTCATCGTCGTGCTGTATCTAGCGGCGATAATGAGCATTGGCATCGCGATGAAGCGCCGCGCTTCTAAGGGAATGTCGTCGTACTTTCTCGGGGGACGACAACTGCCATGGTGGGCCCTCGCGATGTCAGGGTCGTCATCATACTTCGATATTACAGGGACGATGTGGATCGTCTCTACGTTCATCGTACTTGGTCTAAAGGGAATGTGGGTTCATTGGCTGTGGGGCTTTCCGATCACAGCCTTTTATTTGGCCTATATGGGCAAATGGATCCGACGTTCCGACGTAATGACCGGAGCGGAATGGATGATGACGCGGTTCGGCACAGGCCGTGCCGGTGATCTGGCGAGGCTGTCCTACACGCTCTTCGCCGTTCTTACAATTACGGCACTTCTCGGCTACGGTGCGATCGGAATGGGTAAATTCGGTGCGATCTTTTTACCGTTCTCGCCAACGGTATGCGCGATCTTGATCCTCGGCGTTACCGGTATTTACGTCGTTGCCGGCGGATTTCACGGAATTGTCAGGGTCGAGATCGCGCAGACCATCGTTTTGAGCGCCGGCGCGATCGCCTTTGCCGTCGTCGGCTATATGCACTTCGATGCGGTGAAGTTCGCAACGCTTGTGCCGGCGTCCTGGATGGAGATCATTCCGAACTCTACGCAGCCGACGGACCTTCAGGGCGTGATCTCCGGCGGAACGGACTATTCGCTGTTCGGTGCCTTGATGGCAGTTTGGGTGCTGAAGGGCTTCCTGCTCTGCCTGAGCGGGCCGGAACAGCTTTATGATTTTCAACGCTTTCTTGCCGCGAAGGATGAGCGTGACGCGTCGAAACTCGGCGCCCTTTGGGGCTTGATACACACAGTTCGCTGGCCGTTCGCGATGGCGATCGCGATCATGGCCATTATGGGAATCGGGAATGCCGCGTTGGATCAGCAATTGCGTGCGGACCCGGAAACTGCTCTTCCGTTGATCATCGGTACGATGCTGCCGGTCGGCCTCGTCGGCTTTATGCTGGCGGCGCTATTGTCAGGGTTTTTGGCAACATTTAGTTCGACGGTCAACGGGGGAGCAGCTTATTTGGTAAAGGACGTTTACCAGCGTTACATCAATCCAAAAGCAGATGCAAAAAGGCTCGTTCACGTTAGCTATTTTTCGTCAGCCCTTCTGATCATCGTCGGCTTGATAATTTCGGTATTCGGCACTTCGATCAACTCCGCCTTTCTTTGGATATTCGGAACGCTTGCCGCTGGCATACTACCGCCTAATGTTCTTCGTTGGTATTGGTGGCGATTGAATGGTTGGGGATATGCCGCCGGCGTTTTCGGCGGGATGATACTTTCACTTGGCCAAGTGGTACTTGATACGACGTACCTGCACGAACCTCTGCCGCTCTACATCGGATTCCCGGTCATCGCTCTCGCATCGTCGATCCTGACCTTAGTCGTTTCACTTTCTACGGAACCGACAAGCCTCGACACGCTCAAGGTCTTTTATCGAAAGGTGCAGCCGTCGGGATTTTGGAGTCCGCCGCGAACCGCAGTTCTTTCTGATGAGCCGGATTTCAGAAAACAATCGCCCTTTGCTCGCGACGTGATAAATACCCTGATCGCTCTGGTCGGCATTACCGCTCTTTATATTTCTACGCTCTATTTGATCCTGCATCGTCTATCGGTCGCCTTCGGTCTAATGGGAACAACGGTTTTATCGATCATTATTCTCTATTTCACCTGGTACAAGCATCTTCCGCCTTCTCGAACGCCTGAAGATCTGGACGAGGGTCCGCAAATGTCGCTGGCTTCAGAAATAAAGGAGGCCGCATGAGATTTGACGGGAAAAGGATCATTGTAACCGGCGGGGCTCTCGGCATTGGGCGGGCCGCCTCCATTCTGTTGGCCGAACGCGGTGGCCAGGTCTCGATAGTCGACTGGGATGACACTGCAGCGAAAACTGCTTGCGACGAGATCGAGAAGAACGGAGGGCGGGCGATCTATTCACAGGCCGACGTCTCTGATGCCGTTGCGGTCGGAAAGGCGGTCGCTCGGACGGTTGAGACTTTCGGCGGGATCGATTCCTTGATCGTTAGTGCCGGTATCCAGCGCTATGGAACCGCCTTGACGACAACCGACGAGCAATGGGACGAAGTCTTGGGCGTTAATCTAAAGGGTGCATGGAACGCCGCTCGGGCGGTGATCCCGCACCTGCAGCAGGCCGGAAAAGGCAGTATCGTTTGCGTTTCTTCAGTTCAGGCACTCGCAAGTCAGCAGAATGTGCTCGCCTACACGGTCAGCAAGCACGCGTTGTTAGGGCTTACGCGATCGATCGCAATGGACTTCGCAAAGGAGAACATTCGAGCCAATGCCGTTTGCCCGGGAACCGTCGATACCCCAATGCTCCAGTGGGCGGCTTCGCTCGATCCGGAGCCGGAATCCGTCTATGAGGCCTGCAGGAAAATGCATCCGCTCGGACGGATAGCTGCGCCGAGAGAGATAGCCGAAGTTGCGCTATTTCTTGCACACGAAAGTTCATCGTTCGTAACTGGCTCTATCTGGACCGCAGACGGCGGCTTGCTGACTCAGATCGGTGGCGTCCCGCAAACAAATTAATAGAAGTGAGGCGACAATTTTATGAGTGAATCAACTTCAACTGAACAAACGAAAGCCCATCCGGAGATAACACAATACCTTCCGCCCCCGGGACTTGACGCCGCTCTTGAAGCCGTTCCGTTGGTACGTGCCGCAAAGTTTCCAGCAAAGATCGGTTATCTCACGAACTATAGCTTCCACATTTGGTACCAGATCGTGATTGAGCTCCTTAGAAGGCGGGGCGGCCAATATCGGGCGGAGATCGTTGTCAAAGATGCGGAATTGAGCGTCGAGCGACAGATCGAGCAGGCTCGCGAGCTCGTCAATGAAGTCGATGTTCTGATCTTAACGCCTGCAGCGACCGAGGGCCTTGAAGAGATACTTAGGATCGCTGAGGCCGCCGGTACGCCGGTAGTCGTCGAAGCGAACCCCGTCGAAGGAATGAGCACCATGGTAGCGATATGCGACTACGATGCAGGATACGATATGGGTGTTTGGATCGGAAGGAACGTTGTCGCAGCAATCGGCCCACTTAGAATACTTGATGTAGGGCTTCCCACATTGAGGCCTTGCTTGCTCCGCAGCGAAGGATTTGCCGAGGGCGTTCGGAGCATTCAGCCCGACGCGGCCGTTGTGGCATCGATCAATGGGGAGGCAACTCCCTCGATCGCGAGACAGATCGCACTCGAAACTCTTAAGAAGACCGGCGACGTCGATGTGATCTTCGCTATGGATGATGAGACGGGACAGGGTGCGTATCAAGGCTACATTGATGCAGGATTCAACCCGGAAACTGTTGCGATCGCTGGCTTCGGGCTTGCCGGAGAACACGAAAAGGACTGGCTGCTCGAGCGAAAGGCCCTTAAGGTAAGTGCAGCAATGTTCCCCGAATACGTTGGGCTTCGCTGTATCGATGGTGCAGTAAGAATGTTCAACGGCGAGACCGTTCCCGTCAGGGATGTTATTCCAACGATACCGATGACAGCGGAGTTGCTGGAGATCTATTACTCGAAAAAGGATGGGGTTTGGACACCGAACTTGAATGCGATCGGCGCTATACCTACAAAGAATGAGTGTACACGGGTTTGACTTTACGGAGAGATGATCCGAGGAGCCGCAGGAGGCGAACTATGAAGAAAGGAATTCTAAAACAAATCGGGCAAGTGTCAGTTGGCATTGCCATAGCGCTGGTCTTTTCTCTCGGTGTGGTCGCGCAATCCAACACGGGAACGATCACCGGCACCGTTCAGGATGCGAATGGCGCGGCTGTTCCAAGTGCAAGCGTGAAAGTCACCAACGTTGGCACGAATGAGACCAAAACGGTAGTGACCGATAGCAACGGCATATACTATGCGCCGTCACTCTCGAATGGTGTTTACAGAGTCTCCGTAACCGCTTCGGGCTTTCAGCCGACGACGGTAACTGATGCCAGACTTGCGGTCGGTGACACGTTGAGGGTCAATATCTCTGTAAAGGTGCAGGGTGTTGAAGCCGCCGTCGAAGTAACGGCGGACCAGACACCAACGGACACCGAGACCGCGACCCTTGGCGATACTGTCCTCCAAGCTCGCATTCAAGATAATCCCGTGAATGGACGAGACTTCACTCAACTTCTTGCGACGGTGCCGGGCTCCGTTCAATCTACAAATCAATTTCAGACAGCGATCAACGGTATTCCCTCGACGTTCGGCGGATCGAGCGTGCTTGTTGACGGGATCGACGCAAGCCGCGTGGACGTCAACGGAACATCCAACGTGCTGGGCAGGATCGAATCACGCGTAAACCGCGTGAGCATGGATAGCATCCAGGAAGTTCAAGTACTGGAACAGAACTACTCGGCCCAGTACGGACAGGCACTCGGTGCCGTTATAAATCCGATCACTAAATCAGGAACCAACAATCTGCACGGAAGCGTATTTGAGTATTTTCGGAACGAAGGATTGGATGCCGGTGATGCTCTTGCGGGCAAACAGAGATTTCGCCTCAATCAGTTCGGCGGAAACCTCAGCGGTCCGATCGTGAAGGACAAATGGTTCTTCTTCGCGAACTATGAAGGCGTTCGTCAGACTCGCGGTCAGACATTTAACCAGCTCGTTTATACACAGCTGTTCAGAAACGGCTTGGCACCGGCACTCAGGCCGCTTGTTGACACAATTCCTTTACCTCAACGGCCCTATATTCAACCATTGACAGGTCTTGTCGATCCCAACCTTGGAGAATACCAAGCTCAGCGGGTCGCAAGGCTTAGGGAAGATACGGGCTCAGTGAAGATCGATTACCAACAGAACGACAAGAGCCGCTTCTCAGCCCGCTATAACATAAATGATTCCAATACCGACACACCTTATGGCGTTGGCATCGGGCAGGTTGCACCTGGTAAGCTTCGCGTTCAGCTCTTCAAATTTGCTCACAATTACGCGTTCAATGCGAGTACGACGAACGAATTCGGTTTCGGCATCAATCACAATTTTACCGATGTAGGGGCCGGTGATGAACAGTTTCCGAGAATCGATCTATCATTCGTTGACTTTAGAATAGCAACTCCCGGCCCTGCACAGTTCAGTCAGCGCCGGACCGGTGTTGTTTATCAGTTCTTGGATACGATGACGATGATCCGCGGCGATCACACACTTAAGTTCGGCGCGGACATCCGACTTAACCGCCGGGCCGCTCTCTCTAGAGAGCAGTACACGCTCACATTTTTCGGCCTTGCCGGCGGCCCCGGATCGACGAGTTTTCAGGCGAACGAACCGTTTGTGATCTCGCGTGGGGGAAATCCCAACCTTAACTACGCTAACGAGAATTTCGCGTTTTTCATCAATGACAACTGGCGGGCACATCCGCGGCTCTCGCTCAATCTCGGCCTTCGGTACGACGTCAGTACCGTGAGCCGCGAAAAGAATGGGCTGCTTCAAAACTTTGACCTTACGACGATGAATTACACCGCGCAGGGCCAAAAGCTCCACAATGTGGACAAGAACAACTTCGGTCCTAGGGTAGGCTTTGCATTTGATGTCTTCGGAAACACCAAAACGGTCATTCGCGGCGGGTATGGCATTTTCTATAACAGAGAACTACCGGCGAGCTACGGTTCGCCCGCAGCGAACTCCTTCCCGCAGACGCAAACGAACCTTTTTGACTGGCTCTTCTGTGCCACGCCGCCTCCGACCTTCTCCTATCCGGTCGACCCCAGAGTCTTTGATTGCGGTGTGTCATCAGCCTATGTCATCGAGCGCGATCTAAAGACCGCAATGGCGCAGCACTGGTCGCTCGGCATTCAGCAGAATATCGGCTTCGGCACTATTCAAGCTGCGTATGTCGGCAATCACGTGACTCACATCCTTACTGATGGTGTGGTCTCGCCCAGGAACATAAATAGGGCAGACCCCGTCAGCGGCGTTCGTCCTCTAACGAGTCGATTTGGCGACATTTACGCCGTCGGAGGATATCCGCAGTCGAACTACAATGCAATGCAATTGACGTTCAGACGCAACCTGACGAATGGTCTCAGGTTCAACGCCAACTACACGTGGTCACATACGATCGACGATGTCGTCGGGTTCTTTAAGGATTATCAGGACGAAAACAATGCCCGTGCAGAACGCGCAAGCTCGGATCAGGATGTCCGGCACAACTTCACGCTCGACGCGGGTTACGATCTTAAGTTCCGAAAATGGTTTGGAAATGGGCCGAAATGGCTGATCGACGGCTGGCAGATCAATTCGATCGTTCAGATCCGCAGCGGGTTGCCCGTTACGATCACCCGAACGGGCGGGATCTTCTCCGGATTTTCGTTCCGCCCCAATATAGTCCCCGGAGTTGATCAATATTGCCAGCCCTACAGCGTTCCGAACTGCCAGTTCAACCCTGCCGCTTTTTCGGATCCGGGACCGGGCGTATTCGGTAACGCAGGCCGAAACATCCTCCGCGGGCCCGGTTTTGCGCAGGTTGATGCATCGCTGTTCAAGAACACTCGCCTGACTGAAAGGATGACGCTTAATTTGAGGCTTGAGGTCTTTAACCTTCTGAACAGGGCGAACTATGCCGATCCGTCGGGCGGTATCTCCTGCGGCGGCTCGGTCGGCGCTTGTTCGGCATTTGGACGCAGCACATCGACAGTTGGGAACCAACTTGGCGGTTTGCTCGGATTTGGCGGGCCAAGACAGGTGCAGTTGTCTGCCCGCTTGAACTTCTGATCGCTTGGTGCCGGTCCGGCCGTCCGTATTTGGCGGTTCGGACGGATTTGGACCGGCCCACGGATGTCCCGCACGATGGAGTCTGCACAAGCTCTTGCGTGCGGGACAGCTTTTCTCTTCAGGTCTAAAAGGAAACAGGTAGTTCGAGGCAAATGAATAAAAGGTTTGCAGTCCCGATTTTGGCCATATTGGTCCTGCTTCCTATCTTTGGGTTTGGACAGGAGACTCTACCTGCGAGCTCGATCAAGACGATATACATTACTCCCACCTCTCATTACGACTTTGGCTTTGTAGAGCCGCCGGATGCGGTTCGCGAACGGGCTGCAAGACATATCGACGAGGTGATACGCGTCGCCGAAGCCGATCCAAGCTTTCGCTGGACGATCGAGAGTGTTTGGCAAGTAAATGAGTGGCTAAAGAGAGCCGTTAAACCGACGTCCGTTCTCCCGAATGACACGCGAAAGATCGCCCGCTTGATGAACTTGATAAAGTCCGGCCGCGTCGCCCTATCGATGTCGTGGGGAAGTATGCATACGGATTTTATGGGCGGTGAGGAGCTGAATCGCCTTTTTTTAGACTATGCAAAGCTCAAGGGCAAGTACGGAATAAGTTCGGAATTCGCTCTCATGGACGATGTCCCCGGCCATCCTTCAACAATACCGAGCGTTCTCGCCGGCAGCGGCGGCAAATATCTGATCGTCGGTGCCAATACTTTCATCGATAAGGCCACCAGCCTTGCGCCCGGAAACGTACCGTTCTATTGGCAATCACCGAATGGAAGCAAGGTTCTCACTTGGGTAACGCAAAGTCCGCGAGGCGGCTATACGGAAGCCTTAACAGACTATTTTCTTGACCCCTATTCGCTCGACCCGTACACAGATCGCACGCCCTTCGAGATGTTCGAGCCGACGCTGGTGGGAAAGCGAACTCCGCTTCAGATAATGGAGATCGGCGTCAATGCGCTTCTCGAGCGATACAGCAAGGCGGGCTACAAATACGATGCTGTGATGGCGATCTACGCCCACGATTTTATCGAGCCCGGATATGTTACGAATCTGGAGCGAGCGGTCAATCTTTGGAATTCGCGGCACAAAGAGGTTCGCTTAAAGATCGCGACACCTCCTGAGTTTCTCAAACACATCGAGAGCAAATACGGATCTCAGCTGCCGACCTTTCGGGGCGAATGGTCGGGATTGTGGAGCGAGGCTAAGACCCAATCGCCGAAGATCTCGGCAATTGCTCGTTACGAACACGACCTTGTTCCGGCTGCTGAAACACTTTGGAGTGCGGTTTCCATGACCCGTAGGGTCCCGTATCCCGCCGGAAATCTGGCTGAGCTTTACGACCAGATGTTCACATACGATGAGCATAGCGGTGCCGGAAATACAGGCTGGCCTCAGCTCAACAAGGCGGAGGCCCTCAGCGAGCAAAATCGTCAATACGTCAATATGGCGACGACCGGAAAAGCCTCGGTCGATAGACTGCTGAACACAGGTATCAAGACTCTCGTTCAGCCGTCGAGGTACGATGATACTCCGGTAGTTCCGGCGGATCTATGCTTCTCGGTCGTTTATAACGGTCTGTCGTGGAGCCGGGATGACGTAGTCCGGCTCAAGGCCCCTCAAAAGGGCACTAAGATCGTAAAGGTAAGCGACGCTGCGTCAAAAGCGGACATTACGTTTGACGTTGACGAAAACGGAGATGCCGTCTTTGTTGCGAAGCAGGTACCGTCGTTCGGTTACAGAACATTTGAAATAAAGGCCGAGCCCGGAACGCCAACTTCAACAATGCGAACCATCTCGTCAAACGAGATCGAGAACGACCGATTCTCAGTTCGCGTAAGCAAGAAGGGAGCCATTGAAAGCATTGTCGATCGCTTGACGGGAAGGGAGCTTATCAACTTGAGCGGTGAAATGCCGTTCAATGAACTGCTTCGTGTCGAAGGCAGCGACGCATCGCGGGTGATCTATCCTGAAGAAACGAACGTTTTGGTGAGGACCGGCGAGGTGATGTCTGAGATCCTGATTCAGCGGCCGCGTTCGGTTTTTCCGCTCACAAGATTGACCATCTATAAGGGCATCGGCGAAGTTCAGATCCGAAATGAGCTCGATTCAACGGAAATGCCATTTGTGGGAGGAAATGGCAACTGGAGCGATTCGTACTACTTTGCCTTTCCCATGAACGTTGGAAAAGACGGTCTGAAGGTGATACGCGGCGGACAAAAGTGGTTCGACACGCTTCCTGATGATTATCTTCCGGGTGCCCGACGGGATTCGGTCACTACGCAGCATATTATCGGGCTGACGAACGGTGAGGTTACAGCCTATTTAGCCCATCGCCAAGCATTTTACTGGGTCTTTGCCGGCTATGTCAGCACGAAAGTGAGGCCGATCGATGCTCCTAAAGAGTTCCCGGCACTTTACACCGGCAAATTTCCTCTTCCTGAGGCGACACTTTATTCTCGTGCGATACGCCACGGTTCACAGGCCGATACGAACGATCTAGGCGTTGTAAATATGCCGACAGTTGAGCCAGAAATGTCCGGCCGCTACGTTTATGACTATGCGGTAGCGGGCGGCAATTCGCGCGATGATATCGCCGCGAAGAGGCTCGGCCAGGCCTTTAATATGCCGTTGATCGCAAAGTACGTTCAGGTGCCGCCCTCAAACGCCATAGCGAGCTATTTCACCGTTGACCAGCCAAATGTGGAACTAGTTAGCGTCAAACTCTCTGCGGACATTTCCGTCCGAGGAGATGTAAGCGCATCACCGCTTGATCCACCGGGAAACAAGACCTTCGTCATCCGATTGCAGGAGTTCGCAGGGCGGAAGACATCTGCGACCGTAACGCTTCCGGCTAAAATACGCTCCGCATCGCTGGTGGATCTTACCGAGAGCAAAGTTCTCGGCAATATCGTACAAATAGCGCCTTTGACCATCACCCTGCAGCCATATCAAACCGCGACTATACGTGTAGCAATACAGTAGCAAGATATTTTAGTCTATGAGCAAACTCGAACGAAGGGATTTTCTAAAAGCCGCAACCGCTAGCCTTGCTGTGCCTGCACTGTTAAAAAGTGAAACGCTTGGTGCAGCAAACCGACCTTTTCGCGAGCCGGCCGGAGAGCCGCTTCCGGACATTCCAACGTCGGATTCTCTCCAGAGCGTTGTAATGACGCACAAGTTTGGCGACCACTTCAATCCTCCCGGCCTCACGAATCAGTGGGGTTGTGCGCAAGCGGCAATGGATGTTGCGGCGGTGCGGAGCATAGCCTTTCCGCCTTTTGCACAAGGAGAAATGAATGTTGCGCCTCTTGGAGCCGGCGGTGAATTGCTGACCGGCGTCCTCTACGTCGATGGAGAATACTTCGCGGCAACGAAGACGCCGATCGAGTTCGTTTGGCGGCCGGATCGTATCGAACGACGTTCGGAGTACAAGGGCCTTGCGATCTCGACGATCACAATAGTTCCATTCCGTTCGATGACGACTGCGGTTAAGGTCATCGTTAAGAACATCTCGAACCAGCGTCGAAAAACTGAGATCAAGCTTGCTGTAAATGGCGGCGCAACAAAGAGTGTTAAGCCCTGGAATGCCGCATACTCTCCGGGCGAATATGACAACGAACGCGTGATCGACTCGTCACGCAACGCTATCCTTTGCAAGTCAAAACGCACCGAAGCCTTCGTGCTGCAAGGCTCTTCTCCTAAACCGACGCAACTGCTGCCGTCGTGGCTGATCTATGAGTTCGATCTGGCCCCGGGCGAGTCGAGCGTTGTCACGTTCGTGAATTCGATGGGCGCCGACGCTGACGAAGCACGCCGGGGCTATGATGCCGTAGTGAACAGTTTCGATGCGGTCGCGAGGGCGACGACCGACGAATGGAACACACAACTTGCGGCGGCATTCACACCCGGTAACAAGATCTTTTCCGGGCACCTTCCGACCCTTATAACAAAAGACGAAGACGTTAAGCGTCTCTATCATTCGGCCGTGATGAGTGCGCTATTCTTTCGGAGGACGACTCCGCACTCAGTTTACGGGACCACATACGTCACACTCGCCCCACGCTATTGGGAAACGACGACCTTTCTCTGGGATATCTCCTTGAGCGCGATGCTGCTCGCGATGCTCGATCCGACAGTGCTTCGTCGAATGATCGAGACTTGGATGACGCTGGATGTTTATAAGCATTTCGGGACCGAATTTCTCACGGGTGCCGGCGTCGGACCGTGGTACTCGGTCAACGACTATGCGATGTCGCGGATGGCGAAAGAATATCTTCGGTGGTCGGGCGACAAGGACTGGCTTGAAAAGGAAGTTGGCGGCACAAAGGTCTTTGACCGTCTGATCCAGTATGCAGAGCATTGGCGCGCACTCGATACCAACGGACATGGCCTTGCCGACTATGGAGGCGTCGCGAATCTTCTTGAGGCCGTTTCAAGCTATGTTCATGAGGTCGCGGGCCTCAACGCGGCGAACGTCTACAATCTGCAGTTCGCGGCCGACCTCTTAGAGCATAAGCAGCAGAAGGAAAAGGCCGCTGCATTTCGAAAGGAAGCGGACGATCTTGCACGCCGTGTGAATCAGCTTTACGTCGATGGAAAGGGCATCTGGAAGTGCCGTTTACCTGACGGATCATACAACGAAGTTCACCATTGCTATGATTTTGGCGTCACGCTGATGACGATCGGCGAAACAATGCCGGCAAAGCAGAAAAAAGAGATGGTCGCGTTCTTCCAACGTGAACTTCAGACGCCGACGTGGATGCGCGCTCTTTCTACTCGCGATCTCGACGTGACTTTCAGTATCCGCCCTGACCATCAGTGGACGGGTGCATATTGCTCGTGGCCCGCCCTTGCCTTGAGCGGCCTTTTCGCCGCTGGCGAGCAAGCGGTTGCGCGAGATTGGATGAAGGGCCTCGCCAGATCCGCCCAACAAGGTCCCATCGCACAGGCTCATTTTGTCGAGGACTTCGTTGCTCCTGAATCGAACGGCGGCGCGATAAAGGCTCCGTCGGATCCACCATTTATCAACGATTGGGCCTGCGTCTCGGGCTGCAACTATCTTGAACCGATCATCGACTCCATATTCGGCGTGAATGCCGGGCTCTTCGGCGAGATAACGGCAAGTCCGAGACTTGCGGGCTTCGACCAACAAGCGGAGCTGAGCAATCTAAACTACCAAGGACGCACGTTCGCAGCTACTAGGGACGGTGTACGACCGGCTTGATCCGGACTTAGCGAGGAGCAGGAATGAAAGGAATATCGCTTAGAGGTTGGTTTGGCAGCGCAGCTCTTGTTATCGCAGGTGCCTTCGGGTTCGCCGCGGCCGCTTCTGGACAAGATACGACGCCGACGCTGCTGCAGATCGCGGACAGATACTGGATGCAGCCGGACGTCGTTTACGCAACTGCGAACAATACGCCGCTAAAGCTCGATATCTGGTATCCGAGAGACAACCCGAACCCGACGCCGACGATCGTATTCATTCACGGAGGCGGCTGGATATTTGGAGCCAAAGAAGGTGCCGTATATCAGCTCCTGCCGTATCTCGAACGCGGATGGCGAGCCGTGAACATCGAGTATCGAATGGCCGGGAATTCTCTAGCCCCAGGTGCGGTCGAAGACGCCAGATGTGCTGTTCGGTGGGTTTTTCGGAATGCTAAGCAGTGGAATTTCGATACCTCGAAGATCGTGCTTACCGGGCAATCCGCCGGTGGACACCTTGCTTTGATCGCCGGAATGCTGCCGAAAGGAACGCCCCTTGATAACCAATGCTATGGCGATGAAGATATGAAGGTCGCCGCGATAATCAACTGGTACGGGATAACGGACGTGAATGATCTCCTTGCGGGACCGAACCTCAAGAACTATGCAAAGATGTGGGTAGGAATCCTGCCAGAGGCCGCAGCGGTCGCCAAGCAAGTATCGCCCATTACCTACGTGCGTTCGGATCTCCCGCCTATCATCACGATCCATGGAGACAAGGACAGTGTCGTGCCGTACAGCCAAGGAACGCGTCTGAAGGAGGCTCTAGATAAAGCACACGCTCCGAACAAGCTTGTTCCCGTCAAAGGCGGTGACCATGGAATGTTCACGCAGGAACAATATAAGATGGCTTACTCGGAGATTTGGGACTTCCTGCGGGAGAATAAGGTCATCAACTGAAGCACACGTCAAATGAAGATTACCGACATCAAAGCTACCACTGTGACGGTCCCGATCGAGGCTCCGCTTCGTCATGCCGCAGGCTGCCATTGGGGAAGATTCGTGCGAACGATCGTTGAGGTCGAGACCGACGAAGGCATCACGGGGCTCGGCGAAATGGGCGGCGGCGGTGAGTCTGCCGAATCAGCGTTTCGCGCTATGAAAGGCTACCTCGTCGGCCACGACCCCGCAAACCTTGAAGAGATGCGGTTCAAGATCGCCAATCCGACCGCGTCGTTATACAACAATCGAACGCAAATACTCGCGGCGCTCGAGTTCGCCTGCCTCGACATTCTCGGGAAGAAGTGGAACGTTCCGGTTTACGATATCCTCGGCGGAAAGCTACAGGATCAGGTGCCATTCGCATCCTATCTTTTCTTTCGCTACCCGAACCCGAATGACGGAAGCGGAGAAGTGCGCACAGTTGACCAATTGGTCGCGCACGCGAAGGAACTGAAGAGCAAGCACGGCTTTACATCGCACAAGCTGAAAGGCGGCGTCTTTCATCCTGAATACGAGCTGCAATGCTATCGTGCTCTCGCCGCAGAACTTGGGACGGATACCCGAAGCGGCGACAGTTTTCGCTTTGATCCAAATGCTTCCTGGTCCACCGAACAGGCGATCTGGTTCGGTCAACAGATCGAGGATATTCGGAACGACTATTTCGAAGACCCGGTATTTGGCCTGCACGCGATGCGACGGACGCGGGAAAAGGTGCGAATGCCGCTTGCCACAAATACTGTCGTTGTGAACTTCGAGCAATTGGCCGCAAACGTCCTAAATACCGCCGTAGATGTGATATTGCTTGATACGACGTTTTGGGGCGGTATTCGTCCGTGCGTAAAAGCAGCCGGAGTGTGCGAAACATTCCAATTGGGCGTCGCCGTGCACTCTTCTGGTGAGCTCGGCATCCAACTTGCAACTATGCTCCATCTTGGTGCCGTTATACCGAACCTGACATTTGCCGCCGATGCCCATTACCATCATTTGACCGATGACATCATCGAAGGCGGCCGGATGAGATATGACGGCGGTAAGATCAAGGTGCCAAATGGTCCGGGACTTGGCGTTAAGTTGAACAGAGATAAGGTGGCAGAGTACAACGAGCTTTACAAGCGGCTCGGCGGTTATCCGTACGACAAAGACCCGCTGCGTCCGGACTGGACACCCGTTGTGCCAAACACACGTTGGGCCGATCCGAATGACGATCGGCGGCCGGAGATCCCGTATTGATGTCGTTATGAGATCTTTTTTGCGACTGTTGGTTTCCGTAATCCTGCTCGCCGTCCTAACGACCGCGGTGTTCCCGCAGTGTGAGATATCGGCCGGCAAGGGTGTGCGGGCGAAAGAATGGGACAAGATATTCTCCCGCAGCGGGCCGGGTTGGACCGGCGGCGACACGACTGTCTCGATCGAATTGGCGAACGGAGATTCGGCGTTCTTTTTCTCAGACTCGTTCATCGGCGAAGATCCCGCGATGCCCGGCGACGGCTCCGTTTTTACGAATTCCAATGGCCTCCGAATGCGAAAGCCGAACTGTCTCCCTCCGATCTGCGGTCCGAAACCCGAAGTGATCCACTACGTTTACAACAGCGTGGTCGTGCTGTCACAGGACGGCCGAACCGTGCGTACGCTCACCGGCCCTAAGGACAAATTCGGCTATTCAACTTCGTATTTCCGACCGAAGAGCGGCGGCCCGAACGATATGTACTGGCTCGGCGACCCGATAATTGTCGAGGTTGGCGGAAAGAAGAAGATCTGGATGTTCCTAAACGAATGGGATGTCGCGCGGCCTTTCGACAAGGCTTTCTGGATCAGGTATCGCGCTCAGGCCATCGCACAGATGGACGGGGACACACTCGAGATCGAGAAGATCGTCGATCTCAACCACAAGACGGACGAAGCGATCTGGGGAATCTCGCTATGGCTCAATGACCGCAACGAACTCTATATCTACGGAATGCGGAACGAGGGCTCCATCGAAGGCGTGAAAAGATCGTCGCTCGAAGCTGCGAACAAATACAAGAAGTTATACGTCGCAAAGGTCGATGCGTCAAAGGGGATCGACTTCGCCGCGGACCTTAAGAATTGGTCGGCGTGGAACGGCAATGCCTTCTCAAAAAAGCTTGACGATCGAGCATCGATCATTCCGCTGAAGGACAGCATCAGCGACGAGCTGGCAATCCGCAGGCTGAATATTAACGGGCGGCCGACATTTGTAATGGTCACGTTCGACACGTCGGTCGGCTACTCTGACTGGAAGGATCTATATCTGTATTCTGCCTGTGAGCCGCAAGGGCCATTCGAAACGAAGCATTTCGTCTATCGAACGCCGACCGCCGGTCAGAAGACACTTCCCGGAATGACCGGTGCGGAATCGCTCCAAACGGGGATGAGCGTTTACAACCCGCACATGCACCCACAGTTCACCAAAGACGGTCGGTTGCTCATTTCGTATAACAGTAATCTGTCTTTCGGGGCAAAGCCGGGCGATTCGATCTATGCGGACTTCTATCGGCCGAGATTTGTTTGGGTGCCGATCGAGGGCCTTAAGAGATGATCGAAACACGACCGGATCTAGGTGGCCAGGGATAACGATGAAGTTAGTGGTTTTCAAAAGAAGAGCCGACGCAGGTCGTTCGGCGACGGGATATAGGATCGGTGCGCTTCTCGATGACGGCCGAATAGCCGACCTTACGCTTGAGTTTCTCGGCAGCGGCCTTTCACAAACCGACATTCTAAAATGCTGGGATCTAGCGCTCGACTTTCTAACACCGGCGCAACGGGCTATCAGCGACGGTTCGGCCGTGATCATCGAGCGGAGTGACGTATCGATAGAGGCTCCCGTTCCGCGACCCGGCAAATTGATCTGCGTTGGGTTGAACTACCGCGACCACGCCGAAGAGAGCGGTATGGCAATACCTGCTTCACCCATAATTTTCTCAAAATTCTCGACATCCGTGATCGGGCCTGAGGCGGCCATTGAATTACCTGTCGGGAGCTCGGAAGTTGACTACGAGGCAGAACTGGCGGTCGTGATCGGCCGCTATGGAAGGAACATACCTGCGGGCGACGCGATGGCGTATGTTTTCGGATACACGAACATCAACGACGTCTCGGCAAGAGACATGCAGTTCGCTGACGGCCAATGGCAGCGGGGAAAATCCTGCGACACGTTCGCTCCCATGGGCGAGTTTATAGCTACCGCCGATGAGATCGCGGATCCGCACGGCCTTCGGATCAGCTTTCGACTGAACGGCGAGACGCTTCAGGATTCAAATACGAAGCAGATGATCTTTCAGATCCCGGAACTCATCGAGTTCATCTCTAGAACGATCACACTCGAACCAGGCGACGTGATCGCAACGGGAACACCGCCGGGGGTCGGATTTGCACGCACTCCAAAGGTCTTTCTGAGGTCCGGCGATGTTTCTGAGGTTGAGATCGAGGGCTTGGGCGTGCTTCGAAATCCAGTTATCCAGCGTTGGATGTGAAATATGTTCGATCTGAAAGGAAAAACTGCGTTTGTAACGGGCGCCGCTTCAGGCATTGGTGAGGCGATCGCCGAGACGCTGGGCGCGGCCGGGGCGTTCGTGTACGTCGCGGATGTCGATGACGAAGGCGGATTGCGAACGGTCGAGCGTTTGACTGCGACGGGGCTAACAGCCGATTACGTCCACCTTGATGTTAGCGATGCCGATGCCTGTGGACGTGCCGCAAACCGGGTAATTGAGGAGCGAGGCACACCGGATATTCTCGTCAACAATGCCGGCATCGGACACGTCGGTACGATACTTCAGACCGAGCCGGACGACCTTGATCGACTTTATTCGGTAAATGTACGCGGTATTTTCAGTCTTACGAAGGCATTCCTTCCTGGAATGGCCAAGCGAAAGGCAGGAGTCGTTATAAACATCGCGTCGATCGGCGGGGTTGTGGCCATCGCCGACAGACTTGCGTATTGCACCACTAAATTCGCTGTTGTCGGCTTCACCAAATGCCTCGCCCTTGACCATGCAAAGGATGGCATTAGGGCAATCGCTGTTTGTCCCGGCCGTGTTGAGACGCCGTTCGTCAAGAAACGCCTTGCGGAGTACCCCGACCCGGCAAAGGCTTACGAAGAAATGGCAGCCACCCAGGCCCTCGGCCGAATGGCTGCCCCGGAAGAGATCGCCGCCGCTGTTTTATATCTCGCGTCTGATGAAGCCGCCTTTGTTACGGGAACGGTGTTCGAGATCGACGGCGGCTTCAGCGGAATCTGAGGCCACACCGAAGCCGCCTGATCTTCGGCTACTTCTTCTTGAATCTAGCTTGGAAGAACCTCAAATACTTCGGTTCATAGACCATTTCCAGACCGCGGATCTTTTCGCGCCGCTCGTGTACACGTTCCACTGATTCCGCGATCACGTCCATATGGGCTTGTGTATAGACGCGTCGCGGGATCGTGAGCCTAACAAGTTCGAGCTTTGGGTAGTAGTGGTCACCTGTCTTTGAACTTCGGCCTGCTGAAACAATTCCTCTCTCCATTGAGCGAATGCCCGCGTCCGCATAGAGTTCTCCAGCGAGGGCCTGTGCGGGAAATTCTGTTTGCTTCAAGTGAGGCAGGAATTTCTTTGCATCAATAAAAATGCCGTGGCCTCCGATCGGCCGTACGATCGGAATGCCGCGCTCAACAAGTTCATTTCCGAGATAGAATACCTGACCGATGCGAGCATCCATATGGTCGTCCTGGACAGATTCGACGATCCCAATAGCCATCGCTTCCATGTCGCGTCCCGCGAGCCCGCCATAGGTGTGCAGCCCTTCATAGACTACGACGAGATTGCTGGCTTCCTCGAACGTTTCCTTGTCATTAAGAGCAAGAAATCCGCCAATATTGACGAGTGCGTCCTTCTTACCGCTGAATGTCGCACCATCGCTATGGCGACAGATCTCCTTTACGATGCTTGCAACGCTTCGACGAGCATAGCCTTTCTCACGCTGCTGGATGAACCATGCGTTCTCAGCGATACGCGTCATATCAAGCATCACTTTAATGCCGTGCTTCGCTGTGTAGACGCGCAGAGCCTTTAGGTTCGCCATACTGACCGGTTGTCCACCTGCCATATTTACGGTCGTCGCGACGCAGACGTAAGGAATGCGGTTAGCACCGTACTTTTTTACGAGGGCATCAAGTTTCTCAAGGTCAATGTCGCCTTTGAAAGGGTGGAGGCTCTCCGGGTCGTGAGCTTCATCGATGATCACATCAAAAAAGCGTCCGCCCGCAAGCTCCTGATGCAGGCGCGTCGTCGTGAAATACATGTTTCCCGGGATCGCATCACCCTTCTTGATCATAACTTGCGAAAGAAGGTTCTCAGCGCCGCGGCCTTGGTGGGTCGGAATGATGTACTTGAAGCCGTAGTACTTTTTTGCGATCGCATCGAGATGATAGAAATTCTTGCTGCCCGCATAAGCCTCGTCGCCGAGCATAAGCCCAGACCATTGAGCGTCGCTCATCGCTGACGTTCCGCTGTCAGTCAGAAGGTCGATATAGACATCCTCTGACCGAAGTAGGAAGGTATTGAATCCGGCATCTTTGATCGCCTTTTTTCGCTGTGCGGGTGTCGTCATTTTGAGGAGCTCGACCATCTTTATCTTGAATGGTTCGGCCCACGATCTTGTATGTTCTTCCACCATTAGTATTGTTTTTGCCTGCAATTCCGGCAGACACTCGGGCAAATAGCAAAATGCGTTCGGCAGGGACAAAATCTACCTGTGCCCCCCTCGTCACGGCATTGCCGAAATCATTCAAAGGAAAGAACAATCTAATGCCAAAGACCATCATTGAGCCCTTTAAGATCAAGTCCGTCGACCGATCTTTATGCCCACGGAAGACGAGCGCCTGACCTACATTAAGGAGGCGCATTATAATCCGTTCCTTCTGCACTCGCGTCAGGTGATAATCGACCTACTGACCGACAGCGGAACGTCAGCGATGAGCAGCGAACAGCGGGCCGGCATAATGCGCGAATCGCCAATTGAACGAGCCGTTAGCCATCGGCTGCCGAACCTGCCCGAAGGCCGTAGACTATCTCAAGGTGTTCGTGCTCGACACTTTCTTCTAGATACGGATCGCGGCCCGGTACCAATTTCTCGGCCGCTAAGCTCCTGAAGAAGGCCAGTAGGAACAGGGCGGTAAAGCCCAACAAGAGAGCTGCGTCAACGTATCCGATCATGGGACTGCCGAAGGAGGCCGGAAAGACCATCACATAAAGATCGAGCCAATGTCCTAGCAGCGCGATCGTGCATGCGGCGACCATCCATTTCGCATTCATTTTGACCTGTCGGGGAAGAAGCATCACGAACGGGATTACCCAATTCAAGAACAGGTTGACGATAAAGACCGTGAACCAACCGGTGGTTCCGGTCCGGCGATAGTAGTAAACAGTTTCCTCGGGAAGATTCGCGTAATAGATGAGAAGGTATTGCGAGATCCACATATATGCCCAGAGGGTCGCGAACCCCATCACGATCTGTCCGAGAGCATGCATATGCTTGTCACCAACGGCAGAAAGGTGCCCGCGTTTCTTCAGAAAGATAACGAGGATCGTGATCGCCGCGGCACTACTTGTAAGAGTGCCCGAGATCATATAGAACCCGAAGATCGTGCTGTAGAACATCGGTTCGAGCGACATCACCCAATCGAAGGACGCAAGTGAGAACGTAATACCGAAGACCACGATGAAGACCGCCGAGTAGATCTTTCGGTGGTTCGTGTGTCGTACATCACCATCTGCGTCTTGCTTGAAGGATGCCCTGCGTATCAGATATATAAGTCCGCACCAAACAGCGAGAAAGATCACCATCCTTGCAAAGAAGAATGGGGTGCTGAGCCACAGATGCTTGAACCCGAGGTGCAGGTCGCTGTGCGCTTCAGTCGCGGACTGCGTCCAAGGATAAAGGATATTGCGTCCGAAGAAGACCAGCAGCAGACAAATGCCGCCTATCGGAACGAAGGCCATCATCGCTTCTGGCACACGCCGGAAGACCGTCGCCCAGCCGGCATTTGAAACGGACTTGAAAGCAACAAAAAGGACGGCCCCGAGGGCGATCGTAAGCACGAACAGGGAATTCTGCAGGAAACAGAACCAAAAGCGATCGCTCGACATCGATCCGACGATTCCACCGACAGCTCCAAGGGCCAACAGGCCGATCAGAACATTCCTCTCAATTGGACTAGTCAACAAACTCTTTGCCATAGGTCATTTTCCTTGCAGACTGCGTATATAAAGGATCACTTTCCAACGGTCGTCCGGAGCGACCTGCGCCGCATAAGAACCCATATTGTTCCTACCCATAGTGATTATGTGGTACATCGCTCCGTCCGGCAGTGCCTTCGACGTATCGGTGTGATATGAAGGCGGATTCGGGAACTTTGGTATTATCGGCCCATCACCCGCCCCGGTCGTTCCGTGGCAAACTGCACAATCGTTTGTGAATACGTACTTTCCCCGTTCCAGATTCTCCGGGGTCGGCTTGAACGGATTTGAAAGCTCGCGTCCAGCGCGCGCCTCTTCGTCCAATCCGGGGCCGTAATGGAATGGCATGAATCCGCGCCTGATCGTCCCGGCGACCGGCGGCTGTAAGGTCATACCGTTCGGAAGTACGGGATTCGCAGTTTGAGATAGATACGCTGGCGAATATTCCATCTGAGTAGGGAATTCGCGGTTACGCTTCGTTAGATCGCGGCTAAACCCGATCAGCCCGCCGATGACGATCACTGGTAGCAGGATAAAGAGGGTCGCCGTTATGCTCTTTTTCATACGAACTTGTCACCTTCGACTACTTTTATCGCGTTGTACTTTCGGAAAAGGCGAGCCGCCTTCTCGGTATCGAATGCAGCATCTTCTTGTTTTAGGACGAGAACGAACTTGTCGTCCGTTACCCCGTCGAGGATCTTTTTCTTACTGAAGATCCAGAGTCGATTCATCATGAGCAGAACCCCGATCGAGAGCAAACCGGAGAAAAGGACAGTAAGCTCGAACATCACCGGCACAAAGAGCGGGAAGGAATTGAACGGCTTGCCGCCAACGTTCAGAGGCCAGTCATACGCGGATGTCCACACCTGAAGGAGGATCGCCGATATGAGTCCGAGTGCTCCAGCCACGAATGCGATCCAGCCGAGACGTGAACGCTTCAGGCCGACGGCACGATCCATTCCATGGACCGGATACGGTGTAAAGACGTCCTGTATCTGGAAACCGCGCAAACGGGCTTCGGCCGCTATCGCCATCAGATCGTGTTCGTTGTCGAAGAAGGCGGCCGCGAAGCGTACGGTCTTCTCGCTCGGTTCAGTCGCGCGCATAATGCAGTACTCCTTTGACCTCGTTCATCGAGATAACTGGGAACAGCCGTAAAAAGATCAAGAATGCAGTAAAGAAAAGGCCGAAGCTTCCCACCAATAATCCAACGTCGGTGACCGTGGGAATGAAGATCGCCCAACTCGACGGCAAGTAGTCCCTGTGCAGGCTTGTAACGATGATTACGAACCGTTCGAACCACATTCCGACATTTACGAGAATGCAGAGCGTTAGGATCAACGGTATCTTGGTCCGGCAGGCCTTGAACCAGAAGAGCTGCGGGATCAGTGCGTTGCAGCTGAACATCACCCAGTAGGCCCATGCATACGGCCCGCCCATTCGGTTCAATATCAAGAAGATCTCGTTCGGATTGCCGCTGTAAAAGCCGATGAACAGTTCGGTAAGATAGGACAGTCCTACGATCGAACCGGTCAGCAGCGTGATCTTGCACATGTTGTCTAAATGCTGGATCGTTATGTATCCGTCAAGGTGCATCACCTTTCGTACGGGGATCAGTAGCGTGGTGACCATCGCAAAACCCGAAAAAACCGCGCCTGCAACGAAATAGGGCGGAAAGATCGTCGAATGCCAACCGGGAACAAGCGATGTGGCAAAGTCAAAACTGACGATACTGTGAACCGAAAGCACGAGAGGTGTTGCTAGGGCCGCGAGCACTCCGTAAACCGTCTCATAGCGCGACCAGGTTCTGTTCGAGCCGTTCCATCCGAGACTGAGGACCGTATAGAAGGTCCGCCGCCACTTGCTTTTTGCCCGATCACGGGCCGTCGCGAGGTCGGGTACGAGACCGAGATACCAGAAGACGAGGGAAATCGTGAAGTATGTGGAGATCGCGAAAAAGTCCCAAAGCAGGGGCGAGCGGAAGTTCACCCATAGCGACCCGCGAGTATTTGGGTACGGCATTATCCAATAGAAGAGCCATGGGCGGCCCATATGGAGGATCGGGAATACGCCGGCGCACATCACCGCGATCAAGGTCATCGCCTCGGCGGACCGGTTGATCGAAGTTCGCCATTTTTGCGCAAAGAGGTAGAGAATCGCCGAAATGAACGTCCCGGCGTGTCCGATACCGATCCAAAACACGAAATTCGTGATGCCGAACGCCCATCCGACTGTCTTGTTCAGGCCCCAGGTTCCGATCCCGAGTGTCACAGTGTTAATGGCCGCGATGATCCCGAGAAACAGCAGCGTTGAGGAGATACCGAACAAGATCCACCAGCCCTTTGCAGGCGGCCGTTCGAGAAGGCTGCATATGTCGTTCGTTACATCGCTGAACGACTTGCTCTCATCGATCAGTGGTTCTCGCAGCGGCGAATAAACGGGATGGGCCGTAACACTCTCGATCTCATTCTGGATGCGGACCTCTTCTTCTAGTCCCTTAAACTCTATGTCCTTAAAGACTGCTGCCATGCCAGATTATCCCTCCAGGTCCTCGCCGTCGTTGCGCACTTTCCCAAGATAGGTAAGGCCCGGACGAAGGTTCAGTTCTTCTAACAAGATGTAATTTCGTTTCGTGTGCCGCAGCGTCGAAACTCTGCTCTCGAGATCCTTAAGGTCGCCGAAGCTGATCGCATTGGCCGGGCAACTCTGTTGGCAAGCCGTCTGGATCTCACCGTCCTTGATCGGCCGGCCTTCGTTGCGTGCTCGGATCTTTCCTTCCTCAATCCGCTGGACGCAGAACGTGCACTTTTCCATCACGCCGCGGGTCCGTACAGTAACATCCGGATTGAGAGCGAGGTTCGCGATGGGATCGTCGTGTTGATATAGGAACCAGTTGAAGCGCCGCACCTTGAACGGGCAGTTGTTCGCACAATACCGAGTACCAACACAACGGTTATAGACCTGCATGTTCAGGCCTTCGCTGGAATGGACGGTCGCAAGGACCGGGCAGACCGTTTCACAGGACGCATTGTCGCAGTGCTCGCAGGTCATCGGCTGAAATCTTGTGGTTGTTCCATCCTCATCAGAATATCGGTCGATCCTCATCCAATGCATCTCACGACGCCGATGAACCTCATCCTTGCCAACGACCGGGATGTTGTTCTCGGCCTGGCAGCTCAATACACAAGCATTGCAGCCAACGCACGAGTTTAGGTCGATGACCATTCCCCATTTGTGTTCAGGAAAGTCGTGCGGTTTCCAGAGATCGATCTGCTTTTCGCTTTCTTCGTGAAGATGTCCGGCAACAAATTCATTCAGCGAATATTCTTTGATCAATGGACGGCCTTCGGCCGAAGCTTCGGTTTGTGTTTTTGCGAAACTCGTAAAGTTGGATCCTGCGGTTAGGGAAGCGCCGCTTGGGTCGTAGTGGAAAGTGCCATTTGTGAACTCTACGAGCGGAAAGACGTTCGCGCCAAGCCCAGTACCGACCTTGCCGGCCTTCGTCCTGCCATACCCGACCGCGACGGCAACGCAGTCATCCGCCTGCCCCGGCTGGATCATCACAGGCAGTTCGACGGAAATATTTCCTTTCTGGATTCGGACGAATTGCCCCTCGGCAAGGCCGACTTTAGCGGCCGCGTTGGGTGAAAGACACGCGTAATTGTCCCAAGTTGTTTTCGTGATAGGATCTGGGATCTCGTGCAGCCACGGATTATTTGCAAATCTACCGTCACGCAAGGTCACCATCGGATAGAGCGCAACGAAAAGCCCGTCGCCACCTGGCCCTGCAGCCATTCTTGCGGCGGCTTCATTGATGCCATCGGCTTTGAACGCGGGCGGACCCGCCTGAGCGGCAGACGGTCGGTAAACACCATCGTGAAGGGATTTGTCCCAAAGATCATCAAACGTTTTGAACGTACTCTGTCCGGCGAAGTAACGTGTTTGCCACTCGGCTCGCAACGCATCGTAGTAACGGCGTTCGTCACCACTCCACCGCATAAGGCTTTCCTGATAGGCACGAGTTTGGAACAACGGAGCGATCGTCGGCTGAACCGTACTAACCACACCGCTGACCGCCTCTGCATCATCCCACGCTTCAAGCGAATGATGCGTCGGGCAAACAAAGTCGGCCACCGATGTTGTCTCGTCGAGCGTTGGGCTTAGCGATACCTTTAGCGGAACCTTGCTCAAGGCAGACAGAAACTCAGGTCCTGCAAAATGGTCGTAGGCCGGATTGGTATCGAGAACGAACAAGGCAGCGACCGAACCGTCCTTTAGTTCCTGGAAAAGGCCTTGGATATCTTCGTCTTTGCTCTGGCCCTCGGACGCGGTCGAACTGACAACGATCGTCTTTCCGTAATTTTCTAAGCTTTGGTTGATAAGGTTTACGATCTGCTGTTTATCAGCGTCGTTCGACCCGCAGACCACAAGAGACGAACCCTTTGCCTTCGTTAACTCAGCAGCACATTTTTGAAGGGCAGTCTTCGTCGCCTCTGAGAGCTTTGCGGTTTCAATTCCTGAGAGGCCGGAAGATTGCGAGTTACCGCCAACCAACTTCGCCAAAAATAAGAGCGCGTCAGCCTCTTCTGCCGGGCTGATCTTCACTCGCTTGTCGGCATTGGCACCGGTGAGAGACAATCGGGATTCAAACTGTAAGTGGCGCAGCATATCCTGCTTGCGTTCATCTACATTCCTTCCCTCGGAATAGCCTCGAATGAATGCCGCAGGTGAGATCCATGTTCCAAGGAAATCTGCCCCAAAACTTACGACAACCTTTGCCTTGTCGAAGTAGTAAAACGGAAGGGCCTCAACCCCGTGAGTACGGAGATGAGCGGCTCGCACGCCGTATGTTGAGATAGGTTCGTAAACGACATGCTTTGCGTCCTTGAATTGTGAAAGGAACTTGTTGATCGTCGCTCGAGAGCTTGGGCTGACAATCGTCTTCGACAAAAACCTGACCTTTCCGTTGGAACCCTTTAGAGCAGTCAGTTTCTGGATGATCTGGGCATCGACATCGCTCCAAGCCGCCGTCTTTCCGCCGATAAGCGGCTGCTGTATGCGTTCGGCATCGTAAAGCCCGAAGACCAGCGAATGGGCAACCGGACAAAGTGCACCCTTGCTTATTGGGTGTTCAGGATTACCCTCGACCTTTATCGGACGTCCATCGCGGACCTTCACGAGCATTCCGCAACCTGCACTGCAGCCGCCGCAGGTCGAGGCGTACCAGTTTGCAACGCCCGGTGTAAGTTCTGGTGGTTGCTTTAGGTACGGGATCACCTTTTGTTCCGGCGTCGCGCAGCTCGTCAATGCGATCGCGGCGGTCGTATAGCCGATAGCTTCAAGAAATGTTCGGCGCGAGATCCCATTGCCGTTTTGCAATACAGGCAAACCGCGGTCGTCTTCGTCGATAAATTGCTTCCAGAGCTTATCCTTCATAGCTTTTGATCATCAGTGATGACAAACTGAGCAGTCCGTCGAAGCCATCAGCTTCTGTGCAGTATTCTCTCGGGCGATCTGCGGCTTTCCTGCGTCGTCCAAAGTGACCTCGCGGTGCGTTCGGTGACAGCTTACGCAGTCTCCCATGGTGAAAGCGTTTTGCTGCGACAGTCGCTCCATTGTCTCGACCGCTCCATGACAGGTCTGGCAACTGATGCCTGACGTGACATGTCTGCTGTGGTTGAATGCAACAAGATCAGGCAGATCGTTTACCTTCACCCACTCGATCGGCTTGTTATCCGCGATCGCCGTCGTGATCTTCTGTATTTCTGGCGAATCAGGCAAGACCTTTGAGTGGCAGTTCATACAGGTCGATGCCGGCGGAACGCCTGCCACCTTTGACTTGTCTGCAGATGAATGACAAAAAAGGCACGAGATCTGGTTGTCGCCCGCGTGAAGTTTGTGGGAGAAGTTGATCGGCTGGATCGGCTCATAACCCAACTGATCGCCGTAGATCCGGAACGTCTTACTTTGCCACACCAGGAATGCCCCGATGAGGGTGATCAATATCATAAGGATCTTTAGTGTTGTTAAGCTCATAGATCACCTCGGGATCGATGCGGAACGGATCGCGGTCTCGTTCGATTCCTTTGATCCTTCTGAAACTGAGCGAGGATACTGACCGCGTATCTTCTTTCGATTCCAGTTCCAAATGACCACTTGATGCGGCCTCCATAGGTACTCGACCGGAAGCGAGACCATATGCACCAGCCGAGAGAATGGAAAGATCGCGATTATTAGAAAAGCATTGATTATGTGTGTCTTAATGATGTGCGGCAGCGGCTTTATCATCTCTATGTCCGGCTGGAACATAAATAGTGACCGGAGATAAGGAACAGCCGAAGCCGCGTACCAAGATGAACCCCAGCGGTAGAAGAGGGCCGTGTAAACGCCGAGCACGACCTGTGCGAAAAGCAGCACGAGAACGATCGTATCGACCGTCGAAGTAACCGATCGAATCCGCGGCACTCTGATCCGACGCCACATAAGGGCGACTATGCCTATCAACGCCAACAAGCCGAAGACCAGCCCGGTCGTCTCAAGAATATATAGCCGCACCGGGACGCCGTTGAACCACAACACCTCTTTGGGGAAGAGGAAGCCGATCAAGTGGCCCGTCAGCGCCCCGATGATCCCAATGTGCCAAGGCACTACGCCATAGAAGAGCTCGTCCGACTCCAAAAGCTGTGATGAAAGGCTCGAGTACGAAAACTTATCCGTTATGTATCGGTATATCGATACAACAACGAAGAGAGTTACCGCAATATACGGCAGGACGATGAAAAGTATATTGTCCATCATAAACACACCCTTTGTCTCACCACACCTAATCGATGATCGGAACTCGGTCGTTCTCTTTATTAACCGCTTGTGTAAGGGCCGAAAGAGCCGCATTCAAAAGATCAACGTACGGATTCGCTCCCTTGAAGGCCGTGATGATCTTCTTGACACCCGGAATCACACAATGGCCCGCAAGCGAGCCTCTCAACTCGTCGTCTCCCAAATGTGCGAGCAGCCTGAGCAGCACCGGAAGATAGTCGGGAAGCTGCTGGTCCTGGCCCAGTGGAAGGTCGCCTTCGGTCTCACGAAGATTGGCCAGAAATGCGCCGCGCTTATAGTCTTCGCCAAAGAGGTGATAACCGATCTCCAGGGCACAATTCGGGTTCAGATCGAAGGACTGCGCGTACAGCTCCTGCAATTCGATCAACGTCATCGACCGCGTTTTTTCGCAGAAAGACTTAAAGTACCCGGCAGCGTCGCCTGTGTCCGCAAGATCTTCGGAAAGCTTTTCGATCCGCCACTGCCATCCTTCGTCCGGATACTCAAGAATATCCGCAAATTTCGCCGGAGTTTCCGCAGCCGCTTTTCCAAGATAGATATCTTCGATGTCCGGCGTGTGCGACCGAGCATACTGAACCGGATCGGAAGCTGCCGAGAGTTTTTCGCGAGTGAGTTGGGTTAATTCTGTCTGCACAAAGTTTATGCTCCTCTTACCGGCGCTTCTCTGAAGCCAAATCCTGCGGAGCCTTTTTGCTCCCACATATCGTCGTCGAGCATCGCCATTGCTTCTTCACGATGCATTGGCGGAATGACAACCCTTTCGTCCATCGTTGGGAGCGACGTAAGGCGATATACGGCCTCGGCCTCCGCCGCATCCATCCCGCATTCGGCAAGTGCGTGCTCCACAACTTCTTTTGAGACATCGCCGACAGTCTCGAGCCGTTTGAAAAGCCTCACAGCGTACTGCTTCTTGAGCGCGTAGCTGACCTGATCGGTATTTCCTGCGGAGAATAGACTTGCAAGGTACTTGATCGGCAGACGCGCCTTCTCGATCGGGCTGAACAACTCTTCGTTTGCCGTTTCGTAAACACCGCCTTCCGTCTTTGCCATCACGGGCAATAGCGGCGGCACATAAAAGAGCATCGGCAACGTTCGAAATTCCGAGTGAAGAGGAAGGGCCATCTTCCATTCCTTCACGTATCGGTACACGGGCGAACGCTCGCAGGCTTCGAGAGTTCGCTCGTCGATGCCGTTCTCTTTTGCCTTTTCACGAACGATCGGATCCTGCGGGTCAAGTATTATGTCGCGATGAGCTTCAACGAGTTTGTCGTCATCGACCTTCAGGGCATCGGTCAGGCGATCAGCGTCATACAGGATGCCGCCTAGGTAGCGGATCCGTCCTACGCACGAATGAAAACACGCCGGTGCCTGTCCGGTCTCTAACCGCGGGAAGCACAAGATACATTTCTCACTCTTTCCCGTCGACCAGTTGTAGTATGTCTTTTTGTAAGGGCATGCACTTACGCACATCCGCCAACCGCGACACACTTCTTGGTTGATCAGGACAATACCGTCCTCCCCACGTTTGTAGATCGCGCCTGAAGGACACGCCGCAACGCACGCGGGGTTCAGACAGTGATTGCAGATGCGTGGAAGATAGAAGAACACAAGGCGTTCGACATCGAAAAGCTCCTGCTGTTCTTCCGGCGAGAGACCGCTGAAATTCGGGTCATTCTCCGCATAGACGGGCGAACCGCCGAGATCGTCATCCCAATTCGGCCCCGCTTCGATGTCCATGAACTTGCCAGTAACCATCGAGATCGGGCGCGCGGTAGGCTGATCCGCGCCTTCAGGGGAATCGAACAGATCTTCGTATTTGTATGTGAACGGCTCGTAATAGTCGTCCATCTTCGGCAAAGTTGGGTTGTGAAAAATATTGATCAAACGGGAAGCACGGTTTCCCATCTTGAGCTCAGGCTCACCATTGTCCTTCTTCTCCCAACCGCCCTTGTACTTGCTCTGGTCTTCCCATTTCGTCGGATAGCCGGTGCCGGGCTTCGTTTCCACGTTGTTCCACCACATATATTCGGCACCTTTGCGGTCTGTCCAAACATTCTTGCAGGCGATCGAACAAGTGTGGCATCCGATACACTTATCGAGATGAAAAACCATTGAAACTTGCAGTCTGACGTCCATATTGTGTATCCCTCTTTACCAGTTGAGCTTCTCCAGCTTCTTGACGAGAATGAAAGTGTCGCGATTGACGCCCGTCGGGCCCCAGTAGTTGAAGTGGTACGTGTATTGACCGTAGCCGCCCATCATTAGGACGGGCTTCAAACGAATCCGGGTCAGGCTGTTGTGGCCGCCGGCACGGCGTTTGCCGCGTATCGGCGACTTCGGAATGCTCAAGGTCCGCTCCGGAGAGTGATATTGAATGCACACGCCGCGTGGAATTCGAGCACTGACCACGCAGCGCGTACAAACCACACCGTTATCGTTGTAGGCTTCGACCCAGTCGTTATCGTTAAGCCCCATCTCGATCGCGTCCTCATCGTTCACCCAAAGCGGTTCGATACCACGGGAAAGGGTCAACATTCGATTATTGTCGTAGTAGGTCGAGTGAATGTGCCATTTTCCGTGAGGCGTCAGGTAATTCAAGGCGAGTGTCTTTTCGCCTTGTTTACTTAACTTTATGTCGCCGAACGCAGCGGGTTTTGGCGATGGCTTATAGGTCGGCAGGTTTTCGCCGAACGCTACATAGCCTTCATGATCATGATAAAAGTGCTGCCGTCCGGTAAGGGTCCGCCACGGCACCAAACGTTCGTAGTTGTATGTGAATGGCGCATATGCCCGTCCGTGCGTTACAAGCCCTGACCAGCAAGGGCTGTTCAGAATGCGCCGGGGCTGTGCCTGTAGGTCCTTGTAAGTGACCCGAGCGTTCCTGGATTTCTCCCCAAGATCGGCGAGCGGCCGTCCGACCTTCATTTCAATGTATTGGTAGGCCCGATAGGCGAGTTCACCGTTCGTTTCGGGAGCAAAGTAGAGCAGCATGTTCGCGGCCTCCTCGGCTCTCTTGAGGGACGGATATTTCTTTCCGTCCCATTCGACGAGCGGATATGACTGCGCGTTCACGACATCATCATAGAAGTCCGCGATATCGTACTTCACTCCGTGTGCACCCATCCCGTTCTCTCTTGCAAGAGGGCCGAGCGAGATGAATTGGTTGTAGAGGCTCGGATAATGCCGCTCAACGACCTTGAAATGCGGCATCGATTTGCCGGGGACCGGTTCACATTCGCCTTTTGACCAGTCCTTGATCGAGGGCTGGGCGATCTCATCCTTTGTGTCATGCGACAACGCCGCCGTGACCAGATCCTTGACCGGTTCGGGGAGATGCTTTTCCGCAAGCTCGCTGACCTTTTTCGCGAGGCCCCGGAATATCTCCCAATCCGAACGTGACTCCCATGACGGCGGTACGGCCTCGGAGAGCGGATGGATGAACGAGTGCAGATCGGTCGAGTTGAGATCGGCCTTTTCGTACCACGTTGCCGCCGGGAGAACGATGTCCGAATAAAGGGCGGATGTATCCATCCGGAAGTTCAGATCGACGACCAAGTCCATCTTCCCCGATGGCGGCTCGGAACCGCAGTCAATCTCCTCAACGGATCCTTCGACACAAGGCTCTGCGATCTTGTTTGTATGCGTGCCCAGATAATGCTTCAGGAAGTACTCATGGCCCTTTGCACTGGAGAGCAACGCGTTGCCACGCCAAATGAACCACACTCGCGGAAAGTTTTCGGGAGCTCCGGGATCCTCAACTGAGAACTTCAGCTTCTTATCCTTGAGCTGTTTCACAACGTATTCGACCGACTCAGCATCCGTTGTGGCACCGTTCTCGGCCGCTTCCTTCAATAGCTCACCGTTCTTTTTCTCGAACTGCGGATAAAAGGGAAGCCATCCGTTGCGAACCGCTTTGACCTGCACGTCCGCAGCGTGCATATGTGCCAACTTGCCGAGTTGGTCACCGACCGCAGAATTATCAGGAACCGAGTAGTATTCCTTGAATTCCCGCTCGTAACGCCATTGTTCGCTCATTATGTAGTGCCACGACGGTGCGTTCTGCAGCCTCGAGGCTGGGTACCAATCCTTAGCGAACGCAAGCGTGCTCCATGGCGCCACGGGAGCCAACTTCTCTTGTCCAACATAATGATTTAGGCCACCGCCATTCTTACCGACGCATCCGCACAGCATCAATGCGGTCATCGCAGACCGGTACATCAGGTTGTTGTGGTACCAGTGATTGACGCCGGCACCAATTATTACCATGCATTTCCCTTCGGTCTTCTCGGCGGTCACCGCCCACTCACGTGCGAACTTGATCACTGTCTCTCGCCCAACGCCTGAGAACTTCTCCTGCCAGGCTGGAGTGTACGAGCTATCCTCGTCGTCATAGCCTGTCGGGTAATCGCCTCCTAATGCTCGATCCACGCCGAATTGCGACATCAGTAGATCGTAGATAGTGGTGACCACGGTACGTCCGTCTTCAGTCTCGATCGTTCTTGCCGGTACGTTTCGCTTGAAGATTGCATCCGTTCCATACTCTCGGAAGATCACCTCTATCGGCCGACAGTCGTCACCTATCAAACTCAGGCGTGGAGCGATATCCTCGCCCGTGGAGGTATCCTTGAACTCCAGATTCCACTTACCGCCCTTTTCCTCCCAGCGGTGACCGACGGTTCCGCCCGGCATCCGCGGTCCGTCCGAAAGTTCATCCCAGATCAGGAATTTCCATTCACCGTTCTCTTCCGTCTTGTATCTGGAGAGCTTGTTCGCCCGAACGAGCCTTCCGGCCTCGAACCCGTTCTCGGTCTTTACGAGTTCCACCAGAAAGGGTGAATCCGTATATCGCTTCGCATAATCGAGAAAGTATTGCGTGGGTTTCTCGTAGTGGAACTCTTTGAGGATCACATGGTTGACGCCATTCCAGAATGCACCGTCCTGCCCGGCATGTACCGGGATCCATTGGTCGGCATATTTCGAGACTTGGCTGAAATCCGGCGCGAGTACGACCATCTTGGTTCCGTTATGCCGGGACTCGGCCGCAAAATGGCAGTCGGGAGTGCGGGTCATGTTGAGGTTGGAACCCATCACAGCCAAGAACTTCGAGTTGTACCAATCGGCACTCTCGCAAACATCCGTTTGCTCACCGAAGACCTCCGGGGACGCGGGCGGAAGATCCGAGTACCAGTCGTAGAAGCTAAGGTTCATCCCGCCGAGAAGTTGTAGGAATCGGGAACCGGCGGCATATGACAGGAACGACATTGCCGGGATCGGAGAAAAGCCCAGTATCCTGTCTGAACCGTGTCGTTTGATCGTATGGATCACGGATGCCGAAATGATCTCGTTGACCTCATCCCAGCTTGCCCGGCGGAACCCGCCTTTGCCGCGAGCGCGTTGGTAACGGGCCCGCGATTCGGGGTTGTTGACGATCGATGCCCAGGCCTCGACAGGATCGGGGAACTTCTTTTTTGCCTCTCGCCACAGATCCTGCAGCGCCCCGCGAAAGTATGGATACTTGACGCGGATCGGGCTGTAAAGATACCACGAATACGAGATGCCACGTTGGCAGCCGCGCGGCTCGTATGGCGGCAATCCGTCTTCGAGAAGCGGATAGTCGAGCGCCTGCATTTCCCAGGTTACGATTCCTTGCTTAACATAGATATTCCAGCTGCAGCCACCCGTACAGTTGACGCCGTGCGTGCTGCGAACAATCTTGTCGTGCTGCCAGCGGTTTCGATAGAACTCTTCCCACGATCGCGTTTTCGGGCTGATAAGATCCTTAATCCAAGTCATATTTTTGACCTCCGAACCATTTCCTTGCGAACGCCGTGAGAACGCTTCCGCCAAAAGACATTCAAGCCGACAAGGACGAGCGTTGTGACGCCGAACCCAAGGATCAGGAATCCTGGGTCGGTGGTCGCCGCCGCCTGTGTGGGCACTACATTGGCTTCCGGATTGACCTGCTTCGCATTCTGAAGATAGGCAAAGAGCTGCACGACCTCTTCATCCGTAAGTTTGTGATTCGCAAATATCGTATTCATTGTTGGGAAGTTCGGGCTTTGCAGTATGGATATCAGCTCCGGATCGCGGTATTTGATGTTGACGGCCGTCAGATCAGGTCCAAGCGTCCCGCCGCCGAGGGCGCCGACGCCATTCACGGTGTGGCACGAATTACAGCTCGGAGCACCATTCGCAAGATGGATCTGGCCGGTGAATAGCTCCTTTCCCGCGACAACGTCCGCCGGAACGATCGCTCTAGAAAGTCTTGCCCCTGAGGGTACGAATGTCTCATTCTTCGCGGTCAGGTTTTTTATCAATGCGATGATCGATTCAAGCTCTGCCGGAGAAAGGCTCTGATCCGGCATTATCGTCGGAGCATATTTTTTGAAAAGCTCGGCAGCAACGGGATCTTTCCGGCTCATCGCCGTAGGAGATTTGACGAACTCTGCGATCCAATCGGGAGATTGGCGTTCCGTAACGCCCTTTAGATCGGGTCCTTGCTTGTCACCGCCCCCGATGTTGTGACAGCTGTAACAACGGGTTTCGAATAACTTTGCCCCGTCATCCTGAGCGTTCGCTTGGCCGTTAGTCAGTATTGTCGCAACGACAATGGACAGAACTGTAAAAGACCATCGCGCCCAACTAACTCCTGCCGTGATCCGCCCGTTTTGTTCTTCAAGAATGTTCATTTCGATCGATCTTCTTCCTCCTCACGGACAAGCGAGGCATTACCTATCGTCGAGTAGGCCCTGTGCTTCTGTATCGATCTCGCTATCTGGGCGATCGTTGTTGTTTCCAGCAACTCGACGTAGTCCTTCCGGATCCTTTGCCACCTGTCGTGCAGGACGCACGCATCTGCCGTCTTGCACAACTCGAAACCTAACAGACACTCATCTAGATAAGGGTCTGGAGCCAGGATCCGATTCACTTCCCAGACCGATATCGTTTCCGGTCCACGTGCGAGCGAGTATCCGCCGTGAATCCCTTTTATAGAACGCAGAAGGCGATGCCGACGCAGTTCCCCTAAAATTTTTCGCAGGTAAATGGGAGGTATACATTCTGTCTCTGCAATTTCCTGAAGACCGCAAACCATGGAAGCTTCCTTGCCAGCCAAATATGCTAAGGCCATTACCCCGTAGCCGGTGGTTTTCGAAAGGATCATTTGCTTATTTCAGAAAAACGTATATTTTTGTCCTGAATAGTATTTGAGTATTATTGGATTTGAACAATAGTCTGTTGGTATCATTTTTCTAGTTGGGGTCGATGATGCGGCTTAGAAGTATCTGTGAACTTATCGACGGAACTGCAGACGCAGCCTTTGCGACGGACAGCACCGGATCGATCGTCGCGCTGAACCGTGCTTCCGAGGAATTGTTCGGTATCGAAGCGGAACAAGCACTCGGCCAATTTTGTCATTTGGTCGTTAAAGGGATGGATGAATGCGGAAAGATCTGCTCTGAGAATTGTTCGATAAAACAGGCGGCCGGGAAGAACCACCCCATACATCACTTTGATCTTAAGGTCGAGACGCAGCACGGAAAGCAGTGGTGCAATATGTCGGTCCTGATCGCGCAAGAGAACAATTCAAAAGAACCGTACACTATCCACATTTTGCGTCCGGTGGACGTTAGGAAGCGGCTCGAACTTGCAGTTAGGGATTTTTTGGTGACCGAGGTGAGCCTGCCGGAGGAAAAGGCGGCAGCACTAGTAAGGACCACGAGGTCTGGAGTTAGCGAAACTGAGTTAACGACGAGGGAAAGGCAAGTGTTGAAACTCCTAGGAACCGGCCGGACGTCGCCAGCGATCGCGAAAGATCTCCACATCAGCCGCAATACGGTCGATAATCACATCCAACACATCCTAAGGAAACTTAACGCGCATTCGCGCCTTGAAGCGGTTCGAAGGGCGGAGCTTTCGGGCCTGATCTGATTCGCCCAGCTTGGGCTTTCGTTTACTAGTATTTTTGTATTGAGACTTTGGTTGGAGGCGGCGATCGGAATCGAACCGATGAATAAAGGTTTTGCAGACCTCTGCCTTACCACTTGGCTACGCCGCCGAAATCTGTGCCGTCCGCATCGGAGACATACGGAAAAAATGACACCAAAGTTGCAGAAATTCTCACGGAAGGCAGCTTAATGTAATACGTTAATATTCGTCCGTCAGTCTATTGAGATAACAGGTGTTACGCGACCTCAAAAAGTCTAAGCCGGCCAGTTTCGGTATCTAAGACTTACCGGAATCGGCCGGCCTGGAACTGCCTACCTATAATATTGGAGCGGGAGACGAGGGTCGAACTCGCGACTTCGACCTTGGCAAGGTCGCGCTCTACCACTGAGCTACTCCCGCAATGGCAAATGATAATTTTAGCGTCTCGAATCCAATTGTCAAGCCGAGCGAAAATTTCACTCAGAAACTGTTACATCTTTCAAAAACCCCCAATCACCGCTCGGATTGATGTGAATATTCCCGATTCGCTTGGTAGCGACCACGATATTTGCCGGATACCAAAGGGGTAGAAGGGGTACGTCCGCCGACACAAGATCCCAAGCCTTTTGGTAGAGGGCCTTTGCTTCGTCCTTGTTGGTGGTGTTTATTGCTGCATCGACCGTCTGATCCACTGCAGGATTGCTGTAACGTCCGCGGTTACAGCAAGATGCGGTCGGTCCCGGTATCTTTGCGGTCGTAAACAATTCGCGGAAAAAGATCGGATCCTGGTTGCCGCCGATCCAAACTCCAGTGTAAAGCTCGAACTCACCCTGGGCCAATTTCTTACGCAAGACGTTCACGTCCATTGTTTCGATACGAATATTTAACCCAACGTCATTCATCGAGCTTTGCAGGATCTGAGCGTACTGACTGACCGCAAGATTTCCCGCACCGAACTTGAAAACGATTGGCTCGCCTTTGTAGCCTGCCTCGCTCAATAGCTGCTTTGCCTTCGCCGGATCGTAAGTGTATTGGGTGCCGGGCGTGTACGCCCAAGACTGAGGCGGGAGCACTGATGAGGCGACCTTCGCCTGCCCTAGAAGCAGGTCGCGAACGATCTTTTCTCGATCGATCGAGTAGGCGATAGCTCGCCGGATCCTGACATCAGCGAGCACTGGCGTCTTTACGTTAAGGATGAGGTATTGGATGTTAGAGCCTTCTGATTGGACGACTTGTAGATTCTGTCCCTCAGACAATGCCTTTATTGTGTCTGCCGAAATGTTGTTCGGATTCGGAGCGATGTCGACCCCGCCAGTTTGAAGTTCTGCTTGAAGCGAGTTCGCATCTGTTATGGTCTTCAGCCGCAATTTCTTGATCTTCGGCGGCCCATCCCAATAATCGGGATTTGCTTCCATTTCAACAATATTCTGGCCCGAATCAAGGCTCACGAACTTAAACGGCCCTGAACCGACCGGTGAATCCTTTTGCTGCTCGGCAGAGCCCGCCGGGATGATCGGAATCGTAACAAGATTAGAAAGAAGTGTCGTCTTTAGCGCCGGTCTTGCGATCTTGATTACGATCGTCCTTTCATCAGGAACGTCGATGGAAGTGATATGCGGCACCTGCTTCGTCTCGGGGGCTTCAGCAGGTGCAGATGCGTTCGAGTTCGGAGCCGGCTTCTTGGCAGGAGCTTTTTCAACCGGGACAGAATCGTAAAATGCCTGTGCTTTATAGCCCTTACTGTTAAAGAGCGTATCGAGCGTGTACTTTACGTCCTCAGATGTAAGCGTCTTGCCGTTGTGGAACTTCACCCCATCGCGAAGCACAAAGGTGATCGAAAGCCCATCTTCAGAAGTATTTATCTCCTTCGCGAGGTCGCCCACATAGTCAAAGTTCTCGTCCTTCTTTACAAGAGAGTTAAAGAGAAGGTTCTTGACCCTTTCGGCCGCAGCGTCTGAATTCGTCGAAGATATCGTGTCGAACGCTGTGAATTTTTCGGGCAAGGCAACGGTAACTACACCGGAGTCTCGGCGTCTGCAAGACGAAGCAGCGGTGGCTAGCATGAGAGCGAAGAGGGCAAGGAGGACGAAAATTGTTTGTTTCAAATCAAATACTCCTGGAATCTATAGAGATGCGTTGAATGCAACGATCTCATCGGACAGTTCGTCGATGCGGGCTTCATCGAACGGGAGTGGCTCAGCAAGCTCAGCTTTTGCCCGGGCGATTCGAGAAAGCGACATATTAAGCCGCAAAGCCGAAATCTCGCCAGAGGCGATCGCATTTTCGATGGCCTCATATCCCGTTCGGATGTTCGTAGGGTCTGCGCAGATGCAAAGCGCATCTACACCTGCTAGAAATGCCATTCTACAAGCATCCCCGATCCCAAAATTCCGCAGGATCGCTCCCATTTCAAGGTCGTCCGTAAAGACCAATCCGTCAAAGCCGACTTTTTCCCGAAGCAGGCCCGAAATGATCGAACTGCTCAATGACGACGGTAAAAGTGTGCCATTTTGGGCCTTTTCCTGCAAGGATACGCCGGTGTACGCGGCATGAGCTATCATCACCGCGGCATTATGCTTCGGCAGAAGCTCAAGGTATGGATAGAGGTCGACGTCGGACAATTCGCTATCCGAGAGTTCGATGCAGGGAAGTTCGCTGTGTGAATCGACCTTAGCAGCGCCAAGCCCAGGAAAGTGTTTGAGGCAGCCGACGATCCCTTGGGACTCAAGCCCCGTTAGAAAGCTGCCGGCCAACTGTACAACAGCCTTCTTTGACCTCCCGAAGGGCCTTGTAAACAATCCGTTCGACGCGCCTTCGCGAGATTCGTCCACAACATCGACGACCGGAGCAAAATCAGTATTTACACCTAAGATCCGAAGGAGCTCGCCGATCATCCGCCCCATTTGCTCAGCCTTTTCGACCGAAGACACTTGCCCTGCCGCAGCCATCGGCGTGACGATCCGCCGGAGCCGATCTACCGTTCCGCCCTCTTGGTCGATACTGATTATCGGGTTGATCAGAATCTCACGGAGACCGTCGCATAGATCGCGAAGCTGAGCGGCTTCGCGAACATTTCTGGCAAATAGGCAAACACCACCCGGCTGTATCTCGCGAAGCAGTGCCTCGGTCGGACCATCGATCTCAGGCCCTGCAATACCGATCGAGAACAGTTGGCCGATCTTTTGTTTAAGGTCGAGATTTGAGATGGAAGTTGTCATTTTGGTGTCTTATGGGGAAGCAGTTTGCAAAGCATAATGCTAAAGTAACGATTCGACAACGTAAAGGGATGGGCATCGAATCTACAAACGATTTCTACTGTGACTTTGTTCTCTCCGGCAAGGTTGGGATCGTCCGCGTGTTCGAAACTGAGAACGTTCTGGCGTATCACCACACGCGGCCGTTCTGGGAAACACACATCGTGGTCGTCCCAAAGCGTCACATCGGATCCCTTCAAACGATCCTGCCGGATGAGACCGAACTTCTTATCGAGATCATTTCGGTGGTGAATAAGGTCGCCGAAGAAATGGTCGCCGAAACAGGCGCGGCACGTGTAATTACGAATCTAGGCAAATACCAAGAATCAAAACATTTGCACTTTCACGTCTGCTCGGGGGAACAGGTTCGCCCGGACAACGCCACTTAAATCATCTTCGAGCGGACCGATACAAGGAGTTCCTTAGCTTCCGCGTCCGACAACGTATCAAAGTCTGCCGATCGAATCGCTTCAAGAGCAGTTTCGTTTGCGAGCGAAAAAAGGGTCGCTTGCGAGGCGACCGACGAAGCAGCCGCTCTTTCAACGCCGCCTTTCGCGACATCCGAAACGACCGCGAGTTCATATTCCTCAAGCTTTGCGAGAACACCTTTTGCGCGAAGGATCACTTCAGCTGGAAGGCCGGCAAGCCTCGCGACCGCGATACCGTAGGACTTTGACGCACGTCCTGCCAGCAGCTTGTGAAAGAAGACGATCTGGCCGTCTTCTTCGGTTGCTGTGATCTGATAATTCTTTGCACCCGGCAATAGATCCGCGAGTTCCGTAAGCTCGTGGTAGTGAGTAGCGAAGAGCGTCTTTGCCGCATGCTCGGACGAGTTGTGGAGGTATTCCGCAACTGCCCATGCAATGGACAAACCATCGAAGGTCGATGTTCCACGCCCGATCTCATCAAGAAGGATCAGGCTACGCGACGTTGAATTCCGCAAGATGGCCGCAGTTTCGGTCATCTCTACCATGAAAGTAGAGCGGCCTGACGCAACATCGTCAGACGCACCGACACGCGTCCACACCCGATCCACTATCGGCAATCGTGCTGCCGTTGCCGGAACGAATGAGCCGATCTGCGCAAGGATCTGAATGATCGCGATCTGGCGCAGGATCGTCGATTTTCCGCCCATATTCGCACCCGTAATTATCAGCAAGCGGTCGGTCGAGTTGTTCAGGTACGCATCATTCGGGACGAACGAATCTTTGACGAACGCTTCAACGATCGGGTGGCGACCACCGCGGATCTCAAGTTCATCGCCGTCGTGAAGCGTCGGCATAATGTAGTTGCGGCGTGCTGCGGTCTCGGCTAGAGAGCAAAGGGAATCGAGCGTCGCGATCGACCGGGCCGTTACCTGCAAACGACGGCTCTCACTTTTGATCTGGTCGCGGATCGCAGCGAACAAAGCCTGTTCGAGCTTTGCGATCTGCTCGTCGGCGCCGAGAACTTTAGATTCCCATTCTTTGAGCTCAGGTGTCGTATAGCGTTCCGCGTTGGCCAGCGTCTGACGGCGTTCATAATATTCGGGCACGCGCGCAAGCTGAGCCTTTGGAACTTCGATGTAATACCCGAATACGTTATTGAACCGCACCTTAAGGCTTGCGATACCGCTCCGCTGCCGTTCGGATTCTTCGAATGAAGCGATGATCTGCTTGACGTTCGACGAGATCGATCGGAGTTCGTCCAGATCGGGGTTGAAGCCAGCCTTGATCACTCCCCCGTCGGAGACCAGAGCCGGCGGCTCATCGCTTATTCCATTCTCGATCACGCTCCGTACTTCCGGCATTTCGAAAATGTTCTCGGCCAATACCTGCAGTAAAAGAGATGATGCTTCGCTCAGAATGGCGTTGACCTGCGGAGTTTGACCGAGCGATCTTTTTAGTGCTATCAGATCGCGGGGAGATACCGTTCCCAAGTTTACCCGTCCGATCAGTCGTTCGAGGTCAGCAACTTCTTTGAGCAGAAATCGAAGCTTCTCACGCATTATCGAATCCTGCAATTCCCCTACGGCCGAAAGACGCGTCTCGATCTCGTTGCGCCGAAGAAGAGGTCGCAAGAGCCATTGCTTCAAAAGACGGGAACCCATTCCTGTCACGGTTTGGTCGATTACATCGCAAAGAGATTTCTTCGAAGACTCACCTCTTGATTCAAGTATTTCCAGATTTCGGAGCGTCAGGTTATCGAGAACCATGTGGTCGGCGGAATCCAAGAATTCTATCGATGAAATATGCTCCGCAGAGGCACGCTGTGTTTCCTTCGCGTACGCCAGGCACGCTGCCGCCGCAGCAGTTGCCATCTGTTTATTCGCAAGGCCGAATGCGGCGAGTTCGCGGACTCCAAAATGTTGTGCAAGCAACTGTTCAGCTTGCGCCGGATCAAATTGCTCCGCGTCAAGTTCCGTAATGACGGTGCTTCCGGATGTCTTCGGATTGTCAAAAAGACCTGTGCTCTCTGCCGAAATGCCCATGGCTTGGCCGATTCGCCGTGAGATCGTCGCGGCCGCAAGAATTTCTCGGGGACTGAAACTCTCTAGCTGCTCGCAGATCCGGGAAAATGCGTTCGGCCCGGTACTTTCCGTAACAAGGAGCCTTCCGGCTGACACTTCTAGGAAGGCGGCCGCAAAGTGTTCGTCCTTTCCTGCGACGGCTGCAAGATAGGTTGACCTGCGGTGATCGAGAAGTTGCGGATCGATCGCCGTGCCAGGTGTAATGACCCGAACAACGTCTCGATTGACCAGTTTGACGCCCTTGGCTGCTTCCTCGGTCTGTTCACAGATCGCAACGCGAAAGCCGTTCTTGATCAGTTTGGCGATATACCCGCTAGCCGAATGGTGAGGAACGCCGCACATCGGTATCGGATTTGCGGTGTCCTTCTGCCTCGCCGTGAGTGTAATTTCCAGCACTCTTGAGGCAACGACCGCATCCTCATTGAACATCTCGTAGAAGTCGCCAAGGCGAAAGAACAAGATCGTTCCCGGAAATCGGCTCTTTATTTCGAGATATTGCCGAAGCATCGGCGTCGTGTTTGTCATTTGGACCGAAAAGCAAAGTTTAGCGAACTAGCCGAAAACATTCAAAATGCTTATTTTCAAAGCGGTTTGTATCTGTTACGATATTTGTTTGCGTTCGTATTGGCTCGCGTTACGTTCTTTGCCTCGGATTTCGAATGGTAGCGGAGTATAGTGCTCAGCAAGGCAGGTTTTGTATGAAGTTTATACGCAGCTTATTTTTGATGGGTTTTGCGATGTCCGCGCTATGCTCGGCCGCAATGGCGCAGGGCACCGCCCCGCGCGACGAGAGATATCGCATCGGCTTTCAGGATGTGATCGATGTAAAGGTCTTCAGGCATCCGGAGCTTGATGTGAGGGCGCCTGTCAATCCTGACGGCCGCATCTATCTATATCGCCTTGAAAAACCGCTTGTCGCCGTTTGTAAAACCGAACGTGAACTTGCCGACGATATCGTCGCCGCGTACAAAGTTAGTTACCTCCGCGACCCGCAGGTTACGGTTACCGTGGCAGAGCAAAAGTCGCAGTCGATGGCGGTTATCGGTGCTGTTGAAAAACCGGGGTCTTTCTTTGTCGGTCGGGAGTTGAACCTGCTCCAACTTATCGCAATGGCGGGCGGCCCAAGTAAAGATGCGGGCACGCGCGTTCTTGTCGTTCGCGTGGGAAGCAATACGGATTGTAAGACCGACGATGACTCGAAAGAGCAGCCCGGCCTGATGACCTTCAAGATCCGTGACCTCCAGGAAGGTAAGGAAAATCTTGAGATGCGACCGGGCGATGTCGTGTCGGTACTTAAATCAGACATCATTTATGTTTACGGGAACGTCAAGAAACCGGGACCGGTCGAAGTGCGGGAGCCGATAACCCTAACTCAAGCCATTGCAAGCGCGGAAGGTTATACCAACGCTACAGACAAGGATACCGTTCGCATCCTTCGCCAAAAGCCCGATAGTCTTGAGAGAGAGGAGATCATCGTCAACCTTTCCGATATCGAAAAGCGAAAGGCTGCGGATCCGTATCTTCAGCCGAATGATATCGTCGCACTCTCAAAAGACAATACGAAGGCGATCCTAACCGGCATTGGTACTGCGTTCAAGAACGGGATTCCCCTCCTGATGTCTCGAGGAATACCGGGGCTCTAATCGCAAGAGACGATCAGTATGAAGGAAACGCGAAACATCATTACAACGACCCCGCCGGAGCCTGTCGAGCTGGAACGGCCGGCCGATCCGACAATTCCGGCAACAGGACGCTATCCCGGTTATCACGCAGCGCAGCAGAGCGAAGGCTTTCAGCTGATCGACTACTGGCGGGCCGTCCGCAAGCGTCTTTGGCTTGTCGCCGGTATTGCGGTCGTAATGACAACCCTTGCAACGATCTACATTGCCCGCAAGCCGAATATCTACCGTGCAAAAGCGGTCGTTCAGGTCGATAACGAACAGGTGAACCCCGACCTTGTCACCAATGACCGGGCCCGTCCTCTTTCGAATGCGGATCCTTCCTACTTCAATACTCAGCTTCAGCTTCTCTGGAGTGAGAGTCTATTGCGGCGCGTCGTAAAAGAGCACAATCTCGACGCGAATAAGGAGTTTCAGTCTCTGGCAAGGACAAGCTCGACCTCGACGTTCGGCCAACTTTTGAAATCCATCGGGCTCGCAAGCCGTGAAACTCAAAAGACCGACGAAAATCCGCCGATCGACCCGAATTCGAACCTAGCGTCTGCCGATGAGATCGCTGAGGCCGTCCGTTTGACGCCTTTTGTGGAGGTCATTCGCCGAAATCTAAGTGTCGATCCGGTCCGCGAATCTCGCGCAACGGTGAAAGATACACGTTTGATCGAGATCTCGTACAGCGACACTGACCCCGATCTCGCAGCCTACGTTGCAAATGCGATCGCTGAGACGTTTACGAATCAGAACCAGGAAAAGCGCACCGGGACAAGCCGCAAAACGAACGACTTTTTGCAAGAAAGAATAGCGAGCCTTCAGTCAGATATTCGACGCGATGAAGAAAAGCTCGTTGAGATGACCCAGAACGCGGGCATCTTAAAGACCTCTGATGATTCGACGATCGTGATGGATCGCCTATCGGGCTTGAACAAGTCTATGCTCGAGGCTGAAAACGCGAGAAAGAACGCAGAGGCAAATTATTTTGAGGTCGCAAAATCTCCGGAAAGGCTCTCTGCGATGGCCGAGGCCGAAATGGCCCGTTTCATCACCGAGCAGCAGAATAATATTCGGCAGTTCCAATCCGACACACTGAAAAAGATATCGGATCTCCGTCAGGCAAGAGCCCTCAAACTCCAGGAGTATCAAGAAGGTGCACCGGAGATCAAAGAGATCGACGCTCAGATATCCAGCTATCAGAGTTCGATCGACAACGCCGTTCAGAAGTTCCAGGGCGACCTCGAGAAATATCGCGAATCTACCAAAAAGACCCTGCTCTATAACCTGCAAACTAAGTATCTGCAGGCAAAGGGAAATGAGGACAAGATTCGAGCTGATTTCAATAAGCAGTTTGGTGAGGCGACCGGACAGAATCAGTCGGCCGTCAGCCTCGCTTTGCTCAAGCAGACCATAGATACGAACAAGGGTTTTCTGGAGAACTTGCAGAAGCAGGTCAGCAGCAACGACGTTGCCGCACAAGGCTCTGACAACAATATTTCGGTAACTGAGCCTGCAGTACCGTCAAATGTTGCCGTTTCGCCAAGAAGGCTGATGACAGTGCTCGGAACCTTGTTCCTTTCTACGCTTTTTGGCGTCGGCCTTGCTCTCTTCCTTGAGTACCTTGACGACACTGTTCGTTCGACGGAAGAGGTCGAGAGCCTTCTGCAGCTGCCGGCTCTTGCAGCGATCCCAACTATTGATTCGATGCCGAAACGCAGGCTGCAGCTTGTTGCAGAGAACGGAGAACCTGCGGAAGAGAATAAGCTGGGCTCGGAACTGCTCATTCATGCCGATCCCCGCTCTTCGTTGGCCGAGGCATATCGTCAGCTTCGCACTTCGATCCTTCTTTCGACGGCCGGACACGCTCCGAAATCATTGCTGATCACATCGAGCCTTCCTTCTGAGGGCAAGACTACAACAGCGACCAACACCGCGATCAGCCTTGCTCAGACCGGTGCGAATGTACTTATCATCGATGCAGATATGCGTCGCCCGAGGCTGCATTCCGTTTTTGGGATCAGCAATGCGGACGGACTGAGCACGATCCTTGCAAATGAGCTCTCAGACGCAGAGATCTTGAACATCATCAAACAGGACGCAAGCTCGAAACTCCATCTTCTGCCGTCCGGCCCCGTACCGCCAAACCCGGCGGAACTGATCGGTTCCGAACAAATGGCAAAACTGCTAAAGATGCTTCAGGGGAATTTCACCCACGTCGTTGTCGATTCGCCGCCGATCGCGTCCTTTACGGACGGCGTACTCATCGCCTCGATGGTCGATGGCGTTATCCTCGTTGTTCATTCCGGCAAGAGTTCGCGGCAGGTCGTTCGCCGCTCAAGGCAGCTGCTGCAGGATATCGGAGCAAAGATCCTCGGCGTCGTGCTGAACAACGTAAATCTGCGTGCACAGGACAACTATTACTACTACCAAAGCTACTACACCCGCGATAACTATCGATCGGATGACGAGGCATAGAGGGAACAGAGTTTATTCATTATGAGCGAACAGACGCGCGTTCTTGTAACAGGTGCGGGCGGCTTCATCGGAAGCCACCTTGTCACATATTTGAAGGACAAGGGCTATTGGGTCCGAGGTGTTGACATTAAGCGTCCAGAATTCAGCGAGTCCGACGCGGACGAGTTTTTGCTGCTCGACCTACGCCGTTGGGAAAACTGCCTCAAAGCGACCGAAGGCATCGAAGAGCTATACGCACTTGCCGCTGATATGGGCGGTATGGGCTTTATTTCATCACATCACGCGCAGATACTCTACAATAATTCGCTCATCAACCTACACACGCTTGAGGCGGCGCGCGAGAACGGCGTGAAACGCTATCTCTATACGAGTTCGGCGTGCATTTATCCTGAATTTTTGCAAGAAGAGACCGATGTAAAGCCGCTCAAGGAAGAAGATGCTTATCCTGCATTCCCGCAAGATGCCTACGGCTGGGAAAAGCTCGTTTCAGAACGCCTTTGTCATCACTACCGCGAAGATTACGGCATCGAGACACGCACTGTTCGTTTTCATAACATCTTCGGCGAGAAGGGAACTTGGGAAGGCGGCCGTGAAAAGGCTCCGGCGGCGATGTGCCGAAAGATCGCAACGGCAAAGCTCACGGGCGACAATGTTATCGAGATCTGGGGCGACGGCGAGCAAACACGCTCCTTCTGCTATATTTCCGATTGCGTCGAAGGGCTTTACCGCCTGATGCGTTCCGACTTTCACGAACCGCTCAACCTTGGCCAGGACCGAATGGTAACTATTAACGAGCTTGCCGATATTGTCGCGCAGATCGGCGGCATCGAGATCGAGAAGAAGCATATAGACGGCCCGCAAGGTGTACGCGGCCGCAACTCCGACAACACGCTGCTGCGAGAAACGCTGGAATGGGAGCCGGCAATTTCGCTCGAAGAAGGCCTTGCGACCACTTACGCATGGATCGAAGAACAGGTCCGCGAGAGCCTTGCCCAGAATAGCGAAAAAGCAGCACAACCTGCCTAAATAATGACTGAAAACGCGCGAAACGTCGCGATCGTCATTCCGGTCTATAATCGTCGAGAGATCACGCTGCAAGGCCTGCGCAGCCTGGCGAAGGTCGATAAGACCGGGATCGACCTCCGCATCTTCATCGTAGATGACGGCTCGACCGACGGGACCTCTGACGCCATACGAAAAGAATTCCCGGACGTCGTCCTCATTCAGGGCGACGGAACGCTCCATTATGCGGCCGGCACGAACCGTGGAATCGAAGCGGCCATCGATTGGGGTGCCGAATTCGTTGCCACGATGAACGATGACGCGGTCTTTCACGATCAGTTCCTTCTAAGGCTGATCAAGACCGCGGAAGCGAATCCGCGTTCGATCGTGGGCGGACTCCTGCTTCTTTGGGATGAACCGCACAAAGTATTTCAGGTCGGGCAAACTTGGGAAACGTTCAAAGGCGGATGGGTCATTCCGGACGATCTGACGGCGTTTAACGTGCCCGAAACAGCATTCCGGGTCGAATGCCTGGTCGGGAACTGTTTGATGCTTCCAGCGGCCTCTATCCGCGAAGTCGGTTTGATGGACGAAAAGCGGTTTCCGCACGGTTGGGGCGACGCACAATGGATGGCTCGATTTGCAAAGGCAGGTTGGAATTTGTTCGTCGAACCCAAGGCTTATGTCTGGTGTGAGCCGAACACCTACCCTAAGCCGCTCCACGAGATGTCAAGGTCCAAGATCCTTCATACGCTTTTTTTGGACAAACGGCATCCCTTGAATCTTTCGAGGCAGTTCATCGCACGCTGGGAGTCCGCCCCATCGCGAACAAAGGCCGTTGCAAGTTTCGTCGCCTATCTGACTCAGTTGGCAGGCAAGGCGCTAGGATTCGTCACAAGTGGAAGGAAATAGGTAAAGATGGCTGATGATCGGATCAAAGTTTGGGAAGCGGCGGGCCCGCTGACGATCAATCTGATCTGGCCGTACACGACTTGGGGCGGTGCTCAGATCTACTTCCTTTCGCTCGTTCGGAATGCTCCCAAAGGCTGGAGTTTCCGCGTCATCGTGCCGGCCGGCTCAGACGATGAACTAATGAAGCTTTTTGCAGAGGCCGGTGCGGAGATCATCCATCTTACAAACGTTCATAACCCTACACCGGCGCACGGGATCTTCGAAAAGATCGCTCGTCAACGTCGGCGTTTGCGGTCTGAAAAAGAGATCCTTTCCGTGGTCGAGCGGCTTTCTGGCGAAGCGGATATCTTCCATATCGAAGCCGGGCCGTGGCAATCGGTCTCGCTCTTAAAGAAGCTCGCTCGACGAGGAAAAACTTTCGTTACCGTGCAGAATGCAATGCCGTCCGAAGTATCGCAAGCGAGGAAGCGTTCGTGGAGCCGTCGGATGACCTCGCTCCTATCGATGCCGTCCTTTGAGCTTTTCGGCGGTAACCAGCATGCCGTGGATGATATACGCACCTTCGTTCCTTCAAGCCTGCACTCAAAGATAACGATCTCACGCGCGACATTTTCTCGAGCCGATGTAAACAGATCTCTCGAAATGCCGGTGCATCGCGACGAAGTCCTGTCAGGCTTGGGTCTGCGGCCGAACATGCTTACAGTGCTTGCGGTAGGACAATTTATTGACAGAAAAGGAAGGTGGGATTTTTTAGAAGCAGCCAGGATCTTGCGCAGAAAATGTCAATTCATCTGGGTTGGCCCGGCCGAATTGACCGAGGAGGAAATCGCACGGATCGACGCATACGAAGTTGCCGACAGGTTCCGCTACGTCTTGTCCGAAAATGCGGGTAAGTCTCGGGCCGAGATCCTTGCTTTTTTCCGCAATGCCGATCTCTTTGCCTTGCCGAGTTATTGGGAAGGGCTGCCCGTCTCGATCCTTGAGGCAATGGCCTTGGGGCTCCCGATCGTTTCGACGCGGATCAATGGTATTCCCGAAGCCGTGATCGAAGGTGTTACGGGATACCTGGTTGAGGCGGGCGATGCTGCAGCATTTGCGAACGCGATCGAGAAACTCGAGGATTCGGACCTTCGCGCGCGGCTGTCGGAAGGTGCCCTTGCCGCCGCAACCGGCGAATTTGAAGAGATCGTCTCCGTTTCCAATGTGTTCGACCGCTATATTGCCGCCCGAAGGCCGTGAGTTGGCGGCGTTTCGTATCGAAAAGCCATCGCTAAACTGTTAAACTCAACGCTGATCGTCGGTTCCCCGAACAAATGACCGCTCGCGAAACGACCAGTACAGGCCGCAGGTACATCTTGAATACCGCTTTCGGCGGTATGTCATGGCTCTTGCCGATCCTCATCAGCTTCGTTGCCACTCCGATCATTCTCAAGAAACTCGGTGTCGTCCAATACGGCCTTTACGCAACGATACTTGGATTTATCAGTTATTCGTTCGTCTTTGGCATCGGAAAAGTCCTCGTAAAGTACATCGCTGAATACCGTGCCTCCGGCGAGATTGAGAAAATATCGATCGTTGTTTCATCGACGTTCTGGCTGAGTATTGCATTTTCAATGCTAGGCTCCCTGATCGCGGCGGCATTTGCAACGCCGCTAGTGCGTGATGTACTTGCGATACCCGAATCTGAACAGAGGATCGCCGTCGTAGGAGTTTACCTCGCCTGCGGAGCGATCGTTGTCTCGATGCTCAGTCAGGTATTCCAGTTCATTTTGCAAGGGCTGCACCGGTTCGGCACTCTTTTGCTCCTTACCAACATCGGCGGGCTGATATTGAACGCCGGCAATATCGCTCTCGCCCTTTTTGGGTTTGACATGCGGTTCCTTCTCGGATGGAATCTGATCGCACTTGCCGCAATGGCATTAACTTACGGTGTCATCGCCCGCAAGCATCTTCCGGAGTTCTCGCTTTCTCTTTCAAAGGCTCGCAAGGTCCCGGCGCAGCTTCTTCGATACAGTTCGAGCGTCATACTCTATCAGGCAATAGGAAACATACTCTTCCTGTTCGAGCGAGGCATCGTATTGAGGGAATTCGGGGCCGAGGTGGCGTCCTATTACCTCGTGCCAATGACGCTCGGCATTTATCTGCACGGTGCGACCGCTAGTTTGCTCCAAGCGACGTTCCCGCTCATTAACGAGATGCTTGAGGATAAGGAGCGGTTGATCCGCCTCTATCAGAAGGCAACAAAGCTCACGCTCACGATCGTCGTTTTCGCTCTCCTTTCTGTTGCGGTGCTTGGCCGGACATTCCTTTCTCTCTGGATAGATGCTGAGTTCGCGAACAGGTCGTTCGTTTTCCTGGAGATCCACGCGCTTACCTTCGGCCTCATCGCCCTTTGGATCAACGGCTGGTCGCTTGCGGAAGGCCTGCGTCAACCGCGCTTTGCCGTCATTATTACCGCGATATGGAGTCTTGTCGCGATCCCGCTGATGATAGGTGCGGCGACGAACGAAAGCGTCGCCGGCGTCGCAATTTCGCGCCTTCTGGGTGTCGCGGTCACGGTGCCAATGATATTCTATTTTGAGAAGCGGTTCCTTGGGCGGGCAGTTTGGGTGTTTTGGGCGAATTGTCTCGTTAAACTCGCGATCGCCGGCACAGCGGCCGTCTTGGTCAAGCTTTTGGTGCTAAAGTCGGACCGTTTTCTCAGGTTGTGAATTTTTTGCTCGCCGCAGCTGCGAGCAGCATAGTGTTTTTGGCCGGTTTGACAGTTACCGGATTTGTCGATGCCGAAGAACGTGCCGCGGTCTTCAGCCTCTTCAGGAGAGTGCAATAACAGCCGTTTTATGACGCCGAGATTGGTTCAACGCCTCGATTTTTTAGATGAGATATGTGCGAACAAGCGTGTACTCCACCTTGGCTGCGCCGATAGTCCGTACACTGACGAGGCGATCAAGAGCGGCACTCTGCTTCACGCACGGCTGTCACGAACCGCGGCAAGCGTTACGGGGCTTGACGGCGACGTTGAAGGACTTGAAAAGCTTCGACGCGCCGGTTTTGACGATCTCGTGGTCGGCGACCTTGAAAAACTTGAAGAGGCGGATCTTGCAAAGGATTATGATGTCATTGTCGCCGGCGAGATCATAGAGCATTTGAACAATCCGGGGATCTTTTTGAATGGCGTAAGGTCACTGATGAATTCGTCCACAAAGCTGGTCGTTACGACGATAAACGCGTACTGCGGAATGCGTTCGATCTATTATTCGCTTACTCGAGGGAAGGGAACGCACGAACCTGTCCATCCGGATCACGTGGCATATTACTCGTACTCGACGCTCAATCTGCTGCTTAAGAGACACGCGCTGTCGGTCGAAGACTTTCTTTTTTACGATATGGGAACCGATCATCGAAAAACGACGCCGTGGTACCTAAAGGTATTCAACGATGTAAGCGTAACGTTTTCGCGGCAGTTGGCCGACGGTGTAATAGCCGTGTGCACGAAGGAGGCGGCAGGCATTTGACCCAATAGATGGCGACTCGATCCTTAACAACCTCAGGAGACGTAGGACGAAATCCGCTTCCGGCCATCGCGATAATGGCATTCGCCCTTATCGTTGGGCTCATCGGTCTGCTTATGTCAACGGGCACCTCACTCGGCATCCCGTATCCGTATCTGCTCCCATGGCTTCTTGCCCTCGCCATTGTCATGGCGATCCCGCTTATCATACAGAAACGCAGAGGGAAGTTTACGCTTGCCGATCCGATCATCTTTGCAACTCTATCGTATTTTTACCCGGCGTTCGTGCTCGGCGGGCTCTCGCTTGCCGCCGGATTTTCACATCCGTACTTTTTGGCTTTCGTTCAAGATCCGCAGATTAACTATCCCTATACGGTTTGGATAATCATTCTCGGGTACGTGGGGCTTGCTGCGGGTTATTTCTTGCCGCTTGGCAATCATATTGGGGCGTTTTTTGAGCGCAAACTGCCGACAGCGGATTATGCCCCGGACTATTATTCAATACCTGGCTCGGTGCTCTTGTTCTTGGGTATAGCAAACACCGCCCTTGCCATAGGACTTGGCCTTATCGGTTTTCAAAGAGCGAGCGAGATAGGTGCTTACGACGGCCTGATATTTTTGACGACGCTTTTCTGGCTGGAAGCAAGCTTCGTGCTTTGGTTCGTGATCTTCAGCCGGCAAAAGTTCGAGCTCGGCTCCGGCGTCCTATTGGTGCTGCTCGCGGCAACAGCTCTTTCCAAAGCTCTATATGCTGGTAACCGCGGAAGCGTCATCCAGATCTTTATTGTCATCGCCCTTGCATATACACTCTCGGGCCGGAAATTTCGCCTCAAGCAATCAGTGTTCGCGGCAGTCGTCCTTACCATCGCTCTCTTATTGGGAACGATCTACGGCACAACTTTTCGAAACGTCAAGGGCGACGAGTCACAGTCAAATTTTGGCAGCTACTCCGGCAATATTTTGGAAACGCTCGATAAGATCGGATCTGATGCCCAGTTTTCAACGCTGAATTCGGGCTTTAACACGTTCGCTGAACGCATCGACCTCGTGAGTTCACTCGCCGTCGTTGTCTCGAACTACGAGCAGCTCGCTCCCTACGAGGAGAGCTACGGGCTCGACCACAACATCTTCAAAGACCTGTCGAGCTTTATGATTCCGCGCGCGATCTGGCCCGACAAGCCTATCGCATCGGAATCGCACCAATACAGCGATCTGTACTTTAACTACAGCGAGAACTCTTTCGGCATCACTCCGATGGGCGACCTGATCAGAAACTTCGGCCCGATCGGCGTGCCGCTCGGTATGCTTGTGATCGGACTGTTGCTCCGCATCCTTTATCGAACCTTTATCGAGGATCAAAAGGTCATCCTTTGGCGGGCGGCAATCTATTTTATGATCCTTACTTCGGTCTCGTACGAGAGTTTCTACGCCTCGATCATCCCGTATGGCTTCAAGGTTGGGACGACAGCACTTGTCGGCGTTCTCTTACTCAATCTGATGGCGCGAGCCTTCGGTGCAAAGAACCGGCAGGCTATGCAATAATATCGACTTCATTCTCGAGAAACGATGCCAAAAGTTGTCTTTACTAACGGTTGCTTCGACATCATTCACCCGGGCCACATCGACCTTTTGAACAAAGCGAAGGCACTCGGCGACAAGCTGATCGTCGGCTTGAATAGCGATGCGTCCGTCCGACAGATGAAAGGCGTTGGACGCCCGGTCGTATCACAGGAAGCTCGCAAGGCCGTCCTCCTCGGCCTAAAAGCTGTTGACGAGGTTGTCATCTTCGACGAACTTACTCCGGACATCATCATCCGTAAGCTTCGCCCCGATGTACTTGTTAAGGGTGGTGATTGGCCTGTCGATCAGATCGTCGGAACTGACTTCGTAAAGGCGAACGGCGGCGATGTGGTGTCGATCCCGCTACTCGATGGCTTTTCGACCTCATCGCTTATCTCTGGCCTAAAGGACAGAGAATCGGATTCACCTCCGGATGGAAATGATGCCGTGTCAACATCAATAAGCGAGCATCGGAGAGTTTTTGCTGCTTTCGAAAACGCAGTCGGCGATTCTATCCGAAATGCGGCAAAGCTGATCTCTACGACATTCTCATCCGGAGGCAAAGTCCTCATCTGCGGCAACGGCGGAAGTGCCGCTGATGCTCAGCATATTGCCGCGGAATTCGTCGGCCGCTACGAAACCGAACGCATCGCCCTTCCCGCGATCGCACTTACGACCGATACTTCGGCATTGACGGCCCTTGCGAACGACTACGATTTCGAACGTATCTTCGCCCGCCAGGTCGAGGCTTTGGGAAGGGAAGGCGACTGTCTTATCGCGATCAGCACTAGCGGAAATTCGCCGAATATCCTCACAGCCGTGATGACCGCGCGTTCTCGCGGTTTGAAGATCGTCGGATTCACGGGGGCACACGGCAAACGGCTCGCGGGCTTATCGGATATTGCGATAATGGTTCCCTCGGAACGTACGGCCCGGATACAGGAAGGGCATATCACTGCCGGTCACATCATCTGCGAACTTATTGATATTGCGACCCCGCAGGCCGAATAGTTGATGAGCAGCATCCTCGATAACTTTCACAATACTACGGTTGCCGTAATTGGCGACGTGATGCTCGACCGCTATTGGTGGGGCAGCGTAAGCCGCATTTCCCCGGAAGCTCCGGTTCCTGTCGTTAAGATCGAGAGGATGACGCTTGCGGCCGGTGGAGCCGCGAACGTCGCCGCAAACATCGCCGCCTATGGTGCCAAATGCATACTTGTCGGCATCGTCGGAGACGATGATGCCGCAGCCCAAATTCGGCAGGTTCTTAAAGAATGCGGCATTTCGGACCAGAATCTTGTGACCGCGGCGGGACGGCCATCGACGGTGAAAACGCGGCTTGTCGCACACAGCCAGCAAGTCGCCCGCATCGATCAGGAAGACGAAATGTTTTGTTCGGAGGATGTCGAGTCCGAGATCCTTGATCAGATCGTCTTGGCCGTTTCAGCCGCTAATGTTGTCGTCCTTTCAGACTACGCAAAAGGCATCTTGAGCGACCGTGTGATCTCATTCGCGATCGAGTGTGCGAAAGAAGCAGGCGTTAAGGTCCTCGTCGATCCAAAAGGGAAGGTTTACGAGAAATACCGTGGAGCTTCGCTGCTGACGCCGAACCGCCGAGAGGCTGCAGAGGCCGTCAACCTCGATGAAAACGCCTCAGGTCTCGTTCAAACCGCGGGAAACCGGCTTCTCGAAAGCGTCGATGTCGATGCCTTGCTGATAACCGAGGGCAGTGAAGGCATGAGCCTGTTCCGAAAGAGCGAACCGTCGGTTCATTTACCCGCTTTAGCAAGAGCCGTCTTCGATGTAACCGGAGCCGGGGACACCGTAATCGCCACTCTCGCAACTTCGCTCGGGTCAGGTGCAGATCTCGAATCTGCGGCGAAGCTTGCGAATATCGCGGCGGGGCTCGTCGTTGAACGGTCCGGCACGACAACACTTACGCTCGCTGAGTTAAAGGAGCACCTTAACGACAAGCTTTGAATTTAAAGAACATTCTCGTAATGCGAATCGGCCACCTGGGCGACACTCTAGTGGCGTTGCCGGCATTCTGGAGCTTGCGAAAGGCATTTCCCGACGCAAAACTCACGCTCCTTTCGAATTCCGATAGACGCAACCCGAATTATCTCGCGCCTTCCTCGGTCCTGCCTGCGAACGGACTTTTTGATGAATTCATTGACTACCCAACGAACGTTTCCCCGGTTGAAAGTATTTTCGGAGCGTTGAGGCTCGCATTATCGCTAAGAATCCGGAAGTTTGACGCCGTGTTTTATTTGATGCCGCGGGCTCGCACAGAAAAACAGATCGCTCGCGACCGTCAATTCTTCCGGATAAGTGGAATCGGCCGTGTTCTCGGGCTCGACTACACGCTAGCTAACTCTCTTGCCGGCCCGATGCCGTCGGAAATTCCGACGATTTGCAGTGAATCGGAGTTTCTCCTCGATCTCCTCGAAAATGCGGGTGTACCGGTAGATCGAGCCTCCCGATCGACCGCCTTGAACCTAACCGAGTTGGAGAAAGAGGCAGGCCCGGCTTTCCTGGCTGAAAACGGCATTGATGGCGGGCAAAGGATCATCGCTATTGCACCCGGCAGCAAGTGGCCTTCAAAGATATGGTTCGAAGAGCGCTATGCGGCGGCCGTCGAAAGGCTTATTGCATCACACGACGTTTACCCGATCGTACTTGGCGGCCCGGAAGACCGGGAATGCGGCGAGAGATTGGTCGCGGTGTGGGGTCGCGGTGCGAACGCTGCAGGCCGTTTGACCGTGCGTGAATCCGCCGCTTTGCTTGAACATTGTTCCCTTTACCTCGGCAACGACACAGGGACAATGCATCTCGCGGCGGCCGTAGGCGTGAAATGTGTCGCCATCTTCGCCGCGATCGACTATCCGGGCCGCTGGGCTCCGTTCGGCAGCGGACACCAGGTCTTTCGGCGTTCCGTCGAATGCGAGGGATGCCACACGCCTGATTGTTTTAACGCACACAAATGCCTGGACCTGATCGGTGTTGAAGAGGTAATTAGAGCGGTCTCCATGATCCTTTCATCACATTGAAACTTGATCAAGGTTGAGCTGACTGCCAGCATTTGAGACAATTCGCCAGACCTGCTGGTAATTCTGAAGAACGCGTGCCGATACAAATCAAAAAAACAAGAGTTCTGATCCTTGGTGCAACGGGAATGCTCGGGCACAAGCTCGTGCAGTGCCTCTCTGAGCATTTCGAGGTATTTTCGACGATCCGCGGGATCTTCGATCAAATCGAGAGGTACCGACTATTTCATCGGGAAATGATCATCGAGAAGGTCGATGCGACAGACGCAACATTGCTCGAAAAGGTCATCGCTGACGTTACGCCCGACATTGTTATCAATGCGATAGGCGTTGTTAAGCAAGTCCCTACCGCCAAAGATGTGATTACGACACTCGAACTGAATTCGATCCTGCCGCAGAGACTGGCGATCCTCTCTAAAAAGTTCGGCTTTCGTCTCATACATTTCAGCACGGACTGCGTTTTTGACGGCGGACGCGGAATGTACAATGAGCAAGATACGCCGAACGCCCTAGATCTTTACGGCAAGAGCAAACAGCTTGGCGAGATCTCACAAGAAAATGTGCTCACTATTCGATCATCGATCATAGGCAGGGAACTCCACACGTCTCATAGCTTGATCGAATGGTTCCTTTCAAATCGAGGCGGCAGGGTTTTCGGTTATACGACCGCGATATACAGCGGCTTTCCAACGATCGTGATTGCCGATATAATCAAGGGTTTGATCGTCGATCATCCGAGGCTTTGCGGCGTTCATCATATCGCTTCAGAGCCGATCAACAAATACGAATTACTTGGGCTCGTTGATGAGTTTTACGACGCGGCTGTTGAGATCGAGCCGTCGGATCAGCTTGTGATCGACCGCAGCCTTGATGGGTCGGTGTTTAACTCCCTGACCGGCTTTCAGCCCGAAGACTGGCCTACGATGATCCGGAAGATGGCTGAAGATAAAACTCCTTACGACGACTTTCATAAATGAGCACACTCGAAGGCAAACACATACTCGTTACAGGCGGCACCGGTTCGCTCGGGCAGACGCTTGTCCGCCGTATCCTGACCGGTGAGATGGGACGCCCCAAAAGCATCACCGTCTTTTCTCGGGACGAAGCCAAGCAGCATTACATGCGGCTCGACTTTATGGAGAAAAAGGCGGCGACGGACGAGGTGATCTATCAGAACTCTCAGGATCTGCTAAGGTTCACGATCGGCGACGTACGTAATTATCCGGCCTTGCTAGCCGCCATGCGTAAAGCGGATGTTGTATTTCACGCGGCGGCATTGAAACAGGTTCCGTCGTGCGAATATTTCCCCCTCGAAGCTGTTCAAACGAACATCGGCGGTGCGGAGAATGTCGCAAGGGCATTGCGTGAGAACGACCTGCCGGTCGAACTCGTCGTCGGCATCTCGACCGATAAGGCGTGCAAACCGATCAACGTGATGGGAATGACAAAGGCCCTGCAGGAACGGGTTCTGCTTGAAGCAAATCGCGACTGCCCGAAAGTTAATATCAACTGCGTCCGCTATGGGAACGTGATCGCATCCCGAGGGTCGATCATTCCGCTTTTTGTCGAACAGATCCGCGAAGGACGCCCCGTTACCATAACCTTGCCTGAGATGACGCGGTTTCTCTTGAGTCTGGACCGTGCTGTCGATACCGTCTTCGAGGCCGTCAGGAGCGACCGACGAGGATGCACCTTTATTCCGAAAGTGCCTGCAGCTAAGATCACGGACGTTGCCAACGTGCTGATGGGCGAAAATAAGGTCGATATGATCTTCACGGGTATTCGCCCCGGGGAGAAGATCCACGAGATCATGGTCTCTGAAGAAGAGTGTTTTCGCACGATAGAATCCGGCGCCTACTATGTGATCTTGCCGGTTCTCCCCGAACTTCGCGATGGCAGCGATTTCGAGGCGGCGTTAACGAGCGAGTACTCCTCGAAGAACGACAATATCGCCGGTGATGAATTACTGCGTCTGCTGACTGACGCCGACTCAGAGATAAAACGATTCGCCAATAACTAGGATCTTTTGCCCTATGAAGGTAATGACAATATTCGGGACACGTCCCGAGATAATTCGCTTAAGCCTCGTCCTAAATCTGCTCGACCAGCACTGCGAGCATATAACCGTACACACCGGTCAGAATCATCAGGAGAATTTGAGCGACATCTTTATTCGCGAGCTTGAGGTTCGGAATCCGGACGTCGCTCTCGGCATCCGATCCAACTCATTCGCGGACCAGGCTAGTCAGATAATCGCGAAATGCGACCAAGCGATCGCGGAACACAACCCGGACCGCGTGCTGATCCTCGGCGACACGAACAGCGCACTTTCTGCCATCGCTGCCGCTCGACGCGGTATTCCTGTTTTTCATATGGAAGCGGGAAACCGATGCTTTGACGACCGCGTTCCCGAAGAGATCAATCGCCGCATCATTGATCATTCAAGCAATGTGTTGATGCCGTACACGCATCGAAGCAAAGAGAACCTCATGCGTGAAGGCATTGAACGCGACCGGATCTTCGTCACCGGCAACCCGATCTATGAAGTTCTTGAATATTTCGCCCCTAAGATCGACGCGAGCGAGGCACTCGAGTCCCAAGGAGTGGCTCAGTTCGATTATTTGCTTGTAACGCTTCACCGCGCCGAGAACGTCGATGATCACGCACGGCTTGCAAGCATAATGGAAGGATTGAGCCAAACGGCCGAGCGTTACGGTAAGCCTTGCCTTGTCAGCGTTCATCCGCGTACGGCTTCAAAATTGGACGAATTCCGCATTGCCCCATCGAGCGACAAGGTCCGATTGTTGGACGCGATGGGCTTTTTTGATTTCGTCAAACTCGAAAAGAATGCTCTTGCCGTGCTGACCGACAGCGGCACCGTACAGGAGGAGTGTTCTATATTTAAGGTACCGAACGTAACTTTGCGTGATGTGACAGAGCGAGCAGAGACGATCGAGTGCGGAAGCAACATCTTGAGCGGAGCGTCGCCGCAAGCGATCGTGTCAGCTGTCGAACTTGCTCTTGCTCAGCCGGCATCTTGGACGCCTCCTTCGGAATACACCGATCCAAACGTATCGAGCACGGTCACGCGCATCGTCCTCGGTTATCTGAGCCAACGAAGGCACAGTTCGTAGGCTGCAGAAGAGGTATCAAAACATTAGATGCGGCGTCGAATCTTGATCTTCTGCGACTATTATCTGCCGGGATTCAAGGGCGGCGGCGGGATGTGGTCGGTGGTCAACCTGGTGGATCGATTCGGTCGGGATCACGATTTCTTTATCGTCACGAGAAACCACGATCTCACCGAGACAGAATCCTACCGCGGAGTTGTAACCGACACTTGGAATGACGTTGGATCGGCAAAGGTCTATTTCTTCGGAAAAGGCAGATTGAACACAAAGAAAGTAGCCGAACTTGTTGTTGAGATCCGCCCAAATGCGATCTATTTGAACAGTCTCTTCAGTCTGCCGGTAATAAAATTCCTGACAGCCCGAAGGAAAGATCTTGTTGGTGAACTACCTGTCATCCTTGCTCCTTGCGGCGAATTGTCAAGAGCAGCTTTGAAGATCAAGGCGACAAAAAAGAAGCTCTTTCTTGCGTATGCAAAGGCTGTCGGTCTTTATGACGGTGTGATCTGGAAGGCTTCGTTCGAAGCAGATGCCGCGGATATACGAGATGTCTTTGGAGCGGATGTTGAAGTAATGACGGCCCCTGATCTCGTTCCCGAGGCGATCCTGCCGGACTTCTCGCCGGCGTGGAAGCCGGCTAAGGCACCGGGCAGCGTGAAACTGGTCTATCTCTCGCGGATCTCGCCGAAAAAGAACCTGATCTATCTATTGGAGAGGCTCAAAGAAGTTGAAAGTGGTGAGATCACGCTCGATATAATCGGCCCGGTAGATGATGAAGCATATTGGCAGAAGTGCAAGGCCACGATCGCCGGAATGCCCAAGAATGTCTCGGTCAAGGCTCACGGGGCTTTTCCAAATAGTGAAGCTCTTCGGCGGACGGCAGATAGCCATTTTTTTGTAATGCCGACGCTAAACGAGAATTTCGGTTATGTGTTTATAGAAGCACTCGCCGCGGGCTGCCCGATCATTGTCAGCGACAATACCGTGTGGACGGACGTTGAAGAAAAACGTGTCGGCTGGCAGATCCCGCTCAGCGAACCCGAAAGGTTTGTCCGGCAGATCAGGAACTGTCTGGCGATGGACAGCACCGAATATGTGAGGATGTCGGCTGATGCTCGCAAATATGCCGAAGAGTGGCTCTCTCACGACGAAATAAACGAAGCCACCGCAAAGGTCATTTCTCGCGCATTGGAGGGTAGATCTTGATTTGCAATGACGGATAACAATAGCGTGGCCCCCCAAGCTGAACAAAAACCGAACCTTTGGGTCGTCTCGGAGCTTTACTATCCGGAACTTACTTCGACCGGTTATTACCTGACACAGATCGCCGAAGGCCTGACGGACACCTTCGAGGTAAAGGCTCTTTGCGGCCAACCGAATTATTCCGCGCGCGGCACACGAGCGTCGAAACGCGAGGTCCGCAATGGGGTCGATATCTTTCGTGTCAGCGGTACGACGTTGAACAAGAATGTCATCGTATTTCGTCTTGTCAATATGCTGACGCTCAGCCTTTCGATGTTTTTCGTCAGTTTGCGAAAATTCCGAAAAGGCGATCGCGTCCTCGTCGTGACGAATCCGCCTGCGTCGCCATTCGTCATCGCGATAGCATCGCTAATTCGCGGGGCGGCCTACACGCTCTTGATCCACGACAATTACCCCGAGATCCTGATCGCCGCCGGCAAAGCTGGAGGTAAAAGCGTTGCCGTTAGGGTCCTAGGCTTCTGGAACCGATGGCTCTATAAACACGCGGCACGGATCATCGCTGTCGGCCGCGATATGCAGGAGCTGCTCTCCCGAAAAACGCAAGGCCTCGATATCCCGATCTCGGTGATCCCGAATTGGGCCGAGCTTGAGAATGTTGAACCTCGCCCAAGAGCAGAAAACCCATTACTCAATGAACTTGGCATTTTAGATCGTTTTGTCTTACTTTATGCTGGCAATATGGGATACCCGAACGACATCGAGACTATCCTTTCGGCAGCAAAGACGTTAGATCGGGAAGCGGGATCGCGTTTTCATTTCGTGTTCCTCGGCACCGGCGTAAAGCGTAAACTCATAGAGAGATTCATTGCAGACGAAGAACCGGCGAACGTAACGCTTCTCGACCCAAGGCCGCGAGAGGAACAGGCCGTCTTTTTGAACGCATGCGATGCCGGGATCGTCTCGCTTGTCTCAAAGATGAAAGGAGTTTCGATGCCTAGCCGCACATACAATATCTTGGCCGCAGGTAAGCCGATCGTTGCGATCACGGAAGAGGGAAGCGAGGTTGATCTCGTTACCAAAGACGACAACGTTGGGGTCTGCTCAACGCCGGGTGATGTAACCGGTCTTCTGAACGCTCTGGAGAAACTCGCAGACGATCCAAAACGCTTGTTGGCCATGAGTGATCGGGCACGCCATGCCGCGTTAGACAGATACTCGCTTGATACCGCCCTTTCGGCCTATCGGAGGGCATTGCTCAGTTGAATAAAGCGTCTCTTTTGGCCCTCGCTCTTGTAACTGCGGTCATCTCGGCCGCCGGGGTTTACTTTGTCAGAAAATGGACGCTCCGGAAGGGAATGCTCGATATTCCGAACGAAAGGAGCTCGCATTCGGAGCCGACGCCAAGAGGCGGCGGTATCGTTATCGCGATCGTCTCGCTAACGGCCTTCGCGATCTACTCGCTGGCCTTTCGTCAGGAGATCGCGTACGGCTTTCTCATCGGCGCAGTTCTTATCGTCGTAGTCAGTTGGATCGACGACGTACGAGATCTCCCTCCAGCCATTCGGATCGCGGTGCATGTGATCGCTGCCGCTTTGCTTCTGATCGATCGCGGGTCCTATCCGATCTTTGTCGGTGGCGAGATGACCGAGGTCTCCACCGTGCTTGAGTTCATTGTTTCGCTCCTCTTTATCGTCTGGTTCATCAATGCCTACAATTTTATGGACGGCATCGACGGCATTGCCGGCGTACAATCGCTCGCCGCTTCGGCCGGATGGTGCGCGCTTGGGGTCATCGCCGAAGAACCCGCGGTCGCGGTTCTGGCATGTGTTATTTTTGCGACTTCTCTCAGTTTCCTCCTCTTCAACTGGCAGCCGGCCAAGATCTTTATGGGAGACGCGGGAAGTGCTTTCTTAGGCTTCACGTTCTCCGGTATCGGCCTTCTTGCGCCGCCCGGTTCGGGTATCCGGATTCTGGCGTTTCCTGTCGCGTGCCTGCTGCTTTGGCCGTTTATGTTCGACGCTTTTTATACGCTGGTCAAAAGACTCCTGCGTCACGAAAAGATCTGGCATGCGCACCGAAATCACATCTATCAGCAACTCGTCATCCGCGGATACTCGCACGCAACAGTTTCGATCTTTTACGGCGTCCTCGCCCTCTCTATCACGATCATCGCAGTCACGATGCCCGCGATCGGGCATAGCCTCGTGCCGGCATGGATCGCAGCCGGTGCGGCGGGAGTGCTGCTCTTGGCGATCGAGTATTCAATTTCAGGGCGGAGGGCCTCTGCCGAGTGACGTCATTACAATACGGTCAAAACTTCATCTCGTTCGGCGTCGCAATACGCTTTGAATCCCGCAACGCCCGACTGCTGCAAAAAGCCGTCAAGACCGCAAACAAGGCGTTGATCGGGAATCTGAAGCCTACTCAGAAGCCTCCCGAACACACGTTTGTCTTCGGACGGAACAAGGAACTCGGGACCTTCGTCGAACATAACGGATCGATCGTGGCGGAAAATGAGATCGAACGCGGCGTCTTCAAATATTTTGACAGCTACCTAAGAGTGCGAATCGGAGAATATTGCCCGGACCGCGTCTTTGTGCATTCGGGTGCGGTCGGTATCAATGGGAAAGCCTTATTGATTCCGGGCAACAGTTTCTCTGGGAAATCAACGCTCGTCCTCGAACTCGTCAAACTTGGAGCTGAATATTTTTCGGATGAGTTCGCGATTCTCGACAAGCATGGACGGGTTCATCCGTATGCGAGGCCGATCAATATGCGGACGACCGACGGCAAACATCGCCCATACACCGTCGATGTGTCTGACAAGGCCGATCTAAAGAAAAGAAAGCCGCTTCCGGTCGGAGCCGTTCTGTTTACAAGTTATAAGGAAAACGCCTCGTTCCGGCCAAAAGTATTGAGTCCGGCCGAAGGAATAATGACGATAGCACCGTACACGCTGCCGATCCTGGTAAACCCCGCATACTCAATTCAGGTGTTGCATGAGGTGATGAATGGTGCTTTAATTGTAAAATCAAAGCGAACTCACGCGCCCCGCTTTGGAGAAAAGCTATTGCAATATCTTGCTAAAGTTATGTAAAATATGGCGTTTTTAGGTTTACGCCAACGCCGAATTGTTTAATGGAGGATCCCAATGTCTGAATTCCAAAACCCGAAAGCCCGCAAACGCGGACTCGTTATCCAAGAGATGCCGGGCGAAATGCTCGTATATGATACCGAAACGAACAAAGCCCACTGCCTTAACGACAGTGCAGCGTTTGTTTGGGCATCTTGCGATGGTGTGAACACCATTAGCGATATCGTGCGGGAGTTTGAGGCGAATTCAATGGGAACCGTTACGGAAGACTTCGTCTGGTTGGCCATTGACCAACTAAGCAGCAAGGGCCTCCTTGAAGCAAAGGTCGAACCAAAGTTCAAAGGTAAAAGCCGCCGCGACGTTCTCAAGACCATCGGTCTCGTCTCAGTCGCAGCATTGCCGATCATCGCGTCCCTTGCCGCACCGCAGAGTGCTCTTGCTGCAACATCGTGCAATTGTTCGAGCAATTCGGATTGTGCGCTCCAGGCGGGCATGTGCACCACTCAGATGTGCGACAACAGAGGAATGACCCCGTCATTTACTTGTGTTGCCTAAGAACGCAATTTGAAGCAAATTATGAGAAGAGGCGGTTTGAATGAGCCGCCTTTTTCTTTTCCGCTATTTTCGGTTTCGTGTTAACTTGAGGACAACGCACTGCGATGCAATACGATCCCGAACAAGACGAAGACGAGGTCTTTGACGAATATCGTTGGGGCACCATTTACCGCAAGGCCCAGCAGAAGAAGATCGTCGAGGCATTTCGCCTTTTCCGATCTAAAGGGATCGAGCCGGTGCTCTTCAAAGGTTGGGCGATCGCCCGTTCTTTTCCGGAGAGTGTCAGCCGCATATCATCTGACACAGATCTAGCGGTCTGTGCGGAGGATTTCGCGCGTGCCGAGTCTCTTCGCGCATCTCCCGCCGGCCGCAAACTCGTCATCGACCTTCACAACGAATTTTCACGCCACGATTCGCTTGATTGGCAGACACTTTTCGATCGCTGCGAAACGATCGACATCGACGGCGAAACTATCCGCATTCTTTGCCCCGAAGATCATTTGCGTGTCGTATGCGTGCATTGGCTGATCGACGGCGGCCAATACCGCGAGAAACTCTGGGACATTTACTACCTGGTGGCGAATCGGCCAAAAGGATTCGATTGGCAAATGTGCCTAGACGAAGTTGAGGAGACGCGACGCCGCTGGATTGTTTGTGCTATTGGCCTCGCGGCTAAATATCTCGGGCTCGATCTTTCCGCCACACCGATAGCGGATGCCGCCGAAACTCTGCCGAAATGGCTCACGACGCAAGTCGAGAAGGAATGGACATCGAACCTAAAGCTTGAGCCGCTCAAAGCCCACTTCCGCAACCCGCGAAAGTTTCTGATCCAGTTAAAGAAACGAACGCCGCCGAACCCGATCTCCGCGACCGTTGATGTCGGCGGAAGCTTTGATTCTAAGCTCAGGCTTCACTATCAGCTTCGCTCTTTTAGCCGACGCGGCCTAGCCTCCATTCTTCGTTCGATATCGTATAATAGGACGCAGAATGAAGAAGCTCGGCGGGACGCTATCGATTGAAGCTGGAGTTTTGGGCGGCAGCCTGGCGTTCGCCATTGACGGGTACGTTCATTCATTTATCGGCGATCCGTCAGCACCCGCAAGAGCCGAGCTCCTTTTGCCAAAGATCGACGAATTGCTGCGCGATGCCGATGCTTCTCCGAAAGACATCGGGAAGATCGTCGTGTCAGCAGGGCCGGGCAGCTTTACGGGTATTCGTATCGGTATTGCGACCGCTCTCGGCCTCGCCAATTCCCTTGGGATTAAAGTAACTCGGTTCCCGCTGCTCCCGACCCTCGCGTTGGCAGCTGAAGGCGTCGTCTGTGCGTCCGTGCCCGTCGGACGCGGCTCGACCGCCTCTCAGATCTTCAAAGTTTCCACCGACTCGATCGTCAGTATCCGTCCGGCAATTGTGCATGCTTCGACAGCGAGCCTTGATCCGGAAGCTGTCGAGGCTCCGATCGACCATTTCGTCGTAGCCAAGGGGGGCGAAGTGTCGTATGGCCAAAATGTGATAATGATCGAGAATCTTGCCGAGCTGCTTCTGCGCGCCGCAGACGATCCGCGGATCACGGAAGCTGAACCGATCTTTCTGTCAAAACCCGTAAATGCCTAGTCCTCACAGAATTCGCCCCGTTGAAGCCGCTCACATTGCCGCGTTGATCGAACTCGGCACCGAAACTGGTCTGAGCCACTGGGCCGCGCACGACTATCTCTCCGAGATCAAGGCAAAGAACGCGATAATGCTTAGGCTTGAGGCGGATGCCAATCGCACGATCGGATTCATTGTCGGACGCCTGATAACGGCTGCCGACGCTGTCGGTGTCGATGCCGAGATCTACAATATTGCCGTTTCGCCTGCTCATCAGCGAAGAGGGAATGGACAGCTCCTTTTTGATGCATTCTTCGAGCGTTGCAGAGAGGCGGGCGCCCGTCGAATATGGCTTGAGGTCCGTGTGTCAAACGAAAAGGCGATCGCTTTTTATACCCACAACTCCTTTGTCATCCAGCATTTACGTAAAGGGCTCTATCACTCGCCGCAGGAAGACGGATATTTGATGAGCCGCACGCTTTAGCCTCTGATGACTATGTGTTTTTTTACTTGCTTCGAACACGCTGTTGAGCTAACATCAGGTTAAGCCCGACGCCAAGAGTGCTAATGGCCCGGACTCGGGCTTTAGACCATTGAAAAGTGAGGACAAACACGCTATGGATATGTCAGCAGCGGACCCTGTCCGCGACGAATTGCTGAAGAACAATCAGGAATTTCGCGAACTCGTTCATCAACACGAAGAGCACGAAAAACGCCTTAGTGAACTGCAGCATCTCAGTTTTCCATCCGACGAAGAACAATTGGAAGAAACTGCCTTAAAGAGGCAGAAACTCGCTATCAAAGACGAAATTTATGCAATGATGCATCACGCACAAGCAGGGCATTAAGACGATGATATTGACGCCCTAACGTTTAGGTTCTAAGGCATCCCGGCGACCGGCCGCGATGCCTTTTTACTTTGCGCACGTCCCGCTGCCGTAGGCCGCAAGGCTGACCGGCGAAAGCACGAACGTATGCGATCCGTCGGCGGCTGTCGCGATCGGTGCTTCGCCAAGATCGACCTGTGAGTCGATCCTGCCCGTTTCCGCAGACACGACCATGGCGATCTTGCCGTTCTCGACAAGGACGAACAGGCGTTTCGAGTCCATAGTTGCGGCACCGAGCACGCGGGCCGGAAGCCTGAGTTTCCAGTTGACACGCCCGGACGCACGGTCAATGGAATATAGAAAGTTATCGAATGATGCTGCGAGCAGCTCGCCGTCGTTCTCCATCAACCTCCCGATCTGTGCGCCTGCACGATACTTCCACTTCGCGTCGTAACCGTCGGCCGCTTCAAGCCGCACCACCTCGCCCCGTGAATCACCCGCATAGATCTCGTTGTCATCAAAAACGACTGTCTTTGCCGGCCGCTTCAGCCCGATCGAAAAGCGTGATTCACCGCCTGCCAGCGTGACGCCGACCAATCGGCTGTCTCCGGTGGCAAAAGCAAGAAGCGTGTCATCTAGGACCGGAGCCGTTGAAAGCCCACCCGCAAACGTCAGCTTCCATTTCAAGGTTTCCGCCCGAAGGTCAAATGCCGAAACCTCGCCGCTGCTCGCGGCCGCAACTATCGTGTCCGGCGCCGTTTTGAGAAAGATCTCGCCTGCTCCGTCGATCTCCGCCTTCCAGACGAGAATTCCGGTTTCCTTGCTGAGTACGCGCAGAGTTGCGGTCTTCGCCGTATCACTCGAGTCTGCAGGCCGCGTAGCGATCGCGATCCTGTCGGGACCGACCGCGATATTGGAAACCACTTCACCGCCGAACTCGGCTCTCCAGAGCCTTTCCCCGTTCGCGGCACCGACCGCGATCACGCTGCCTTTGTCTGTTGAGACATACGCGGCCTTGTCATCTGCCGCGACCGATCGAAAAAAGACATCGGCATCCGCAAAACTCCAGCATTTCACGGCATTGGATGCCTCTGGCTTTGCCGGTGCATTCGTCGCTTGAGAAGGCACTGCGATAGCCGCGATCAGCACGACTGCGCATAAGATGATGATCGAGAGGATTCTCATTTGCCAGCGAAACAAACAGGCCCTTGCGGGCAAAAGGTCAATTTTAGCACGTGCTCTTTGACCGCGAAGTATTTGAAGCTATACTTGTGCGAATAGTTCGAAAAAAATATCTACACTGAGGATTCTGAATGTCATTCAACAAGATCACCATCGTTGGGAACCTGGGCAAAGACCCGGATCTTCGCTACACCCCGCAAGGCGTTGCCGTCTGCAGTTTTACGATGGCCACCAACGAAAAGAGACGCGATAAGTCCGGCGAATTGCAGGATGCGACGACCTGGTTCAAGATCACTCTTTGGCGCCAGCAGGCTGAAAATGCAGCCAAATATTTGACCAAAGGTTCCTCCGTTTATATCGAAGGCCGCCTGCGAATCGAGGAATGGACCGACCGCGACAACAACAACCGATACACGCTCGACGTTCAGGCGACCGACATGCAGTTCATCGGCTCGCGCGGCGGCGGTGAATATTCGGGCGGGCCTTCCGAAGAGGATCATCAGCCGCAGTACACCGGCGGCGGATCGACAGCTTCGTCAGGAGCCGGAGCAGCCCCTGCTTCATCCGCAACTCCTGCCGACGACGACATCCCGTTCTAAGCACCTTTCTTCGCATTTCTTGTCAGAACCGCCAGCTCCCCTCCTGCCCGAGGAGGGGTGGCCGAAGGCCGGGGTGGAGGGAGCAGCGGGCGGTCAGCATTGCCGCAAGCCCGCACGTCAGTTAGGGCGTAACATTCAACGCAGATTCCCGCTGAATTGCCACGGCATTTATGCCGTGGGACCGTGCCACAAAACCAACCTCGGAGGCGGCTCGGCCGCCGACAAAACCTCGATGTTTGTTCCGTTCCGCGCGGAACAGAACAAGCGGAACAAAACGGAACAAAAATCGGCGTTTTTGGAGGTTGTGCTTACAACTTTTGTCACTTTCCGCCATTTTCCCTGCCTCGTCCGCAGTCAGAACCGCCTGCGTGAGCCGCTCGGTCAGTGCCGCCGAACACCTTCTTGGCTCCGTTAGGAGCCGAATGTTTGTAGAACTCGGTCATCACGAACTCTCGAATTGCCACGGCATTTATGCCGTGGATCAGGGCAGAAGATCATTCCCCGGAGGCGGTTTGCCGCCGACAACGGCCTCGCATAGCCACGTCGTTTAAGGCGTGGTTTAGGACGGCAATGAATTCCCGGGAGGCGGCTTGCCGCCGACGAGGTCCTGTCGCTCCTAACGGAGCTCCATCGATCTGTTTTGCGACCTCTCTCCCAGGGTGGCGGCCGAGACGGCCTTACCCTAGGCTATATTCTTGCGTCCCCTACGGGGACGACCTGACCAATCTCAGATCTGAAATTTGAAATATGAGATCGAAAACCTTTCCGGTCTTTGCGGGGTTTCGCTTTGCGGTCTTTGCGTTTTTAAACGGGAATTTAAACGCAAAGAACGCGTAGCGTTCGCAAAGGTTTGGATGCGGCGAGGCGGAAACACGACCGGTAGGGAGTGTGTCCTTGTCGGCGGCAAGCCGCCTCCGAGATCGCTTGTTTCGTACATCGGTCGGGCCCAGCCCGACCGCACTGCTCGTACATCGGTCGGGCCCAGCCCGACCGCACTGCTCTGCGGCAAGCCGCAAGAACGGCCGATCGGTCCAAGAAGTCGCGAATCAGAAGCCTGTCTAAAATCTCAGATCTGAAATTCGAAATTTGAGATCGAAGACCTTTGCGGGGTTTCGCTTGGCGTACTTTGCGTTTCTAGCAAAGGCATTAAACGCAAAGAACGCAAAGGAGATGCAGAGTTCGCGAAGGTTTGGATGCGGCGAGGCGGAAGCGCGACCGGTAGGGAGTGTGTCCTTGTCGGCGGCAAGCCGCCTCCGAGATCGCTTGTTTCGTACATCGGTCGGGCCCAGCCCGACCGCACTGCGCTGCGGCAAGCCGCAAGAACGGCCGATCAGCCGCGAACGAACGAATCGGAAAGCCTGTCTAAAATCTCAGATCTGAAATGTGAAATTCGAGATCGAAGGCCTTTGCGGGCTTGCAGAGTTCGCGAAGGTTTGGATGCGGCGAGGCGGAAACACGACCGGTAGGGAGTGTGTCCCTGTCGGCGGCAAGCCGCCTCCGAGATCGCTTGTTTCGTACATCGGTCGGGCCAGCCCGACCGCACTGCGCTGCGGCAAGCCGCAAGAAGGCGGAAAATGGAACCGATATGATATCGATGCGGCCACGAAAGAACGGGTCCGAAGCGTATCTAAAATCTCAGATCTGAAATTTGAAATTCGAGATATGGATCCCAAACCTGAAGCCTGAGACCCGGCACTGCAAACTGAAATCTGAATTTAGCTTGTCAATGAACGAACGGCCGTATAGACCGTGTTGTCATCATAGCCAAATACCGCATCCGTTTGAAGCACAAACCGCACAGAATGTATCAAACCGCACGAAATGCACGAAATGCACGAAATGCACAGAAGCGAAATAATCGCAGAATTCGAGGCTGTGGATGTGATCTGAGGAGGTTGGTGGAGACGAGGGGGATCGAACCCCTGACCTCATGAATGCCATTCATGCGCTCTCCCAGCTGAGCTACGTCCCCAGAAATTGGAATTTCAAATCGCAGATCTCAAATTTGAGAACGGCTGATATTTGACACCTTCGACCGCGCATTTCAAATTTCAAATTTGAGATCTGAAAGCAACTAATGACTTTAGCGAAAAGCCTTGGGCAGGTCAAGAAACCCGCACGCGATCGAAAAATTCACCGCTCGGGATGGCCGATCTTTTGCCTGAGCAGATCAAAAAGCGCGTCATCATCTTCAGCCGTTCGAAATGCGCGCCGGGGAATGACCGAGAGGTCCCGCTTGCCATAATAGAGAATGTAAAAATCATCATCGCGAAGCCATGAACGGTAAAATGGCCAGTTGATCATCGAATCTACACCCTCGGCTCTAAATCGCATTTCATCGTTGGAAAAGGTCAGATGATACTGCGATTTCAGCAATGGCTGGGAATTGTAAAAGAGCGAAGGCAGAATTACGAGACCGTACACGACGACCAGGAGGAGAAGCACACCGGCGATCACCGCTATCCAACCGAACCACGTGCTCTCAGACACCCAAAAGTTGAAAAGACCGAGTCCGATCGCAGCGAACCCAAAGACAACATCCCGCACCGGATGTATTTTTGTCTTGAAATGCCGTCGAAGCGCTCTGATGTATTCATCTCGCGTCGTCGTATAAACGATCTCGATCGGTTGCTGCATTACTTATTACTGCAAAAGTGTTCCTAACGGCCTTTGAACTCTGGCTTTCGCTTTTCGAGAAAGGCGGAGACGCCTTCTTGTTTGTCCTCGGTCGAGAAGACGAGGGCGAAAAGGTCGATCTCGCGGCGGAGGCCTTCGTCGAGATTCGAGCGCGAGGCGAATTTCACGGCCTCTTTGCAAAGCTGAAGGGCGATCGGGGCTTTTTCGGAGATCTTTTCGGCGAGCTTCATCGTCTCGGCCTCAAGCTCTGAGGACGGATAGACGTGGTTGACGAGGCCGTACTTTTCGGCCGTTGCCGCATCGATCATTTCGCCGGTGAGGATCATCTCCATCGAGCGGCCTTCGCCGACGAGGTGGGTGAGCCGCTGCGTGCCGCCGCCGCCTGGCATTATGCCGAGGTTGATCTCAGGCTGCGAGAAGCGGGACTTGTCGCTCGCGATTCGAATATCGCAGGCCATCGCGAGTTCGTTCCCGCCGCCGAGGCAAAAGCCGTCGATCATCGCGATCACGGGTTTCGGGAACTGATCGAGCGAGTTGAAAAGCGTCCGGTCGTTAAATTGATCACGCTGCGTGATCGGCGTATGGCCCTCGAACTCGGAAATATCCGCGCCGGCGATGAACGCCTTTTCGCCCGAGCCTGTTATGACAACGACGCGGATCTCGCTGTCGTTGCGAAGTTCGTCGAGAGCGGCGACGCCTTCGCGGTGAACGGCGGAATTCAGCGCGTTCAATTTATCGGGGCGGTTGATTGTAAGTATCGCGACACGGCCGCGACGTTCGATGGTGATGGTATCCATGGTCAAAGTTGTAGAGTTACAGAGTTGCGAAGTTACGAAGTTGCAGCGCAGCGCCGAAGACTCTGCAACTCTGTAACTCTGCAACTTTTATTCGCTATACCCTTCGACGACGTTGTCGTCGGCGATCCAGGCGACGAAGAGGCGGAGCCAGCTTTCCTTTGGTTCGACGATCGAGACGCCGACGCGCAAGGCGCCGTAATTTGCGGGTAATATTCGAACGGCTTCGGCCTTCACCTCGACGGGAACGCCGTCCGGACGATGCGAACGAATATAGAGGCTTTCGCCCTGTTCGATCTTTTGGTTGAGTTGAAAGAGAGCACCGAGAGTCGAAATATCGTCCGTCTCCGTCGGTTCGCTCCAAGCGGCACCATCCTCGCTTCGCCCCGAAACGACAATGGGCAAACGAAGAGCCATCCGCAGAGCGAATCTCTTCTCTTCAAATTTCGATTGCATTGAAAGGGGCATTTTTGCCGGGGCCGCAAGTTTTGCCTAGTTTAACATTTATCCGGTCGCCGAGGTCAAAGGAACTGCCGCCTTGAGCGTCCTAAACATCTTACGCAGGGACAGCCTCTAACGCCATCCCATAGCATAAAGATCGTGATCGTTGAGCGAAATCAGAGCGCGAATCGATTCCCGATAGACGAACTATCTTAACGATAGTTATACTATATGAAAAACGAATTGCCAACGCATTTTCGGCATGGCCGCCGTGACGCTGCAGGCAGAGATTGAATGAAACAAAGCAAACACAAGGTCGTAATTTTGGGTTCCGGGCCGGCCGGTTTGACCGCCGCGATATATGCTTCGCGGGCGCAGCTTGAGCCGATCGTGATCGAGGGCCCTCAGCCCGGCGGACAATTGACGATCACGACCGACGTTGAAAATTATCCCGGATTTCGGTCGGGGATAATGGGCCCGATCTTGATGGATGAGTTCCGCGAACAGGCCCTGCGCTTCGGAACGCAGATCGTGAACGTGTGGATCGACAAGGTCGATCTCTCACAGCGGCCATTCAAGCTTTACGGCAAGGAGAGTGCCGATTCTGCCGACGTTACAAGCGTGATCGAGGCCGATAGCCTGATCATCGCGACAGGCGCTTCGGCAAAGTGGCTTGGCGTGCCGGGAGAAGAGCCGACGCCTATCGGGCTTGGCGGCAACGGAGTTTCAGCGTGTGCGACGTGTGACGGCTTCTTTTTCCGCGAACGGCCGATCGTCGTCGTCGGCGGCGGCGACACCGCAATGGAAGAAGCTCTCTTCCTGACAAAATTCGCCTCGTCGGTCACTATAGTGCATCGCAGAGATGAATTTCGCGCGTCGAAGATAATGCAGGAGCGCGTGCTTGCTCACGAGAAGATCGATGTGCTTTGGAACACCGAGATAAAAGAGATCAAGGGCACGACCGCTGACGGTGTTTCGAGCATCGAGATATATAATTCGGTGACAAAGGAGACGAGCGATCTTCCGACGCAGGGCGTTTTTGTCGCGATAGGGCACAAGCCGAACACGGACCTTTTCAAGGGAATTCTCGAAATGGACGACGTCGGCTATCTAAAGACCGAGGGCCGGACGATGAAGACGAACATTCCCGGTGTCTTTGCCTGCGGCGATGCGCAGGATGCGTATTATCGCCAGGCGATCTCGGCGGCCGGAACCGGCTGCATGGCCGCAATCGACGCTGAAAGATTCCTAGCTGAACACGGCGAAGCGGTCGAGAACACCGAGACGAACTATTAAGGGTTGTATGCCGATCTACGAATACAAATGCAAACAATGCGGAAAGGTCTATGAGAAGCGTCAGAATGTTTCCGACGCTCCGCTGACCACCTGCGAAAAATGTCACGGTGAGCTCGAAAAGCAATGGTCGCTCTCCGGTTTTCAGTTCAAAGGCGGCGGCTGGTATGTAACGGATTACGCCGGCGGATCGAAAAAGTCGGAAAAGTCGGAAAAAAGTGCGCCGAGCGAATCAACCTCTTCGGGCGATGCTGCATCAAAACCAACATCCGACAGCGGTTCGACCTCTGCTCCGGCAAAGGAGACGACGCCGGCCAAGACCAAGGAATGACCTTTTCAGCGAGAATTTTTGTTCTCCTCGTGTTCGCCTGTTTCTCGCTCGGCGACAACGTACTCGCACAATCCGGATACAGTAATCGCGGGAGCGCAGATGCAGAAGGCTCTGTCATCGCTGTAACGGCGGCGCGCGCGAACGGGACCGAGCCGATACGCGCCGACGAACTTTGGCTCTATGAGAACGGAGTCGAACAAAAGATCAAAAACTTTACCTACGACACCTCGCCTGCGCGGATCGTGCTGCTTGTCGATAACTCAAAAACGCTGCAAACTTCGGTCGATCTGATGCAGAAGGCCGTAATGGAATTCTCATACGAGATCTTCGACGGCGACCAGCTTTTTGTGATCGCCTACGACGAAAAACCGGAGATCATACAGGAATGGACCGACGACCCCAAGAAGCTCGAAACGTCGCTCAAAACCCTGCGAAAACAGGGAAATCCTTATCTTTTTGATGCGCTGCAGGCGTCTGTGCAGCAGGTGCTTCTGCCGCTGATGCCGGGAACGCGAAAGGCCGCGGTCGTCATCATCAGCGATGGTCTTGATCGCGGCAGCAAGACGACGTTCGACAAGGCCTTGGCTGAATTGCAGAATCAGAACGTCGTCGTTTATGCACTTCAGATACCCGATCGGACAGGCGGCGCATATCGCCGGAACGAACCCAAGCCAGAGGCCGTCGTTACGAAATTCACTGAAGGCACGGGCGGCCGCAGCTTTTCATTTGATGATGCGCGTGCCGCCGCAAAGGCCATCTGCGACGAGCTGCGAAAGAACAGATACATTCTTTCATATCTTCCGACCAACACATCCGCTTACGACAATCGACAGCTTTTCCTGATCGGCAACGAGGGCATCAACGTTCGTATGAAGACCGCCCAGCCTCCCAACGTCAAGTAATTCCCTAACTTCTTCACCTTTGAGTGTGATAAACTTTGGTACGCCCGAGGTTTTTTGCGAGAGAAGTGAGCGACCCAAAAGACATTCCACCGCCGCCGCCGCCGGATGATTTCACAAAAACGACGCCGAACATTCCCGTTCGACGCGACGATATCCCTTCGAACGATTGGGAAAAGACGAATTACAACATCAATATCCAAAAGGCTTCGGCGGATGAATGGGGCAAGACCGTCGCAAACATTAAACCGATAGACACGAGCCATCAAAGCTTTGGCGGTTCGAGCGGTGTTCCTTCGACCCCTGAATGGGGAATGACCGAGCCGAATATCAACGTCAATGCGGCGGACTTTGGCTCGCAGCCCGAAGACTTCGCTCCCGAACCGGCATATGACAAGACCACGCCGTACTTCCGCTTGCCCGAGGCCGAGCGCGTTAAGTATCAGAAACTGCCGCCCACACCTGCAGAGGCGGCCGCGAAACAGGCGGAGGAAGAGAAGGGGAATCAAGGCATTCCCGGCTGGTTCTGGTTCGTTGCCGGCGGAATGACACTCCTTTTCATCACCGTTATCGCAGTCGCGCTTGTCTATATCTTCGTCATCCGCAATTCGAGTTACGAGGTGATCGTAAAAGATGCTCCCGTCGGGAGCAGCGTAACCGTGGATGGGGCGCCGCTCTCTGTCACAAGCGAGGACGGAACATTCCGCATCCCGAATCTAAAGGCAGGCTCGCACACGATCGCTGTCGTTCACCCAACTTTTAACTGCGTTAAGCAGACCGTTACGGGCGATGACGGCGAAAAGCTGAAGCCGATCACGGCAGGCTGCACGCCGATGAAGGCGGCGGCGACCGATGATTGCGGCAACATTCATTTTGGTGAGGACGACAAGGCTGAACGCTGCTACAACTCTGCTCTTGATGCCTTGCCCGATCCATTCACGCCCGAAGATCTGATCAAGGCTCTCAATATCCTGATCATCAACTTCGAGAGCGGAAAATACGACATTCCGCCTGTTCGGCTCGCTGCGGTCAAAAAGGCCGCTGGCTTCATACAGAAGCTCCCTCCGGGCGTTATTCTCGAGGTCGGCGGCCATACCGACGACGTTGGCCAGGCGGGGTCGAATCAGACCCTCTCGGAGAATCGTGCGAACGCTGTGCGTGATGCGCTCGTGAAATTCGGCGTGAATCCTGCGGTTCTGCAAACGCGCGGATATGGTTCGACTCGGCCCCTTGTCCAAGGCACGACCGACGACGCACGCTACCGCAACCGAAGGATCGAATATTCTGTCATCAAGAAATAATTTCGTTCCAATTTAGACTGCGACCGGTGCGGCGATCTTGCCGTGTGAGCTGTAGCCTTCGAGCGCAAGATTCTCAAACTTGAAGTTCAAGAGGCCTTCGAGGCCGCGAAGGCCGTCGGCGTTTCGAAGTTCAAGTTTCGGCAACTCAAGCGGTTCGCGGGACAGAAGTTCGTTCACCTGTTCGAGATGATTCGAGTAAATGTGCAGGTCGCCAAAGCTGTGGATAAATTCACCGGCCTCGAGCCCGCAAACGTGTGCAACGAGATGAGTTAGAAGCGCGTAGCTCGAGATATTGAACGGTACGCCGAGAAAGGCGTCGGCCGAGCGTTGATACAGTTGGCAATGAAGAATGCGGCCGCTCTCGACCTTGAATTGGAACAGCGTGTGGCACGGCGGCAAGGCAACATCATCGCAAACTTTCGGATCCCAGCCTGAAACGATCAGGCGACGCGAATTCGGATTCGCCTCGATATCCCTAATGAGTCGCGCGATCTGATCCACACCGTCCATCTTCGGATAATTTCCGCCAAAAGAGCGCCAAAGATATCCGTAAACCGGCCCGAGATCGCCCGCTCCGCGTCCAAAACGTGCAGTTTGCTCGCTCGTTGCCCATTCCTGCCATATATCGACGCCGCGTGCACGCAGGTCGGTCTCGTCGGTCGAACCGCTCAAAAACCAGAACAATTCTTCCGCGACCCAGCGAAAAGGCACTTTCTTTGTCGTCACGATCGGGAAGCCAGCCTTTAGGTCATACCGTGTCTGATATCCAAAGACGGAGATCGTTCCCGTGCCGGTTCGATCGTCCGTCGCCGTGCCGTTGTCGAGGATGTGGCGTAAAAGGTCGTGATACTGCTTCATTCAGGTTGATTGTAAATTGTGAATGGTAAATAGTGAATCGTGAATGGTAAATAGTGAATCGTTAATAGGATGAACGATCCATCACTCATCACTCACCACTCGCCACTCACAATTAACCATTCACGATTCACGATTTACGATTCACGACCAACAATTTACAATAAAACCGGTGTTATGAGCAGCAATCTAGAGGTCAGCTTCAATTCGCCGCAATGCGGTTGGATGTCGGTAGGTTTCAAGAACGGGACGAGCGAGTTCCATACGACGACGGCTCACGCTCCGCACGCAGATGCGCTCGGCGAACTGCTCGAAATACTCACGTCGCTGCTTGACGGCAGCGTCGAGCCGGAAGGGCGCGTACTGCACTGGAATCGCGACCCTGAGGAGTATGACTTTCGCTTCGCTCCGGTCGACGGTGAAGTGTTGTTTGAGGTTTACGAGTACCCGGACGATGGACGAGAGGCAGGTGAACGCGAAATGGTCTTTTCACACACAGGCGATGCTGAACAACTTTGCGATGCCTTCGCCGGTACGTTCGGACAACTCTACGAAGACCGCAACACCGACGATTTCGAATTCAATTGGCATCAACCATTCCCAGTCGCCGCGTATGAACGTTTCACGGCGGCGATCGCAAAGAACGTCTATGACCAGAGACGAGATCAAGAGTGATCGATTCCTTCTTTGTCCATTTCCTAGCTCCGTAGGAGCGGAATGTTTGTAGCACCATCTTCTAAATACAGCCTCGGAGCTCCGTTAGGAGCGACACAAATATGGCGAATACCTACTCCCAGATCTATATCCAAGTCATCTTTGCGGTTGAAGCACGGGATTCATTGCTACACCCTTCTTGGAAAGAGGAACTATTTAAATACATAGGAGGAGTAGTGAAGAAGAAAGGCCAGAAGCTCTTCGCGATCGGTGGCGTCGCCGACAATATCCATATACTCATCGGAATTGCGCCAAACATCTCGATCTCCGACCTTGTGAGGGACATAAAGGCAAATTCAAGTAAGTTTATAAATGACCACAAGTACGTTCGCGGGCAGTTCCGTTGGCAAGAAGGCTTTGGCGCGTTTTCGTATTCGCGTTCGCATCTCAATGCCGTCGCGAAGTATGTGCTGAATCAAGAGGCGCATCATTTGAAGCGGTCGTTCAAAGATGAATATCTGAGATTGCTAAAGCGTTTTGATGTCGAGTACGAAGAGAAGTATCTTTTCAAGTGGATCTAAGTAGTTGGTGTATTGCGTCAGGTGTCGCTCCTACGGAGCTTAGTCGGTGTTTCGGCGTTCGTTGCTACAAACATGTGGCTCCTACGGAGCCGAAGCAAGTTGAATGGTAAGGAAGTAGATCGCAACATTGTTTGATGGTTTGAAGGGTGAAGCTTTGCGCATTGTGAGTGTATCTTTAGGTCTATTGCGATCTTATTTTTGAATGAAAGAAAAACTGCTCGATCTTCTTGCGTGTCCTGTTTGCGGCGGCGATCTGCTGGTCGCCTATGTGTCGCAATATGAAGAGAAGGAAATCATTGACGGCGTTCTGACGTGCAGGAAGTGCGACCGTGAATACAAGGTTGTTCGCGGTGTGCCGCGTTTTGCAGACCTTGGAAAGGTTGAGAGCGACAAGGCCGCGACGGCCGAGAATTTCGGCTGGCAATGGACGAATTTCACGCAAGAGGACGAAAAGTATAACGATCAGTTCCTCGGCTGGCTGCAGCCCGTAAAACCTGATTTCTTCGAGGGCAAGATCGTGCTCGAAGGCGGGTGCGGCAAGGGGCGGCATACTAAACTTGCGGCGGAATGGGGTGCAAAGGAGATCGTCGGTATCGATCTTGGAGCCGGCGTCGAATCGGCATTCGCCTTGACACGAAGTATGCCGAACGCGCACATCATTCAATGCGATATCTTCAAGCTTCCGTTAAAGAAAGCCTTTGATTACGCGTTCAGCGTCGGCGTTCTGCATCATACGCCGGATCCGAAAAAGGCGTTCCTATCGCTCGCCGGCAAGGTCAAGAAAGGCGGTTCGATCTCGGCTTGGATCTATGGTGCGGAGAACAACGAATGGATCACGAAATATGTCGATCCAGTCCGCACGAGTTTTACTTCGCAGATCTCGCAGCCCGTTCTTTATCAGCTCTCGAAGCTTCCTACGCTCGGGCTGTTTCTAACGACAAAGCTCGTATATCGCCCGATGAACGCGGCGGCAAAGCCGGTGGCGAACCGCCTTTTTTACAACGATTATCTCAACCACCTCGGCAGTTTCGGCTGGCGGGAGCAGCACAATATCGTGTTCGACCATCTGGTCGCACCGACGGCGTTCTACATCTCGAAAGACGAATTTGCGACGTGGTGGAAAGAACTCGATGCGGAAGATGTCAAGATCATCTGGCACAATCAGAATAGCTGGTGCGGATTTGGAAGGATCTGAATTCTATGAAGTTTGATGACGGCATCGATAAGAAATATCGCGATTCGGTCAACGCGGCTTTCGACACGATAATGAAGGTCGGCGACGACGAGCATCGGATGTATATCGGCGAGATACTCGACTCCGAGATGCTTATCCGCGTGCGTCCTGTTAGCGAGATCAACGCGTCGGGCGTAACGGGCGTGATAAGCGCGGTGAAGACGAACTACGATCTTGCGACCGAGCGGCTAAGTTTGCGCGACGCTCTCGGCCTTATTTACATCGCGATCGCAGAAGAGACGATCGACACAGGCGGGCAACGCGGCTGCGAGGGTACGCTCGTTCACGAAGGCCGCCACGCGTATGATTTTGCGGCCATGATCGAGAGCCATTCGAACGCCGATATGAACCCGCTCGGTGTTCTTGACCCGACGCTCTACGACCTCGAATGGAATGCGCATAAGGCCGCGGGCAACTATATGCTTCGCGTCGGAAAGACCGATTATCTGGACGAAGGCCTCGGTCTGATGATACTTTGCAATGGCAAGAATGGTGACTGCGAGGTCGATGACGACGGTATTCGCCGCCGCTTGAATGAAAGCTACGGCCTCATCGCCGACAGCAGAACCGGCCCGCTCGCGACAAAGATGCTAGGGATCGTTGTCTAAACGGAACAAATGGCAAACGCAGCTTTACCAAGGGAAATGCAGCAGCATACGTACGCCATTATGGATGGCGTCGAGGATACGCATTGGTGGTTCGTCGGGCGGCGTGCGATCCTTGAGAGCTTTTTGAAGAGGATCGTTGTAGGCCTTTCAAATTCGACAGGCTCAAGGACTGCGGACGAGGGCGTCCGCGTTCCGTTACGCATTCTCGATGTCGGCTGCGGCACGGGAGCGAACATCAAGATGCTCTCGCAATTCGGCGAGGCCGCGGGAGTGGATGTGTCGGACGACGCGCTCGAGTTCTGCCGCAAGAAAGGCCTAAAGGTTGAGAAAGGTACGGCCGAGGAACTTCCGTTCGCGGACGAGAGCTTCGATCTTACGACGGCGCTTGATGTGATCGAACATCTTGACGACGATATCGCAGGCCTCAAGGAAATGTTCCGTGTGACAAGAAAAGGCGGACGTTCGCTCATCTTTGTGCCCGCCTTTATGTGGCTCTGGGGCGTGCAGGATGACATTTCGCACCACCGCATTCGCTACACGAAACGCCAAATAGTTGACCGGCTGAAAGCTGCCGGCTACGAGATCGAGCGTGCCACGTACGCGAATTTCACGTTCTTTACGCCGATTCTCGGGGGCCGAACGATTATGAAACTCACGGGTGTAAAGCCCGAATCCGAGAACAACATCAATGTCTCCGCTTTGAACGGCCTTTTCGGCAAGCTGTTCTCCGCCGAACGCTTTTGGCTAAAGAATCTCGATTTTCCTTTCGGCGTGTCGATCGTCGTCGTCGCAAGGAAAGGATAGGAATAATCAGCTTCAATAAGGTCTGCTTTACGCGAAAAAACTCTTCGCTTGGAAGACATGCGCTTCCGGATATTTTGAACTAGTGACCGTATAAGAGAAACCTTTCTGAATGGCAAATGCGCCGATCACTCCTGTCTTCGAAAGAGCAACGAAACCGACCTGCATCTCCTTTGCCTTTTTGGGATCGCGTTTAACGACGCGTCGAACCGCCTCGCGGCACGCGGCCTCGGGCGAGCGGCCGAGACGCATTTGCTCGATGACGGTATGCGTGCCGCAAGTGCGTATGACCTCTTCGCCGACACCGCTGGATGTTGCGGCCCCGACCTCGTCATCGACAAAAAGCCCGGCGCCGATGATCGGCGAATCTCCCACGCGGCCTCGGATCTTGAACGCCATCCCGCTCGTCGTTACCATTCCGGCCAGATGTCCTTTTGCGTCCAATGCGATCGTGCCCATAGTGTCGTGATTAAATGAGCCGTCGTCAAAAATATACGGCGGCGGCATGAGACGCGACGTGCTTTTGCGGTTCTCGATATTGATCACGGGGTGATATTTGGATTTTTCGAGCCACTTTTTCCATTCCTTTTCGGCGTCGGGCGAGAGTTCGCCGGATTCGAGCGGAAAGCCCTGCGAGACCGCGAATTCCTGCGCGCCTATGCCGGACAGAAGAACGTGCGGTGTATTCTCCATCACCTTTCGGGCTACCGAGACGGGATGCTTGATCCTTTCGAGAAAGGAGACCGCGCCGCAGTCGCCATTGCCCTTCATAATGCTCGAATCGAGAGTGACCTTGCCGTCGCGATCCGGCCATGCCGCGAGCCCGACGCAGCAGCTCGGCTCGTCTTCGCTTGCACGGCCGCCTGCCTCGACGGCGTCGAGCGACGCTCCGCCTTTCTCAAGGATCGGCCAGGCCGCACCGTTCGACGTGCGGCCGCTGTCCCACGTCGAAACAACGACAGGCAGTTTCGCAGCTTTCGGCCTTGTATCGGCAAGGACTCGGCTTGCCGCCAGCAGCGGAAGGCCGATCACGGGAAGTTCAAGAAAACGTCGTCTGTTCATAAAGGGAAAACCTCACAACGAATTTAGCCTAAGGCGGCTCAATTATGATTTACTCTATCTCGGGATTACAGTATCTAGTTTGCTGTATTTTTGACGATGGATACAAGACAGAACGTCAATAAAGCTGAAGACACCGAGATCTCTCTCTTTTTGCCAGTGCTCGATGAGGAAGAGAATCTACGGCCGATGCACGCAAAGATCGCGGCCGCCCTCGCCGAACTCGATCGCAAGGCGGAGATCATCTTCGTTGACGACGGTTCGACCGACCGCTCGCTCGCGATACTGAAGGAGATCGCGGAAAAGGACGATCGTGTCCGCGTCATCAGCCTGCGGCGAAATTACGGTCAGACCGCAGCGATGGCCGCCGGCATAGACGCCGCAAAGGGTGAGATCCTGATCCCGATGGATGCCGATCTGCAGAATGATCCGGCCGACATCAAGAGGCTGCTTGAAAAGCTCGACGAAGGCTTCGACGTTGTCTCCGGTTGGCGAAAGAACCGTCAGGATAAGCTGATCTCACGCAAAATTCCGTCGCAGATCGCCAACCGCATCATCTCCTGGATCGGCGGCGTGCATCTGCACGATTACGGCTGCAGTTTGAAGGCATATCGCCGCGACGTGCTGCAGGACGTGCGGCTCTACGGCGAAATGCACCGCTTCATTCCGATCTATGCGAGCTGGGCCGGAGCGAGAGTTACCGAAATTCCCGTCGATCATCACGCCCGCACGATGGGCAAATCGAAATACGGTATTTCGCGGACCGTGAAGGTGATCTTTGATCTGATGACGATCAAATTCATGGCGTCGTATCAGACAAAACCGATCTATGTTTTCGGCACGTTCGGGATGCTTGCGTTCTTTCTGTCTCTCATCGCGGGCATCTGGGCGATCGTGCTCAAGATCGAGGGAACATCGTTCATCCTGACGCCATTGCCCGTCATCACCGTCGTAATGCTCGCGATCTCCGTACAGTTCTTCCTGATGGGCCTGCTCGCGGAACTCCTCGTGCGCACTTACCACGAATCACAGGACAAGGCGATCTACGCGGTGCGGGAAAGGGTCGGGTTTAAAGACTAGCTATCGGCTATCAGCTATTAGCTGACAGCTGCTTTTCAAAAATGTGTGGAATTGCGGGTTGGATCAACCTGAAAACAACTGCAACTGATCTGGGCGACGTTGAGGGCGTGCTGCACTCGATGTGTGAGCGGATCGTGCATCGCGGACCGGATTCCGAAGGTCTGTGGTGGGACGAGACGGTCGCATTGGGAATGCGTCGGTTGTCTGTCATTGACCTCAAGACGGGCGATCAGCCTGTCTTTAGCGAGGACGGCACGGTCGTCGTGATGATGAACGGCGAGCTATACAACTATCGCGAGGTACGCTCCGAGCTCAAAAAGGACCGCATCATGTTCGTCACCGAGACGGACACGGAGATCCTGCCGCATCTTTACAAGAAATACGGCGATGCATTCATCGAGCACGTCAACGGTATGTACGCGTTCTCGCTTTGGGATCTCGCTCGAAAGCGACTGATCCTCGCGCGTGACCGTTTCGGCGAAAAGCCGCTCTATTACGGCATCTTTGACGGCAAGCTTATCTGGGCATCCGAATTAAAGGCTCTCGTCGCTCATCCGTCGGTCACGACCGAGCTCGATCTGAACGCACTGCGTCATTATCTCTCGTTCGATTACGTGCCCGCTCCGCTTTCTATCTTCAAGGGCATTTACAAGCTGCCAGCGGCCCATATGCTCATCGTCGAGAATGGCGAGATCAAGAGGCGACGCTATTGGGATGTTGCAGCGGATCCGCAAGCGAAGTCGAAGGAAGCAACGCTTGAAAAGCGGGCGGAAGAACTTCGCGAACTGCTTTCGGAATCGGTCAGGATGCGGCTTGTTTCAGATGTTTCGCTCGGCATTTTGCTTTCGGGCGGGATCGATTCATCGACCATTGCGGCATTCGCAGTTCAGCATGCGACCGAACGCGTAAAGACGTTCTCGATCGGCTTTGAAGAGGATTCTTTTGACGAATCAAAGTTCGCACGCTCGGTCGCAAAACATCTCGATACGGAGCATTACGAGGACAAACTATCCGCGACGACGGCCGGCGAACTTATTGAAGAGATCGGCGAATGGCTCGACGAACCGCTTTCTGACGGCTCGCTGATACCGACGTTCCTGCTCGCGCGTTTTGTGCGTAAGTATGTCACCGTAGCGCTTGGCGGCGATGGCGGCGACGAACTTTTTGCGGGCTATCCGATGTATCGAGCCCATAGGATAGCCTCGATGTATCGCCTCGTTCCTAGCTTTGTTCGGAACGGCTTGGTTCGTCCGGCTGTCGAGAGGTTGCCCGTCTCGCACAAGAACCTTTCGTTCGATTACAAAGCCAAACGCTTCGTCCGAGCTGCCGAACTTGATCCGGTAGAGCGTCATCATTCATGGTTCGGTTCATTTGCGTTCGACGATCAAGACGATCTGCTCTCGCGAGACGTTCGTGAACGGACAAGTGCCGACATCTATGCTGCGGCTCGCGAGGTTTTCGAGAAAGGCCCGGTAAGAGATGATCTTGCGCGTATGCAGTACTTGGACGTGAGCTTTTATCTCGCGGAAGACATCTTGACGAAGGTCGACCGTTCGGCGATGCAGGTAAGTCTTGAGACACGCGCACCGTTCCTTGATCCGCGGATCGCAAATTTCGCCTTCTCGCTGCCGATGAAGTACAAGCTTCGGGGTTCGAACGGTAAAGTGATCCTAAAGAAGGCCGTCGAACCGCTTCTGCCGAAAGCGATCCTCCATCGACCGAAAAAAGGCTTTGGCATACCGATCGCCGCCTGGCTCCGCGGCCGCTTGAGGTATTTGCTTCACGATCTTCTGTCGCCCGACAGACTCAAAGAACAAGGGATCTTCGAGCCGGCGTACGTCGATCGCCTTATCTCTGAACACGAACAAGGCATAGCCTCCCACCACAAGGAACTTTGGACACTGCTCGTTTTCCAGCTTTGGAGCAGGCAATTTCTCAAATAAAGTCGCATATTTTCACCGCGCGAACGCCGGAGCAATCGCGAAGAGACCAACAAAGGCGTATTATTGAATTATATGGCTACCCTTTATCCTGAAATTGAACCTTTCGATTCGGGAATGCTTCCCGTTTCAGATATTCACACCATTTATTACGAACGCGTCGGCAATCCTGACGGCATTCCGGTGGTTTTCCTGCACGGCGGGCCTGGCGGCGGATTGCTCCCGATGTATCGGCAGTATTTTGATCCGAAGGCATATCACGTGATCCTTTTCGATCAGCGTGGTTCGGGACGATCGACGCCGCACGCGGACCTGCGCGAGAACACGACGTGGGATCTGATCAAAGATATGGAGACTCTGCGTGAAAAGTTCGGCGTCGAAAAATGGCACGTCTTTGGCGGTTCCTGGGGCAGCACGCTTAGCCTTGCATACGGAGTTACACACCCTGATAGATGCTTGGGGCTGATACTTCGCGGGATCTTTTTGACCCGCAGGAAGGAGCTGACCTGGTTCTATCAATACGGTGCGTCAGAGATCTTTCCCGATTTTTATGAACGCTATCGTGACGAGATCCCCGAGGAAGAGCGCGGAGATATGATGGCCGCCTATCATAAACGGCTTACAAGCGATGACGAAGGAGTACGCCTTTCGGCCGCCCGCGCATGGAGCGTTTGGGAAGGTTCGACCTCAAAGCTCTATCCGAGTAAGGACCTTATGGAGCATTGGGAAGGCGCTCACGAGGCGCTCGCGCTTGCGCGTATCGAGTGCCATTACTTTATGAACGATCTGTTCTTCCCGACGGAGAATTATCTGCTTGAGAATATCGATAAGATCCGCAATATCCCGACCGTGATCGTACAGGGCAGATACGATGTCGTTTGCCCGATGGCGTCAGCGTGGGACCTTCATAAGGCTTTGCCGGAAGCTGACCTGACGATCGTTCCCGATGCAGGGCATTCGGTCTCGGAACCGGGCATCACGTCCGCTTTGGTCGAGGCTATGGATCGATTCAAGATGGCGGCGAATTCAAGTGTAGCAAGCTAGAGGAGAAAGGTTTATCATAAAAACCTGAACCTTTTGAGGGCTCGAACGTCTAAAGAATAGGACGGCTTTATCGTATGAATTTTGGTGGCTGGGAAATATTTTTAGTTGTCGTTGTTTTGTTCCTGCTTTTCGGCGCTTCGCGCCTGCCGCAGCTTGCCAAGTCGCTTGGGCAGTCACGCAAGGCCTTTAAGGAAGGGATGCGCGAGGCCGAAGAGGACGATCTTGCCGCTCAGCAGCTTCGCGGATCGTCGAAAGATCGGCCTATCGCGAACCTTACGGACGCCGAATTGAAGGCAGAGATGGAGCGTCGCGAAGAAGCTCGTATGGAGCATTAGAAGGCGGCCCCGAACCGGTCTAACCTTTCTCGCCGGCGACCAGCGTCGCCTTAACAGAAAAGCGAAACGACAAAGTACCGTCCTCATCGTCTATCAGCTTGGATAGCGCTTTTGTCACACGCCCAACTCCGTCTTCATCGAGGGAGCGCAGCCAACGCGGCAGAAGGAAATTCTCGACAAGCGGCGAGGTAATGAATGCCTCGCCGTTCTCGTATTCAAAGACCTCATTGACGACCTCTCGCTGAATGTTCACCATCCCGAGCGAAACTGCGAGCGTTTCGAGCTCGGCGGCCGTTGGAAGTTCAGTAATAAGCTCTTCTACATTCGGCGCGTCCGGTCCAGTGTCTTCCGCCGCGACAACTTCCCACAGAAGTGAGAACACTTCGCCAAAACTCCCTGACGACGGAAGAAAGAACGCAACGTCGGCACCGACGCGTGCGATGCGAATAGCTTCCTCGATGAGGTCTGCGGCATCGTTCGCCGTCTCAAAGCTTGCGTCGGCGAGCACCGCATCGAACGAGTCGTCCTCGAACCTTATCTGCGAAAAATCAACGCTCGAACGCAACGCGACGGCCTTATCCATCGCGATCTGAAGGACTTCGGAATTTTCACAAGATGCGAAAACATCCGTTCTCTCGCCATACCTTTCGCCAAGCTGCAACGCGTGGTTGCCGGTTCCGGCCTTAAGATAGGCAAGGTTTTCGCTGTCCGCAAGATCAATGTGCTTATCGACAAGCTCGGTAAATCGCCGCGTCCATTCATCGTGGATCAGGTCCGTTATAAATGCGAGCTCTTTTTCGGTCTTCGCCATACATTGATTAAACCGTAAGGGAGGAACCGCCGCAAATGACGATTCGCGCTTCCGACGTGCTATTCTAACGGTTCACGGTCGGACCCTGTTCGGCGTGCGGCAGAAACTCTGATGGAATTTTCGACGGAATTGACGACAACATCGGTCTTGGCGCTTGGCTTTGTCCTCGGCCTGCGACATGCGACAGAGGCGGATCACCTTGCCGCGGTCTCGGCCATCGTAAGCGAGAAGAAGAATATCTTTACGGCATCGATCGTCGGCGGCCTTTGGGGCATCGGGCATACGATCTCACTTTTTCTCGTCGGGCTGATCGTTATTTTTCTAAAACTCCAGATCTCCGAAAGCGTCGAATCCAAGCTCGAGGGCATTGTCGGCATAATGCTCGTCCTGCTCGGCTTGAACGCGATATATAAATTGGCAAAGAGCGATACCGCCCACTCACACGCTCATTCTCACGGCGATGTTACGCATACGCACCCGCACACGCATGATGAGGCCGAGGCCGAGGAACCGCACCATCGCCTTAGCCCGCGTTCCGTTCTTGTCGGTATGGTACACGGGCTTGCGGGCAGTGCAGCGTTGATGCTGATGATCGTGCCGCTGATCCCTTCGGCGTTCGTTGCGTTGTTGTATATCGTCGTATTCGGTGTCGGGTCGATCGCCGGAATGATGGCGATGAGCCTCTTGATCGGGCTGCCGTTCCATTTTACGGCCTCGCGTTTCCGCTTTCTGAACGCGGGCATTCGAGTCGCCGCAGGCCTTTTCAGCCTGATCCTCGGCATCTCGATCATCTACGAACACTTTATCGCCGCCTAAAATTCGCTACTCGAATCTGAGCTCGCCGAACGCGTGAGGCACGTGAAACGCGGGCTTTTCCGTCCCTGTCGGCCTCCATGCAAGGTATCCTCGCGTTGTCCCCGAACCAACGCATCGAAAGATATTCCCGAGCCAAATGTCGCCCTGTTTAGGTGAAGCGCCGAACGCGGTGAACGGCACTTTGATTGCCATCGTTACTTGCGTCTGCCCGACCGCCGCCGCCGCTTCCATCCAGGAGCAGAAGTCCCAGTCGGTGTTGCGGCCTTCGCCCGTGATCTCGATCGCCAGGTCGATCCATTCGCCGGTCGGTGCGACCTCAAATTCAAGATAACGATTCGGCCGCTTCTTGTCGGGAGCGATAAAGATCTCGCAGACATCGCGCTCCCAGAGTTCGTTGGTCTTCCCGGTGGTGTCGGGCGTCGGATTCACGATGAGATCCTCCTCCTGGCATGCTGTGAACTTCACATACAGATGCGTGTCCGACCACAAAAGCCGAGCCTCAAAATGTCGTCCTTCCGGTGCCGTTTCTCCCGACCAGTATCTCGTTATGGCGACAGCTCGGGCTTGCTGCCACGCCGCGTTCTCAAGGTCGCTGATGTCGAAGTCGTCCGCGATGAACGCGACGCTTGCGGTGAGTTGGTTCATCTGAGAATTCACTTTTTTTCTTTTCGTCTTGACGGTTTTATCAACGCTCGAAATCGTTTGATCTCCGTTGCAGCAGCCTTTGCCAAGGCACCGGAGACCAATGCGACCGGTGCATTGCCGCTGAACGCATCGAGTATCGCAAAGAGCGTGCGGACGCGCACTTTTGGTTCGCTTACCAGAACATAGACCGGTTCCCAACGCATCGGCCGCAGCTTGGCTTTGAAGGCATCGAGCCCATCAAAATTGTAAAATCTCCGCCCGTGCCGACGAAGCCAAACGAGCATGATCCGAAGCCAGAGCGGCGGACCTTCTTCGGGCAAAGCAGCTCGCGTCGAGAGCGGAGAAATGCCGAGGGTTGCGTATTCCGTACCATCGGCGGCCAGCATTCGCATCGCCGTATCGATCATCAATTCGACGGTGCCGTTCGCAGCACCGGGACGATGCGGGAACTGCTCGAACAACCAGCCGTTGCGATTCGGCACCGGTGACAGAACGACAAAGCCGACGATCTCGTCCCTTAGCTTTGCGACGAAAATGCGCCGGTGTTCGAGCCGTGCAAGCGTGTCGGTCTCGACCATAAAATGCAGCGGCGGAAGTCCTTTTGATTCAAGCCACACCGCAAGCAGGTCTTCCAACTGAGCGTTGTTCGCTGCCTGCTCGACCGTCCATTCTTCGACCGTGACGCCTTTGTTGCGGGCGCGATTCACCTGTGCGCGGAGCGAGCGATTCTTTGCGACGATGTCAGGCCATTCTCGCGGATGCCAAACCGGTTGGGCTCCGATCAGGAACTCCGAATGCCCGCCATCGTGAGCGACCGCATCTTCAAGCCGGGCTTCGGCCCCGAAATAACAGGCGGTGAATCCGTCTTGCTCTGCGTCTTTTTCGAATGCTTTCGAGACGGCGGCAAGCCTTTCCTTCGAACAGACCGGAGCACCGACGACGATCCTCATCCGCCTCGCGGGAACAAAGCCCACGACCGCGTCGCCATCCTCGGAGAACCAACGCTTTATGCCCGGATTTACGATCTGAAAAGACGTCGAATTCCAACCGTGCGAAAGCACAAGCGAGCGAGCTCTGGCAACATCAGGATTCACAGTATTGATTCTACTCGATGCTGTTTATGTATTCAGCACCGTCTTGAAAGCCATTTTTGCGAGTTTCCAGGTGCGGTTCCAGTCGATCTTGCCGCCTTCGTCGCGGCCCATCAGCTTATCGACAAAGAGTTTTCGGAAGTCGCGGCCTTCGCGTTTGAGCATGAACTCTTTTGCATAAGGCTTTGCCGTTTCGAAGAAATTGAACTCGGGGTCGGTTATGATGCCGATGCCTTCGAGGGTCATCAACGCACGCATAATGTACGTAAAATTCGACGGCAGACGGAACGGGTAATCGTACATCACATCCGCAAGGTCGTAGGTCAGTTCCTTGAAATTCACGTCCTTGAGCTTCAGATTGAAATGGAACTCGAACATCCGCTCGACCACAGGCTTTACGACCGAATGCGGCGTCCCGGGCTTTAGGAAGTCGAGGTTTATCAAGTCCTGTGCGATGCCCGCCGCATCTTTGCTGACGACGTGGAAGAACGCATCGATCATCTTCGACTGCAGCTCGGAATCGATACGCCCGACCATTCCGAAATCAAAGAACGTAAGCCGCCCGTCATCTTGAACGAGGAGATTGCCCGGATGCGGATCAGCGTGAAAAAAGCCGTCTTCCAAGAGCTGCTTCAGGTAAGTCTTAATGAGCAGGCGATTTACCTTTGACGGGGAAATGTTCTTTCGTTCCTGTTCCTCGAGATCCGTGACCTTTGTGCCGCGGATAAAATCCATCGTGAGGACCTTGTTCGTCGTCGCATTCCAATAGATCTCGGGCACACGGATGTTCGCCCAATTCTTAAAATTCTCCCGAAAACGGTCGGCGTTGCGTCCCTCAGCGACATAATCCATCTCTTCGTGGATCGTCTGATCGAACTCGCGGAGCATTCCGGCCCAATCGGCGTTCTCGTTCAGCTGCTCGAAACGCTCGGCGAAGGCCGCAACGCGTTTGAGGATGAAGATGTCATCCTTGATCGTCGCTTCGAGATTCGGCCGCTGGACCTTTACCGCCACTTCTTCCCCTGTGAGAAGTCGTGCACGGTAAACCTGCCCGAGCGATGCTGCTGCGACCGGCTCAGGATCGAACTCTGAATAGACCTCCGAGATCTTGCGCCCGAGTTCGCGTTCGATGATCCGATGGGCGACGTCGTTCGGAAAAGGCGGAACCTGATCGACGAGCGTGCCCAATTCTTTTACGAACGGCAGCGGCAGAAGATCCGCTCGCGTGCCCATCGATTGCCCGATCTTGATGAAGGTCGGGCCAAGGTTGATGAGTTTGTTCTTAAGCCAAACGGCTTGACGCTCCTGGTGTTCGAGCTTCGTTGCCGCGCCGCCGACGATGAACTTTCGCAAGACGCGCAGAAAGGCATCAAGAACGCCAAACCTCAAACGATGCAGCCATTCGCCAAAGACCGCGGCACGCGTCAGCGTATAGGCTGTGGCACGGCGTGCCTGCAGACGCTTTTTCTGATGTTTGAGATGAACGTCGTATTGATCGAGATAAAGATAAAGCGAAAGCGTCGCGATGACGCGCGAAATGCCTGCAAGCCGCAAATATCCGCGGATGCCAAGCTTTGTGTCGGGAAACGGGGGTTCCAAGGACGGATTCGTAGCAACCCGTTCGCTCGAACCGATGGTCTTGACAATAGACATGTCAGCCCTGTCATACTCACGCTTGCCGAGATCGTTCTGCTCTCGTTCTTGTACTGCCAATTCACTCATCAAATACACTTCCCGCAAAGATCGCGGCTTGATATGGTCACTGAGGCAGCAGCTCAAAAGCCTCACAATGCGTGGGTCGGAACATACTAAAATGACGCCGGTCAACCGTCAGGATCCTTGTAATGTTCAAACGCTCCGCCATCGCCGCGATGCACGCATCAACAAAATCTATATTGCTATCGTTGTATTTGCGAAGTATTTCCGCGGAGCGAAGAAGGTCGGTTGGTTCTGGAGAGACCAGTTCAAACTCGCTTGTCGAAAGCCGTCCTAAAAAATCGATGGTAGATGCCAACCCAACGTTCTTCGAGAGGAAATATGCTGTTTCCGTAATTGCTGGCGTAGGAAACAATACACGACCCCGAATCGACCGAGCTATCGCTACAACAGCATTATGATATATATCATTTGTGTCGATCGATGAATATAGAAAGCCCGAGTCAAGTAGATATGTCATTCCGGGTCCGTACCAAATCCTTGATGCGGGTTTAGATGCTCGTCGTACTTATGATCGCTGATCGCTTCGGACATATCTGACCGCCCACTCGACCCCAACCCAATAAAGGCCTCAAATGGACTCTTATCCTGGTCAGGGAAATGTTCGTCCCAAACCTCATCAACGAGGCAGCCAACGATCTTACCGATATCTTCTCCAGTTACTTCGGCGCGACGGCGGATCTTTTGTTCGGTCTTCTTTGAGACCGTTATCGTGATGCTCATAATCACCTCACAACAAATCTAGCATATTGTTTACGCCGGGCCGGGTGAAATAGTTCCTCGCTCGTCGCACATCGCGAGCGATTTGAGCCTTTAACTCGTCTATTCCGCTAAACTTACGCTCATTGCGGATGCGATGCAGGAGTCTGACGCGCAGGGCGGTGCCGTAAAGATCGCCGTCAAAGTCTAGTACGAATGTCTCGACCGACGGTTCGCTTTCGCCGCCGAAGGTCGGCCGTACGCCGATATTCGTAACGCTCTTTCGCCAATGACCGTCGATGAGCGTGGCGGTCGCATAAACGCCGTACTGCGGTATGACGCGATTGTGCGCCTGTAAGTTCGCCGTCGGAAAGCCGATCGTACGGCCGCGTTGATCGCCGCGGACGACTATGCCCTCGACGCCGTAAGGACGTCCGAGCATTCTGCGGGCGAGATTTACGCGGCCGGCGAGCAACTCTTCGCGTATGCGTGATGAGCTTATACGCTGTCCGCGAAGTTTCACTTCGACGACCTCGTCCGCATAAAAGCCAAGCTCATCCGACAGCTTCTTAAGGAGCTCGATGTTCCCGCTGCGGCCTTTGCCGAAAGCAAAACCCTGCCCGAGGTAGATCTCCTTTGCGCGAAGCCGTTCGTGGAGCGTGTCGCGTATGAATTCCTCGGCGGACTGCGAGGCAAAATCGCGTGAAAAGGCGATGACGATCGTCTGCTCGATGCCGAGGAATTCGAGATACGAGAGCCGCTGATCGAGCGTCTGAAGTAGCGGCGGGGCCGATTCGGGATGCAGAACCGCGCGCGGATGCGGATCGAACGTGATCGCCGTCGGAATGGTGTCGGTTCGCTTCGCCCGCTCGACGACCGTGCGAATGATCTGCTGATGCCCGAGATGCAGGCCGTCAAAGACCCCAAGCGTCAAAACGCACGGCAGGGCGATATTCGCATTCTCAGTTCCGTGAAATATCTTCATCAATTCGATCTGTAGCAGAAAGAAGAAGGTTGGCCAATTCGAAGCCCAAACCAACGACGAATGTGGCTGTGAGCTGCGAGCTATTAGCTATCAGCTAGCTTTCTCCAGAAAAGTCTCCCAGATACTTGTCGGGCAAGAGATAATTCTGAACGTAGTCGGCGACGGCAGTATCGAGCGGAGTGGTTTCGGCCGTGTATCCGGCGGTGCGTAATCGCGTGAGATCGGCCTGCGTGTGATATTGATAGCGGTCGCGAAGGTGTTCGGGCATCTCGATGAACTCGACATTTCGCGGCCTATCCAAAGCCGCAAAGATCGCGTCGGCCAAACTGTTCCAGGTATTCATTCGGCCTGATCCGACGTTGAACAAGCCGCCGGTTTTGTCAGAACCCGAAGCGGTAGCGAGGGGTTCCATAAAATGCAGCGTCATCTCGACCGCATCTTTCACATAGACGAAATCGCGTCCGAATTCGCCGTCAGCGTACTCGGGGTTGTGGCTCTTGAAGAGCTTGAGCGTGCCGGTCTCTCTGATTTGGTCGAAGGCCTTGTTCACGAGCGAACGCATATCGCCTTTGTGATTCTCGTTCGGGCCGAAAACGTTGAAATACTTGAGGCCAACGATGTGGTCGAACATCCCGTTGCGTGCGGCGTACTGGTCGAAAAGATGCTTCGAGTAGCCGTAAACATTGAGCGGGCGAAGTTTATCGAGGCTGCCGGTGCCGTCCGCCATCCCGTTCGAACCGTCACCGTATGTCGCCGCCGACGATGCGTAAATGAATCGAATTTCATTCGATAACGCGAAATCCGCCAAGTCCTTTGTATATTGGAAGTTATTGCGGAGCATATAGTCCGCGTCGCGTTCGGTCGTCGAGGAACACGCACCCAGATGGAAGATCGCTTCCGTGTCCTTAAAATCGCCAATGTCGTCGATAAAGTCATCCGCGTCGATGTAATCGGCGAACTTCAAAGGCGCCAAATTCTTCCATTTGTCGGTCTCATCCATCCGATCGACGATCAAAATATCGTCGCGACCCATCTCATTCAGCCGCCAAACGACCGCACTCCCAATAAACCCCGCCCCACCGGTAACAATGATCTTTTCACTCGTAGCCATAAATAGTAATAATACAACATACGACCGTCCTCAGTACGGCCTGCCTTCCGCCGTAGGAGCCGTCGAACTGGTATAATTCTTAAGGGTGGTGATCGACAAGGTATATTTCCAGTCCCTCTGTCAAAGGAGATATTAGGCCAATAGAATAAGATGCCAATACGACAGATTATTTGGAAAGAGCAGTTTGTAGAGAAGTTGGCCGTAAAACACGGAGTAGAGATCGACGAGGTTGAGGCCGTCTTAGGAGCGAAACCTCATGTGCGCAAGATCAGTCGAGGCCATGTGAAGGGTGAGAATGTGTACGCTGCCTTTGGGCAGACCACAGGTGGACGGTATTTGGTGGTATTCTACATCAAGAAGTCTGCGGGTGCCGTTTTACCGATATCGGCTCGGGATATGGACGAAGGTGAGAAAAATTACTATGTCAAACAAGAAGAAAGCGACTGGTGATCTCCCAAGATCATTTGCGACGGAGGAAGCGGCGGGCGAGTTCTGGGATTCGCATAGCCTGGCAGAACACACGGAATTCCTCGAACCTGTTGACGAAGAATTCGAACTCACGGCGCGTATCTATGAAGTGCAGGTCTCTGAAGAAGTATTTAGTTGCCTCCGAAGAAAGGCTGAGGCCTCGCATCAATCTGTTCCCGTAACCGTCGATCAGATCCTCCGAAAGGAGTTATCGTTGGCCGAATAGGTTATAGCTGCGAACCTTGTCCGATGAAAGCGATCATAATTCTCACTTGTGTTGTGCTGTTGGGGCTTATGGTCGGACGTGCGCCTGCAGCAACTGAGGGTGTTTCTACCGTGTTTGCCGCCGCGGAGCTAACTCCGACCCCAAGCCAAACGCCCACGCCAAAAGCCGACAACGAATTCCGGCAGGCATTGGCCGATATCTGGATCGAGGACGACCATACCAAGATCGGCAACGTCTCGATCGTACGAAAATGCAGTGCAGCATCTGAGAATGATTATTTTGATGAGTGTGAGCTGTCGATCTATCGCGGTAAGAAGGTCGTGCGGACATTTTCTGTCGAGTATGCTCGTAAGATTTGGCTGCGGTATGGATTTACCGACCTACTGGGCAAAGGCTCGAAGCAGCTAATTATCCATACGTATTCGGGCGGTGCACATTGTTGTTACGATTACGTAATTTATGATCTATTTCCGACCGTCCGAGTAATTTATGATTCAACGGCTACATCCTCTGCAAATGCCATTGGGGACGAGCTGATTCCCGTTAATATTGAGGGCGACGGCATTCTAGAATTCTACCGGCACGTAATGGCATTCGATTATCTCGGACCTAACGGTCATGCAAGTGCGTCGTTTCCGCCGGCTATTTTTGCTTACGACCAAGTCGCCAAAAGGTATCTTTTGGCCACGAAACGGTTTCCTGATTTTGTGATGAAGCTGCTCGAACCGCTGATAGATCCAACCGGCGAAGAAAACGATGTGGAACGCTTCAACGAATACGTAGTGAGAACGCGGTTCCTCTTTATGGTCTATGCTGGAAAACGTGATGACGCTTGGAAATATTTCGACGCGAACTACCGATCTCCAACAGCCGGCGACGACCAAGACGAGTTCAAAGAACAACTCCGGGCAGAGTTCAAGCAACGCTTTGCGACAGACCCGACCTACCTCTCGATCTATGGGAAATAGTCCCATCCGCAACCGTTCGACGGACAGAACGCAGGATGTTCTTGGCCTATATGAACATTCGACTTTACTGGTCCGTCGATAACAAGAAAGGGCGTCGCTTGACGCCCTTTGCATTGTATGTAAATTATGGGGCAGTGCTACTTAGCTGCCTTCATTTCGCTCGCCTGGATCTCGCGAGCGACGTTTTGGACCTCGTCTAGCACGCGAAGGAGATTGCCGCTCCACAGCTTTTGGATCTGCTTCTTTGTGTAGCCGCGGCGGACGAGCTCGAGCGTAACGTTGAACGTCTCGGCCGCACTGTCCCAGCCCTCGACACCGCCTCCGCCGTCAAAGTCCGAAGAGATGCCGACGTGGTCGATGCCGATCTTCTTCACCAGATAATCGATGTGGTTGACGAAATCCTGCACGTTCACGTCCGGTGCGACGTCCTTTAGGCGGTCGTGAATGATCGCCGAGTTCTTCGTGCGAAAGGCGCGGTATTTTTCGAAGTAGGCAGACATATCCGTTTCGGGCAGCTTTCGGATCTCATCCCGCGAGAGGATCTTAAAACCTTCTTTTGCGGCGAGCTCTGTCATCAGCTCGTTCAGTTTCTTTGACCGCAAGGCACTCTTTTCCTTATTTACGTAGCTGCGGAATGCAACGGCCTGCACGACGCCGCCGTTCTTGCGGATCGCCTCGAGCTGCTCGTCGTCGAGATTGCGGCTGTGATCGCAAAGAGCTCTCGCTCCGGAATGGGACGCTATCACAGGAGCCTTGCTGAGCGCGATCGCCTGAAGGTTCGACTGCTTCGAGGGGTGCGAGAGATCGATCATAATGCCCCATTTGTTCATCTCGGCGATCGCCTTTTTGCCGAGGTCGCTCAGGCCGTTGTGCAGCCAAATGCCGTCAGCTTCGCCCGTATTGGAATCGGCGAGTTGGCTGTGGCCGTTGTGCGCAAGCGACATATAACGCGCCCCGCGATCCGCGAATTCTTTGATGCGACTAAGGTCTGTCCCGATAGGATATCCATTCTCGACGCCGATCATCACCACGAGCTTTCCCTCTTTCACGAGCCGTCGAACGTCATTCGAGGTCAGTGCAAGGCCGATCTCATTCGGGGCATACTTCTCAGTGAGGCGATGGATCGCATCGAACTTGTCGATCGCATTCTTATACGCGGCCGCGTAGCCCTCTTCGGTCAGCGGGCCCTGGCCTGTATAGACCACCATCCACGATACATCGAGCCCGCCCTTTCGCATCTTTGGGATGTTCACCTGCGTGTCGAGGTCCTGTGTGTAATTGCGAGAATCGGTGAAATTGCTGGTGCTGATGTCGTTGTGCGTGTCGAGCGTGATCACGGACTTGTGGATCTTCAACGCCTTTGCACGAAGCCTGGCCTCGGCCTTGTCGTTCGTTTGTGCGAATACAGCGGCCGAAGGCAGCGATACGAGAATCGAAAGAACTGCGAGTGTCGTCAGAAATTGCTTCATTTGTTCCCCCGGGAAATTATCTTGAGTAAAAGGCAAGCTTACTAAGGTTAGGTCGAAGCGGGCAAATGGATGCACGCCTTTCCTGCTGGGCTTAAGTTAGAAGAAAGAAGAAGCACCGCAGCAGATCGTTTCTGCGAATGGCCGATAGGCTGCAGCGCTGCTCAGTTACAAAATGCTCGCCTAAGCTGTATCTTCTTGTGAAGAAGACAGAAGCGGTGCCGGACTTGAACCCCGCCGCGTGAGCATTATCTTCAGCGCGAATAAGACCCAAGCGATCGCACCTATCGCGAAGATCGTGTCGCCGACCATTCGCATCCAGCGGAGTGTCTGCATTATGCCGGTCTGCATAAATTCCGGACTGCGCGCCGACCAATAGCCTTCCGAGATCGACTGGTAAGTCTGTAAGAGTCCGATCGGTAAAAGGCTAAGGAAGATCTCGAGGAGCATTCCGATATTTATCGCCCAAAACGCAAATGCAAGGATATCTGAACGCCATTGCCGTTCGGGCTGCATCGCACGCAGGCAGAACAGCGTCAATGCAAGTCCGAGCGTTCCGTACACACCATAAAGAGCGCCGTGCGCATGAACCGCGGTCGTGTTCAGGCCTTGCATATAGTAAAGCGCGATCGGCGGATTGATCATAAACCCGAAAACGCCTGCACCGAGCAAGTTCCAAAAGGCGACAGCGACGAAGAAGTAAACGACCCACTTATACTGCGCAAGCCAAGGCCGCGCCTTCGAATGGCGAATGTTGTCGAGGGCTTCGTAGCCGACAAAGACGAGCGGAACGATCTCGAGAGCGCTGAAGACGGAGCCGAATGCAAGTGCGACCGTCGGCGTACCCGCGAAGTAGAGATGGTGAAGCGTTCCCACGATGCCGCCGCTAAGATATATCGAACCGGAAAGGAGGCCTGCATATGCGGCGTGGTCGGCTCGGATAACACGGAGCTTTGCAAAAAGAAACGCGATGACGGTGGTCGCAAACACTTCGAAAAAGCCCTCGACCCAAAGATGAACTACCCACCATCGCCAATATTCCACTACCGTCAGATGCGAGCGCATACCCCAGAAAAGCCCGGGGGCGTAGAATAATGCGATTCCGGCCGTCGTGCCAAGGTAGAGAAGGATCAACGAGCGGTTTGTTGTTTTCTCTCTAAGGCCGGCAAGGGCGGAACGCCCGATCAAGAAAAGCCATAGAAGCAGTCCGACAAAAAGAGCCGCCTGCCAAACTCGGCCAAGGTCGACATATTCATAGCCTTGGTGGCCGAACCAGAACCAAAGGTCGCTGTTGCCGAACTTGTGCATTACGCTCATCCATTGGCCCGCCATCGAACCAAGGACAACGACAAGAAGAGCAACAAAGAGAACGTCGACGCCGAGCTTTTGATATTTCGGCTCATAGCCGCAAATGTATGGGGCAATGTATAGGCCCGCAGCCAGCCATGCGGTCGCGATCCAGAAAATGGCAAGCTGCGTATGCCACGTTCGCGAGATCACATACGGCAGTACCTGATCAAGCGGTATTCCGTAGAGTCCTCCGCCCTCAACCCCGTAATGGGCCGTTATGACACCCATAACGATCTGCAGGAGAAAAAGCAGTGATACTACGAGGAAATACTTGATCGTCGCCTTCTGGGATCGTGTTAGCGGCGAGCCGATCAGCGGATCTTCGTCCGGCGTGTCACGGGCTTCGGCCGGTCTATACCAACCGGCATAAAACCATACCATCCCGCCAAGACTTCCGATGAGAAGAATGACGCTCACGCCCGTCCAAACGATCGAGCTTGGGGTCGGATAGTTTGCAACAAGTGGTTCGGACGGGAAGTTGCTGGTGTACGAGATCGTGTTATTCGGCCGATTCGCCGCTGATGCCCAGGCCGTCCAGAAGAAGAACGCCGTCATTTGGCGAAGTTTTATAGGATCGGCCTGTGCTCCCTTTTGTATTGCATAATCGGAACTTCCATTAGTGAAGACATCGGTGTAATGCCTCAGGTTATCCTCGAACGCGAGTTGGCGAACAGGATGAATCGTGATGGTACCTGTGGTCGGATCATAAGTGTTGGTGCGCATCTCGATCCGAAGCCGTTCGAGGAGTGTCGCACGTTCGTCGGGGGGCAGTGACGAGCCATCGAGTCCGTACCGGCCGTCCGACCAGTTGTTCAAAATGAAAATGGACTCACGATGGAGATAATCTGCGGTCCAATCAGGCGCGACGTATGAGCCGTGGCCCCAGATCGAACCGACCTGCATTCCACCCATTGCCTGCCAAACGTTCTGCCCGTCCAGTATCTGCTCGGGGCCGATAACCTGCTTCCCTCCGGTGGTCACGACCGAAGTCGGGATCGGAGGCGCCTCGCGAAAGATCTCCGCCCCTACCCATCCTAGAATGGCGAAGGAGAAGACGAAGACCGCTGCCAAAAGTATCCAGAGCTTTTTCATTGGTTCCGTGTCATATACCACGCAAACACGACCGATTGCAAGGCCTGTCGACCGATGCTGTCAATTTGCCCGGGAAATAGGCGCCGGCACACGAACTTTGCCGAATTTCTGCTCGAGTTTGCGAGCTTAGTAATGTGCGGGGCGAGGTTGGCGTTCTACCTCAAACGGCCGCTGTGGAGTTGGCGGGAGCGGTGTGCTAGGCTATTTTTCGTGATACGCGGGATCGCATTATTCGTGTTGCTTATGACCGTCGGCCTGTCGCTTGCGCCCTGCAATGACGCATTCGCGTTTTCGGCCGACAAGGGAACGATTGCCAGCGTCGCCAATTCGGACGAACCGACGTCTTCGGAAGAAGATTCGGACGATTGTTCGCCGTTTTGCATCTGCGCGTGCTGTGTTCACACGGTCGCATCGTGCGATGCGACGATGACCGTCACGGCCGCACATCTTGCGGCCACGATCGCAGGAACTCCCTTTCAGCATCACCCGACTCGCATAAATGCCCACCTTTCAGCGGTCTGGCAGCCTCCAAAAAGCCTCATTTAAGACGCAATAAGCAGTACTGTCTAATTTTTTCGTTCCGTGTCTTGTGAATATTCCGGATGCGAAAAGATACGTCTATTTTCTAACAGAACTTTTGGAGAAAGATATGCACAGAGCATTGATCTTTGCTGTCATTATATTTGCCGCGACATTAACAGCATTCGCGCAGGACGGCAACACACTAAAGCTGCACATTAAGAACAACGAAACACAGAAAGGCGTCGCCGCCGCAACCGTCTCCGTTCTCGGGACTGACCTGCAGGCGACCGCCGATCAGAACGGCAAGGTCGAAATTAAGGGAATCCCCAACGGCGACCAGGTGATCGAGATAGTTTCGCACGGATACGAGAGGATCGAACTAAAGCTCAGCTTTCCTCTCACGGATCCTGCAGAACGTACGGTGACAATGAAGATCACTTACGAAGCCGGCGAGGTGACGGTCAGTTCGACTCGAACGGGCCGCGAGATCGAGGCCGAACCGACACGCGTCGAGGCGATCGACGAGGAAGAGATCGATGAAAAGATCAATATGCGGCCCGCAAACGTATCGATGGTCCTGCACGAAAGCACAGGCATTCAGGTACAGCAAACCTCTCCAACGACGAACACGCAGAGCGTGCGGATACAAGGCCTTGACGGCCGCTATACCCAGATCCTGAAGGACGGATTTCCGGCATACGGCGGATTTTCCGGCAGCCTCAGCGTGCTTGAGATCCCGCCGCTCGATCTCAAACAGGTCGAAGTGATCAAAGGACCGTCTGCAACGCTCTTCGGTGGAGACGCGATCGCCGGCGTCGTCAACTTCATAAGCAAAGTGCCGGAAGAAAGACCCGTAACGTCGATGATCCTGAATCAAACGTCGGCACTTGGAACGGATTTTTCGATCTTCAACTCAAGGAAGTTCGAAAAATTCGGCTACACGCTTCTCGGCTCGGTGAATTATCAGCGTCCTTACGATGTCGATAGAGATGACTTCACCGAACTGCCGTCAACAAAGGCGGTGAGCTTCAATCCGAAACTATTCTTCTATTTCGACAGCCGAACGACCTTGGCGATCGGAAATTCGACATCGTATCAAACACGTAAAGGCGGCGATATTTTTGTGCTGAAGGGGCAGGCCGATAGTTATCATCAATACTTCGAACGGAACGGGTCCTTTCGCAACATTACGACGGTGAATTTCGATCACGTCTTCGGTGACGGCTCACGTCTGAACGCAAAGCAGAGCCTTGCATTCTTCAGCCGCGATCTTACGACGCCGAACTACGCGTTCGGCGGGCGGCAATTCAACTCATTCACGGACGTGAGTTATTGGAAGGTGTTCGGCAAACACGCGTTGATCTTCGGCGGGAGCGCCGTCTATGACAGTTTCCGAGAACGTACGCCCGGGCCGTCCCGAAATGAGACGCGTTCGGCATTCGGCGCGTTCGTCCAGGATACTGTCGATCTTAATGAGCGAGTCTCGCTCGAAGCGGGCTTACGAATCGAGAAGACCAAGGACTACGGTACATTCACGCTTCCGCGTGTGTCGTTCTTGTTTCGGTTAACGGATAAGTTAACCTCGCGCGTCGGGTTCGGAATGGGTTACAAAACGCCGACAATGTTCACCGAAGAAGCGGAAATACTGCTCTTCCGCGACGTGCTTTCTGTTGGAACGAATCTGAATGCCGAAAGGAGCAAGGGCGGAACTTTCGATCTGAACTATCGCGGTTCGATCGGCGAAAAGATCACGTATTCCGTCAATCAAATGTTCTTCTACACGGAGATCAGCGATCCGATAATCCTACGGCCGAATGGCGACGGAAGCTACGCTTTCAGCAATGCAGCGTCGCGGATCGTGAGCAAGGGGTTTGAGACGAATGCGAGATTCGAGTACGGCATCGCAAAACTCTTTCTCGGCTACACGCTAACGGACGGAAAGGCAGGCTATCTGCCCGGTACACGCAAGCTCACGCTCTTGCCGACGCATCGAGTAAACTCGTCACTCGTCCTTGAGAAACACGAAAATTTTAAGGCGGGAGCCGAGCTATATTACGGCAGTCGGCAAACGCTTGACGACCGCAGCCTCACGCGAAACCTTGTCGAAGTCGGACTCTTCGGCGAAAAGACGTTCGGCAAATTCAGCCTGTTCATCAACGCCGAGAACATCTTCGACCAACGCCAGGGCCGCTACGGCCCGGTCGTCTTTCCGCCGCACCAGAACCCGACATTTGCCGAGATCTACTCCCACACCGAAGGCCGCGTGTTTAATGGAGGAATAAAGATCAGGCTGTAGGAGGACGGAGCACAGACAGAGCGTCCGCCTTACTTTCAAAGGCCATTAGGAAAATTAACCACAGATAAACACAGATTCACACAGATCAAGACAACTCCACCTCAGATACTCTTATCTGCGTGAATCTGTGTTCATCCGCGGGTGAAACCTGCTTCTGCCATCCTTCGTTTCAGGGCGCAAATGAAATTAACCACAGATGAACACAAAATAGACACAGATACTAAAAAGACTTCCGGAAAATCTCTCATCTGTGTTCATCTGTGTTCATCTGTGGTTGAAACCGTTCACCAACCCAAGATATAAGCAAACATCAGCGGGGCGACGATCGAGGCGTCGGACTCGACGATGTATTTCGGGGTGTCGGCGGATAGTTTGCCCCAGGTTATTTTTTCGTTGGGGACTGCGCCGGAGTATGAGCCGTATGACGTTGTCGAGTCGCTGATCTGGCAGAAATAGCCCCAGACGGGGACGTTCTCACGCTGAAGGTCCTGATGCAGCATCGGGACGACGCATATCGGAAAATCGCCCGCGATGCCGCCGCCAATTTGATAAAAACCGATCGTTGAATCGTCCTTTGCGTTGTCGGTGTACCAATCGGCAAGGAACGTCATATATTCGATACCGGTGCGCACGGTGTGGACGTTTTTGATGTCGCCCGTTATGACGTGGCCCGCAAACATATTGCCCATCGTCGAATCTTCCCAACCGGGCACGACCATCGGCAAATTCTTTTCCATCGCCGCGTACATCCAACTGTCTTTCAGGTCGATCTGATAAAACTCTTCGAGCGAGCCATTGCTCAAGACCTGATACATAAACTCGTGCGGGAAGTATCGCTCGCCTTTTGCGTCCGCCTGCGTCCAGACATCGACCATCGCTTTTTCGAGCCGCCGCATCGCTTCCATCTCGGGGATGCACGTATCGGTCACGCGGTTCATATGACGGTCGAGCAGGCCTTGTTCGTCCTGCGGTGTCAGATCGCGGTAATGCGGTACGCGTTCGTAGAAATCATGTGCGACGAGGTTAAATAGGTCTTCTTCGAGGTTTGCACCAGTGCAGGAAATGATCTGCACCTTGTCCTGCCTGATCATCTCGGCGAGCGAAAGGCCCAATTCCGCCGTGCTCATCGCCCCCGCAAGCGTTATCATCATCTTGCCGCCGCCCGCTAGATGCCTGACGTAACCTTCCGAAGCGTCGATGAGTGCCGCCGAATTAAAATGCCGATAGTGATGCTTGATGAATTCTGTGATCTGTCCGTTCATTACTGACAATAATAATGTCTTGCTGAAAAAATGCGAAGGGGTTAAAGTTACCAACTAATGAAATGTGCAGTTTGCAGCAGCGGCGATCTGACTCCGCCATACGATTACGCCTCGTTTGAAAATCATGTCCGCATCAAAGGCGCTGGTTCCGGCGGATGGCTCGGAAAAAAAGACATTGTCATTAAGCCCACAAAAGCGAGGATCTGCCGCAGCTGCGGCCATGTGATGCTTTTTGTCGTTCTTGGGGACCTGCGGCAGCTAAGAAATCCTGGTGACGGATGAGTTCCATTGGCCGTCTTGCCCACTTCGCGAAAAAGCCATAAGCTCGTCGAAATTCGCACCTACTGCTTCACGGCAAGGCATGGCTTTATCGTTGAACCGCACCGCTGCTGACCATGTACTTTTTCGTTGTCATTACATTCATGCTCGTTCTGCCGGTCGGCTCGATCGGGTTGAGCGCTGCTAGTGGCGATGTTTTGTCTTTCGCACTTGTGGCAAAGTGGTTCGTTATTTGGTCCGTTGGAGCGCGGCTGTCGCTGGCGGGTCTCAGGCAGATCGTCCAACCCCGCTACACGGCAGAGGTCATACTTTCCCTCAAACATGAAGAGTCACAAGTGCTCGTCAGGGAGCTTGGGTTCGGCAACCTTGCGATCGGAATTGCGGGGCTTGCCAGCTGGCTGTTTCCCGCTTGGGTGATGGCTGCGGCTCTTGCCGGTGCGATCTTCTACTGCCTTGCCGGTTTCAATCACCTGCTTCAGCCGCACCGTGGCAAGTTGGAGAACGTAGCAATGATCTCTGACCTCTTTGTCGGTTTCGTTCTGGCAGCGGCATTTGCCGGCGCTATAGGATGACCGGCGGAGTTCAGATCGGGGCTACGGCCGCCGCCGCGGAGGCTCTTCGCAAGCCGTTCCTGCCGTTTTAGACGCAGGAGTGTCTCCAGACCGAGTTCCACGACCTCGCGCTTTGTTTTCAACCCGGTGGCTTTGAGCGTCTCTCTAATCAGCTTTTCGTCCGTATCGATATTTGTACGCAATGTGTATAAACTGCCTCTGTTATACACATTTGTGTTTGCGCTCATCGCACGTGCCAAAAAAGATCCGATTGTTCCTTTTCAGATAAACCGTGAGAATATTACGCAATTGGGGAGGGACGGTCATGATAAAGTGTTCGGTATTTTGCGGAGCGAGTGTTGATGGGTTCATTGCGGGTGAAAGCGGCAATATAGAGTGGCTGCACCGCCCTGAGTACGAGACGAGTGAGGCTTTCGGCCTTACGTACGATGGATTCATCGCGTCGGTGGACACTGTCGTCATCGGCCGGCACACCTTCGAAAAGGTGTTGGGTTTTGACGGGTGGCCTTACAAAATACCGGTCGTCGTGCTCTCTTCGACGCTCCGTCAACTGCCCGAGAATCTTGAGGGTAAAGCCAGGCTCTTGTCCGCACCGCCCAAAGAGATCGTCGAGCAGCTCTCCGCCGAAGGCAAGCGGCATTTGTACGTTGACGGCGGCATTACGATCCAGAAGTTCTTAAAAGCCCGGCTTATCGACGAGATCACGATCACCCTGCTGCCGACAGTTCTTGGGGCGGGAATTCCGCTTTTCGGCTCCGTCGGCGTCGAACGCCGCTTGAAACTGATCGAGACAGCTTCGGCAAAGAACGGCTTCGTACAGGTAAGATATTCCGTTGAGAAGGCTTAGAGTTTTAAGTCAGGTAACTTAGGCTAATCGTAGAAGGACCTAACGATGGACCGCGAGCATATTTCTGATAGTTGGGAACGCGGCAGCCCGTATGAGCAGTACGTCGGTCGATGGAGCCGGCAGATCGCACCGCTTTTTCTCTCATGGCTGAACATCCCGAATGGACGGCGATGGCTTGACGTTGGATGCGGCACTGGCGCACTTCCGATCGCTGCTGACGGCACGATCTTGCTAACTGCTCGCTCGTGGGCGGCTCGTGGTACGGTTGCAATGTAAGGCGATGTTGGCCTTGCCGCCACGTGCGATGATAGGCTGACCAGATAGAACGTGAGAATATAACGCGCGAGGTGACAAAATGAACGAAAATGGATCGACCGCTCCGGAATTGAGTTTAGAAGAGCAATTCATGCTCGAACCAAAAAGCGAGGGATCGCTGTCTCTCTTTATTGCGAATGAAGAAGGCAACCGCTATATCGGTTGGGACCTAAACCCGGAAGACATTGAGGCTCTATATTTCGAGGGCATTGGCGTGCCTCGGTGGGAGAGCCTTACGGCCGAGACCGTGGAAGAACAAAGGGCGATGTACTGGGAACGCTTCAACGAACGCATGGAAAGGTTTCCGCTTCTCGGACGCACCCGCGATACTGACGTGGACGTTGAATATACTTCGGCCGAGCTGCCGCAGCTGATTGCCGAGTGCGAAAGCATTACAGCCGCAACCTCCGACGCAAAAGCTCTCCGTGCGCTTCAAAAGATATTGCTCGCCGCTGGCCGTGCGGCAGCATTGGACGCGGGATTCAACTTAAAGCCAAGTCATTCCAGGTGATCGATTCGACGGGATTTGCCGGTGCACCGGCGAGGTAACGTATGTCAACGATCCATCAGATCACACCGTTTCTGCACGTTCGTGACCTCGAAGAGGCAATCAGTTTCTTCTGCGAAGTGCTGCCTTTCGAGGTCAAGTTTCGCGAAAGCGATTACGCGTATGTTGAGTTGGAGGGCCACGGACTTCGGCTGCTCGAGGAATCGACGCGGCAGCTTTCACCTGACGGTAAAGCGCGTATGACGGTTTACATCGACGTGCCGGATGTTGACGCCTTGTATGAGACTTTGCGGCCGGCGCTCGAACGCCTTCCGTCTGACCGTGTCAAGCCGCTGCTGAATAAGGCGTGGCGGCAACGCGAGTTTCAGGTCAGAATGCCCGACGGCGATTGGCTGACGTTCGGTGCACCCGTTGGCTGACACGCTAGGCGGGTTTGCAGAGATTTGGCGACGCCTTCATACCGGCAAAAAAACACTTGCGTATTTAACAGTTTAAGAGTGTATTCGTTGCCAAGATGGCAGGTCTCGAGGACGTTATCGCTTTAATGCGGATGTATTGCTGGTGGTTTTGGCAGGCGGGTCGATCGGTCTGGTACGGACACTCGCGGGCTATCTCGTCGAGGCAAGCTGACATTGGTAGCACCAGAGAGAACTTAGGAGACGAAAAGCCACCTCGTTCCACCAAAAATAGGAGAAGTACGAATGATAAACGGAGCACATGCGGTTATTTACAGTAAGGATCCGGAGGCGGACAAGGCATTCTTGCGGGACACGTTGAAGTTCCCGTATGTCGATGTCGGACACGGCTGGCTCATTTTCGGCCTGCCGCCGTCGGAAGTTGCGGTGCATCCATCGGAGAAGAACGATGTTCACGAATTCTTCCTGATGTGCGACGATATCGACGCCTTTATCGCCGGGATGAATGAAGAAGGCGTAGAGACGAGCGAAATTCAAGCCCAACCTTGGGGAATGCTCACAAAGATCACACTTCCAGGCGGCGGTAAACTCGGCGTCTATCAGCCTCGCCACGAGCGGCCGTGAAAGCCGCATCTCACGGCTCGAAGTTTGGCAATGCTCGCGGCTGAGGCATATCATTACGTGTTGCTTTAAGAAGCCTTCCCGTAATGACAGCTCAAGAAAGATCAGAGAATGCCATCGCCACGCGGAATTTTACAGAATTGCGCGATTCACTTGTACACCTTCCGGCGTTCGAGATCGGAAGCCTTATGTGCGAAATGCCGGCGCAGAATCGCGTGCTCGCGTTCCGCGTCCTTCCACGCGAACTTGCGGCCGACGCCTTCGAGTACCTTCCATTCGACATTCAGCAGGAACTGCTGAGATCTCTCGGCCAGGAAGAGGTCGCTGAAATTCTGGACGAAATGGCGCCGGACGACCGCACCGTTCTCCTCGACGAGCTGCCCGGCACGGTCACCCATCAACTCCTGAACCTTCTCAACCCCGATGAACGCAGGATTGCCGTTCAGCTCTTAGGTTATGAGGAAGACACGATCGGGCGTTTGATGACGCCCGACTACGTGTGTCTGCGCTCGGATTGGACGGTACAGCACGCGCTCGAGCACATTCGCCGTTACGGGCATGACAGCGAGACCCTCAACCTCGTCTATGTCGTTGACGACAACGGAAAGCTGATCGACGACATTCGCATCCGCAAGCTTTTGCTCGCTCCGCCCGGGGCGAGCGTTGCCGATCTGATGGATGACACGTCGATCTCGCTCAAAGCGACTGACGATCAGGAGACTGCGGTCGAAGCGATGCGCCGCAGCGACCTGACGGCCCTGCCCGTTACGGATTCGGACGGCGTTCTGATCGGTATCGTTACGATCGACGACATCTTGGATGTTGCACAGGAAGAGGCCACCGAGGATATACAGAAATTCGGCGGTATGGAGGCGCTCGATGAACCTTATCTGAAGATCGCCTTCTCGCGAATGGTACGAAAGCGTGCAGGCTGGCTCGTCATTCTTTTCCTTGGCGAAATGCTGACGGCAACCGCGATGGGTTTTTTCGAAAAAGAGATCGAGAAGGCGGTCGTGTTGGTGCTCTTCGTACCGCTGATCATCTCGTCGGGAGGTAATTCCGGTTCGCAGGCCGCGACGCTCGTCATTCGTGCGATGACGCTGACGGAAGTCACTCTCGCGGATTGGTGGCGTGTAATGCGACGCGAAGTATTTACGGGCCTCGCTCTGGGCACGATCCTCGGCACCATCGGCTTCCTGCGCATCTCGCTCTGGTCGGCCTTCTCGAATATGTATGGCGAACATTGGCTGCTCGTGGCGCTGACCGTCGGAATCTCGCTCATCGGAATCGTGCTCTGGGGGACGCTGTCGGGTTCGATGCTGCCTTTTATCCTGCGGCGTGCAGGCCTCGACCCCGCGACATCATCGGCGCCGTTCGTTGCAACGCTCGTCGATGTTACGGGACTCGTGATCTACTTTGCGGTCGCGATAGTTGTTTTACAAGGTACGCTGCTTTAGGCGATATTCTAGAGCGCGGGTTTTTCAAAGGGCAATGCTCACTTATCAAGAGATCGTAATTAGACTGCTGTTGGCGGCCTTGCTCGGCAGCCTTGTCGGATTGGAACGCGAACGGCTCGAAGAGGTCGCAGGCCTTCGCACTCATATGCTCGTCGCCGTCGGTGCGACGATCTTTATGCTCGTCTCCGCATTCGGGTTCAATGATATCCTCGGCCATCCGAACGTCGTGCTTGATCCGTCGCGTGTAGCCGCACAGGTAGTAAGCGGGATCGGCTTTCTCGGTGCGGGAACGATAATTATGCGGCGGACGATCGTGCACGGCCTCACGACGGCCGCAAGCCTCTGGGCGGTCGCCGCTATCGGACTCGCGGTCGGCGGCGGACTCTACTTCGGTGCGGTCGCCGCGAGCGTCGTCGTACTCATCATCCTTGTCGTCATAAAGCCGATCGAACGGCGGTATTTTATGCATCGGCGGCCCCGTACGCTTACGCTGAAGATCGATCGGCAAGCCTTCTCGCTGCCCGCTCTCGAAGCCGCCGTCGAGTCCGCAGACCTGCGAATGCAGAGCATTCTCTTCCAGCCCGGCGACAGCGATGAGGAGGAGAATGTTCAGCTGACGGTCGATCGTGCCGCGACAAGCAAGGTCTATTCTCTGCTCGACGATCTTCGCAAAATGCCCGGGATCCGCGAGATCCGCCGCGATAACGAATGATCAAGAGCATAAGTGGGTGAGCTATGCCCCGAGTGTCGCCAACAGCTCAGCTTTTAACGCGAACGCGGCCTATTTTTTAGTGATCGCGTCAATCGCGTAACCAGCAAAACGCTTGGCGACATCCTCAGACTTGCTGTAGATTGAGATAAAATACTTGCCTTTTGTAAATCTTAAACCTTCGAAACCTACGCCATTCTCAGTCTGACTGATGCCTTGATAGAGCCTTTGTCCTTCATCACCACATTCAGGCCAAGTGCAATCCAAAATCGCGCCTTGAGAAATCTTAATCTCTAATGGAAGTTTTGCATTCTGCTCTGACGAATATTCGGAAATTGACACTCTGGCTGTTGACCCATCTTTCTGTAGGTCGAGACTAATACTTATACCGCCGGGACCAAAGCCACGTTTGGTCACTACCCCACCGTCAGACCAACGAATTGCTTTGGTCAAAAGCCAGTCACCTTCCTTCCGTTCAACTGTGTCGTAAAAACTACTTGCAACGGCGTTTTGGCGGACTACTTGCAAGACGTTCTCTTGCTCCGGAGTTGGCGTTGCCATTTGATCTTGGGGTTGGGTTTGCATCTTTTGGGCCTCGCTCGGAAGGAACGGATAAGCCAACATTATTGCACCCAGGATCGCGACTAAAATCAACGCTGTGTTTCGAATATTCTTTCGCATCACGTTTTTCTCCTTTCAAAGAACAAGTCTCACCGATTAAAAGCTGACGGAACCGGAATATCGCCAGTGCTACCGCTGCCCCAGTATTCTTCCATCTGGGTCGAGTCGCTGCTCTTTAAGATACGCCACCGTCCCGTCGCAGGCGTCCAGACCGCAGCATCGGTTCTGCCGTCTTCGTCGTAATCCCCTTGTACCGGAATGTCTCCGTTAGCTCCGAATTGAATGCCTAAATAGCCTTCGGTCGAACGAAGCAGATGCCATTCCCCAGTGCTTGGTCGAAATACAGCTAAGTCAGTTTTTTGATCCCAATCGTAATCGCCCGTTACAGGCTGGTCTCCGCTCAGGCCGAATTGAGTTGTGCTATAGACGGCATCAGAACTTCGAAGCCAATGCCATGTCCTGTTCGACGCGCGGAAGACTGCTATATCCGTCTTGCCGTCACCATCAAAATCACCCGATACGGGTTTGTCATCCCATAAACCAAAGGTATATGCCAACATCGAACCGGTCGAGCTTTGGCGGATATACCAGCCGCTGCCTAAGCTGTCTGGCCGGTAAACCGCTATATCAACCTTACCGTCACCATCGAAGTCGCCTGAGATAGGAACGTCGATCGATGTCCCCCATTGAACGGTCATCAACGTCTTCGATCCGCTCTGTTGAATATACCAGGTGGCATTGGACGGCCGGAACACGGCAAGGTCGGCTATGCCGTCACCATCATAATCGCCCGGAGCTATTCTGTCGCCCGCCTGGCCAAGCTGCGGATACGAGATCGTCTGATCCGAACTATTCCTGATATACCAGATTCCGTCCGACGGCCGCCATACGGCGATATCGGTTATTCGGTCGCCATCGAAACTTGCGAAAGGTGATGAGGATGCCGGTTCCTGCCAACTATGCGGACAGACCTTGTCAGTTACAACCGTGTTGGCCGTACAAGGGTTTCCGGGTCCCGGAATACAAAAGTCTGTCAAGTTCAAAGCCTTGACGACAAAATTTGATGTATCGCCTCCTTGCTTGAAGCTCGGATCGGCTGGGTTGGTAAGGTCAACGACCTCCTTGAAACCAACAGCCATGTATGGATAGCCGTTCTGCGTCAAAAGAGCGTTGCCATATGAGGGATCGTAGTAGTAGTTGTCGAGCTTCACCATTGCATGAAAAGCAAAATGCGGGTTCTTCGGAACAATGCGTTCTCGGCTCTCAGGCCGTTTTACCATAAAGGTTACTGACTGATCGAAGGGAGACGAATCTTTCCGGTATTTGTAAACATAGACCTTACCACCATTTTCACTTGTTGGCGGGGTCGGGGTCCCACCCCATAGATATTTTGTCGCCGCGTCGAACCCGATGCTTCGCAGTAGCCCCAGGAGCAAATTTGCATTCGCCGAACATTGCGCTCTGGCCACCCGGAAATACATTGACAGCGGGTGACCTGTGTCCGCCGCACCGCCAGCTGGACCTGGGTCATAGATGAACGCGGTATCCACGTTCGCCGCAAGGGATTTCCCAATCGCTGCGGGTGTCTGGGCAATGATTGGCAACTCCGCGATCGCCTTTTCCAATGCCAGATCATAAAGACCTGGGTGCCCGACTTGTCCCTGACTGCTGACAAATGTGCAAGTGGTAATCGAATCGGAAGTACAATCTAGGCCTTTTGGAGCAGCGTACGTCCAGTAAACTGTATGCCCGCCGCTAGTTCCGATGGACTGCCAGGTCTGCCCGTTGTCAAGAGATATCTCCCAATCGAAATTGTATGTTCCCTTCTTCACGCTCGCCTGATTCTCCAATGCATTCGCATTTATTGAGATGCCGCTTAGGCTGACTGTACTGCCCGAAAGGGTAACCGGGGTATTCTGATTCGTGATCACATTGCCGCCCTTCTTTAGTCGCAGGAGACCGCTCGTGTCAGTTGATTGACTCGGCGTAATCGACAGTTTCGCAAAAAGTGTCGGGTTTGTCCCTTTCGTATAGGCTGCAGGATTCTTGCCGTTGTTAGCCCCGCCCCGAACCCATGTCGGCGTCGAACCATCGGGACTGTCAATGTATTCTGGCGGATTCGGCGGTGACGGAACTCCCGGCAGCAGAGATTGCCAGCGCCTGATCGTATGGTCCCCGATAAATCCGACTTCCTCCACTTGTACCATTGGAGAAGGTGTCGGTGTCGGTGACGCAGTAGGTGTTGGAGACGGCGGCGGTGGCGAAGGAATAGTTATACACACGGATAGGTGCTTTGAATGAGATCAGATATGCCCGTTTCGCGATCAATGACGAAATGATTCCCGCTCGTGCAGTATGTCTTTCCTTCCAAATAATTTGTGGAGAAGAGAAATACTTCGGCATCTTCCAAATCGGCATTGCCGACGTCGTAGCCTGAATCGAGCGGTTGTTCGTTTATATCGGCTCTATAGAGTTCACCCTGAACAGCAGGGTTAAAATAAAGAGCCGCATAGTAGTCAAGCCATGTAGTCGTATAGCCTGAAGTAGTTCGGGTAGATGGACGATAGTTAACCTGCGCTCGGAAGAATATCCTTTGCGCACTAACCTCTGAAACCACGGCACCCAAGGCGACCAGCAGGCATAACATTGACAGAAGAGTCTTCCCGCTCATACTTGGATTCCTCCTATTTTTCAGGCTGCTTGGAGCCTGCGACCGGAAGCGGAATGGATTGTATGCTTGGGGTAATATCCTTGCGGATGAACTCGTCAAGTTTCGCAAATCCACCTTCGCCGAGAGCATCTCTTAGCCGTTCGTAGTACTGCACGGCGAGACCGTTCCGAGTTTCTTGCAAGTCTCCCAAGGCAGGCGGTGGCGGTTGATCCTTCGGGACAACACCGTTTGGATACATTTTTCGCGTCTGCACGATGATCTGCTTTGCTTGTGCATCCATCCATACGGTCTCCTGCAGATATTCCTTGGCGATAGAATAAAGCGTTTGATCCTCCGCGTCGGTCAGTTTCGCAAAGGTCTTAAAATAATTCTTGAAGAAAGCAGCTTTCTCAGGGCTTTTGTCGGACGATTCTGACTGTTTTTTGAATGAGACGACTAATCGAAACAAGTGGTCGTAAACGACATGATCGGGGACTTGAAAGCTCTCACTCGGCTCGAGGCCGATCAACCTCCTCGCGATTGATGACTGGCTGCCGAAAACCAAAGTTGTGACTGCAACCGCCAAAATCAATGCCACTATGATCCATTTTTTGCCTTTCATTTGCCATTCTCCTTTGGACGATCCGTCGGTAAGCGGTCAGCCCGCAACAACCCGAACACCATGCCGTAAAAATAAGCCCTTATGAAATTGACAAGCCGAAAGAAACAAACGATGAGTTGAGGAAACTTCCGGCACCCTGAGAACGTAAACCTTGGTCGATTGTCCAAAAGTGTACCCCCCCCAAGACTTTTGTCAAGATTTTTAACGTTTTTTTTGGCCGATTCAAAATTTCTATTCACCGATATATGGTTTATGATTTTTGGATTTCGCTCAAGGATCGTTGGCTACGTTCGCTTGGTACTCTTACATTTGGACGGAAAGTTTTGGCAAAAATGTTCTTCCGACCGCGTCTTAGCTGTGAGGCGTTTCAGCTTTTGGCGTAGAATGCAGGCGAGCTTTTAGCAGAAGCGGGACAAGAAAGCGCTTTAGATCGGCAATAGAAATATTTATTAGGAGACATAAGACAATGGCAATCTTATTTGGGATAGACGGCACAGGCCCAACGTCGAACGCGGACTACGCTCGTGACTTTAAGTACAGCTTTGTCAATCAAATGTGCGGGGATGCTAACTATTCCCGCGGACCGATAGGCCCGGGCGGCGGCCTCCCCGAAGCGATCGAGATGGGAATGAATTACATTCTCAGATATCAGAAGGTTCGCCCCGACCAAAAGATCCTGCTCACCGGATACAGCCGCGGAGCGCTCGGTGCGGTCGTGATAGCAAAGAATCTGAAAAGGTTGAACATACCGGTTTACGCAATGGTCCTGTTTGACTGCGTCGATCGCCATTTGGCCTATGACGCCGAATATATCCCGAACAATGTTGCCAATGTCCTGCACATCCGCCGCGACCCGGCCGCAAGATCAAGAATGAGTTTCGGTAACGACGGGACGAAGTATGGACCGCCGACGGTTTACACGGAGAAGTTCTATTTCGGCACACACGGCGCAATGGGCGGGACATATTGGAAACCCACCGGTGATCAAGGCCTAGCGGACTACGTTGACGAGGGAACTGCTGAGGCCGTCGCAAATGTGCCGAGCCCTAGTATATTCGGTGCCCTTGATCCAAGATATGTCGCAAATGTGAAGGCCTACAAGACGAACGTGACCTTTCGACGCGACAAAGAATGTTCGCAGCAGATCGCCTCGGAGAACAATGGCTGGCTCGTCAAATACGGCTTTCCGTCGATAACCTGCATTTAAAAGAGGCTTTCGTTTATAAGGGCCGAAAGTCTTGCGTTCGCACGGGCTGCGTTCGGAAGCTATGCGTTGGCTTGAGTTAAAGATCCCGCCGCTCATCGTCGTAATCGGCTTTGCGCTAATGATGTTCGGCTCCTGCTGGCTATTGCCGGCGGCGAACTTTGTAATGCCGGCTCAGCCGTATTTCTCGCTGTTTGTCGCCGGAGTCGGCATTCTTGCGATCGTAAGCGGCTTTCTTGCATTTCGCCGCGGCGGGACTACGGTCGATCCAATGTCGCCTGATAAGGCATCGAGCGTCGTGCGAAGCGGTATTTATCGTCTCACGCGAAACCCGATGTATCTCGGGATGCTGTTGATCCTAACAGCGTGGTCGCTATACTTGGCAAACTTCGTTTCTGTTTTCCTCTTGGCCGGGTTTGTCGTTTTTATGACGCAGTTCCAGATCAAGCCCGAAGTGCGCATTTTGCGCTCAAAGTTCGGCAAGGACTATGAAGACCTTCTCTCCAGCGTCCGCCGTTGGATCTAAGGTGCGAGACAAATGCTTATAAGGGCAACTACAGTTTGGGTTGTGATCTTGGTGCTCGCGATTCTAAATGGACTTCTGCGCGAGGCGGTTTTGTTCCCATCATTCGGAAGGCAGCTCGGATTTGTCGTAAGCGGCCTTATCCTTTGCTGCGTGATCTTTGCCGTCGCCTATCTTTCGATGCGATGGATCGCGGCCGATGGAGCGAAACAACTCCTGCTGGTCGGGTTCCTATGGTTGACGCTCACTCTCGTATTCGAGTTCTCATTCGGGCTAGCTCGTGGGGTCGGCCTAAATGAGATCCTTGCCGTCTATTCTTTCAAGGACGGGAACATTTGGCCTGTCGTGCTATTTGTTACCTTTTTTGCCCCCTTGCTTACAGCAAAGTTCAGGCAGCGTGCTGCGAAGTAACAACGAGGCCGTCATACGCAAATTCGACATTCTCAGGCAGTAGGCGGGAATCACGTTCGTGCAGGATATCGTGATTCAGGTGTGTGAGATATGCACGTTCTGGCTTTAGCTCAGCGATGATCGCAAGAGCTTCTTCAAGACAAAGATGCGTTCCGTGCGGCTTTATCCTGACGCAGTCCAAAACGAGTACATTGAGGTCACGCAGAGCATCCATAGACTCCGGCGGAATGTGCTTCAGATCGGTAGCATAAGCAAAGTCATTAAAGCGATATGCTATCACGGGAAGTTTTCCGTGAATGACCTCGATCGGTGTGACGAGCAGGTCCTTGCCGATGTTAAAAGAGGCCTGCGGGACGACCGTATGCGGAATGAGTTGCGGCAGGCCGCCGCCAAAATGTGACGGCTCAAAGATGTACTGAAAGATCCGGCGAAGGTCGATCCATGCGGCGTCGTTCGCAAAGATCGGCATCGCACCGTACCTGAAATTCAGCGGCCGAATGTCGTCGAGTCCAAAAACATGGTCGACGTGGCAATGCGTAATGAGAACCGCATCGAGAAAGTCGATGCCTGCCCTAAGAGCTTGTTGTCGAAAGTCGGAAGATGTATCAACAAGAACCTTGCGGCCCTTATGTTCGATCAGAACGGAAACGCGAAGTCTTTTGTCTCTCGGGTCCTCCGAACGACACGTCTCACAGTCGCACCCGATGGAAGGTACGCCGGTTGAAGTGCCTGTACCGAGAAAGGTCAGTTTCATCGAACTCTACTACCACAGAGGTCGCGGAGGCACAGAGTCGCACAAGCCATTTCTCCGTACTCTCTGTCTTTTCCTTCGGCTCCTATTTTTTGCCGAGGATCTCGTCGCCGGAGAATTTTGCCGCTGCCTGGGCCTTTAGTTTTTCTTCGGTTGCACGTACGAGATGAACGTACTGCATACGCAGATCCGCGAGCAGGCTCTCGATGAGCCGTGATTCCTGCGGATGAAGGTTACCTTTCGTCTTGTCACGCAGCATACCGATGATGTCGAGCCAATATTTTGCAGACTCGAGATCGAGGCTTCGTTTGCCGGTCGCAGGATGCGGCATCGCCCCCAGAGCGGCCGCGGCGTTGGTTGCGACCGTCGAAAGAAAATTTACAAAACTCGCCGGATCTTCGGCTCCCGGGATATCATCAGCCTCGTCAAGATCTTCGCCTAGTTCCTCGCCGGTCTGTGGTGTGTCTGCTGCCGGTTCTTCGATCGCTTGGACGCTCAAAGGTTCGCTCGCAGCGGACGGTTCTGATTCGGCCGGCTTCGCCTTTGGCTCCGGCGCAGGTTCGAGGACAACACCTTCGCGAAGCGTTCCGTCCGCGTTGAACTTACGCCTGTCAGCGACCTTGAAATGCACTTTTTCGTTCTCGTCGTCGTGTCCGATCATAGTTTTTAACCTTTTGAGTCTGCCCTATTTTACCATTTGGAGAGCCGGCTTATCCAAGACACGCGTCACGCGAATAGACTTCCGAGGCGGAAGTGTTCTCTAATTGTTTACAACGATGTCAAAGAACTTTGATGAACTTGTCGCTGTAATGGAGCGGCTTCGCGCGCCGGGCGGCTGCCCTTGGGATCGAGAGCAAACCTACGGCTCGCTTGGGCGCTACCTTCTTGAAGAGGCCTACGAGACCTTCGACGCGATCCAAGAGGCCGAAGAGACGGGCGATGTTTCGCACCTTCGTGAAGAACTCGGTGACCTTCTGCTCCAGGTCGTCTTTCATTCGACCATCGGTAAGGAACGCGGCGAGTTGACGATCGACGAGGTCGCTGCCGAAGTGACGCAGAAGCTCGTGCTCCGTCATCCGCACGTTTTCGGCGATGAAAAGCTTGCGCGCGCACAGGACGTACTAGATAACTGGGACAAGCTCAAGGCTCGAGAACGCGAGGCATCGGGCAAGAAAGAGAAGGCGACGGGATCGGTACTTGAGGACGTCCCGATCCATTTTCCGGCGTTGATCGAAGCTCTGAAGCTTACGTCGAAGGCCGCAAAGAAGGGATTTGACTGGAAAGATGTCGAAGACATCTTCGCCAAACTTGATGAGGAAGTTGCGGAGCTTCGATCCGCTATCAGCAACGAGGACGGGGAGAATGCGGCGGAAGAGATCGGCGACCTGCTCTTTGTGGTCGCAAATCTTGCGCGTCGGCTCGGTGTCGAGCCTGAGACCGCCCTAAAACGAACAAATCGCAAGTTCCGGAACCGCTTTGCCTTCGTCGAAAATGAGCTGGCGAAGGCCTCAAGAACATTAGATGATGCCGATCTCGATGAAATGGACGCTCTCTGGAATCAGGCGAAGAAGCAGAAATAGATATTGTGACTACGGCGTAATTACGAGAGTCATATTTTCCGGTCTCTCAAGCCGCAAAGATCATTCCCAAAAGGTCATACGTTTCCTGATAGACCGTGGTTTCCTTTGAAGCACGCGGCCCCGCGACGTTCAGCACCGAAGCACCCGCGATCTTCAGCCACTCTCTCGCCTTGTCCGCCGCATTCTCTTGTGAGAATCGGTAAAGCTCCGCGACAAGCACGGGTCGCCGGTGCTTGCCCGCAACTTTCCACGTAAAGCGCGAACCGCCGGTAAGTTTGCCGAGAGCGACGATGAGGGTCGCATCCGCCTCGATCACATTTCTCTCGGTACGGGCAGCTAGATCGTCGGAGTCGAGTTCGATCAGGTTCTTATATTTGTCAGGAATTCTGCCGTCCTCGGCCCAGCGTCCGAGCGGAATATAGCCGCCGTACTCGAAGTTGTGGTCGATCGCCCAATCAAGGGCCGCGCGGTCGGCGCCCGTCTGCCCGCCAGAAATGATCTTAGTTACCTTATTCAGCGAACATCTCCTGCAGACGATCGAGTGTTGCCTTTCTTTCGCTTTTCCCGATCGAGCCGATCCGCTTCACCAGCCTTTCTTTATCGACTGTCCGCAACTGGTCAAGCACGAGCGAGCGTTCGGAATTGAGCACGTTCACGGCAACCCGCGTCGGGTAGCGGTCGGTCTTGGTCGAGACAGGTGCGACGATGACCGAATTCAGGTGGCGGTTCATCTCATCGGGCGAGACAACGACGCAAGGGCGGGTGTTCTTTGCCTCTTTTGCGATCTCTTCGTCGAGATTCAAAAGATAGATATCGAAACGTTCTACCATTGCCATTCCCTCTTCTCGAACTCGTTCGGCACGCTTTCAACGGTGTCGTCGGCATCGTTCTCAGCAATGGCCCTAAATGCCTCGTCCCAGCCGCTTCTTGGTGTTGCGGCGTTGCGGATAAGAATGCCGCGGTCGCTGACATCGATCTCGACATCGCCCGAGATCCCGGTTTGTTCAAGCAGGACCTTCGGCAGCCGTATCCCCTGAGAATTTCCGATCTGTATGATCTGTGATCGCATAATTACACTGTAATTACGGACGAGTTGCCGGTCAAGACTGTGGGTAGGAATTTTTTGCTAAACCTTCGAAATCTGCTCGATTCCGGGCATATACGGCCTTAGCGCGTCGGGGATCGCAATGCTGCCGTCCGCTTGCTGGTAGTTTTCTACTACAGCGATCCATGTTCGGCCGACCGCGAGGCCGCTGCCGTTGAGCGTGTGGACGTATTCGGGCTTTCCGCCGCCGGAACGTCGAAACCGCGTGCCCATTCGGCGTGCCTGAAAATCGCCGCAGTTCGAACAGCTCGATATCTCTCGGTAAGTTTGCTGCGATGGCAGCCAAACCTCAATGTCGTAAGTCTTTCGAGCCGAGAATCCCATATCGCCGGTCGAGAGGACGACCGTCCTATAGGGAAGTCCGAGCAATTGCAGGATCCTTTCCGCGTTGGCGGTGAGTTCTTCGTGCTCCTTCTCGCTTTCTTCCGGCAGGCAAAGTTTTACGAGCTCGACCTTCTCGAATTGATGCTGGCGAATAAGCCCGCGGGTATCGCGGCCGTAGCTTCCCGCCTCGCTCCGAAAGCACGGCGTGTAAGCGACGAATTTCATCGGAAGACTCGCCGCGTCTAAGATCTCATCGCGATGGTAATTCGTCACGGGAACTTCTGCAGTTGGGATCAGCGAAAAGCCGCGGCTATCTGTTAGCGTAAAAAGATCCTCTTCGAATTTCGGCAGCTGCCCGGTTCCGAACAGACTATCTCGATTAACGATCAGCGGCGGCTGCGTCTCTTTGTAGCCGTTCTCGCGAGTGTGAACGTCGAGCATAAAATTGATGAGAGCGCGCTCGAGCCGAGCACCGTCGCCATTTAGGATCGCAAAACGCGAACCCGCGACCTTCGCTGCGCGTTCGAGATCGAGAATGCTGAGTTCTGTCCCAAGATCGACGTGATCTTTCACCTCGAAATCAAATTTACGAGGCGTTCCCCATCGGCGGATCTCGACATTTGCCGATTCGTCTGCCCCGAAAGGGACGTCCGCCGCCGGAAGGTTCGGAAGGCCGGAAAGCAGCTCGCGCATCGCTGCGTCTGCCTCGTCACGCAGCTTCTCAAGCTCCGCCTGACGCTCCTTTAGTCCGGCAACAGAAGCCTTTTTCGCGGTCGCCTCTTCGGTCTTGCCGGCCTGCATCAAGGCGCCTATCTCTTTGCTTGCGTTATTCCGTTCGTGGTTCACATCGTCAGCCTCGCTATTGACGCGGCGGCGTTCGGCATCAAGCTCGGCGAAATGGTCGAGCGCTTCCGGCGAAAAATTCCGTGCGGCTAACGCAGTTCGGACTGATTCAAGGTTTTCTCTTACGTAATTTGGATCAAGCATCTGGGTAACTTTGTATCACAATTATCGGGTTTCACGCCGAATCTGCAAAACTGAAGGCAGTTGAAACTGCATCGTGTGCTAAAAACGGGAAGCTGCCGAGAGTTGAACGCTCAGGGCAGCTTCGTCGATTTCGATGCGATGCAGGATCTACCAGATCAGGCAGGCGTCTTTTCTGACCATCGCTTGGCCTTGTTTGCAGCCGAATGCATTTGCGAATTCGGGCATATTGGAAAGCGGTCCGTTGACACGCCATTTCGCCGCAGAGTGCGGATCGGTCAGCACTTGGCGGCGCTCGAATTCAGGCGTCGCCTTTGCGGCCCAGACCTGTGCCCAGCCGAGGAAGAAACGCTGTTCGGGCGTAAAGCCGTCGATATTCTCGATCTTCTTACCCTTTAGAGCGTCAACGAGTGCGGTGTATGCGATCGCAAGGCCGCCGAGGTCGCCGATATTTTCGCCAAGCGTGAGGTTACCGTTGATGTGCAGTCCGGGCTGAACCTCGTAGCCATTGAACTGATTCACGACACACGCGGCACGCTCTTCAAACTTCTTCCGATCTTCCGGCAGCCACCACGAAGCGAGGTTGCCTTGGGCGTCGAACTTGCTGCCAGAATCGTCGAATCCGTGCGTGATCTCGTGGCCGATCACCGCGCCGATCGCACCGTAGTTGATCGCGTCATCCGCCTTGAAATTGAAGAAAGGCGGCTGCAGAATTCCGGCCGGGAAAGTGATCTCGTTATTCGTCCCCGAATACGAGGCGTTCACGGTCGGCGGCGAGAAGAACCAACGTGTTTTGTCGGCCGGTTTGCCGATATCTGCGATGTTGCGTTTGATCTCGAACTCGCGCGAGCGGATAACATTTCCAGCGTACGACGAACGGTCGATCGAAAGGCCCTTGTAGCCTCGCGGATGTTCGTTGTAGCCGATCTTCCGTTTGTAGGTCGCGAGCTTGCCGAGAGCCTTCTCCTTTGTCGCCGGACTCATCCAATCAAGTGAGTTGATGTGGCTCTTCATCGCAACGAAAAGGTTGTCGATGAGTTGGTTCATCCTCGCCTTTGCTTCGGGCGTGAATTCGGTCTTTACATATTCGGCACCGAGAGCCTCACCGAGCGTGCGGTCGGTCGCCGAAACGCAACGCTTCCAACGCGGTTCCTGCTCTTTTGTACCCGAAAGGTATTTGCCGTGGAAATCAAAGCTCGCGTCTGCCAATGCCTTCGGCAGGTAACTCGCGGATGAATCCAATACCATCCAGCGGAAGTATGTTTTCCACTGATCGACAGGCACATCCTTGAGCATCGAGTTAACTTCCCTAAAGAAGTCCGGCTGGCCGAAGTTCAGTGTGTCGGGAACCGGGATGCCGCGGCGCTTCATATAGTCCTTGAGCGAAAGATTCGGGATGATCGCCTGTGCGTCAGAAAGCTTGATCTTGTTGTAATTCTTATCCGGATCGCGCATTTCGACCGGTGCCTTAGAGGCCTTTGCAAGCCGCACTTGAATGGCCATAACGGTCTCGGCGTGGGCCTTTGCTTCGGCCGGAGTGTCGCCCGACATATCGAATACCTTGGTCATATACTCGACGAACTTCTGTCGTGTTTCGACCATTTTTGCGTCTTCTTTCGTGTAGTAGTCTTTGTTCGGGAGCGAAAGGCCGCCTTGGCCGGAACTTACGATGACCGAGTTCGAATCCTTCGCATCGCGGCCGCCGCCGAAACGAAACAGCGCCGGAAAACCATCGTTATGAAGGTCCGCGATCTCGCGTGCGATGTCACCTTGCGTTTTTAGTTTGTCGATCTGCTCAAGAACAGGTTCGATCGGCTTGATGCCATTCGCTTCTATCGCGCCCTCGTCCATGCAGGCCGCGTAATAATCGCCGATAAGCTGAACATCGCTGCCTTTCTTCGCATTCTTTTCTGCGACGGCCTTATCAAGAATATCGTGCAGGATGTCGCGATTGCGGTCGCCGAGAATGTTGAATGTTCCCCAACGAGCCTGCGACGGCGGAACTTCGGTCTTCTTCACCCAGGTTCCGTTCGCGAATTGGAAAAAGTCTTCGCATGCATCGGCATTGCGATCCATACGCGAGATATCGAACGCCGTCTGTCCCAAGGCGCTCGAAGTAAGCGTCGCAAAGACGAACAGAGCGACAAAATAACGTTTAAGAGTTGAACGCATAAGCTCTCCTAGAAAGAATTTAGTTTTTATGGCGAAAGATGATTCTACGTTAAATAGCGACAAAAGTTTAACTTGGCGGGAGTTCGAGCCGTTTGAAGTTGTAGCGGAGAAGCACGCGCATGGCCAGCGGCTTGTTGTTGCGGTACGCGGGGCGCCAGTTCATCTTGCGGACAGCATCCTCGACCGAGGCCTCGAGACCAAACCCGGCCCAGCGAACGACCCTAGTTCGCAGGATCTTTCCGTCTGCATCGATATCTACAAGTATTTCAACAGTTGCGGCAACACCAAGCCTTTCTGCGGCCTCAGTATAGAGAGGCTTTATTCTACGAAAGGGAATGGGCGGCTGCAGGCCTTTTTCCGGCGAGTCGGGCAGCGACTCGATGCTTGACGCGGCATCGCCTTCAGGCGGGGAAGGGTCTCGCAGACTTGCTGCGATCGCCGTTGCGGTCGCGTCGGTCGTTTGCAAAAGCTGCGGCAATGCTTCGGCCTCGGTCGGCGCTTCAATACGTGGATGAAGCCATCGAAGCAGCCGTCCGGTACGGGTCTCGATGACGAACAAAGATGCGTATGCTTCAAAATAGACAGGCTTTGCGAATGAACTGCGGCGGTTGATGCCGGCGTTGATGATGACAAAAAAGTCGCAGCCGATAGCGGAACCTGCGGCGGCGGCCTGGTCAACGGTCAAGTTGGTCGGCGTTGCGAACTTGAATGATGCGAATGCGGAAGAAGCAAGATCTTCATCGAGTAGTGTGAACTGACCGCTCAGCTCCGCCCGCAGCTTGGCGGTGTAAGCATCCGCCGTGTTGTCGCCGATCGTAACTGTTGCAAGACTCTTTGCGTTGGCCGCAAAGACGAAGGCCAAGATAAATAGAGCTGAAAAAAATACCGGCCTTTGCATCGTTCAGGGGCGATAAAGAGCCTCGATCTCGTTTCGCAATTCGGCCGGAAAGCATACGCGTTGAGCACGATATCCTTCCTGCAGTCCGCGGACCGCAGCACTGACCTCGGAGATCTCGCGTATCTTCGGCCGGGAATAGCCGTGTTCGACGAATATTAGATTTTTCGGGTCGTCCGTCGTGCGTGAATAGAAGTAGTAGTCTGCGTGCTTTGCCGAATCTTCAACAAGATAATACTCTGGGTCGTACCCGTTCCTCTCGACGACATCGCGGGCACGATCAAGGAATACCGCCATTTCAGCGTCATCCATGTCCAGATCGAACGCCTTGAATATTTGCCGGTCGATAAAGCGCTTCGCAAGGTCGGACAGGATCGGGTCACTGCTCGATCGCCACTGCTTTATGTGAAATAAAACATCCGTATCATCGAGTTCGAGGTGCTTTTCGAGGTCGAGCCGTTCGCCTCGGAGAATCTTCTCGAGCGAACTGTCCGGGAGATGCCAAACATCGCCGTCTGACCCATACACGACGATCGCTCGATGCAGCAAGCTCTTGAGGACCGATTCGGCAGCTCGAAGAGTTCGGTGAAAATATACTTGCCGAAACATATAGTATCTCGCCTGCAAGTAGTCCTCTACGGCGGCAATGCCGGGCGCCGCGACGAATATTCGGTCGTTCTCCTCGTCGATCTCGATCGATTTTACGATCCACTCAAGATCGTAAACCCCGTACTTCGCTCCGGTCATCAAGCTGTCGCGGAGCAGATAGTCCATACGGTCAACGTCAAGCTGCGATGAGATCAGCTGAGCAAGTGCGCGGCGTCGAAAGGTGCCCTTGATGATCGAGGCGACATCATCTGCCAAGCTCGGCGAAAAGGCCGTAAGTACTTGATTGATCCCGGTTCGAGGTTCCGATATGGCGGCAATTGAATATTCTTCGTGGTGAAAGCCCAGGATCGCCTCGATCACGTGGGAAAACGCCCCGTGGCCGATGTCGTGCAGTAAGGCGGCCGCTCGGACCGCGATCCGCTCCTCGTCCGAGAGGTTGTGTTCGGCTGAAAGTTTTGCAAGCACGCGAGTCGCAAGGTTAAACGCACCCAAACTGTGCGTAAAGCGGGAATGTTCGGCCGATTGGTAGGCAAAATATGCAAGTCCGAGCTGCCTGATCCGCCGCAGACGCTGAAACTCCGGTGTGTCGATGAGGTCGGCGAACAATCGGCCTTCCGCCGTTCGAGCATCGACACGGATGATGTTGTGGACTGCGTCGCGATAATATCGCTCGGAGCCGCTCTCTCGGTTCGGCATTATGAGCCTAATATGCGGCAGAAAAGCCGGTTTTCGCAAGCCGAATGCTCGATATCTCCAAAAACTCCCGAAAAAATCTAAATTTTCGTACAAAATAATGGATGATCTTCGGTGTTTTCGGTTTTCCGTGCGCCCTTAAAGATTTGTAAAGTAGTGTAAATGCGGTATTTAACACGTTTGGCACGGCCTGAGACGGCTGTGGAGAGCAAATTGCATAAAAAAAGGCTGAAAAAGTGTCCATTGAGGCCTTTTATTAAGTTCAGAAACTCTCGAAAAGAGACTTTGAATAGGAGACAAAGTAATGAGAAATAAGTTTGCATTTATTTCCTCGATCATGCTGATCGTGCTCTGCTTCGCTTTCTCAGCGTTTGCACAGGGTACTCGCGGCAGCATCGAGGGAGTAGTGAAAGACCAGAACGATGCCGTCGTTCCCGGTGCGAAAGTCACCGCGGTTTCGACCGGTACCACGACTGGCTTTAACAGATCCGTAATGTCGGATTCTAATGGCTATTTCGTCGTGCCTAACGTTCCGGTGGGAACCTACTCGGTCACGATCGAAAAAGAAAGCTTCAAGACTTCGAAGCAGAACGTAACGGTTACACTCGACCGTTCGGCTCGTGCAGATGTGAAGCTTGAGGTCGGCGGCGGCGTCAGCGACGTTACCGTCACTGGCGGCGACAACGTCACCATCGACCCGACGGAATCGAAACTCCAGACCAACCTCACACAGAAGTTGATCGATTCGCTTCCGAAAGGCACCACGTTTACCAGCCTCTTGAAGGCCGCTCCGAACGTTCGTCCGGAAGGTCTTTCGGGTGGTTTCCAGGTTGACGGTGCTTCGGGCTCGGAAAACGTTTGGGTTATCGACGGTCAGGAAGTTACCAACTTCCGTACTGGTACGCTCAACTCGAACAACAACGTTCCCTTTGAGCTCATCCAGGAAGTTCAGGTCAAATCGACCGGTTTCGAAGCCGAATACGGCGGCGCTACCGGCGGTGTGATCACGGTCGTTACCCAGGGCGGAAACGATCAGTGGCACGGCAACTTCGGTATGTCGTGGCGCCCGCAGAAGCTCCAGGGTGACAGCCACCCGTTCCTTAGCCGCTACGGCAGCGCCGCTGGTGCTTACGAGTACCTGCCGGTTCCGCAGACGGGCGGTGTTTCGTACTATCCGGTTGCTAAGCTGAACGGCCCGATCGTCAAGAACCGCTTCTGGTTCTCGGCTATCTATGCTCCGCAGGTCTTCGATTACAACCAGAACGTTACCTATTATAACCAGTTGGCTCCGGGCCGCTCGGCTATCGGTTCTGAAGAGTTCAAGTCGAAGCAGACGACGCAGGAAGCGTTCGTTCGTCTCGATGCTCAGCCGCACTCGAAGCTCCGCTTGTTCGGATCGTTCCTTTGGAACCCGATCTCGGTCAAGGGTACGCTTCCGGGTACGACCTATGGTTTGACCAACGCTCCTGGCTCCGCTGCCCAGCTTCATGATGGCGGTGGTCGTCAGAACTCGAACAGCTTGAACGGTCAGGCTTCGTGGACACCGCTCTCGAAGTTGGTCATCAACGTTCACGCAGGCCGTACGTTCCTGAACGAAAAGCTTGGTTCTTACAACATCCCGAACGCAACTCGTTACCTTTGCAGTGCTTCGAGCCTCTTCCCGCCGGCAGCTGGTACAGCTCCTGCAGGAAACCCGATCACCCAGGCACAGGCGGGCTGCAGCCTTGGCCAGTCGAACTTCCCGAGCAACTTCCAGCTCGCTTACGACGTTTCGACTCGTACACTCTTTGATACTGACGCTAGCTACATCGGCCTTAACGCCGGCGGCCGTCACAATATCAAATTCGGTTATCAGTACAACCGCATTTCCAACACGACCGAGCAGGGTTACACGAACACAGGTGTGATCGTCCTCTACTACGGACGTGATTGCGCGGACTTCGGTTACACGGTTAGCGCTGCTAGCGCAGTTGGCTGCGGTTACATGCAGCGTTTTGGTACCGTTGGTAAAGCGAGCAGCGCGAGCAACGCTCTCTTTGTCCAGGATTCATGGACGATCGCAGATCGCCTGACCTTGAACCTCGGTGTCCGTTCCGACATGGAAGATGTTCCTTCCTTCAAAGCCGGCAACCCGGGTATTCACTTCAGCTGGGCGGATAAGATCGCTCCGCGTCTTGGTGCTGCTTTTGACCTCTTCGGCAATGGCAAGACCAAGCTCTTTGCCAGCTACGGTTGGTTCTATGATCGCTTCAAGTATGAACTGCCCCGCGGTTCGTTCGGCGGCGACTTCTACCGTCGTGATTGGTTCGATATCACACTTGCTCGTGGAACGGCGTACACCGGCTACACCTTTGCAAACATCCTCGGAAGCCATCCGGATCCGATCGGTGGAAACTGCCCTGGTGACGGTACGCTGATCTATCCTCCGGGCTACTCGACCTGTAACCTCGACTATCGCATCCCGTCCAACTCGGGCCTCGGTATCGATGTTTCGGGTGCTGTCGATCCCAACATCAAGGCTGCACGTCAGTCCGAATACACCTTTGGTGTTCAGCATCAGTTGTTCCGCAACTGGTTCGTTCGCGGACGCTACACCCACAAGCAGGTCGACAAGGCTATCGAAGATGTCGGTTCGATCAGCGTGTCGGGTTCAGAAGCTTATGTCATCGGTAACCCCGGCGAAGGCCTTGCCTGCGCGGTTTACACGGCAGACGGTTTCCCGTGCGCCAAGGCAGAGCGTAAGTATGATGCCGTTGAGATCGGCCTCGACAAGCGTTTTGCAAATAACTGGTTCCTGAGCGCAAGCTACACCTGGAGCCGTCTGTTCGGTAACTACGGTGGTCTCGCCAGCTCTGACGAAGGCGGCCGTACCAGCCCGAACGTCAACCGTAACTTCGACCTTCCGTTCGAGCCCTGGGCCATGACCGGTAAGCCGAACAACGGCCTTCTTTCAACGGATCGTCCGCATGTCTTCAAGGCATACGGCGGCTACGATCACAATTGGAGCAAGTCGAACACGACGTCAGTTTCGTTCTTTACCACGGCTCAGTCTGGTACACCGATGACGACGCGTGCTAACTTCATCGCTTCACTCGCGATCATCGTGTATGGCCGCGGCGACCTTGGCCGCTCGGCTGCGTACTACAGCACCGACCTTAATATTGATCACAAATATAAGTTCGGCCGCGATAACCGCATCACGATCCAGCCGTACGTCAACATCCTGAACCTTTTCGACCGCAAGTCGGAAACGGGTGTTGTTGAGACGATCACCACCTCGACGATCAGCAACGGAACACTTCTTTCAGGCGGTTGCGCTCCAACCACCTGTGTGGACATGTTCTCGGCAATGCACCTCGTCACAGGCGGTGCGGGCATCACGCAGTATGTCAATAGCTGGCTTGCTGCTAATCCGGCTGCTCGCAAATACAACGTGTATGGCCTCTCGAGTGGCTTCAGTGCTCCTCGCGAAGTCCGCTTCGGCGCACGTCTGTACTTCTAAGAACTTAACCGTTCTTGGATAGACCCTCGGCCCGCTCGCCTCGTGCGAGCGGGCCTCTTTCATTTCTGACTGAGAGAGCGGACGTCCGCCGTCGGTCAGCTTTCGATATTCCTCTCGCGACACGCTAAAATAGAAACTTCACTTGCTTTCGAGATGTCCGAAGAGGTTCGCAAATATCACGAAGAAGACGCCATCGGCAAGACCTACGACCTAAAGGTCGCCAAGCGCCTCGCACGCTACCTGCGGCCGTATTGGAAGGTAGCCGCGGCCGCGCTCCTTCTCACATTCGTTACGAACATACTTGCGTCGATCCAGCCGCTCTTTACTAAGGTCGCGGTCGATAGCTATATCATTCCAAAGAACGTCGACGGCATCTGGCTATTTTCATTCGCTTTCTTTGGCGTATTCTTTCTTAGATTCATCTTCTCGTATGTGCAGGAGATCCTGCTCAACACGGTCGGCCAACGTGTGATGTTCGATCTGCGGACCGAACTTTTTACAAAGCTGCAGGATCAGGAACTTGCATACTACGATCAGTATCCTGTCGGCCGAACGATGACGCGGCTCACAAGTGATGTCGATGCACTGAACGAACTCTTTACATCGGGCGTTATAGATGTGCTCGGCGATCTTGTTGTGATCTTCGCGATCATCGCGATGATGTTCTGGCTCAACTGGAAGCTCGCCGTCGTCACGCTCATCACCGTGCCCCTTCTGTTCGCTGCTACGAACTGGTTTCGGAAGCGCGCCCGCCACGGTTTTGACCGCGTGCGTACCCGAAGCGCGAAGCTGAATGCGTTCTTGCAGGAATATGTGTCGGGTGCCCAGACCGTACAGCTCTTTAATGCAGAGAAGAAGGCCCGACGGCGCTTCTCCGAGATCAACGATGACTATCGCGATGCGAACATCGAAACGATCTACTATTACGCTGTTTTCTATCCGTTGGTCGATTTTATCGGAGCTGTCGGTGTGGCGATGATCATCTTTGTGTTCGGTTTCGAATCACTGAACGGATTCTTTAGCGTTTCGCAAGCCCTTTCGGTCGGCGTGCTCGCATCTTTCATTCAATATTCGCTCCAACTCTTCCAACCGATCCGTGATCTTTCGGATAAGTTCAACGTCTTTCAAGCTGCGGTCGTCGCATCGCACAGGATCTTCATCATGCTCGATCGCGAAGTGCTCATCAAGACGCCTGAAGAACCGAAGCTCGCCGGAAAGGCAAAGGGAAGTATAGAATTCGAGGGCGTTTGGTTCGCGTATAAGGAGGAAGATTGGGTCCTTAAGGATGTGTCGTTCTCGGTCGATATCGGCGAGAGCGTAGCATTGGTCGGGCACACCGGTTCAGGAAAAACGACCATCACGAACCTCATTATGCGGTTCTACGATGTTCAGAAAGGCCGCATCCTCGTTGATGGTGTCGATGTCCGGGAATGGGATCTCGAAGCCCTGCGTTCGAACTTTGCCGTCGTTCTGCAGGATGTATTTCTCTTCAGCGGCACGATCGCTCAGAACATCAGGCTCGGCAATGATAACATCAGCGACGAAAAGATCCGTTGGGCGGCAAAAGAGGTGCGGGCCGACGAGTTCATCGGGGAGCTCGCGGACGGCTATGACACCAAGGTAAAAGAACGCGGTGCCGGTCTTTCCGTAGGGCAAAAGCAGCTTGTTTCATTTGCTCGTGCCCTTGCATTCGACCCGAAGATCCTGATCCTTGACGAGGCCACAAGTTCGATCGACACGGAGACCGAACAATTGATCCAGAGCGCGGTAGATCGCGTCATGGACGAGCGAACGTCGCTTGTCGTAGCTCATCGTCTTTCGACAATACAGAAATGTGACCGCATTATCGTCCTGCATCACGGCGAACTGCGCGAAATGGGTACGCACAACGAACTCCTGGCTCTCCGCGGGCTATATTGGCGGCTTTACCAGCTGCAGTATTCGGATGAGAAGCTGCATATTTCGGCACCGGGCTATTCTTCGGATGATCTGACCGGCGGCACTGCGTCAGTTGACTAGGGACCGCAGAGATGCGGCAGACCCATTATCGTTTTTAGCCGTTTGAGATTATAATCATCAAGTTCCTTAGCATCAACTTCCAAGCATGGACGCTGCCGCCAAAGCCTTCACAGAAACTGCTATCGCTGAGATGTATGCTCGCTGCAATGAGAACGCGCCCAACTATGGAGTGTCCGCGGACGCATTCGCATCGTCAATACTCAAGACAATAGAGAAGCGCCTCGAGACTGCAAGCGTTGAGCCTTTGACCGCGCCGGAGATCGGGGAATTCCTCGGTAATCTTCAAGCGGACGACCTTTTCCTGGCTCTTGGATGTGCCGCGGGAAACGAACGGGCCTGGTGGGAGTTCGATCAGACGCATCGATCGTACATGGAGCGGTTCGCACGGCACCTTGCACGAGGTGATGCCGATCCGGACGAAGTGATCGGCAACGTCTATATCGAGCTTTATGGAACGCGTGTGGTTGACGGCGAGCGATACTCAAAGTTCGGCACGTATTCGGGCCGCGGGAGCCTTCGCGGATGGCTACGCACGATAATTTGGCATTCGGTTGTCGATCAGCACCGCGCCGGACACTCAGAGGTTTCGCTCGACGAGATGACTGAAACCATCGGAGAAGGAGCCGCGCATGCGGCATTCGCCATCCCAACGCCTGATGGCGACAGCCAAATGGTCGAGCAGGTTGCCCGCGATAAATATCGCTCGGCGACGGCCGCTGCATTGTCAGAGGCCTTTGCTGCTTTGGAACCGCACGAAAAACTTCTGATCGCGCTCTATCACGTGGACAATTTGAAACTGCGTGAGATATCGCGTCTTGTCGAAGATGAGGCGTCTCCCCTTCGCGGTTGGATCAAAAGGAGATCGTCGGCAAGGGAGAAAGATCCGTCGGCCCGCATTCATGAATCGACCGTAATGCGTTGGCTCGAAAAGAGTTACGAGCGTATACTGGATGTTTTCAAAAAAGATCTGACCGTCCGTCAAGGCCTGAATGCCGACGAGGTAGAGATCTGCATCGGACTAGCGTCAGCTGATCTTGCCGGCCCCGATCTCTATCGGGACCTTGCCGCGGGCTGAGAAAGCGGAATATTTTACGCAAAAGTTATCGATCCGCTGCGTCCATTACTCGGAGGCCTTTGGCTCACCCCCAAAGTGGGCAAATATGCAATACATCGACAACATCGAAACCCGTTTCCAAGACCTTTTTGCAGGATTTCTTCGCGATCGTACAAATGCCTTGTCGGTATCGGCGAGTGGTTCGCATCTTGATGAGGATACGCTCGCAGCCTTCGTGGACGGCGGCCTGACGCTCCGTGAGATCGATCCGATAGTAGTGCATTTGGCGGAATGCGGCCATTGTCGCACTTCGACCGCCGCCCTTCTTCGCCTCGAGGCCGAGTTTGCTGACATTGCGATGCCTGCCCGTGACACGCAGGTCGAGTCGGCCGGATTTGCAGAGGCACTAAGCAGTTGGTTCTCCAAGCTCTTTGGAACGAGCACGGACGGGGTTTTCGCCCACGGAGAAAGATCTGAGAAAGACGGCGACAATGACAAGAACGCCGGCGAAGACGATGGCGGCCGAAATGACGCCGAATAGGCAGCAAGTTCCGGGCCTTTTTAATTAAATCGGTTCGATTCGGGAGCGGGATCCAAATGTCCGCTCCTTTTTTCTTTTTCGCCGAATATCGCTCCGTCCGCGCGATTTTTTTCGATGTCGCTGCAACCTTTACCACCTCACAAAAATCTAATAAGAATCTAGTTTTTGTGCCCTCTGAGGTTTATACTCAATATTAGGGAAAAAATGTTAGATAACGATCGACGGACCGATGAGGCGTCCGAATGCCCATGGCAAAAGCAGCGGCTCACAGTAGAAAGGGTTGCTGACGCCGAACTGCCGACAAGGTTTGGCAAGTTCAGGATCGCGGGCTATCGTTCACTCACCAGTGACGAAGAATTTGTCGTAATTTACATGGGTGAGATGCAGGCGGATGTGCCGACGCTTGTTCGGATCCACTCTCAGTGTCTTACGGGCGACGTGTTCGGATCGCTCAAATGTGATTGCGGGCCGCAACTTCATGAGGCAATGGAGCGTATTCATGCTGCCGGAAACGGCGCCATCGTCTATCAGCAGCAAGAAGGACGCGGTATCGGCATTCTCAACAAGATCCGAGCCTATTCCTTGCAGGATGACGGAGCCGACACTGTCGAAGCGAACGAACAACTTGGGTTTGCAGTTGACCTAAGGAATTACAGGCAGTGCGCCGAGATCCTTTTTGATATGGGGCTTTGCAAGGTCCGCGTGATGTCGAACAACCCTGAGAAGCTCAAGGCTCTCGAAGAAGCCGGGCTTCGCGTGGTCGAACGAGTCCCGATCAAGGTGCATACGGAAAAACCAGCTGCACATTATATTCAGACCAAGAAAGAAAAGATGGGCCATTTGCTCTAATTGAGTCTCGACGGCCCCGCAATCATCTCGGAGGAAAATCATGCATAGATCTGCATTTCGAGCGATATTATCGACGATCATTCTAGTTATTCTTGCCGGGGCGGCCGCAAGCGCCTACGCAAGTACGATTTCCGGCACCATCTATGATTCAAAAAAGAACGGTCTGCCGTACGTTGAGATCGAGTTGCAGAATGACAGGTATGTAATGATTCAGCATGCAACGACAGACGGTATCGGCCGATATACCTTCGATGGCCTTGCCGATGGCACGTACTATGTCAAGGTCTTGCCGTTTCGGTATGATATGGACGAGCAGACCCAGGAGGTCATTATCTCGACCGTTTCGGCCGCAGCTGGTTCGGGTGGAAATGCCTACATGATCCAGGATTTCTACCTGACTCCCCGAAAGGGTACGCTTGCTGCGGCTCAGGCAGAGGTAGTGGTTGCGCAGGAGATCCCAAAGGCCGCCAAAGAACAATATGAGGCGGCCGCGAAGCTTCTAAAGAAGGGTAAGACAGATGAGGCGATCCCTTTGCTCGAAGGCTCATTAAAGGACTTTCCCACGTATTTTCTCGCAAACGATGCCCTTGGCCAGATCTACTTCCATAAGAATGATTTCGAGCATGCGGCCGCACGACTGCTGACGGCCTCTCAAGTCTATGACAAGAGTCCGATGACGCTGTATATGCTTGGGGTTTCGCTCGGCCACCTAAACTATCTTCCTGCGTCGATCATTGCCTTGAATAGTGCTGCAACACTGGCCCCTGAGTCATCGATGGTGCATTTGGCCCTCGGCAAGACATACTTGAGCACCAAAGATTACAAGGCGGCCGAAACGAGCCTGCTCAATGCGAAGAAATTCGCAAAGACGCCAAGCGGCGAGCTCTATCAGATGCTTGCACGTCTCTATAAAGCCACCAAGCAGTACTCCAAGGCGGCGGCAAGTCTTGAATCAATGCTGAAGAATGGCAATTACTCCGATGAGGCGAAATCGTCGCTTAAAAAGGAGATACAAGAATACAAGGCAAAGGCTGCGGCGAATAACGAGAAACCGACCGACGACTGATGGATCTTTGGTCGGATCTTTGCAGAGAAAGGACGAGTTTTCCAGTTTCGGGCTGCTCGTCCTTTTTCTCGTGTGTTCGCGGGCTGCTCCGGATACGCTACGCCGCAGATGAGATTGCAAAACGGCTTTCGGCTTGTTTACACTTCCACAAAGGGCGATGAGAAAGATTTTTGACGGCAATGATGGCCGCAATGAGTGGCAGCGGCTCGAGGATCTTCTTGAAATGATGAAGATCTCGGGTCTCCGCGGACTTTCAAGGATGGAAGTGCGCGAATTCGGCGAACTTTACAGGCGAGCCGCAGCCAACCTTGCGATCGCACGTGCTGAAACACGCGATCCGTCACTTATCGGTTATCTGAATGGACTCGTGATCCGGGCGCACGGTCAGATCTACAGGGCAGAGAGCCAAGGCGCCGGACTCATTCGCGGCTTTTTTGGTCGTGAGCTGCCTGCAACCTTTCGCCGAAATTGGAAGTTCCTCGCGTTCGCATTTGTGATCTTCGCGGGCTCTGCCGTTTTTGGTTTCGTAACGACCTGGATCGATATGGATTTCACGCACTTTGTCGGCCTATCCGGCATACCCGATCAGATCCGCAGCGGTAATCGCTGGTGGCTCAGCCTTAACGAGGCGAACCAGATCGGCGCGACGCAGATCATGGCGAACAACATTCTCGTGATGATGCGCGCGTTCGCCTTGGGAGCGTTCTTCGCGGTCGGTGCGGTCTATGTTCTCGCGTTTGAAGGCGCAAGGCTCGGCAGCGTCTTCGGGGCGGGTTATCAGATCGATCCTGTTTTTGCGAATGATCTTGCGTCGTTCGTCGTCGGGCACGGTGTGATCGAACTGTCCTGCATCTTCTTTTGCGCGGGTGCGGGCATGATGATCGGCTACTCGCTGATCGCTCCCGGCGACCTTACGCGCGCACAGGCCGCAAAAAAGAGCGGCATGGATGCCGCCCGTATCGTAATTGGATGTGCCTGTTTTTTGGTCGTTGCCGGCACGATCGAAGGCTTTCTTTCACCATCGGCCCTGCCGGCTCCAATTAAGGTTGCGACCGGAGTCTTGACCGGTATCGCCCTCTATTCTTATCTCTTCTTCGTTGGGCGATCGCCGGAAGTTTCCGACCAGAATTAGTGTGCGTGTTCTTTTTTCGGTTCCTCAACGACCGGTTCGAACACAAGGTAAGTATGCCGCTTCGTACTTGTGATCGTGAGCTTCTTGTCCTTTAGCGAAAACGTATCCGCATTCTGAAGAACATCGAAGAACTTTCGCTCAAATCCATTCGTCAATTCGTCGCAGAACATCATCGTTGAGATCGGAGCCGAGACCTTCAGCTTGCCGTCAACGATCGAAAAGTCGGCCCCATATCCGTTGCAGCCGCCCTTGCCGCCGATACGCCCGTCTGCCGAGACATTCAGCGTAACTTCCATCTTGTCAATGGGATACGCCATCTTATCGCGGAACATATACTGTGTAAGTTTGAACTTTGCGACAGGCATTTGCTGCGCATATCCGGCAGCGGCGCCGGCGGTCAAAAAAAGTCCAAATATCGTTAATGTCAAAAAATGCTTCTTCATAGCTTCTCCTCAATTCGGCAGGCTCTATTCCTGCCAAGAGTTAAGAACGAATCTTACTGAAAAACTTGCAGCTTGGCTATAACGTGCGTACACGCTTAGGCTCTTTCAGGTCAATGGCCCACGCCGCTTTCGCAGCCCGGCGCATCTCTCTCCTACTCCCGGTCGTCAGAAAAACGTCCGGTCGGCCAGTCGAAATTCGCGAAAGATCGAGTCGACTGACGACCGCATCCGCCGGATCGATAAACTGAGTTCTCGGGGAAACATATCGGGAAAGAACGTTGGCGATCGCAGGATAGTGAGTGCATGCGAGCAGAACGTGTGAGCAGTTCGCAAGGGGTTTGAGGATGCGCTCTGATTCTAAATGAAGAACGGGCGAATCGATCTCACCCATTTCGATCAGGCCCGAGAGCGGCTGAGCGATCCTTTGCTTTAAACCAATTCCCGCCGCAGCAAGCCCACGCCGATACACACCTGAGACAACAGTGCGTCGCCCGCCGATCAACCCAAGATCTTGCGGCTTTATATGTGCAGCCAGATCGACCGCAGGCTTGATCACACCTGAAACTTCAATGCCTCCGCAACGCAGATCATCGACCACGGTGCTTGCGGCGTTACAGCCGATGACGACCTGCGTTACATCATGTTCTCGAAGAAAGCGAATAACGCGTTCTAGGCGCTCAATGAGTTCCCGGCGCGTCGTTTTGCCGTAAGGCGTGAATCCGGTATCGGAGAAGTATGTGACAGAGGCGCGCGGAAATCTCTCTTTTAGTCGGCGATATATGCCGATCCCGCCGATTCCCCAATCGATCATTCCGATGCGGCCCATACGGTTACGGATATGTGAGCTTTGCCTCGATTCCGAGTTCGATCGGACCGCTGTCAAACGCGAGGATGCGCGAATTCCAGCCAATATTCAGTATCTCGGCCTTTTGTCCGGGAAAACGGCTTTCGAGATACCATTTCATCTCATGTTCAGAACGTATCGGGTTGTATTCGACCATCTTCTGCCACGCAGGGTTGGCGACGAGCCGCTTCAACGCAGCCTCGAATTTTGCGTTCGACCGGCGCCCTGCGACCTCCTTTGCCTTGTCGAGAAGAAGTTTCGGATACTCCTTGAAACCTACCGGAACCGTGACCATATCGACGATCAGGAACTTAGCGCCCGGCCTCGTGACACGCTTGATCTCCGCAAGCAGCGGGTCCCAATCGAGATAACGGAACGACATCATCGAGATGACAATGTCGAACTCGGCATCCGCAAAAGGAAGCACCGGGCCGTCGATCTTTTGAAACTCAAGGTGCGCGTTCGCTGCGTTTCGCTTCTTTGCCTGTTCGATCATCGGCTCTGATTCGTCAACGCCGACGCCCGACGCGATCCGCGATGAAAGGGCGTTCAGCAAAGCACCATTTCCACAGCCTATATCGAGAACGCGTAGGCCGGAACCCGGAATATGCTCGTTCAGCCACGCCCATTCGTCGCGCCGGACCCGTATATCTTCAAAGACCGCATCATAAAGCTCTGCGACATGGTCGTAACTTGGATCGCCGTCAGGCGGCCGCGGTTCAAATCGCTTTATTTTCTCCGATGGCATCATCCCGAGCCGCTTCTTTAGCGCGGCGGCGTAGCCGTGTGATTTTCTACCTTTGCAGCCGATCGTATATATCGGAGCATCGGTCCGCGTGCCGACAGATATGAACTTCTCCTTGTTTTTCGAGAAGGTCGTGTACCAAAAGAAACCGTGGGCAGGCACGTTCTGCGTTCTTGCAAAGAATGGGGCGAACCATCTCGCCGAACGACAGCAATAGAACGACGCGCTTCCATTCTCGGCGAATGGAATCTCCATCTGCTCCCATTCGTATGGCGAGAACTGTTCTGGAAACTCTACGGTTCCGAACATCGGGCCATACATTCCCGAATGTCCGACGAAAAGGAACTCCTTCAGCTTGCCGCCTTTCGTCTTGATATCGGCGATAGCGCCAAGAACGTCGTGCTTTGATTCGACGGCACGCGTGATCACTTCGCAGGCTGGGTCTTCGCGTCGCTTTTCGTCCGCAAGAGTCTCGGCCACGACAGGAAACTGCGAACCGCCAAGTCGGTATTTTGTTGTGTAAATGATGAGAGTAAAGAGGTTATCTGCCATTTATGCTGCGGCCCGGCTAGAGAAGGCCGCGTACCTTTACGCGAATATAAGATTCAAGAAGCTCCGTTGCAAGTGTCTGGGTCGTTACATCGAGGGCGAGGCCGCCAAGGGCTTTGACCTGGAGGAGGGCCGCGCCGCGTTGGACAAGCAGTTCTTCGGCGGCGGACTGCAGGAACATCTCCTTCTCATTCTTCGGCGGCGACGAGACAGAAGCGTTCAGGTCGCGGTCGCCTATCGTTGCGACGAGCGGCAAATGCCTTGGGCGCAGAAGCGGCAGGGCTTCGAGCAGACGGCTTGAACTGTCCTTGTCGATAACATCGGTAAGGATCACGACGAATGCGCGTTTCTTTGTATTCGAGGCAATGAATTGAAAGCCGCGTGAATAAGACGATTCGATGAGCTGCGGTTCGATATCGACAAGCGTTTCAAGGGCTGCGTCCATCTGGCCGACACCGCGTTTCGGCGGAAGATATCGAATCACCCGCCGGCCGAACACGACAATGCCGCAGTTGTCGCCCGCACGCGAACTGGCCGAAACGAGCGCAAGGCTCGCGTGCAGGGCGGTCTCGAATTTTGTTTCGTTATCGATGCGTCCTGTCATCAAGCGGCCTGCATCAAGAGCGATGATGATCGTCTGGTCGCGTTCGATCTGATGCTGAACGGATGTCAGCTTCGACCGGCGGGCAGTCGCAGTCCAAGAAATATTACGCATCTCGTCACCAGCAACATAATCCCGCAGAGACTCGAATTCACGCCCTTCTCCACGCCGCACGGCCTTTCGCTGAACGGCAAGAAATGAACGAGCGCCAAGAGCGCGGAGTTCGATCTCGCGAACGCGACGCACGTTCGGATAGACCTTCACGCTTTGAGCTGTCCCGAGCGATGCTTGACACCAAACGAGTCCAAGCCGCGAAAGAACTCGGAGAGCGGTATTGCCGAAATCATATAGACCGCGTCGCGGCGGCGTGACCATATACGAATAAGTGCCGACACTGTTCGGTTCAAGCTGAAGTGTTGCTTCTCGTTTCTGATCGCCAAGCTCCATCTCGGGCGGATATTCATCCTTGATCTTAAGGAGGAGAGTACGGCTGCCAGAGTTCGCCGCACTAAGTTTGATCTCGGTAGGGTCGCCAATTGCCGGACGCCGCTCGAAACGCCGTGTGATCTCGATATCGTTCAGGGCGTTGCGGCTCGCGAAATAGTCGGCCAGCGCTGTCACGATGAGTGCGACGTCGAATACAAGGACGACCCAGCCGATATCCGTAAATGCGAACGTCGCCAATAACACTGTCACGGCGGCTATCAGCAGGGCATAGAATCTGTTGGTAAAGACGAATCTCACTTGGTCGGCCACGCGATCTCACGATAAGGCTAGGAACGCTAGATTATACCATCATCCATAAAGCAAAATTGGCATCACAGTCGACTTGACAATATTTAGAATTGGAATTATTCTAATTCAAGTTATGAAGTTCTCGGCGATCAATGAACTGGGTTTAACACGGCAGCGTGAGGTCGTGCTTGAGGTCGTGCGCGAGGCGCACGGGCACTTGACCGCGAACGATGTATTTGTCGCAGCCAAAGCCAAGTTAGCGACCATAAGCTTTGCGACCGTGTACAACTCACTTCGATTTCTGAAGGAAGCCGGCCACATTGCCGAGATCCCCTTTGGAAACGGCGCAAGCCGATTCGATAAATTCACGCATCGCCACGATCACGCGATCTGTACGTCCTGCGGAAAGCTTGTCGATATCGAGATGGAGCTTCCTCCGGATCTCGTCAAGCGGGCCGCAAGATCGTCAAAATTCAAGCCCGAGACACTCAAATTCACACTCCGTGGATTGTGTCCGGATTGTGTAAGAAAACCTTAATAATAGGATTTTCGGATTCCCGTAATGGAGCAAAAACAAAATGCCGTCTGCATCAGGCGGTGAAGATCAGAAAAAGGAGAGAATTAAAACAATGTCAACTGCAACAGGAACCGCTACTGAGAATATCGCCACGGCACCGATCGCGAAGGTCGGCAAGCCTGCACCTGACTTCAATATGCCCTCGACCAAGAACATCGATACCTTGGCGGAGAACGTCAAGCTCGCCGATTACAAGGGCAAATGGCTCATTCTGCTTTTTTACCCGCTCGACTTTACATTCGTATGCCCGACCGAGCTGATCCACTTCTCGGATCGCCTGGAAGAATTCCAGGGCATCGGAGCCGAGGTCGTCGGTGTTTCGACCGATTCGGTCCATTCGCATCGTGCATGGCTCAAGACGCCGCTCGATAAGAACGGCATTGAGGGCGTGAAGTATCCGATCGCTTCGGACACGGCCGGTAAACTCGCACGCCAGTACAACATTCTCGTTGAGGAGGCGAACATCGCTCTTCGCGGCCTTTTCATCATCGATCCGGAAGGCACGCTGCAGTATTCGGTCGTCCAGAGCCTGAACATCGGCCGCTCGGTGGATGAAACGCTTCGTGTTCTGCAGGGTCTGCAGACCGGCGGGCTTTGCTCGGCAGACTGGAAGCCCGGCCAGGCGAACTTGAAGGCCTAAGAGCTAAACAAGATCAGCCGCAGGTGAGCCAATACCTCTGCAGGGGATGATACAAGGAGTATCTGCATTGGAAGACGGTTCATCTGCGGCTGTGAATTTCGAGGTGATCTTAAAATGCCAATGAGAATTGGAGACCAGCGTCCCGCCTTTGACGGCGCGACGGACTGGCTGAACGAATTAGAGCAGACGGCTGATGACTATGTGAACGGCCAGCCTACGCTCGTCTATTTTTGGGCAACGAGCTGCGGCATCTGTAAAGACAATATGCCGAAACTGCAGGCTCTTAAAGCTAAGTATAAGGACGCGGGGCTTCGATCGGTGGCGATCCATATGCCGCGGTACGAAGCGGACACGAACATTGACACCGTGAAGGAAACGATCGCGACGCATTGCATCGATGACGTCTGCGCGGTGGACAACGAGCATAAGCTAAAGGATGCTTTCCTCAACGAGCAGGGCTGGGTTCCGGTATATTACCTTTTCGACGCGGAAGGCAAACTCAAGAGCCGTGCGGCGGGCGAATTCGGCATCGGCGTGCTCACCGGCGCACTCGAGAAGATGTTCCCCGAAGCACAAGCGGCAGGAAATTAATTAGTGATCCAATGTCAGATCTGGCATTGGACTATATCAGCGGCCTGCTCGTCAGAACCCAGAAGAGGATCAGGCCGCTTGCGACGATCGAAGCCACCAGCAGCAAGAGCAGCGTGCCGATCAGGCCAAAAATGAAAAGGTAATCGCTTCGGGTGCCTTTACCGCGGCCTGTCGCACGTGTTCGGATAAGCTCCATATTCTTCTTGTTCGACTTCCATACAAAATCGAAGGCATCGCCCAAGAATGGGATCATCCCGACCAGATAGTCGATCGCTATGTTCAACGCCATTCTCAGCAGCGTGATCTTCGGAACGCCGTAGCGAACGCCTGAGAACAAGATGTACATCGATGGAACAAAGGTAAGAGTGTCGCCCACGTTCGGGATCAGGCCGATCAGAGCGTCAAGGCCGAAGCGCCAACCTGTGCCTGGAATTCGAAAAAGCCCATCAAGATATCGTGATAGATTATCAAGACTCTCTTCGATCTCGATCTCTCTTCGTTTCTGAATGTCGTTCATAAGCCGTCGCCGAGAATATTGCCGTGCGAACCGATTACTTCTCGATTATCTTTACGCTCAAGATCTTGTCGCCGCGGACGATGCTGTCAACAACGTCCATTCCCGTACCCTTTACACGCCCAAATACTGTGTAGCCGCCATCGAGATGCGGTTGCGGCGAATGCGTTGCAAACCATTGTGAGCCGCCGGTATCCTTACCGGAAAGCGCCATCCCGATCGCACCGCGGTCGTACGGCTGCATGTTGATCTCGCAGCGGATCGACCAACCCGGGCCGCCATTGCCGTCACCGCGAGGGTCGCCATCCTGCATTACGAAATTTGCGACTACGCGATGGACCGCGAGACCATTGAAATAGCCGCGGTTTGCAAGCTTGATGAAATTATCGACCGTAAGCGGAGCATCTTCGCCTAGAAGCTCGATCTCGAAGACGCCTTTCTCCGTCGTTAGGACCGCGACCGCAGAACCATTCTTGCGCGACTGCGCTCGAATATAGTCTTCTCGGCTATTCAATATCTGGCCGAGCTCGGTGCCCGTTGAGGATGAATGCAGCTGAACCTCGTCGAGGTGTTTTTCGCGAGCGTTCTTTAGAAACGCTGCGAGCTTTTCATCCTTCTCAAAATCCTTGTCGCTCAAGAGATCAAAGCCTTTCTTTCGGACAAGATAATCGGGCGATGAAAGTGCGAGTGAGAATGTTGGGATCGCGGCTTTCTTGTCGATCTTTGCCAAGGCGTCGAGTATTGCAAGTTGTGCATCGTCCTCGTGCTTGTCGGAAGAGAGTGCAGCTCCAAACGCCCTCTCAAGTGCCGTAAAGCTCCTTTCCGATTTTGGCAGATCCGCGAGTGCACTCGCCGAAGCGACGCGTACAAAGACGTCCGGATTATCAAGCAAGCCGAGCAGCTTTTCTTCGAGACCATCAACCTTCAACGCGGCCATCGCTCCGAGGCCATCCGGCAAAGCCTTTGCCATTTCGATCTTGTAGGAGGTTTCGGTCCGGGAGTTCAAGTCCGCTAGGAAGGTCATCAACGCCTTTCTCGCGGCGCTGATGGCGGCTTCGTTCTTTGTGTCGGCGATTGCGGAAAGCCCGGCGAAATGGGCGGACGCTGCCCAAAAATCCGAGAATGCTTCGTCAGGAACGTTCTCGGCAACATAAATCTCCGGAGCCACGTGCGCAAAAGCGATCTCCGTTTCGGACGAGCGGTAATGATCGAACTCTCTAAATGCCCGCAGGAATTTTAATGCGCCTTCGTCAGCCGCAGCTTCAAAGATACGGCCGATGGCGGTCGCAAGTTCGAGAAGTTCGGTCGTTTCGTCAGGCCGGCCAAGACGGCGTGAGACAAGGCCCTTATCGATCGCCGTCTTCAGCAGGGCATTTGCGCGTTCGACCAGCTTTTGTCCTGCCGCTTTGTCCTTCAATGAAGCGAGAGACCTTACCGCCGAGATCCTTACGCGGCTGTCTTTGTCACTTGCGGCAACAGAAACGAGCAGGTCGATCGCCTCTTTTGCACCTGCGGCACCAAGGGCTCTTGCGGCATTGGCTCGGGCTATCGGATCCGGTTCGGTCTTCACGAGCTCGATGAGCTTTGCGTTGGCGTTCTTTGCGCGAAGCCTGGTCAAAGTGTTGCCGGCATCTGCCCGAACCCTTGCATCGGTGTCGTCCAAAAACTTGGACGCGATAGCATCTGCACCATCGGGCCGCGTTCGTATCAGAGCTGTCAGCCCAAGAAGGACAGTCTCGCGATCGCGTTTCTTTGCTTTCGCCAATTCAGCGTTCAACGACGCCTTGACGGCATCTTTGATCTTGGCGGAGCTGTCTGCCTTAGGGTTTGCGGCGGCGATCTTGCCGAGGGCTTCGAGAAGGCGAGCTTTTACGGCAGCAGCAGTTTCCTTCGTCATCGCCGCGAGTAAGGTTTCAGCGGCGTCGGAAGATTCGATCTCGCCGAGAGCGAAGGCGGCATTCAGCCGAACCTTCTCGTCCTTGTCGGACAGCAGCTTTGTGAGTGCGGGAATCGCATCTTTACGGCCTATTCGTCCGGCCGCGAGTGCAGCACGCGCGCGGACAGCGGCGCTCTTCGAGCCGAGAAATTTTACAATGTCGGAATTGAAGGATCGTGCGTCTTCGGCGTACAGGATCCTGATGCCCGTCTGAAGAGGCACTTGCGCGGCAGCGGCCGCCGCGAACATTGCCGTCAACACTATCGCCGCAGAAAAGGTCGTGATGTTTTGCATCTTGTTGCTAATCCTTACTGTCCTCGATGATCTCGTAGCTCGTCGTGATCGTCGCTGTCGGCTTTACCGAGGCAGCGACCGAGCAGTAGGTCTCGTCCGAGAGCCTGATCGCGTCTTCTACCGCCTTCGCTGAAATGCCGCGTCCGCGCACGATATGGGTTATATGGAACGCAGTGAATTTCCGCGGATGTTCTTCGGCGCGCGTACCCGAAATCCGCACGTCGTAAGATGTTACGTCTTGCCGTTTCTTTGCAAGAATTGATTGAACGTCGATGGCCGTACACCCGGCGACTGCCACAAGGAGGAGCTCGATCGGCGTCGGAGCCGAGTGCCTATCTCCTTTAGAATCCATTAGTTGAGGCAGCCCGCTCGGGGTCGTGCCCAAAAAATAGTCATCACCGATATACCGGACGACCGCTTCCGAAGTATTCTGTGCCATAGTTCGGTAATTCTAGCATTATTTCGCGAGCGAGAGAGATTACAACTCTTGGCACGAAAAATGCTTCATAACGATCGGGCGAGAGTGTCTTGTTGAGCACGTGTCGCCCAAATTCGCATAAAATTGGCAAGAGAAAAGGTACGGCACGATGAAAACTTTACGATTCCATCTAGCAGCATTTTTTGTCGCGATGATCGCCATCGCAGGTGTTACGACGGCGGACGCGCAGCGACGCAGCGAACGTGAGATCCGCGATGCGGTCAGGAGCCTGGCGACAAAGGTCGATAATTTTGATTACGACCTTCGCTATCAGCTGAACTCGGCTTCGGTGAACACGACGGTCGTTTCCGAGGTTGGGCAAGACATCAGCGAGCTGAAAGATTCGATAAGGGATTTTCGCAATAATTTCGACAAGAAGCGCGAGAACCGCGACGACATTCGCCCGATCGTCGATGCCGCCAAACGCGTCGAGCAATTTCTGATCGCAAACCAGCAGAACAACCGTCTGATGGAAGACTGGAGCGACATCAAAGCTCAGATCGACCAGCTTGCCGCGAATTACGGCGTTACGAACAATTGGTCGGTGACCGGCAGTTCGAACGGCGATGATGACTATAATACGCCAGCGAACAATTTCCCGTCGTCCGGAAATTCAGTCGTGGTCGGCCTTTCCGGCACGTATGATCTCGATCTGCAAAGAAGCGAGCGCATCGATGACATCGTTGCGCGCACTAACGCGGGTGCAAATGATCGTGAAGAATTGAAGGACAAACTCACTGCTCCGGCGCAGATCGCCCTCGACATTCGCGGCAACAACGTTACGCTTGCGACCTCGAATGCGACGCCGGTCTCGTTCCTTGCTGACGGCCGCGAAACGACCGAGACCGACGCACAAGGCCGTACGATCCGAATGCGTGCAGCGTTGTCGGGCGATAAGCTCACCGTTTCGAGCCTTGGCGGCGATACGGACTATACGATCACGTTCGAGACCTCCCGCAACGGCCAGGAACTTCGTGTTCTACGCCGCATCACGACGAGCTATCTGAATCAGACGGTTTTTGCCGAAAGCGTTTACAACAAGACCGATCAGGTCGCACGCCTCGGCATCGACACGGGGAACTACGGCAATAACGGAGGTTATTCCGACAACGACAATAGCAGCGGAAACACCGGTTACGGCAATAATCCGCCGAATACCGGAACGCCGCGAACAGGCCGTTTTATCGTGCCGAACGGGACGGCGATCACGGGCGTGCTGGAGAACGACATCAATACGAAAGTGTCGCAAAATAACGACCGCTTTCGCATGACGGTGCAGTCGCCGAACGAGTTTCGCGGTGCGGTGGTCGAAGGTTACATTTCGGGCGTCGGCCGTTCGGGACGTGTAAGCGGCCGATCGAACATTACATTCAATTTCGAGAAGATCACGCTGCGGAACGGCGAGGTTTACGATTTCGCCGGCACACTTTCGTCCATACGCGACCAGAACGGTAAGGACGTTAAGATCGATACGGAAGGCACTGCGAAAGGTGACAGCCAGACGAAAGAGAGCGTCAAACGCGGTGGAATCGGTGCGGGAATCGGTGCAGTGATCGGCGCGATCGCCGGCGGCGTTAAAGGCGCTGTGATCGGCGCCGTAATAGGCGGCGGTGCCGGTGCGGGTTCGGTCGTTCTGCAGGGAAGGGACGACATACAGCTGATGAAAGGCTCGACGATCTCGGTCGTTGCGTCCTCTCCGATCCAGAGAGATGCGCAGTCGCCAAGATAACTAGCTCTTCGCTCCGATCGGCAAAGGCAGGCTGTCAGCTATCAGTGAGTAGCTGGCAGCTTTTCTTTATGTTCTAATCCTGAAAGTATGCAGCTTCCGGAAGAGATCGAATCTTATCGCGACAGAAAATGGCACCGCGAGGACTCTCTGCGTATCGGAACCGCCGCCGAAGTCGAGCAGATGGTCGAGGATCTCGGCCTTTGTCTCGGGATGACCGACGTACGGAAGCGTCTCCCGTCAGTTTACATCGCGGTCTGCGCGCGACGAGATGCGCATATGCCTCGCAACGTGCAAAAGGATCCCGAAGCGAGCACGACTTGGGTCTTAAAAGATGAGGTCATCGCACGCGGACGGGTCTATTACGGCAAGATCTACAAAGGCCATTCTATGTTTCTGGCTCCGAGGATGATCCCGGTTTTCAATGCACTGTGGGGATGCTCAAAAAAAGGCGAGAGCGGTATTCTTTCCGCGAATGCACGGCTTGTCCTGAAGGTTCTGCGAAAGGAGTTCGAACTTGCGACGTCTGATCTAAGAGATGCGACCGGCCTTGCGCGTCCCGACCTGACAAAGGCACTCGACGAACTGCAAAAACGAATGAAGGTCGTGCCGCAAGAGGTTGTTTATGCTCCAAAATTCACCTACATCTGGACCTTGAGCGAAGCTCGTTTTCCAAAGGAAATGGCGAAGAAGTTGATGCGTGAGACGGCAGTTCGCGAACTCGCTCGAACGTATCTAAAAATGTGCGGAATGACCTTGGTAGGCGAACTCGCAGGCAAATTCGGCCTTTCGAGAAAGGAAGCCGGGAAAGCCAATCACGAACTTGTTGACGAAGGCTTCGCCGAGCGTATCGAGAAAGGTGTCTATCGCCTCACACGCCTGAAGTAGAAACGCTCAAATCTGTGGTGAAACAACCAATCTTGATCTAGCTCATCTAAGCCTTTGTAAGGAATAGATTATGCGAAAGCAAGAAATTGATATTCAGGCTATGCGGGTTGCGAAGCCGTGTTCTGCGGCCTGGGAAGAGATGACAGGCGACGAGCGTTCGCGAATGTGCTCGCAATGTTCGATACGCGTTTACAACATCGAAGAGATGACCGCGTCAGAGGTGCGTGACTTTGTCTTTACCAACGAAGGACGCACGTGCATACGCCTTCACCGGCGTGCCGACGGCACCGTAATAACAAGGGACTGCCCGAAGGCCCTTAGCAAGATGCGAAGAGGTATCCTTAGATTCGCGTTTGCGACAGTTGCAAGCATACTTGGCTTCTTCTCTATTTCGTTCGGACAAAAAGGACGACCGGATCCGACAAGGCTAGTTCCGGGCTCAACTGTCGAGCAAACTTGTCCGACCGACCCAGAGAAAGATATCGCTATCCAAGGCGTGGTGATGGACACTCACGGGGCATCGATTCCCGGTGTAAAGATATCGGTCGTTCAAGTGGATGGTAAGAACGAGAAGAAAATCGCTCGGGCTCTTCTTTCCGATACGAATGGCAAGTATATTTTTCCAGTTCTTCCTGATGGAGAATATCGGCTTAAGGCAGAAAAGGATGGCTTTCGAACAATTAAGATCGAACACCTTTCGGTTCAGACGGGCTGTATTCTAAATATTGATATGCGGTTCGAGGTTTCTAGCGATGTTGTAACCGTTGGCATCTTCTTGCCGAACGACAACTCGATCGACCCTACATCAAGCTCGGTTGATACTACGATCACCCGTGAGATGATCGAAAGACTGCCGCATTAGATAATGGATCGACCAATCTTTTGAGCAGGACCAAATGCAAATGTCGCCGGCCTTCAAAGAAGAACCGGCGACATTCATTTCGGCACTAACAGTCTTGTTAGAACTGCGGTTGTTTCAGGATCGCGGCCACGGCGTTGAAGCGAGCGGTGTCGGCAGCATTCTTTGAAGCTGCGGCAGCCTTCTCAACGATCGCGATAGACTTCGCAAGACCCTTGGCTTTCTTTGATTTTTCAGCCTTGTCGAGAGCTTTCCTTACAGAAGCAGCGTCTTTCGCTGAGATCGAACTATCGCGTTCTAGCTGGTCGAGATACGCTTTTGCGACGACCGGCTTATTCGCCCAGACGATACGCTGTTGATTCTGTACGTTCCATTCAGGAAGGTGGACAGACTTCGCCGCGTCGATCTCGTTCTGCGTAAGGAACTTCGTTGGCGTCAGCTCAAAGACGTCCAGGCCGCGTGCGATCTCCGATCCGTAGATCCTGCCGTTGTACCAATACGTGGACCAATAGCCGCCGAGAACCAGCGTTTTTGGATCGACCGGGCCGCGGTCAAAATACGCGATCTCGAAAGGCTTCGACGCATCGGTGAAGTCCATGATCGAGACACCGCCCTGATACCACGCCTGCACCTTGATGTCGCGTCCCGGAACGGGAACGAGCGAACCGTTGTGGGCCACGCAGTTCTCTTGCTCGGTTTGTGCGGCGGGCATCTTGTAGTAGCTCTGGAATTTCAGCTTGTTATCGACGAGATCGAAGATCGCATCAGCACCCCAGACGTTCGGATCGGTCGCTCGGCATCGGGCGCCCATTCCGCCTCCCCATTCATCAGTGAAGACGACCTTCTTACCGTCATTCGAGAACGCGGCCGAGTGCCAATAGGCATAGTTCGGGTCGTTCACAGCGTCGATACGTTTCGGATTGGCGGGGTCGCGAATGTCGAGGAGAAGACCGTTGCCCGAACACGCACCGGCCGCGAGGCCGATCTCAGGATAGACCGTGATGTCGTGGCACTGGTCGCTGAATTCCGCTTTGCCCTTGTTCGCATGCGAACCGCCATCGCTAAGTCCGTTGTATGCGCCTGTTCGCGGGTCGATAAAGACACGCGGGCTCGCAACGATCTTTGCATCCTGCGGAGCAGCGACAGGAACCTTGATCACGTCAATGCGGAACAGTGCCGTATTCGGATCCTTTGCCGGGTCACCGCCCGAACATCCTGCCATCTCTTCGTCCTGACGAACGAATGACGTTCCGGAAACATAGACATAAATGTTGGCCGGATCCTTCGGATCCGGAACAAGCGTGTGCGTGTGCGAACCGCGGCAGGTTTGGATCGCTGCTACCTGCTTAGGAGCCTTAACGTCCGAGATATCAAAAATTCGCACTCCCCGAAAACGCTCTTTATTTGCCGCGGGCAAGCCCGGAGTTGTCGGCGGCGGAAAGCCTTGTTCGCCGCAATCAAGGCGGCCGTTCGGCATCTCGACCGACATAAATAGCAGATTCTTAAAGACCGAAACATCGCCCTGACCGCCGGGACACGGCATCGAGGTAACAAGTTCGGCCTTCGCGGGATCGGCGATGTTATAGATGTTCACGCCGTAGAAATTTCCGAGGAATAGATAGTTGCCCTGAAAAGCAATGTCGGAATTCGCAAATGCGAGTGGAGCGAAAGACATCTTCAACGCTTCGGGTATCTTTGCATCGGCCGGAATACCGAGAGAGGTCAACGCCTTTGCGACCATCGGGCTGTTCGGGTCGGTCCCGACGTCAAATGCATTGGGCTTCTTGAGCAACAGCAAATGCTTCATTCCCAATGCGGCCTCGGCGGCATCAAAGACGCCGGGTTTCAGATGAGCACGCGGGTCATCGGCATTCGAGCCTGTCATTCCGGGCGGGAGAGCCGGAGGTGCCTGCGGCGGGCCTTGTGCGAACGCAGCCGCCGCAAATCCGATCGACATGAACGCCAAAACGGCGATCGATAGAAGTAAATTCGATAAGTTTCGGGTCTTCATTTTTTTACTATTTCTCTCCCAACATTTTCTCCATAATTCGGATCTCGGCTCGTTGGCCGCTGTCAACGTCTGTCGCAAAGTTAAAAAGTTCGGCGTCCTGACCGCTTCCCGGAGTGTCAAAGAGCTCTTTGACCATCGTTAACGCTCCGCCGTGGTGCTGTATCATTCCCGTTAAGAAAAGCCGGTCGAACTCGGCGCCGCTTGACGCCTTAAGGGCCGCCATCTGCTCGGGCGTGAGCATTCCGGGCATCATCATGCTATGGCCCATCTTATGCCCGCTGTGGTCCATACCTTCCATGCCGCTCATATCCATACCGGCCATCTTCATTTCCGCCGGTTGTCCGCGTGCTGCAAGCCAGCGTTTCATAAAGTTCATCTCGTCGGACTGCGATTGGCTAATGCGGGCTCCCAAACGGCGAAGGTCTGCATTGGTCGTTCGTCCTTCCATCAAGGCCACCATTTCGACCGCCTGAGCATGGTGATGGATCATGCCCTGCATGAATTCAACGTCTTTTTTAGAAATAGGCGGCGGCAGCGGCCGAGTATCCGCCGGCAAGATGGTGCTCGGTTGTCCCGGCGCACCCGGACGCACCACCACAGGCCCTTGCTGCGCGAAAACGGGCGAACCGAACACTGCCAAAGCCAAAATACCCAACAGCAAAGACACCTTTGCCCTAAAACTTTTGAACGGAATTGCCATAAGTCTATTTTGCGACTTTAGCACAGATACGCGCGAATTGATGAGAAAGTTCCCCGGGTGCGAATTTACCGCAGATAAACGCAAATGAACGCAGATCAAGCAAAGTGGCCACGAAGATAGATCTCATCAATATCGGAATGCTCGGGTGGTTACGCAAAAGAATGTTCGTTCGACTGCATATTTGCGTTTATCTGCGTCCATTTGCGGTTAGATATTCTGAAGATATTCGGATTGATAAATACGTTTGACCTTTACTCGCGGGTGGCCGAAATTTATCAGCAGGCAGAGCGGCAGTTTGGTCGCATGCAAATAATTTAGGCACTGCGCTTTACGCAAATAAACGCAGATAGATCGAAAAAAGGGACTGGTAAATGTGTGCCTCAAAACTAGGTCGGTAAAGCCTTACAAACTCAGGTTAAATTTCAAAAGCTGGCCCATTTCTATTTGCGTTCATCTGCGTTTATCTGCGGTCGAACTCAACCTCAATACCTCATCAATTCCTGCACGGCCTTTTCGACATCCTCGGACTGCGGCAGGATGAAGTCTTCCAACTGCGGAGCATACCCGACGAAGGTATCGGTCGCGGCGACGCGGCGGACGGGTGCATCGAGGTATTCGAAGAGTTCGTCAGAAATACGGGCCGCGATCTCTGCACCGTAGCCGAATGACATCGAATCTTCGTGTGCGACGATGACACGCGAGGTCTTCTTGACGGTCGCGGCGATCGCTTCCCAATCGTATGGTACAAGCGTACGCAGGTCGATGATCTCGACGGAGATGCCTTGCTGTTCGAGGCGTTTTGCGGCCTGGTTCGAGCGCTCGACAAGGGCGCCGAACGTGATGATAGAAATATCCGAGCCTTCGCGAACGGTTCTGGCCTTGCCGAACGGAATTAGGAACTCGTTCGACGGATATTGCGATTTGTTATAGACCTGCCGATAGAGGTGTTTATGTTCGAGGAACATGACGGGATCGTCGCAGCGGATCGCCGTGCGCAGAAGTCCGTTGGCGTCGAGAGCGTTCGAAGGATAAGCGATCATCAGGCCGGGCGTGTGCGAAAAGAGCGTTGTGCCGGATTGCGAGTGATAGACAGCTCCGCCTTTTAGATAGCCGCCGACAGGAACGCGCATCACGAGCGGGCATTTCGTGTCGCCGTCCGAACGCCAACGCGTTACGGCGACCTCGTTCCTGATCTGGTGGAACGCGGGGAAGATATAGTCGAAGAATTGGATCTCGACCACGGGCTTTAGCCCGCGGATCGCCATACCGACAGCACGGCCAATGATGTTGGCCTCGGCGAGCGGGGAATTAAAGACGCGTGCCGAGCCGAACTTTCGCTGCAAGTTGGCGGTTACTTTGAACACGCCGCCCTTGCCTTTGACGACATCGAGATACTCTTCACGCGAAGCGTCCGCAACGTCCTCGCCGAAAACGACGATGCGTTCGTCACGCTCCATTTCCTCGTGCATGCAGCGGTTGATGAGATCGACCATCGTGCCCGCATTGCCCGATAATTCAGCGCCGGACTCTGTATCAAAAAGCTGCCGGTCGGTCGGATCGACATCCGGCGAATAGACGTTTCGAAGCGCAGTTTCGGGTGCAGGCTGCGGCGTTTCGACCGCGATGTCTGCGGCGGCATTCACCTCGGCATCGACCTCTTTGCGAAGCGCCTCGAGAGCCTCGCTCGAAGCGATGCCTTCCTGCATCAGGAATTCGGCGAATGTCGTGATCGGGTCGATCGCGGCCTCGGCCTGACGCTCTTCTTCGGGGCGATAGAGCTTCTCGTCGTCCGAGAGCGAATGCGAATATGGCCGTATGACCTTGCCGCGAATGAATGCCGGGCCTTTTCGCTCGCGGCAATATTCGACCGCGCTCTTGAACGCCGCGTAAGATGCGATCGGGTCAGTGCCGTCAACATTCTGGATATAAAGATCCGGGAATCCCGCGACGAGTTTCGAGACATCGCCGCCGGCCGTTCCAACCTCGACCGGAGTCGAGATCGCGTAACCGTTATCCTCGACAACAAAGATCACTGGCAGCTTGAGGTTCGAGGCGGTATTCAGCGCTTCCCACCATTCGCCCTCGCTTGTCGTGCCGTCGCCGACCGACATATAGACGATCTCGTCGCCTTTGTAACCGACGATCTTGTCCTGCAGATCCTTGACGAGCGACGCTCGATAGCTCGCCTCGGCAGCTCCGACGGAATGAAGAGCCTGCGAGCCTGTGCAGGAAGACTGCGAGGGAACATTCAGCTCCTTTTTTCCCCAGTGCGAAGGCATCTGGCGGCCGTGGGAATTCGGATCAGCCTCGGCCCCGACGGCGGAAAAGAGCATCTCGAGGGCAGTCATTCCAAGCCCGAGCATCAGCGCACGGTCGCGATAATACGGGAAGAACCAGTCGTACGCGGGCTTCATCGCAAGAGCTGCACCGACGAGCATCGCTTCGTGTCCGGCACCCGAGATCTGGAAAAATATCTTGTTCTGGCCCTTTAGCTGAATTTCCTTGTCGTCGATGCGACGCGAGAGATACATCGTCCGATAAAGTCCGACGAGCGTCTCAGGCGAGAGGCCCTCAAACTTATCGCCTTTCGCCGTGCCTTTCGTCGCGGCAGGTTTCGCCTCAGCCTTGCTTGCCGCACCTTTCGCAGTTTCCTGCATCTTCGTGTCCGGGTTGTAACCATCGCCTTCGGTCGTATTCGCGGGCTCTGCCACGATCGTGTTCTTATCGATCTTTTCGGATGCTGTTGCCATTAATTCTGATCCCTTAATAACAGAAATTTATAGTGTGAGTAACCTTTAACAATACCAAATCCGCAAAAATCGGGCAATTTGAGCAAAAGCAGCGACAACCCAGTCCTCTTTTTGTCGGCGGCGGAGAACAAAATAAAATTGCAAGTGCGTTTTCGGATATATGGCACACTAGGGCAAGAACTAGACTTTGAAATATGCAGATGGCTGTGGGGCGAGAATCGAATATTGACGCTGACTGGAAATGGCTTGCGGTCAAGAATAAGGCGAGTGCCTTTGACGGCGTGTTCTTTTTCGCCGTGCGGACCACCGGCATCTTCTGCAGGCCTTCGTGCGCGTCTCGGCCGCCAAAACGCGAGAACGTGTCGTTCTTCTCGACACGGACCGATGCTGAGAGGGCGGGATTTCGCCCGTGCAAGCGGTGTCGGCCGGATAGGGAGTATTTTCCCGGTATTACCGCTGCATTAGTTGCAAAAGCGTTCGACGCAATGCGCCGGGCCGCGGGAGACGGCACGACCGTCGAGGAGGTTGCCCGCGAGCTTGGCGTAACTCCCGGCCATTTGCGCAGAACATTCCAAACGCTGCTCGGCGTTTCGCCAAAAGAGGTTATCGATATGACAAGAATAGAGAATTTCAAAGAGAACGTAAGGGAGACGGATGTAACTACATCGCTCTACGACAGTGGTTTTGGATCGAGCCGCGCACTTTATGAAAAGGCCGGGGAGCGCCTCGGAATGACACCCGCAACGTACAAGAAAGGCGGTAAGGGCGAGACGATCGGTTACACCATCGTCGAATCACCATTAGGTAAATTGCTGGTTGCCGCGACCGAACGGGGAATCTGCTCTGTAATCTTCGGCGAAACCGAAGAAGAGCTTCGTAACGAACTCGCCGGTGAATTTTTCGCCGCGAAGATCGAGAACACAGGCGAAAAGCTCAGAAGTGCCGTAACGGCGATCTTGCGAAGCCTCGATGGCGAGACCACAATTCTTACACTCCCGCTTGACCTGCGTGCGACCGCATTTCAGATGCGCGTCTGGTCGGAGCTCCGCAAAATTCCGTACGGCGAGACGCGTTCTTACGCCGAGGTTGCCGAGAATATTGGGAATCCAAAAGCCGTCCGAGCCGTCGCACGTGCCTGCGCAACCAACCCTGTCGCACTCGTCACACCCTGCCATCGCGTGATCGCCTCCGACGGCAAACTCGCCGGCTACCGCTGGGGCATCGAGCGAAAGAAACAGATCCTCGACACCGAGCGTAAGTCGGTCAAGGCAATAGAGACGAAGCTCTCCGCAGATTAGTTAGTAATTACTGATTAATAATTGACAATCAGCTTCGGAGAAAAGGCGGTGCGGCTACTTGCTTCTCAAACGGGCTTGCCAATTGCGAGGATTGCGACTTGTATGAAAAATGGCATGCACAAGAATCCTAACGTCACCCTCGACCTCAAAGAGAACGACGTAAGGGAATTTCTTGATGATTGCACAACGAACTTGAGAACCGTGGACAAGCGGGAAAGCAAGCGGCGAAGTCGATATCCTTAGCAGTACCTCATCGACAGCGTGAACAAACGTAACTCGAAGGCCCGGAACCTGCGTTTCGTACCAGTCTGCCGCCTCGTCGAATTCCTGTCGCGCAGCGGGGCGGAACTCTATTGGATGTTTCATTTACGAGCGAGGGCTTCTGCCTTGATCGTTTCCCAGGGAATGAGGTCGTCGTGATTCTCACGGTAATCTTCAAGTCTCCGCTCGAGCTCCGCCATTTGCGCGTCCGTTAGTTTAACAGCATCCGGGACAGCGGCAATGCTGTCCCAAATATCCTCAACGAGTTTGATCCGCTCGGGTATGGGCAAAGCTAACGCCTGTTCAAGCTGCGTGTTCATATCATTGTCAGAATACGACCGAACAAGTTCGACCGCAAGCAAAATTCTCCTCTACTGCGCCTTAAGAACCCAGCCGTTGGGGTCGATGACGGGAGCGGCGCCGGTGAAGCTCACCGTTGCGCGGCCGTCGGGCATTTCGACGCGTTGGGTCTTGCCGTTGATCACGACGTCGATGGGCATCGGGAACGGCATATTGTTCGGCGTTTCCCAACGAAGACTGAGCGTGTTGCCGCTCACGCTGGTCACGAGCTTTGGCAGTTTCGGCTGGCGAACGTACATTTCGAAGATCCAGTCGAGCTTCATACCGGAATCTTTCTCGGCGGTCGTTAGAAAGTCGTCCGTCGTAACGAGGCGTTCCTGGCGGCCGTCGGTGTAAGATTCGTGAGCTTTGTCAGGGTAAGCCATATGGCGAAGGGCATTGAAAAACGCCTTGTCGCCGATCAGGTAACGCAGCGTGTGCAGGAAATATGCGCCCTTCCCGTAGATGTCGCCGTCGGACTTCGTGTAATCCGGTTCGGCCATATAGACCTGATAGGCGATCTTCGGTTCGCGAGGAGCGATGGGCTGTTTGTTGCGGAATCTGGTCGCGGTCGCGGCCATTCGCTTCATATATGCGTCCTTGCCGTGCAGGTATTCCTGATATAGAGCGTCCATATAGGATTGGAAACCCTCGTGGATCCAGAAATCACGCCAATCGCTCGCCGTTACGAGATTTGCCCAATATTCGTGTCCGAATTCGTGCAGCAGGAGGAAATCCGTGCCGTCCGCATCATATTTGAAATGGTTGCCGTAGGCGATATTCGTCGAATGTTCCATTCCGAGATGCGGCGTCTCGGTGATGCCGACCTTCTGCGAGCGGAAAGGATACGGCCCAAGGTAGTGTTCGTAATATTTGAGATATTTCTTCTGCTCGGCGATGAGGCCCGCGGCCTTGTCGGCATCCTCAGGCAGAACGTAGAAGAATATCGGTATAACCGTTCCCGCGATCGAGCGATACGAATCTTTGACGACCTTGTATGGCGCCGCGTTGAACACGATCGAATAATTACCGATCGGGTTGGTCATTCGCCAGTTGTATGTGGAAGTTTTGTCGCCGTTCTTCTTAATACCGACGAGCTTTCCCGGAGCCGTCGCATAGAGCGGATCCGGCACGGTGATGTGCATCGAGACGGTCGCGGGCTTGTCCGAAGGATGATCTTTGCACGGGAAGAGCAGATCGGCACCGTCGTTCTGCAGCGCCACCGATATCCAATCAGCACCGTCCTTTGTCTTTTCCCACATAAATCCGCCGACCCACGGCGGCCGTGGGGCCACTCGCGGAGTTCCCGAATAGACGATCTTTGTCTTGATCGTTTCGCCGACCTGTTTCGAGTAAGGGAAATATATGCGGATCTGGCCGTCCTTGCGAACATAACGCAGCGGTTGGCCGTTTTCCGTGACCGACTCGACATTGTACGGCGTGTCGAGATCAAGGACGATCACGTCCGAGGGAATGACGGCCTTTGCCGTCATAACGGTAGTTCCCGATATCGACCTTGTCGCGGGATCGGCCTTCACAGAGATGTCGTAATCCTGAACATCAAAGACCGCCTGCTCGAACATCAAAGGCCCGCCGGTCTTTGTCGGTTTTGCCCCAAGCTCACGCTGGCCAAAAGATGAAACCGCAAACAATGCGATCGCTGCAAACGCATAAAATGCCTTCATAACAGGGAACTCCTTGAATTGTCGAATTGAAAACTTTCTCTTAGCATACGACAAAGTCGGAAGAAAGGTTTAGTCGGCAAGGTCGATCTCGATCGCCATTTTGTATTCGTTCGCCATTGACGGATGACCGTGGGCCATCGAGACGTCGATGCCTTTGCGGTAAGTCTCGATCGCCTTTTCGCGTTCGCCCGAACGTGCGTAGGCGGCGGCGAGCACGCCGTAGGCGTTGCCTTCGTCTTCGGCCGCGGCAATGTATGGCTCGAGCATCGCGATCACTTTCGCGTCGTCGCCAAGCTTCTCGTATTCCTTCGCAAGGCCGAACATCACCATTGTGTTCGACGGGTCGGCCGCAAGCATCTGTTCAAAAACTTCTATTCTGTTCTGCATAAATTCAGGTTAGCGGAAAATCCTATCCAGGCAAAGAAGCTTGCCACGAACCACTAGTGCCTTGTTCCGTTCGGAGTTCGTTGTCCCGGCCAAGACGCTCGTGGGACAGCTCTGGGACAGCCTTTGGGACAAATAAGTGATGTTCTATCAATCACTTACGTGATCTGTCCCAAAATTTCGCAAAAAAATATCAAACCGCACTTTCCATTCTCAATTCTCCGTTTTCAGTTCTCTTGGAGGCGGCTTGCCGCATCGCAGTGCGGTCGGGCTCGCCCGACCGAAGGTCTCACAAAGCGGATCTTGGAGGCGGCTTGCCGCCGACAATGGCCCCGCATAGCCACGTCGTTTACGACGTGGTCTAGGACGGAAAATGAATTCCCGGAGGCGGCTCGGCCGCCGACATTTCCCTGTCGCGTGCTCCGCAAGCTCCGAGGTTGTTTGGGCACTATTACCCAGGGTGGCGGCCGCGACTGCCTTACCCTGGGCTATGATCTCGCGTCCCCTACGGGGACTAGGATTTTTGCGGGATTTCGCTTGGCGGTCTCTGCGGGGTTTCGCTTGGCGGCCTTTGCGTTCTCTTTTGTCGAGCCGCAGTGGACGCAATTCGAAAAAGAGAACCACCTCGTCAGCCGAGGCGGCTGCCACCCCTCCTTCGTAAGGAGGGGAGCTTTAGCTCCGCCATTCACCATTCACATTTTTTCAAAGACCAGCGGTCGTCTCGACCGTGTTGTCATCATAGCGAAACGACGCACCCGTTTGAAGCACATTCCGCACGAAACGTATCAAACCGCACAAAATGCACAAAATGCACGAAATGCACGATTTGCACAAAAAAACCAGAACCGAGTTCGGCAGGCACGGATCCTGTCGGACTCCTCGCATCCTAAAACAGCGTCTGCTGGATGGGTTCAGCGATCGTGGTGGGTGTTTGTGGTGTGTCGGAAAGGTGATCCGCGTCGTGTTCTTTTGTGTTAAACCCAAGCCGCCGCGAGTGGAAATCGAAAAGCTTTTGCGTTACTTCCCATTGCTCGGTCTTGCCGGTCATTCGTTCTTTGTAAGACCTGTGCCGCAAGGTGCCCCCGCGTTCGCGTTTCATCGAATTGATGATCTTTGCAACGCGGGTTTCGGGCACGCGTTCCTTCATCTTCGCAACGAAATATTCCTCGATCGAGTCGGTGTCGATATGCAGCATCGACATAAATGCACGCGTCGCACCGCAATCTTTCGCCGCTTCCAACAACCCTGGGATGTCCGACTCGTTATAACCCGGAATGATCGGCGCAATGCCGATGCCGACCGCGATCCCGGCGTCAGCGACGGTTCGCATCGCACGAAAACGAGCTTCCGGAACGGGCGCGTAAGGCTCGAATGGATTCGACTTCTCGCGCGTCAGGAACGGGATCGAGAAGAAAACACTCACCCCTTCGAGCTTCTGCAAAATATCGATGTCGCGGGTGACAAGCGGCGATTTTGTGACGATGCTGACCGGCACGCGAAACTCGGCACACACCTTGAGGCATTGGCGCGTAAGCTTGTATTCCGCCTCGAGAGCGATGTAAGGATCGGTCGCGAACGAAAAATCGAGGTGCGGCATCTTGTCCCGACATTTCTTCAACTCGTTGCGAAGCAGTTGCGGTGCGTTCGGTTTGACGACTATCTTCGTCTCGAAATCCGTGCCGGCACCGTAGCCGAGATATTCGTGGTACTGCCGGGCAAAGCAATACGTGCATCCGTGAACACACCCTCGATAGCAATTTACCGTGTAACGCCAACCGCCTTCCCAGCCGGAGGCAAAGGCCTTTGTAATGACCTTTTTTGTCGCTGTTTCCTCGAAGATCTCAAGCTTTGTCGGCGGCGGTTCACCGACGAATTCGGCTGACAGTCTGTTGTAAGGATTTGGCGGGTTCTTGATATGTCGCACAGATGCAACAGTATCGCACTACAGAAAGGAACAGTCAATCGGAAGATAGAACCGACTGGCATTTTTCGCCAATCGAAAGGCGCGCTGCGTCAAAAGAAATGGCGATCTGGAGAAATGATCCTATGAAAGCAGTATATGTGACCGCGTTGCTCGCCTTGACCGCACTATCGACAACCATTGTTTGCGGACAAGGCGGCGGACGCTTTCGAAAAATGATCGAGGCTCGCCGTGCCGAACAGCAGCAGAGCCCGGCCGGAACCCGTGAGATCGACGTCAACGGCGTAAAGCGAAGCTACATTCTTCACCTGCCGTCGGGGTACAAGAAAGGCAGTTCACTGCCGCTAGTTATCGCTTTTCACGGCGGCGGCGGAAACGCCCAGAATATGGTCAGAATGAGCGGCTTCAGCGAGAAGGCCGACAAGGAGAATTTTGTCGTCGCTTACCCGAACGGCGCTGGCCGCATGGGCAACGCCCTTTTAACGTTCAATGCCGTCGGCTGCTGCGCCTTTACGATGCGGAACAACGTTGACGATGCTGCGTTCATATCGAAGCTGATCGACAGCCTTGTCGCGGAATACGGGGTCGATAGGAGCCGCGTTTATCTGACAGGTTTCTCTAACGGGGCGATGATATCAAGCTATCTTGCCGCAAAGCTCTCGGACAAGATCGCAGCCGCGGCACCCGTTTCAGGTTCTATTTTTGCGAGTTCGCCGCGGCCCGCGGGCAAAGTCGCGATACTCTTGATCCACGGAACCTCAGACACCGCCGTTCCGTATGACGGCGGCATGAGCCAACGCGCGCAGATCGAACCCGCGCAATCCGAACCGTATAAGTCGGTCAAAGATGGCGCGGCATATTGGAGCAAGAATTCCGGCTGCCGGAGCGTGCCCGAAAAGTCGGTTAAAGGTAACATCACGACCGAAAAGTATGTGGGCTGCGCGCCGCAAAGCGATGTCGAGGTGATCTTGATAAAAGGCGGCCTGCACGCGTGGCCGGGCGGCAATAAAGGACGCGACGAGGCGGACGAGCCTTCAAAAGATCTGAACGCAACGGATGTCATCTGGGATTTTTTCAAACAGCATCACAAATAACCGAGATCAAACGTCTTTTTGCATTAGAAGATCCGTTTGCCGGTCAGAACCAAGCTGGAAGACGTGTTTTCCAACGGCTCGAAATCCGTTTTTTTCGTAGAACGCGATCGCTCGCGGGTTGTACTCCCAGACACCGAGCCAGATCACGTCGTGGCGGGTTTCTTGTGCAAATTCGACACACGCGTTCATCAGGTTCTGTCCGACGCCTTTGCCTAAATATTCCTGGTGCGAATAGAGCCTCGCGAGTTCGATCGGACGCTCGGCCGTGATGCCTTCCTCGGTCGCGTCGCGAACGATCTTCGCATAACCAGCCGCCTTCTCATCGAGCTCGGCGATCAGAAAGAAAGTATTCTGATCAGCCAACTCCAACGCGATCTGCTCCTCGGTGAATGCCTGCTGCATATAATGCTTCATATCCTCGGGCGCATTCTTCGGATGCGACGCGAATGCATCCCAAAAGGTCGTGTAAGACAGTTCGGTCAGCAGCTTCGCGTCTTTCTGATTCGCCATTCGTATAATGAGGTCGTTCATTTGGGTTCTAAAGAGACATCTGATTCCTGGCCGGTATGGGGCGAATAAGGGATCAAGATCAAAGATATCCCGTTCTTGATCCTCGAATATGTTTGCCGGTCCGGCGAATGCGGCACATTCTCCAACCGCGGCGAGCACAGCCAACGCCTCTCTATCCTCAGCGAGATAGACCTCTCTATCGCAGGTTCCGCAAACCCGCACGGCTTTGTTTGCGGTCGGTTCCAGTTTATCCCACCGTCTCGGACAGTCGAAAATGAGTTCGCAATTTTTGATCGTAGCAGGTTCTTCAATATACATTTTTCGGAAGAGTTATTGCCCGCAAGCTCGTTTGGCTTGCGGGTCGAGCGGGGCCGCAACCGCTCGATTCCGGCCCGCATCCCAAAACGTCGTGTAGGCAAGGGCTGCGAGTAACTTCGCGTCATTCAAACTTGCTTTTTGTATAATGAGGCCCTTCATTTGGGATCTAAACGGAAATCTGTTCCGGGATCGCCAGCGTCCTCAACAGGCACAAACATGCCGACAATACGTAACGGTAGTTCTTCCAACGTGTTCGTTGAGTCAGCGAAAGCGACACACTTTCCGGCCGCGGCGAGCATTGCCAACGTGTCCTCATCCTCAGCGAGATAGACTCCTCTATCGCAGGTCCCGCAAAACCGCACGGCTTTATTTGCCGTCGGTTCCAGTTCATCCCACTGTTTCGGACATTCGAAAATGAGTTCGCAATTTTTGATCGTAGCAGGTTCTTCAATATACATTCTTCGGAAGAGTTATTGCCCGCAAGCTCGTTTGGCTTGCGGGTCGAGCGGGGCCGCAACCGCTCGATTCCGGCCCCGGTTTAGCACTAAAAGATCAATTCGTTCCTCTTTGCCGGTAGGATCGGCCTGCCGCCGACATCGACTTCGTTCTTTGTGAGCTCTGCATGAATCTGAGCCCAAACCTCGGGATCGCAGTTCTCGGCAGTGAGTTCGTTGGTAAGCCGCGGCGGCGTCTTGGAATCCTGATAAAAGCCCTCTTTGAGATACGCACAGTCGTTCGACCCGAAGACGACGCAAACCGGAAGGCCTGATCGGAGCATTTCGGCCCTGCCTATGTTGATAAGCTCACTCCTCGCCTCTGGCGTAAGAGCACCGTAACCATCGTAGGGATCACAAGGAAAAGTTACGGTGATGCCGATTCGCTCCTCCTGATCGTCCTCCGGGACCAAATGTACGAACTTAATCGCAGAAATTCCGTTGCTAAGGGTGTAAACAAAGATCGGATAGTGTGTCATTGATGTATTCTCCTTTTTTGGTGAAATACATCAGGAACAGAAAAAGGCCCTCGTCTCACATCAAGAGAAGAGGGCCTTTAGCATGCGAACTGTTGAGATTTCTGAAAGCGTTTCGCTTTCGCACATCGAGGTTTTCACCCCAAAGCACCGTTTCTCGCCGGTTGCCGGATCCCGTTCTCGGGACCACTCCTGATGTTCCTTTTTAGGCTAGCACATTATCTCTGCGATTTCAAGCGATCCTTCAATTCGGCCTTGCCCGCGGCATACCCTGCAGCGAGTGCGCATGCGAATTGAGATAGGTTTTATCAATAGACAATTTCCCAATTTACAATGGACAATAAAGGCCGCACGCATTGTAAATTGTCACTTGGCGAATTGTTAATTGGTAGAGATGGATTGCTCCGTCGCGTACCTTTGAAGCAGATCTCCCCGGGGCTAAGTAACAATTACTAATTTTTAATGGGTCTATGGTAGTTAAGCTGAAAAACGTATAGGCTAAACTACTGAAATGAAACAACTAAACCGCTATTATCGGCGT